>CP140043.1 GCA_039830055.1 Buchnera aphidicola (Schlechtendalia peitan) | reverse complement strand
TAATAACTCTCAATTAAATGATTTAATGCAATGATATATATAAATATTTAAGTATATATATAAATATTTAAGTATATATATAAATATTTAAGTATATATATAAATATTTAAGTATATATATAAATATTTAAGTATATATATAAATATTTAAGTATATATATAAATATTTAAGTATATATAATAAATATTTAAGTATATATATAAATATTTAAGTATATATATAAATATTTAAGTATATAATTTTGCAAATTTTATACTAATTTATGTTTAATTATTGATTAAATAATATTTCATTAATAATTTTTCAAAAATTCTTGCATTCATTTGAGTATTCTACTAGAATAATAATTCTATTAAATTCATATAATGTAATTATCAATATTGCATTATTTTTAATATACAAATGCCAAGAAAAATCAAAACGCATCAAAGTTTTAAATATTTAAAAATAAGTAGCATATTTTTTTTGTGTATTTTTATTCTATTTTCAGTTATTTATTTTTTTAAAAATAGTAAGAATAATACAATTAATATTGAAGACTTTGAAATTATTTTCAACAAAAACAATATTCGTGATCAAAATTCAATAAATAAAATTGTTAAATTTATTATTAATAACAGACACCATGTTTATAGTTCCTTAGCATCTTTACAATTAGCTAAAATATATGTAGATAATAATATGTTAAACAACGCGTTATTAATATTGAAAAATAATTTATTATATACATCTGATATAAATATTTTTAATATAACAATTTTAAATATTTCAAAAATTCAATTTCAATTGAATCTTAAAAAACAAGCAATAAAAAATATTAATCGCATTACTGAAAATACTTGGAAAAATGTTGTTGATAATTTTAAAAAAAATATATTTATTACTTCTGAAAATCAACAAAATATTTTCGAATTTCAAAAAGATAATTTATTTGAAATAAATAACATTCTATTAAATAAAAATTTTAAGCATAAACCTAAATAATAAAAATATAAAAGTTTAAAAAATGTGTGTTTAATGTTTTTAAACACATATAACAATATTAAAAAGGTTATTATAATGATTCCTTTAATTGCATTGATTGGACGAACTAATGTTGGAAAATCTACTTTGTTTAATAAATTAACTTGTTCTAAAAATGCATTAGTTTCTAATTTTCCAGAGTTAACTAGAGATAGAAAATACGGATACTTAAGTATGGATAAAAATAAAATTTCTATCGTAGACACTGCTGGAATAAATTATAAAAAAAAAATATAAATAAAAAAATATTTCAACAAATCATTATTTCTATCGAGGAAGCTAATTTAGTATGTTTTTTAGTTAGTGCTCGTGATGGACTTACGCATGAAGATTTAAGTATTGCAAAAATGATTAGAAAACATAAAAAATCTGTATTAGTTTTAGTTAATAAAATTGATGGATTAGATTTTAATTTAGTAAAAATAGAATTTTATGCATTGGGATTTTCTAATATTCATGCAATTTCAGCAACTAATGGAATAGGAATAAGTATTTTAGTTAAAAAATATTTTTCAAATTTATTGTCAATAACATTGAATTATAATAACGAAAAATATTTATATTCTACTTTTTTAGAAACAGAAAATGTAAATTTAAGATTATTCAAAAATATTGATTTTATAAAAATCGCTGTTGTTGGAAAACCAAATGTAGGAAAATCGACTTTAGTAAATAATATTCTTGATACGTACAGAATGATTACAGATGATGAACCAGGTACTACTCGAGATAGTATTTGGAATGTAGTTTCACATAAACAGAAACATTATGTTTTTATTGATACTGCTGGTGTAAAAAGAAATAATAAAATTAAACATTATATAGAAAAATTTTCAGTACAGCAAACTTTTAAGACTATAAAATTAGCTAATGTTGTTATATTAATGATAGATTCTACAGATACTATATCAGATCAGGATTTAATTTTATTTAATTATATTATAAATAGTGGTTGTGGAATAATAATAGTATTTAATAAATGTGATAAAATATCTAGATCTAAAAAAAATGATTTAATACAATCAAAAAAATTTAATTTAATAAAAATAGGAGATGTTCATTTCATTTCTGCTATTCAAAAATTAGATACTAATAAAATTTTTTTATCTATTAATAAAACTTTTCGACATTCTGTACAAGCATTACATACTGCAAAGTTAACAAAAATTATGAAACTAGCAACAGAAAAACATCAACCACCTATTATTCAAGGAAACAAAATAAAATTAAAATATGCTCATTTAGGAAGAAAGAATCCCTTAACTATTATTATACATGGTAATAAACTCAATTTTCTTTCTAGCTCTTATAAAAAATATTTATCTAATTTTTTTATAAAAACGTTAAAAATTGTAGGAAATCCTGTACATTTTTATTTTAAGAACAGTAGTAATCCATTTTTGAAATAAATTTTTCAATGATTATATTTTATTTTTAGATATTTTAATATTATTCTATCAATATTCAATAAGAAATTAAATATTTTAATTGTTAAAATTGGTTTATAGTATACATAGGAATTTTAACTTCTATATCTTTTTTGATTATTTTTGCTTGACAACTTAATCGACTGTTTAATTGAACACCCCATGCTTTATCAAGAATATCTTCTTCTTTTTCTTCACAAGTAGATAGAGATGAAAATCCTTTTTCTATAAAACAATGACATGTGGTGCATATACATGATTTGTTACAAGCATGTTCAATATTTATATTATTTCTTAGTGCAACATTTAAAATTGTTTCTCCTTCTTTAGCGTAGAATATTCCGCCTTTAGGTAATAATATTTTATGAGGTAAAAATGTGATTTTTGGCATAGTATTAAAACCTTATTAATTTTTAAAGTGTTTTATATAAAATTAATATCTTTGATTTTATTTGTAATAAATTACTATTGAAAATAGTAATAAATAACTACAATTATAATAGTAATATTTTAATTTTTTTTTGTATAAAAATAAATATAATTTGTTTATCAACATTAATCATGACATAATTATACCAGATATTTAAAATATTTTTAGATTAATATACAGAATTTATAGATATACTTTTTTTAATATCTGTTGATTTGATTTTAGCGGTAATAGATAGTAATCCATCAATATCAATTTGAAATGTTACGACAACAATAACTTCTCCAGCTGGTTTTTCAGGGATATTTGATAATACAAATTTTGATAAAGATTGGCAATTTTTTACTAGTTTTTCTTCACCTTGTAAAACATGAATAAGTATGGATTTTTGTTTGTCTTTAAAAGTTGTAAATTCTCTTGTTTGAGAAATAGGAATTTTAGTATTTTTAAATATAATCTTTTCTACTATATTTCCCATGACTTCAATACCTAGAGATAAGGATACTACATCTAGCAATAATATGTTATTTTTTTTATTTTTTTTTGTTAACATATTTGCTTGAATTGCAGCTCCTATAGCAACAACTTGATCTGGATTAATTGAGTATAGGGGTGGTTTTTTAAAATATTCCATGACGTACTGTCTTATAAATGGAATATATGTTGAACCTCCTACTAATATAATAAAGTTAACATCATCGATCAAAATATTAGCGGATTTTAATGCATTTTTACAAATATTTAATGTTTTTAAAACGATAGGTTTAATTATAATATTAAATTCTTTTCTAGTAATATAAAAATTATGAGATTGAAATTGTGTAGAAATGTAATGTTTAAAACTTAATTGAATTTTTATAAATTTAGCGAAATCTAATAATTTTTTATGTAAAGATAAGTCGTTTAAATTAAGTGATTTAATTTTATTTGAAATATATCGTAATAACAAGTAATCAATATCATCTCCTCCTAAATTAGTGCTTCCAGAAGTAGATAATACTTCAAAAATATTATTATTTATATTTAATATAGAAATGTCAAATGTTCCACCTCCTAAATCATATATAGCAATTATTCCTTTTTTTTGTAAATGTAATCCATAAGCAATAGCAGCTGAAGTTGGTTCATTTAATAAACGAAGCACGCTTAAGTCTGCTATTTTTGCTGCTTTTTTAATTTTTTGTCTTTGTAGGTCATTAAAATGTGATGGAACAGTAATTACTACTTTATTAATTTCTTTTTTAAATAGAGTTATTGCACGATTTTTTAGTGCAATAAATATTTGACTAGATACATTAACAGGACTTATTAAAGAATTATTAATAATAAATGAAATAGTATTATCTTCATTTTTATGAAATTTATAAGGTAAATATGGGAATAATTGTTTAATTTCTTCTAATGATTTCCCGATTAAACGTTTTACTGAAGTAATTGTATTGATAGGATCATTTTCAATTAAGTTTTGAGCATGCCATCCAGTAATAGGTTTGGAAGAACTATAATTAACAATAGAAGGTAGAAGAACACGGTTTTTATCATCAGAAATAATAATAATGTTTTGTAGTATAGTAGTAGTTATTAGTGAATATGTAGTGCCAAAATCAATACCAAATGATGTAATATTACTGTTTTTCTTAATTTTTGTATTATTTGCTATTTTGATTGTGATCATAAACTTTTATCTCAATTTTTGATTTTTATACATTTTTATTTTTTATGTAAGTTTTTCATAAAATAGCAATTTGTATAATATCATTGCTGCTAATTGCCATTCTTCTTTATCAAACATAAATTCTAGTTCTATAAAACAAGATTTCTTTTTTTGTTCAATTTTATGTAAAAAAAGCTTCAGTTCTTTTTTTTTTTGAATATTATTTTTTAACATTTCTAGTGTTTCAAATAATTTTAATTGTTCGTAAATAAATTTTTCGTTTGATAAATTTTTTTGTTCATTATTAAAATTAAATGAATTTAGTAATAATAAGTGTTTAGCACGTTTTAATGGATCCTTAAGTATATGGTAACCTTTATTTATATTTATTGAGTGTTTATAATAATCTTTATTTTTAGATTCTAGACAATTTTCATGAACATCAGGATGATATATTTTTTGCAATTTATAAAATTGTAATGATAATTGTTTTATATCAATTTTAAATTTTTGTGGAAAGTTGAACAATTTAAAATAATTCATAATTTATCCCAGATAGATATAATTTAATAACAATTAATGTGATTATTTAAACGTGTCGAAATATATTTAAATTTTCAACACGTTTATTATCAATATTGAAATTTATTCTACAAATTTTTAAATCATTTATTTTTTTTATTTTTTTCTCTATAATTAGAAATTGCTGCTTTAATAGCATCTTCTGCTAAAATAGAACAATGTATTTTTACTGGAGGTAAATCAAGTTCTTTTGCTATATTAGTGTTCTTGATATTTTCAGCTTCTGACAATGATTTTCCTATAATCCATTCTGTAATTAAAGAGCTAGAAGCTATTGCTGATCCGCATCCATATGTTTTAAAACAAGCATCTTTAATAATTTCATTTTCGTCAACTTTTATTTGTAATTTCATTACATCTCCACACGCTGGAGCTCCTACTAAACCACTTCCAATATTAGCATCAGAATTTGAAAATGAGCCTACATTTCTAGGATTTTCATAGTGATCCAATACTTTTTTACTATATGTCATTTTTTTTCTCTTGTAAGGTATTTAAAATTAGTCATTTGTCCAATTTACATTATCTAAATCAATTCCAGATTTAAACATTTCCCATAGTGGTGATAAGTTTCTTAAACGATCAACAGCTTTATGCACTATTTTAATAGTATAGTCTATTTCTAATTTAGTAGTATAACGTCCAATTGAAAATCGAATAGAACTATGTGCTAATTCATCTTTTAATCCTAATGCTCGTAATACATAAGAAGGCTCTAAACTTGCGGATGTACAAGCTGATCCTGATGATATTGCGATATCTTTTAATGCCATAATTAACGATTCACCTTCTACATAATTAAAACTTACATTTAATATATGTGGTGCACCATGATTAAGATTACTGTTTAAATATACTTCTTCAATGCTTTTTAAACCTTTCCATAAATGATTTCGAAGATTAATTAAATGTCTGTAATCATGATCAATATTTTTTTTTGCAAGATGAAATGCTATTCCCATACCTACAATTTGATGTACAGGTAAAGTACCTGATCTCATTCCTCTTTCATGTCCTCCTCCATGAATTTGTGCAGTTAATCGCACACGAGGTTTACGTCGAACATATAACCCTCCAATACCTTTAGGACCATATATTTTATGTGCAGAGAAAGACATTAAATCTATTTTTAATTTTTTGAGATCAATATGTAATTTTCCTATACTTTGAGTAGCATCAACGTGAAAAAAAATTCCATAGTTTTTACAAATATTAGATATATTTTTAATGTCTTGTATTACTCCAGTTTCATTATTTACATGCATAATAGAAATTAATATAGTTTTTTCACAAATGTGTGTTTCTAATTGTTTCAAATCAATAATTCCATTTTTTAATGGATTTAAATATGTTACACGAATTCCTTGATTTTCTAAATGTCTACAAGTATCTAATACTGCTTTGTGTTCAGTTTTGCTAGTAATAATATGATTTCCTTTCTTTTTATAAAATTCAGAAATACCTTTAATTGCTAAATTATTAGACTCAGTAGCACCTGAAGTAAAGACTATTTCTCGAGAATCTGCATTTATTAATTCAGCTATTTGATTTCTTGCTACATCAACTGCTTCTTCTGCTTTCCATCCAAATTGATGTGAACGAGACGCTGGATTTCCAAATGTACCTTCTAATGTTAAAAACGTTATCATTTTCTCCATTACTTTTGATTCCATAGGTGTAGTTGCTGCGTAGTCTAGATAAATTGGAAATTTCATTACATATTACCTATTTATTATAAATATTAAATTATATTTATTACTTGATATTATTTGTTATTATAACTAATTTTTTTATTTTTAAATGTCTTTAAAAATTATTTGTTATAAAAAATAAGAAAATTATGTAATTAATACGTTAAGTTAATAATGTTAAATATTAATATACATTTAAGTTAATACTAGACTTAAATTATATTTAATAGTATTCTAAAAAATGAATTATTCTTTAATATTAATCATTTAAAATAAAAAAATTAAGGGGTGTAGTTCAATTGGTAGAGCGTCGGTCTCCAAAACCGAATGTTAGGGGTTCGATTCCCTTCACCCCTGTTAAATGTAAGTAATTCAAAAATTTTTAAAATTAATTACAAGCTATTTCAAATCAGTAGTATTTAATATCATAAATTTAAATATATTAAAATATTAGAATTATTGTTTATATTTACAATATTTATGATAATTATGATTATAATTTTAAATATATTTTGATTATAGTAATTATTTCAAGATAAGTGTTTATATTAATAATTATACATATCCTTTCTTTTTAATAGATACATTCTTCTATACAATTCATTAAAAAAATTAATATAATATTTTATTTGAAACTTTTTAATAAATCATTTTTAAGGGAAAATATGCCAAAATATCGTTCTTCAACAACTACTCAAGGGCGTAATATGGCAGGAGCAAGATCGTTGTGGAAAGCTACTGGAATGACAGATTCGGATTTTAATAAACCAATCATTGCAGTAGTTAATTCTTTTACTGAATTTGTTCCTGGTCATATTCATTTGAGAAAGTTAGGACAACTTATTTCTCATACGATTAAATTAGAAAATGGAGTAGCTAAAGAATTTAATACTATTGCAATAGATGATGGAATTGCTATGGGTCATTCTGGAATGTTGTATTCTCTCCCTTCACGTGAATTGATAGCAGATTCTGTAGAATATATGATTAATGCGCATTGTGCTGATGCTATGATTTGTATTTCTAATTGTGATAAAATAACACCGGGAATGTTAATGGCAGCTTTGCGTTTAAATATTCCATGTGTATTTGTTTCTGGTGGACCAATGGAGTCAGGAAAAACTATTATAAATGGAAAAGAAATCAAAATCGATTTAGTAGATGCAATTACGTATAGTGCTAATCCAAATTTTTCTGATCGTTTGGTAAAACAAATTGAAAATTCAGCATGTCCTACGTGTGGATCGTGCTCTGGTTTATTTACTGCAAATTCTATGAATTGTCTTACTGAAGCATTAGGATTATCATTGCCAGGAAATGGTACGTTATTAGCTACTCATGTAGATAGAAAAAAATTATTTATTGATTCAGCAAAATTAATAGTTAAAATTACTAAAGAGTATTATGAAAATAATAATAAAAATTATTTGCCTCGTAGTATAGCCTCAAGAGAATCTTTTTTAAATGCAATGTCGTTAGATATTTCTATGGGTGGATCGACTAATACTATATTACATTTATTAGCTTCTGCACAGGAAGGTAATATTGATTTTACTATGTTGGATATTGATTTATTATCTAGAAAAACACCCCATTTGTGTAAACTTGCCCCGAGTAGTGATGTTTATCATATAGAAGATTTTCATCGAGCTGGTGGAGTAATGGGTTTACTTGCAGAACTAAATCGTATTAATTTACTAAATAAAAACACACAAAATATACTTGGATTAGATTTGTCAAAAACGTTAGACAAATATGATATTTTAAAAACAAATGATACAAATGTAATTAATATGTTTCGTGCTGGTCCTCTTGGACATAAAACAATCATTCCATTTTCACAATCTTATAAATGGCATTCATTAGACAAAGATCGTGAAACAGGATGCATACGATCTCATAAATTTGCTTTTAGTTATGATGGAGGATTAGCTATATTATACGGTAATATTGCAAAAAATGGTTGTGTTGTTAAAACATCTGGTGTTAAAAAAGATAATTTAGTCTTTAAAGGACATGCAATAGTATTTGAAAGTCAAGAAGAGGCGGTAAAAGCAATTTTAGCAGGAATAGTTAAGAAAGGTCATATAGTTATAATACGTTATG
This sequence comes from Buchnera aphidicola (Schlechtendalia peitan), assembly GCA_039830055.1. GTDB lineage: Bacteria > Pseudomonadota > Gammaproteobacteria > Enterobacterales > Enterobacteriaceae > Buchnera_B > Buchnera_B aphidicola_BB. The sequence goes on along the minus strand of CP140043.1, from coordinate 616,101 downwards.
AAGGACCAAAAGGGGGCCCTGGTATGCAAGAAATGTTGTATCCGACTACTTATTTGAAATCAATGGGGTTAGATGAACACTGTGCTTTAATAACAGATGGTCGATTTTCTGGGGGAACTTCAGGATTATCTATAGGTCATGTTTCTCCTGAAGCAGCAAGTAAAGGCAACATTGCATTAGTTAAAAACAATGATTTAATTGACATTAATATTCCTAATCGAGTTGTACATTTAAATGTTACAGATGATGAATTATTAATAAGAACTCAGAATGAAATTAAACGTGGAAAACTATCGTATACTCCTCAAGATCGAAAACGTTGTATTTCTAGTTCTTTAAAAATATACTCGTTATTTGCAACAAGTGCGGATAAAGGTGCAGTTAGAAAAATATAACTTTAGAAATTGCATTTCTAAATTTTATTTTATGAAAAATAGTAAAATTATTATATACTTAATATGCAAATGTTATTTGGTGTAATTACATTATAGGACATATATGAATAATTATTTTAATTCACTTAATTTTCGTCAAAAATTGATCAATTTACAACAATGTAAGCTGATGCACAAAAATTCTTTTGATGAACAATGTGATATTTTAAAAAGAAAAAATATCGTTATTGTAGGATGTGGATCGCAGGGTTTAAATCAGGGATTAAATATGCGTGATACAGGTTTACATGTATCTTATGCACTACGTGCTAGTTCTATATTTAAGAAGAATCAATCATGGATTAATGCTACTAAACATGGATTTTTTGTAGATACATATGAAAATACTATTCCTACAGCAGATTTAGTTATAAATTTAACTCCTGATAAACAGCATAAAAAAGTTGTAGAATTATTACAAAAATTTATGAAAAAAAATTCAGTTCTTGGTTTTTCACATGGATTTAATATTGTTGAAATGGGACAGGTGATACGAAATGATATAACAGTCATTATGGTTGCTCCAAAATGTCCAGGAACAGAAGTAAGAGAAGAATATAAGCGAGGTTTTGGTGTACCTGCTTTAATTTGTGTTCATACTGAAAATGATCCACATAATATTGGTATTGAAATTGCAAAAGCTTGGGCAGTTTCTATTGGTAGTCATCGTGCAGGTGTTTTACAATCTTCTTTTATAGCAGAAGTTAAATCAGATTTAATGGGCGAACAAACGATTTTATGCGGAATGTTACAAGCTAGTTCTTTAGTATGTTATGAACAACTTGTTTTACAGAAGACAGATCCAAGTTATGCAGGTCAATTAATTCAATCGGGATGGGAAGTAATTACTGAATCAGTTAAGCATGGTGGAATCACATTGATGTTAGATAGATTATCTAATACTGCAAAAATTAGAGCATGTGTTCTTGCTCAAAGATTAAAAAAGTTATTTTCATCATTATTTAGAAAGCATATGGATGATATTATTTCAGGCGAATTTTCTAAAAACATGATGTATGATTGGAAAAATAATGATCAGCAGTTAAAAGAATGGAGAGAAAAAATAAAAAATACTAATTTTGAAAAATGTAATACGTATAACAAGGTAATTTTAGAACAAGAATATTTTGATCAGGGATTATTAATGGTCGCAATATTAAAATCAGGTATTGAATTATCTTTTGAAATTATGCTAGAAACAGGAATAAAAGAAGAATCTGCATATTATGAGTCTTTACATGAATTACCTTTAATAGCTAATACTATTTCTAGAAAACGTCTGCATGAAATGAATTTAGTGATATCTGATACTGCTGAGTATGGAAGTCATCTTTTTTCACAAGCTGCAATACCTATATTAAAAAAATTTATGCGTGAATTATGTCCTGGTGATCTTGGTAGTAAAATATCAGAATCAAAATTAGATAATGTAACTTTAAGTAAGTGTAATAATAGTATTGAAAATCACCCTGTAGAAATTGTTGGAAAACGTTTAAGAAGTTATATGACTAATATGAAACCAGTAAAAGTAATATAATGATAGTAGTACTTTCAATTCAACAAACAATTATTAAAAAATTTGTGTATAAAGTAATATTTTCATATATTTATTATTATATAAAATTTTAATATAGTCGTTGTATATGCATTTAAATATAAATCAAAAACAAGCAATTTATTGTATTTCTGGTCCATGTTTGGTTTTAGCTGGAGCGGGATCAGGAAAAACGCAAGTTATTGTGAAAAAAATTATTTATTTGATAAATGAATGTAAATTTCATCCTAGTGATATTTTTGCTATTACTTTTACCAATAAAGCTGCCAAAGAAATGAAAAATAGAGTTTCTAATCAGCTATCTTGTGATGTTTTACACAAAGTTACTATTTCTACTTTTCATTCATTGGGATTAGAAATCATAAAATCTGAAATAAATTCATTAAATATTAAATCTAATTTTTCAATTTTTGATGAACAAGATCAAATGGCTGTGCTTAAAAATATTACAAAAAAAAATGATAAAATATTTTTAAAGAAAGTTCGTATAATGATTTCAAGTTGGAAAAATAAATTATTGGATTCTTATGATGTAAGAATAAAATCTAATTCTATTTTAGAACAGAAATATTGTTATTATTATCAGTTATATGAATCTTATCTTAAATCTTGTAATACATTAGATTTCGATGATTTAATTTTTTTACCTACTTTATTATTAAAAAAGAATAAAATTTTGAGAAAAAAATGGGGAAATAAAATTAAATATTTATTAGTGGATGAATATCAAGATACTAATTCAGTACAATATGAGTTAATAAAATTATTAAATGAGTATAATCCAAATTTTACTTTAGTAGGAGACGATGATCAATCTATTTATTCTTGGAGAGGAGTAAAGTCTAATATTTTTTCACTGTTAAAATCAGATTATCCTAAATTAAATATAATAAAATTAGAACATAATTATCGCTCTTCTGGTAGGATTTTAAAAATTGCTAACTTTTTAATACAAAATAACCCTCATTTTTTAGATAAAAAATTGTTTTCTAATTTAGCATATGGACCTATTGCAAATATTATGTCTGCTAAAAACGAAGAAGATGAAGCTATTTTGATATCTCAAACAATATTAAAACATAAATCTACGTATGTAACTCAATATAAAGATTATTCTATATTATATCGGAGTAATTATCAAGCAAAAGTATTTGAAAAAATATTCATGAATTTTGATATTCCATATCAAATTATAGCTCGTTCTTCTTTTTTTTCTCGGCCTGAAATTAAAGATGTATTAGCGTATTTAAAATTAATATTCAATTCAAATGATGATATAGCTTTTTTAAAGATAATAAATAAACCTCCACGAGGAATAGGAAAGATAACTTTAAATAAGTTAAAAGAATGGAGTAAGAGAAGGAATACTAGTCTGTTTAAGTCTACTGATGACATTGGTTTAAAGTTTTTTTTGACTTCTCGTAGTTTTGATGCATTAAGAAAATTTTTTATATTAATACAAAGCTTAAAAAAAGATATGTATGTACAACCTATGAAAACATTATGTAATTTAATTTCTAGTATAGGATATAAAAAATGGTTACTAAACACTATTGATAATTTGCAAGTGTATACAATGAGTGTTAAAAATATACATATGTTATTAAATTGGATAGTGGAATTAATAAATTCTAATAAAGAAAATTCTAATATTTTATCAGATATTATTTATCAATTTATTTTAAAAAATGAACTTGAAGATCAAAAAAAACATGTTGATGGAGTACAATTAATGACATTGCATGCTTCTAAAGGATTAGAATTTTCTTATGTATTTATGATAGGTATGGAAGAAGGTATTTTACCTCATTATAATTCTATTAATAATATAGATGAAGAACGACGATTAACTTATGTTGGAATTACGCGAGCGAAAAAAGAATTGTTTTTTAGTTATTCTAAAACACGGTTTCAGTATGGAACTATCATTTCAACTACTCCTAGTCGATTTTTATTAGAATTGCCAAGTAATGATGTATTTTGGAATAGAGTAGATATAAAAAAAAATAACATTTTTAAATTAAAAAATAGTTTGTATGTAAAAAATAGGTAAAGATATTTGGAATAAATACAAAAATGTATAATACGTTGTATTCTTATATATTTTTTAATTTTTTTTTTATTAAGGATAAATAAAATATGAAAGGAAATATAATAAATTTGACTGATAATAATTTTAACAAATGTGTTTTAGAGTCAAATAACACAATATTAGTTGATTTTTGGGCTGATTGGTGTAATCCATGTAAGGTATTAGCACCTATTTTAGAAGAAATTTCTGTAGAATATAATGGTATTCTAACTGTTGCAAAAATAAACATTGATTCTAATCCTGATACTGCGCCAAAGTATTCTATTAGAGGCATTCCTGCATTATTATTGTTTAAAAAAGGTGAATTAGTTGCAACAAAAATTGGTTCTTTATCTAAAGTTCAGTTAAAAGATTTTTTAAATACTAATTTAAAATAAATGTAAAAAATATATTTTTAATATGAGTATTATTTTTTAAAATTTATAGATTTAATACTACCAATGTGGTAGTATTAAATGTTTCTTAATTTTTTAAAAATATTTCTTTTTTTAAAAAAAATAAAAATTATCATAAAAATTGATTAAGCTTGTGTGGATTATTTATATTACATTATTTTATTCGCCAAATATCATCTCGAGCATGACTCTGATTTTACTAAGAACCTATCATTATGAATCTTACTGCATTAAAAAATATACCAGTTTCTGAATTAATTATTCTTGGTGATACTGCAGGACTGGAAAATTTAGCACGTATGAGAAAGCAAGATATTATTTTTTCCATATTAAAACAACACGCAAAAAGCGGAGAAGACATATTTGGAGATGGTGTATTAGAAATTTTACAGGACGGATTTGGCTTTTTGCGTTCTTCTGATAGTTCGTATTTAGCTGGCCCTGATGACATTTATGTTTCTCCTAGTCAAATTCGAAGATTTAATTTACGAACTGGTGATACTATTTCTGGCAAAATTCGTCCTCCAAAAGAAGGTGAAAGATATTTTGCATTATTAAAAGTTAACGAAGTAAATTATGACAAACCTGAAAATGCTAGAAGTAAAATTTTATTTGAAAATTTAACCCCCTTACATGCTAATTCTCGTTTAAGAATGGAAAGAGGTAATGGTTCTACTGAAGATTTAACAGCACGTGTATTGGATTTAGCATCTCCTATTGGGAGAGGACAAAGAGGATTAATTGTTGCACCCCCTAAAGCTGGAAAAACTATGCTTTTACAGAATATAGCTCAAAGCATTGCTTACAATCACCCTGATTGTGTACTGATGGTTCTACTAATAGATGAAAGACCAGAAGAAGTAACTGAAATGTATAGATTAGTTAAAGGAGAAGTAGTGGCATCGACATTTGATGAACCAGCTTCTAGACATGTTCAAGTTGCAGAAATGGTAATTGAAAAAGCAAAACGATTAGTAGAACACAAAAAAGATGTAATTATATTATTAGATTCTATTACGCGGTTAGCGCGAGCTTATAATACAGTAGTACCAGCTTCGGGAAAAGTATTAACAGGTGGTGTAGATGCTAATGCTTTACATAGACCTAAAAGATTTTTTGGTGCTGCACGTAATGTAGAAGAAGGAGGGAGTTTAACTATTATAGCAACAGCGTTAATTGATACAGGTTCAAAAATGGATGAAGTAATATATGAAGAATTTAAGGGTACAGGAAATATGGAGTTACCTTTATCACGGAAAATAGCAGAAAAACGTGTTTTTCCAGCTATTGATTATAATAGATCAGGTACTAGAAAAGAAGAGTTGTTAACTCAGCCTGACGAATTGCAAAAAATGTGGATTCTTCGAAAAATAATTCATCCTATGAGCGAAATTGATGCTATGGAATTTTTAATAAATAAGTTAGCTATGACTAAAACTAATAATGAATTTTTTAACATGATGAAACGCTCTTAATTAATGTTTAGTTATGTTTTATAGCATATTAATAATGTTAAAATTAATTTTTATGTTTTAATACTAATATTATAATATTTTAAAAATTTAATATAAAAAACATTATTTTAAATAGATGTTTCTTATAGTAAATTTTTAAAAATATGTATAAGAATTAAATTTTTTTATAAATTCTATTATTATATTAAATATAAATTAAGATGTATAAAAATGGCAATTTATAAAAAGTACTAGACATTATTAAAAATTGTTAATAAAATAATATTTTATTTTCTAAAAGCGTTCGTAGCTCAGTTGGATAGAGCGCTACCCTCCGAAGGTAGAGGTCTCAGGTTCGAATCCTGCCGAGCGCAAAATTTTAAGAATATTAATCTTTTTATATGGTGATCATAGCTCAGTTGGTAGAGTCCTGGATTGTGATTCCAGATGTCATGGGTTCGAGCCCCATTGGTCACCCCATTTTAGTATTAAAATATTTTAATAAAATTTTTTATTCGGTGAGTAGCGCAGTTTGGTAGCGCAACTGGTTTGGGACCAGTAGGTCGGGGGTTCAAATCCTCTCTCACCGAAAGGAATGTGTATAGATGTTAAAATGTAAATTTTACCGTTGTAAAATAATTTTTTAATTTTTATTTTGAGTAGGTATTTAGTATATTTTAAAAATTGTTTTATAAATTATAATTTTATAATTATGTATGTATATTTTTGAAGATTGTATTATATAAGATTTTAAAAATGTTTCTATTATATAATATTTATACAAATTATTTTGTATTTCTAAAATATAATTAAAATTATAAACGATTGAATTATAGCATTTCATTAGTATTAAAAAATTTTTAAGAATTAATATCTTTAAAATTTTTTTTATAAATTTTAAATTGATTAAAACACATTTTTATTTTTTATAATTTGTTAATTTTACTATTTCATTAGATTGATTTGAACATGATTGTTCTAAAATGTCCCAAAAATTTTTTTGAGTACGATTACAGATCCATGTGTCGTTTACGTATTCAAAATGATATCCAGAATTCATAGTAGCTAGCCAAATTTGAAAAAGTGGTTCTTGTTTATTAATAATAATTTTACTTTTATTTTCAAAGGTTAGTGTGATAATATTGTAATTATTTTCATAATCAATATCTGAATTTCCATGATAATTGTCAATTTTTTCTTCAATATCATTGAACAATTGTTCTGACAATTTATTAAAATGATGAATATTTTTTATATTTTTTTTATACATTATAAATCTTTAATTTTCTTATTATATTATAACAATAATATTATTATTAATAATATACAAGTGAAACTTTAATTTTAATATATGTAATATATAAATAAAACGAAATTACGAACAAATTATTAATAATAAAACAACATCCGATGTATTATGATTGAGTTTTATTTTTAAAATAGTATAATTCATTTTATGAAAGATTAAAATTAGTCGATAAAGATGTTAATAAAAAAAAAATATTTTTTTCTAAAATGCATGGTTTAGAAAATGATTTCATAATTTTAAATAATATTCAAGGTAATCTTTTCCTATCTTCTAAAATAATACAAAATTTATCCCATCGGTATACAGGCATTGGTTTTGATCAATTATTGTTATTAGAGTCAGCAAAAATACAAAATATTGATTTTCATTATCGAATTTTTAATGCAAACGGTACTGAAGTATCACAATGTGGAAATGGTGCTCGGTGTTTAGCATTGTTTTTGATGATGAAACAATTAACTTCAAAAAAAGTTATTTATATTAGTACTAAAAATAGAATAATTATTTTACATATTTTAAATAATAAACATATTTGCGTAGATATGGGTGTTCCTTCTTTTGAGCCTAAACATATTCCTTATACAATCTGTAACATGCAAGAACATTATTCAACATTAATTCTAGGAGAAACTATCAAATATTATATTGTTTCAGTGGGTAATCCTCATTGTATTGTAATTAAAAAAAATATACAAAATTATCCAGTTGAAAAGGTTGGATCTATTTTAAGTACTTATACATTATTTCCTGAAGGAGTAAATGTTAGTTTTATGGAAATTATATCTAAAACGCATATTTTTCTCAGAGTTTATGAAAGAGGAGTTGGCGAAACACGTTCATGCGGTAGTGCTGCTTGTGCTGCTGTTGCAGTGGGAGTTAAACAAAATATTTTATCTAATAATGTTACAGTTAATTTGTTAGGTGGAACATTGAAAATTAATTGGAAAGGAAATTCAGAAAAATTATATATGACAGGTTCAGCTACATATGTTTACGACGGACACTTTTTTTTATAATACCATGTAAAAATTATCTTGTTAAAACATTTTAAAATTAAAAAGTTAATCATAAAGAATTGATGCTATATTTATACATATAAAGATATAAGAATCAAGAAATAGTATGAAAGATAACAAATATTATATTATGAAAGGTACAAAAAAATTTAAAGCAGTAACAATTTCTTTATTTTTAGCTGGTTTTTCAACATTTTCAATTTTGTATTGCGTTCAACCTATTTTATTCTTATTATCAAAAAATTTTTCCCTGAATCCTGTAGAAAGTAGCTTATCTTTATCTTCGTCTACTGCTATGATGGCAGTAGGAATGCTATTTACAGGTCCATTATCGGACAAAATAGGAAGGAAGAAAGTAATGTCTAGTTCTTTGTTTTTAGCAGCTTTCTTTACTTTTTGTTGTTCGCAAGTAAATAGTTGGGAAAATTTTATACTTATGCGAGCATGTACAGGATTAGCATTAAGTGGTGTTGCAGCTGTAGCTATGACATATTTAAGTGAAGAAATTCATCCTAATACCCTGTCTTTTTCTATGGGATTATATATTAGTGGAAATACTATTGGAGGTTTTTTTGGAAGATTTTTAAGTAGTGTATTATCAGAAAATACTTCTTGGAAATTAGCACTAGAGTTAATAAGCATTATAGCATTCTTTTTTGCAATTTTATTTTTGTATTTATTACCTTATTCTAAGAATTTTTATTCTAGTTCTTTACATCCTAAAAAAATCTTTTGTCACTTTATATTACAATGGAAACATCCTGTTTTATCTAAGTTGTTTATAATGGGTTTTTTATTAATGGGTAGTTTTATCACAGTTTTTAACTATATTGGATATAGATTATTATTAGAACCATTTTTTTTAAACAAAAAAGCTATAGGTATATTATCAATGATTTATTTGGTAGGTGTATATAGTTCTCCAAAAGCAGGCATCCTTGTAGAGAAATATGGTAAAAGTGTAATGCTTATAATTTCTTTAATTATGATGATTTTTGGTTTATTTATTTCACAATGGAATAAAATTATTGCTATTTTTGTTGGTTTGTTCTTATTTGCAGCAGGTTTTTTTGCAGCACATTCAGTTACTAGTACATGGGTCGGACAATATACTAAACAAAATAGAGGGTATGTTTCGTCTATTTATTTATTTTCATATTATTTAGGATCTAGTATTTTAGGAACAATAAGTGGAAATTTTTGGATAATAGGTCAATGGACAGGAATTTCAATTTTTGTAATATTTACTTTATGTATTGGAATGATATTAGCATTGCAATTAAGAAGTATTACCAGTGTGATAAATATGAAGTAAATTTTAAATATGTATTTTAGTACTTTTAAAAATATTTTAAAATTATTTGTAGGATTTTAATATAGTTAGAAAAATTTAAATTTTTAATATATGTTAAAGTGATGGTGTTAAATATAAATTTTATAACAATTATGTATTTTATATCTTTCTCTATCTAGATTTCTCGCAGATAATAAATGAAGTCTATATCTTTAGAGCGGTTTAAAGATTATGTCATATTTATTTTCTTTTATGAGTTATGCTAATAATTTTTTAGCAGTCATTGCTCTTTTAATAGTTTTATCATACGAAATAATTAATGGTTTTCATGATTCTGCTAATGCTATAGCTACTGTAATTTATACTCGTGCACTAAGTTCAAGATTAGCTGTTATACTTTCTGGAATATTTAATTTTTTAGGAGTAGCATTTGGGGGATTAAGCGTAGCTTACACTATTGTACATCTGCTTTCTATTGACTTATTGCTTAATATTAATTCATCATATGGTTTGAAAGCTATTTTTTCTATGTTATTGGCTGCTATGTTATGGAATTTATGCACTTGGATTCTTTGTTTACCTACTTCTAGTTCTCATACATTAGTTGGTACTATTATTGGAGTCAATATTACTTATGCAATTAGTAATCATTATTCTATAGTTAGTTCTTTTAATTTAGATAAATTATTGAGTGTATTTTTGTCTTTAATTATTTCTCCGGTGTTAGGATTAATAGTAGCTGGTGTTTTAGTACTTATTTTAAAGTATTGTTGGAAATTTATTCAAAATAATTTTTTTTTAAGACATCAAAAAAAATATCGAAAAGAAGGTACACCTCCTTTTTTAGTTAAGATTATATTGATATTATCTTCAATCGGTGTTAGTTATTCACATGGAGCAAATGATGGTCAAAAAGGAATAGGATTAATAATGTTAATTTTAATATGTATTCTTCCATCAGAGTATTTTGTAAATTTACATACATCTCAATATACTATTACTCAAACAAAAAATGCTATTTATCATTTAGAGGATTATTACATACATAATAAAATTAATTTAAAAAAAAGTATTGATGTAATGGCTACTCATTCAATAGACAAACAATTGCTATTGTTTAAAAAATCTCCTGATGAAAAAATATTAAATATTTTTAAAAATTTACATAAATTATTAAATCATACATTAAATTATAAAGAATTAAATGTTGATCAGCGTTATCAATTACGTCAATCATTATTATATATTACTGAATTTATAGAAGTAATCAATAAATATTCACCAATTAAGTCTGATGATAAATATTTTTTAAATAATTTGAAAAAGAATTTAATATGTACTATTGAATATGCACCTATTTGGATTATTATATTAGTAGCATTATCTTTATCTATTGGTACTATAATGGGTTGGAAAAGAATTGTTAAAACGTTTGGAGAAAAAATTGGTACGAAAGATATAACGTATGTACAGGCTATATCATCTCAATTAACAGCTGCTATTTCTATAGGTACTGCTAGTTATACAGGAGTTCCAGTATCAACAACACATATTATTTCATCTTCTATTGCTGGTACTATTTTAGTTAATGGAGATAAAATACAAATTCGGACTGTTAAAAACATAATAATTGCATGGATTTTGACTTTTCCTATTTCTATTATATTATCTAGTAGTTTATACTGGATTAGTTTGCAAATAATACATTAATCTTTTATTATTTTTTTTAAAAATGTGTTTTTATTGTGTCAATATTATGTTTGTAAAATATTTAATAGTAATTTGGAATATATTTAAATTAATTACATTAAAGCAATTTTTTATGTAAAATTAAAAGTACATAAGATTATTAATAATTTTTCATATATTCCAGATATTCATGTATTATTTATAATTATTAGTTTATAGAATATAATATATTTTATAATTTTAGTCATATAGAATAAGTAATGTTAAAATTTAATATATGTATATTTGTATTTTTTATCAATAACACATATAATTTAAAATTGTGAATATTTACTTTAAAAATATTGTGATACTTAAGATTATTTAGAATAGTTATTAATAATTTTTTTTAATTTTGAATTTTTATATTTATCTTTATAATTCATATTGAAATATGAAAATATAAATAAAATAGTAGTAAAATAAATATAAAATATATTCTATAATGTATTTTAGATATATAATATTAATTCATATTCTTGTTAGAATTATTTGAAATAAGTATTTTTAGATAAAATTTATACAAGTAACGAGAATAAATTGTATAAAATTTTTAAAAAATTTTATACAATTTTAAAAATAATAATCTACTAGTATTGAAATTTTGGTTAATTGGAGTAAGATATTTAAAGTTTGTTAGTAATAATATTATATTTATAATATTATATTATTATACAAGATTATAAGATTAATTATTAATTTTTAATATTGTACAAAAGTAGTTGTATTATTAACATTTTATTAAAACAACTATTAACTAAGTTAAACAGTGTAGTAAAATATTTTTATTATTTAAAAACAAATGTTTTAAGAAAATAGTTAATCAGATTTTATTCTATATGTAATTTTATTGTAAATTTAAAAACGTTAATTTTTATAGCATAATGAGTTTCTTTATATTTTAAAATGTTTATACTAAATACAATATGAAACTTGATTAAAAATTAGAATTTAAGTCAAAAATTAATACCAATAGAGGACGTAATATTATGTCATCAATGTCAGTTGTAGATGGTATACAACTTGTAGATGTGAATAAAAACACACACCCTCAAGATACTTTAAAAAATACAAATAAAGATGTTATTTATTCTTTTCCTAGATCTGATGAATTTCCGCAATTCCCTTCTTATGAAAATGAATATGATCCAAACATTTCATATTCAAATTTTTTGAATGGTCAAATTATAGATTACCCACCTGATTTAGTTATAAACGATAATATAACATTAACAGATGAAGACACACAAAAGATCGATAAGTTAAAAGGTTTTGCATCAGTTTTTATTCCTTTTTATACTTTTGTGAAGAATATAACACCTGATTTTACTGTTCCAGATATATTAAAATTCAATTTTACTCCTATAACAAATTTTTTTGATGCAATATTAAGTTCTGTATCTGATACTTGTGTATCAATATATGAAGTTGGAAAAAACGCTATTAGCAATACTGTTGATTTTGTAAAAAATGTAGGAGAATCTGTATTTGATACTTCTGTTAATTTTGGAAAAAGTGTAGTATCTACTATAAGTAATTTTTATGATAGTCTTACTTCTAGTTCAGATGATAATACTGAAGTGCAATCTAATACTGCAGTAGAAAATAATTCTATTCAAAATAACAGTGAACAAATTGAAAGCAAAGAATTAAAAAGACCGTATTGGTATACTTTAGAAAATTCTGACGGAGAAAGTTTTACAATTTTTTCTGGAAAAGATTTTCAAGATAGTTTTAATACGTTAAAAAACACTTTGGAGTTAAACAATCGTTTCATTTCTGAAGGTGAAGATTCTGTTTTACAAGTTAATGGACAACAGATTTCTAAGTATTCCCCTCAAGATATGTTAAATGATTTTCAACAAGTATTGCCTAATTTAGAATCAAGACAATTGATTTCTTCATATACTCATCAAAATTTATTTTCTAAACCGTATCTTAAATTGTTTTCTGAAAAACCAGAATTAGCTGATTTAAAATTAAAAGATATGAAAGTTTCTTATGTAGCAGATGCAATAAATGATAATGAATTTCAACTTGTAGCTACTAGCAAAGCAAATTTAGATTCTAGTTATACAGTAGATGGAAATACATATGATTCGTTTGGAGTTCAGGTATCTACAATTCTTTCTAAAAACAATACTCCAAAAATAGCATATGAATATTTTTTAATGTAAAAATTAATTAAACAATTAAGATAATTTATTTAGAGTGTATAACAGTTATGTTATAGTCTTAATTAATATATTATGAAATGTATGGAGTATATAAATGTTTTTGTTTATATACTCCATTTTTTTAAAATTTTTTTTTAATTAATATGATACTTGAGAATTACTTATAACTATATATTTTTATTTTTTATTTTTTTTAATAAAGCATAATATACTAATTTTGGTATATAACTTTTTATATTACCTTTATATTTAGCTATTTCTTTAACTAATGATGAAGAAATACAAGAATATTTTGGAGATGAAAAAAATAAGATATGTTCTAGTTTTGGATATAATTTTTTATTTATATTAAACATATTGCATTCATATTCGAGATCTGATGATGTTCGAATTCCTCGAACGACATGATTTACATTTTCAGATTTTGCAATATGGATTAATAGATCATCAAAACTAATAATTTTTTTTACACATTTACATGTTTTAGTGGTTTTTTTTATGAATTTTATACGTTCATGTATAGTAAATAATGGTTTTTTATTGAGATTTTCAAAGATTGCAATGATAATAAAATTAAATATTTTTGAAACTTTATGTATGATATCTAAATGTCCAAATGTAATTGGATCGAATGTTCCAGGATAAAGTATTTTTTTTTCCATATATATACTTGTAAAAATTTTAATAATTATTAATTAGAATGTGTTTACGAAATTTCAAAATTAATTATAAAAAATGGCTAAGATATGTTTTTAAGATAGTTTAAATTAAGATTTGTTAACACTGTATTGAAGAAATTAACAATTTAAATAACGCACGAAATTTGAAATTTAGTTAAATATATAATTAGTTAATTTAAAATTTTTATATATTATTTTTTAAAATATATAAAAGCAAAAATAAATTATGTATTGTATAAATGTACAAATGGTATTTTTAACAAGAAAAATATTATTAGTAAACAAGTTTAAAAATTATAAATAAATATTATATTTTTTATAATTATTATAAAAATTTATATTACATAAGAATATTTTATAATAATTCTGCATGTTATATTATCTTTTGTATTTTAAAGAATAATTTTTTGTGTTTTAAACGAATATACTTAGTTTTTAAAAAATATAAAAAAGTTTTATCGTGTTTTAGATTTAGTTATTTTTGTAATTTTTTTGTTATGTTAAAATATTTAAATTTATTATTTTTATATATATTATATAATTTCATATTTTAAATAACGTATATCAAAATTATGTATTGTATTTTTTGATAGTATTTTAAAAATTTTATAGAAAATTGTGGAGAATGTATCGAAATTTTTTTAAGAAAAATTTTAATTTTACCAATAATTTTCACTAGTAATATGCCCAGAACTTTTTCGTAAATGTTTTTTCATATTTCTTTTTTCTAAAAAAAATTTTTGTGTGTCTTTTACCATTCCAGGATTTCCACATAACATAACATGGCAAGTCTTTCTATTAATTTTCATATCTAATGTTTTTTCTAGAATGCCATTTTCTAGTAATGTAGTAATTCTACCGTGTAATGTAGACTGTGTAAGTTCTCTGCTAACAATAGTTTGTATTTTTAGTTTACCATTATATTTTTTTTCTAAATTATTCATCAAAGGTAAATATGTTAAGTCACTCTGATATCGTACTGCATGTACAAGTACAATATTTTCAAATTTTTCAGTGCCGTCCTGACATTGTAAAATAGAAAGATAAGGTCCAATTCCTGTGCCAGTAGCAAACATCCATAAATTTTTACACTTTGGAATTTCGTTTAAAGTAAAAAATCCTGATGCTGTTTTTTTAATCATTATTGTATCAAACATTGATAAATTATATAATTTTTTTGTAAGTGTTCCATTTGGATTTAATACTATGTAAAATTCTAAATTTTTATCTTTAGGAGAATTTACATATGAATATGCACGCTGAATATTTTTCTCATTTTTTTTAATATATAGTAATTTAGAAAATTGTCCAGCAATAAAAGGATAGATAGATGCCTGTAACACTAAACTGAATAAGTTATTTTTCCATTTTTTAATTTTTACTATTTTAGCTATAGTCCAATCATTCATATTAGATGTTCCTTTAATATTTTGATGTTCTGATTGATTTAAATTTGTATATTTTTCATATAGTATGATGAATTATCGTATTTTATATACTAAAAAATATATGATAAGTTATTATTATAAAATAATTATTTTATTTAGGAGTAACATGTAATATTGAAAATATATTATTTATATATACAAAGCTTATAATTTTGTTATATAAATTTAACATAACATGATTAATAGTACTATTTTTGTAATATGAATGACATTTAAATATTTTCGGTCGTGATAATAAGCATTATTTTTTTAGATTTTTGTGATAATTAGTTTTAATATGTTTAAATAATTTTGTTTGAAAGTTTGTTATCATTTTTATAAATAAACGTTCAAATATTTTTAAAATTTTCAAATGATATTTTCATGTATATTAAAATAATTTATTTACTTTAGTTTGAAATATATTAACATACTAAATGCATTTAAATATTTTAATTTTTATTATTATTTATTATAAATATTTTAAAATATAATTTATTGATAATAAATAGTATTAGTAATGAGTATTAAATCATGTAATATAAAAATTATTTAAATTTAAAATAATGTAATGTTAGTTGAATGTTTATTATTTAAAACATATATAACAATTTATTAAACTAATAATAAAAATAATATAATATTAGTATATTAGGAATGCAATTAATTATTTTAAATTTTTAAAATTTAATATATATAATAAAATTTGGAACAAAATAAAAAATGAATAAACATCTCAAAAAAATGGATGTTTTAAAAATTGAGGCACTTTATCAACCAAATCCAACAGTTACTTTTAATCATATTTGTCGTGGTAAATATCACACATTACTTTTAGAATCAGCAGAGATTAATAAAAAACATAATTTAGAAAGTATGATGATTGTAGATTCTGCATTACGCATTTCAGCTTTGGATAGAATAGTTTCATTAGAGGCATTAACCGAAAATGGTGCGAGTTTATTACCAATATTTAAGTCTTTATTACCAAACGAAGTTAAAATACTTACTAACAGTAATATTTTAAAAATTGAATTTCCTGCAATTCCTAGAAATATAGATGAAGATAAAAAATTACATGTATTATCTATATTTGATTCAATAAGATTGTTAATAGATAGTGTAAACAATAATAGATTTTCTAAATCTATGTTTTTTGGAGGTTTATTTGCGTATGATTTAGTATCGAGTTTTGAAGATTTACCTAAGTTGAAAACTACTCAATCCTGTCCTGATTTTTGCTTTTATTTATCTGAAATACTACTTGTTTTAAATCATGAAAAAAAAACTTGTTATATACAAGCTAGTTTGTTTTCTTTAAATACGTTTGAAAAAAATCGATTACAGTTGAGGTTATTAGATATTAAGAAGAAATTATCTCAATGTATGTATCCGTTAAAGCCGAGTATTTTTAAAAAAATGATTTTAACATGCAATAAAACAGATGAGGAATATGAAGAAATTATTAAAAAAATGCAAAAATCGATAATAGTTGGAGAAATTTTTCAAGTTGTACCGTCTAGAAGGTTTTATTTACCATGCGTTAATTCATTAGAAGCTTATGATATTTTAAAGAAGAAGAATCCTAGTCCATATATGTTTTTTATGCAAGATTCTACTTTTACTTTATTCGGGGCTTCCCCAGAAAGCTCTCTAAAATATAATGTATCATCAAGGAAAATTGAAATTTATCCTATTGCAGGAACTAGACCTAGGGGAAGAAAATTTGATGGATCAATAGATTTGGATTTAGATAGTAGAATAGAATTAGAAATGCGTACAAATCATAAAGAATTATCTGAACATTTAATGTTAGTAGATTTAGCGCGAAATGATTTAGCAAAGATTTGTGATCCTGGTACTCGTTATGTAGCTGATTTAACGAAAGTAGATCGATATTCTCATGTTATGCATTTGGTTTCACGAGTAGTAGGAACGTTAAAATCAAATTTAGATATTTTTCATGCATATCAAGCATGTATGAATATGGGAACGTTAAGTGGTGCTCCAAAAATTCGTGCTATGGAATTAATTTCTGAAGTAGAACAAGAAAAAAGAGGTAGTTATGGGGGATCTATAGGATATTTTACTGCTTCAGGAACGTTAGATATGTGTATTGTTATTCGTTCTGCATATGTTGAAAAGAATATTGCTACCATTCAAGTAGGTGCGGGAATAGTTTTAGATTCTATACCAAAGTTGGAAGCAGAAGAAAGTAGAAATAAAGCTAAAGCTGTATTACAAGCTATTTCTGAATCACATTCGTGTTATATAGAGTGTTAACAATGAACAATATATTTTTATTAGATAATATTGATTCGTTTGCGTATAATTTAGTAGATCAACTACGAATTAATAATCATAATGTTGTTGTTTATCGTAATACAACTTCGGTTAATGTTATTTTAAAAAAATTGTCTAAAATGTGTAATCCTATTTTAATGTTATCACCTGGACCAGGGCGTCCAGAAAACGCAGGTTGTATGTTAGAACTGTTAGAGATCTTACGTGGTAAGATACCTATTATTGGTATTTGTTTAGGACATCAAGCCATTGTAAAAGTATATGGAGGTGATATAAAATGTTCCGGAGAAATATTACATGGAAAAGCTTCTTTAATTAAACATGATGAAAAAGCAATGTTTAATGATATACCTAATCCTTTTTTGGTAGCACGATATCATTCTCTTATTTGTAGTAATATTCCTAATGTATTAACAGTTAATGCATATTATAATAATATGGTAATGGCAATTCGAAATGATAATGATAAAGTTTGTGGTTTTCAATTTCATCCTGAATCTATATTAACTACTTTAGGTACAAAATTTTTAAACAGAACTATAGAATGGATTTTACAATAAATTTTGTTATTAGTTTGTATAAAAAATTTTAATATTAATACAACGTATAACAAATTTTTTTTAAAAAACATATTTAGTTTAAAAAATCTTTAGTTTTTTATATTGTATTGTTAGTGCATTGTATCGTTTTAAATAGGTTAAGATTTTTTATATAAAAAATTGTATAGTTGAAATATTACATAGTTTTAAAAAATTTTATAGGAAAGAGTTTATATTTTTAATTTGATTTAATTAAAAATTTTAACTGTAAAAACAAGTAATAATGATATTATTCATAAGGACATCAATTAATGATTTTTGAGATATTTTCAAAATTAGAGGAAAAGATACAACAAGCTATTGATACTATTTTATTATTGCAAATGGAATTAAAAGAGCTAAAAGAAAAAAATGATAATTACATACAAGAAATTGATGCGTTATCTTTAGTTAAAACAAAAATAGAGGAAAACAATAAAAAATTAATAGAAGAACGAGATATATGGAAAGATATGTTGAATGGATTATTAAATAAAATGAATAATGTGTAATTTATTTTTAATTTTATAAAATAATATTTATATAAAATCTATATAATACTTGTATATTCAAATATTGAGTAATTATACAGAACTTTTTAATAATTTAAATTATCTTTTTTAATAATATAATTATGAAAATAATTTTTTTTTATTGAAAATACACTATCTTTCCTATCTTTCGTTTTAAGATAGGAAAGTAATTAATGTATGTATACAATGATGTTTCTAAATAACTATAAAATAAATCGGTTAAGATCATTATTTAAAACTAAATTATCTAAATGTTTACTAACATACTTATTATCTATATTAATAGTTATTTCATTCTTATTATTACTAGCATTATAAGAAATATCTTCCATTAAATTTTCTAAAATAGTATATAGCCTACGAGCTCCAATGTTTTCTATAGATTCATTAACTTTCCAAGCTGCTTCAGCAATATGACGAATACCTTCTTTGGTAAAATTAACGTGTACGTTTTCTGTTTGCATTAAAGCTTTATATTGTGCAGTTATGGATGCTTTTGGTTCTGTTAAAATTAGTTCGAAATCATCAATTGTTAGTGCTTGTAATTCAACTCTGATTGGAAGTCGACCCTGTAGTTCTGGGATTAGATCTGAAGGAGTAGAAATTTGGAAGGCTCCTGAAGCAATAAACAGAATATGATCGGTTTTAACCATGCCATGTTTTGTAGAAATAGTACAACCTTCAATTAATGGAAGTAAATCTCTTTGTACTCCTTCACGAGATACATCAGGTCCTGTTGTACCTCTGCTTTTACATATTTTATCAATTTCATCAATAAATACAATTCCATTTTGTTCAACTGCATATATAGCTTCTTTTTTAAGAGTATCTATATTTAATAATTTAGCTGATTCTTCCTCTATAAGCAGTTTCATAGCATCTTTAATTTTTAGTTTTCTAATATTTTTTTTTCTACCTCCTAAATTTTGAAACAATGATTGTAATTGGTTTGTTAATTCTTCCATCCCCGGTGGAGCCATGATTTCTACTCCAACGGGTGTTGTAGAAATACTAATTTCAATTTCCTTTTCGTCTAATTGACCCTCGCGTAATTTTTTTCTAAATAATTGAATAGCTGCAATAGGTTTGTTAGAAACTTCTGATTCTTTCCATTTTTTTTCAATAGTTGGAATTAAAACATTTAAAATTCGTTCTTCAGCCATTTCTTTAGCTTTATTTTTATTTTTTTTAAATACTTTGTTACGTGTCATTTTTATTGATAAATCAGTTAAATCTCTAATTATTGAATCAACTTCTTTTCCTACATATCCTATTTCTGTAAACTTTGTAGCTTCTACTTTAATGAATGGAGCGTTAGCTAACATGGCTAAACGTCTAGCAATTTCTGTTTTTCCTACTCCTGTTGGGCCTATCATTAAAATATTTTTTGGTGTTATTTCATTTCTAAGTTCTTTATCGAGTTTCATGCGACGCCAGCGATTTCGTAAAGCAATAGCTACAGCTCTTTTTGCTTTTTCTTGGCCGATTATAAATCGATTAAGTTCTTTCACTATCTCGCAGGGAGTCATATCTGACATAGAGATAATCCTTATTTTTCTGAAATCAATTCTTTAATAGTAAAAATATCATTTGTATATATACATATTCCAGAAGTAATTTTAAGTGCTATTTTTACAATTTGCTTTGCGGTGAGAGTAGTCTGTTCTATCATTGCTTGTGCTGCTGCCTGTGCATAAGGTCCACCGGAACCAATAGCCATAAGATCATTTTCAGGTTGAATTACATCTCCATTTCCTGTAATAATAAATGATTTTTCTTTATTTGCTACTGCTAGTAATGCTTCAAGCTTACGTAATATTTTATCAGTTCTCCAATCCTTTGCTAATTCAATTGCTGCACGTTGTAAATGTCCTTGATACATAAGTAGTTTTTTTTCAAATAATTCAAATAATGTAAATGCGTCAGCTGTACCTCCAGCGAATCCTGCAATTACCTGATCATGATATAATGTTCGTACTTTTTTAACATTTTTTTTCATAATAGTATTTCCAAGAGTTGCTTGCCCATCCCCCCCGATAACTACTTTTTTTTTAAGACGTACGCTAAGAATAGTCGTCATAAAATATGATCCTTTATGTAAAATTTAACAACATTGTAAATGTTAATAATTAAATTTTTAAGATGTACTAAAATGACGTTAAGAATATTTTTATGTGTATTCATTATGAAAATAATATTTGAAATCTTATTTTTTAAAAATGTAAACAGTATTTTTACATTTATATTTATGTTATGATATTTTAATTTCTATTTTAAATAATGAAATAGTAAAATTTATTGTTTTTTTGAATAGTAAATATATTTTATAATAAATTTAATATAAATTCTTGTATTTATTATAGAATTTAATATGTTTAGTTATAGTTATAAATAATGATTAGATAATTTAAAAATAAGATGATCGAAATAATTAATGCAGTTTTTAATATGATTAAACATATTAATTAAGCAGTATGAAGTAAAAATTTATCTGCATTATATAATACGTAATAAAAGTTTTATTTTTCGTTTTTTAATTCATATATATATTTCCATTTTTCTTTTGGTTTTTTAGGAATCGTGATAGTGGTTTTCTGAATATTTTTAGATTTTAAATTATGTATACTATTATTAAATATTTTTTTTTCTAATAAAAAGTTAGTTAATATTAATAACATTAATATAATAATGAATATCACCATTATCGCTGTAATAACATTGTTATTTTTATTGTTGTTTTTTTTTAAGTTCGAATACTTAAATTTATTACCAAACACGAAATCTTTATTAATCATTTTTCTTTAAATGTTTTATTTATTTTTAATATTTTTAAATAATTAAAAATATAAAGTAAGTGATAAATATATTCAATACGCACGATTTATTGTTTAAATTTAATTAAGGATTTTATGTTTTTACATTAAAATTTTTTTAGATTATATTATTCATTTTGAATATATAGTAACAATATATTTATTTAAAAAAATATTTTTTTTAATTGTTTCTAATGTTAAAACAATACTTTTAAATATTTTTACTTCTGCATAGATGTTTTCTATATCATAACAGTATTCTAAATTTGATTTATGTAATTAAGAAGGATTTATGAAAAAAAATATTCATCCTAATTATTCTAAGATTTTAATTACTTGTTCTTGTGGAAATTCAATTCAAACATGTTCTACTTTATGTAGGGACATAAATATTGATGTATGTTTTAAATGTCATCCTTTTTATACTGGACAACAAAGAATAGCGGACACCGGTGGGCGCATTGAAAAATTTAATAAAAAATTTAAAATAAATCATAAAAATTAGTTATAACATTTTTTTTGGATAGTTTTAACATTATTTTATAGAAATGCGTGAATGGATTTTAGAACGATGTAAAAATAGTATGTATATATAAAAATTATAGATATGCTCTAATAATAGTGTTATTAAATGAAGTTTTTTTATATACACTATATGTATATTATACAATTAAAATATTTTTAAAATTTAATAAAAATGTTTGTAATTAATTTGCGCATTTTTTAAATACAGTTTTTGAAAAAATATCGTTTTAGTCCTAGATATATAGAGTGAACTATAATGTTTTGATAATATTTGTTACTTAATTTTTTTTCTTCTAACTTGTTACTTATGAAACCTGTTTCTATTAGTATAGATGGATAGTATGGAGATTTCAATATGCCAAAATTAGCATGTATCGGATGAACTTTATATAGAGAATGAATGTGTTTTAGTTCTTGTATAATATTTTTTGCAAGTACATATCCTGATTCTCGTATATGGTTAAATTTAACATTTAAAATAATATTTTTTAAGCGTGAATGTATCATTTTATTAAAAATATGATACTGATTTATTTTAAATGTTTTTATGTTGTTAATATTTTTTCTAGATAAATCAGTTAATTTAGAACTATTTTTTTTCTTTGAAAGTACCCATATAGATAATCCAGACATGTTCGAATTTTTGGACGAGTTAGTATGAATCGAAATTAATACGTTAACTTTATTTTCTTGGGCAATTTTAGTGCGTTTGGAAATAGACACGTAGTAATTTCCTGTTCGCGTCATTATTGCTTTAAAAAACTTTGAATTATTTAATTTTCGTTTTAATTTTTTAGAAATTGTGAAGGTAATGTCTTTTTCTTGAGTTTTATTAATACCAATAGCACCAGGATCTTTTCCTCCATGACCTGCGTCTATAGCTACAATGATTTTTTTTATATTACATTTATTTTTGATGTTCTTTTTTAAAATTATTACTTTTTTTCGTAGATGTTTTTTGATGGTATGTTTTTTTTTAGATGATGAATGTTTATTTTTAGTGTAATAGTTTATATATAAAATTTTTTTTATAAATATTAAAATTATAATAATTTTGTTGTATTTTTTTCCATTGTTGATTAATTTTTTGAATATGTAAATGATATTTTATATAATTTTTGGTTTTTTCTGCTGAAATTAAAAAAGAACTTGAAAAAAAAATGTTCATTAATAGTATCGTAATAAAAAATATATAGTATAACATACATTTCCTAAATGTGTTAGTATTACTAAAATAAAAAGTATAGTTCTTTTTTTAAATATATTAAATAAATCAATGTCTTTTGATTTTTGAATAAATAACAATAGTATATGTTTATTAATTTAGAAACAAAACGATATTATTATATATTCGTTATGTTAAATTATCATATTGTATTACATATTTTTTACAATAACATATTTTTAATAGCGGGAAACGAGATTCGAACTCGCGACATCAACCTTGGCAAGGTTGCACTCTACCAACTGAGTTATTCCCGCGTTGAATAAACTGTATTATAAAAACAAAAAAAACTCAAGTATTAATTATGAAAAGATATTAAGATTTTTTTTAAATATTAACTTTTTTTTGAATAGTTGTTTTAATATGTATTTACTGTTATAACTTTAAAAAATGTTTTCGATAATATTTTAGTTCATTAACTGATTCAATTAAATCATTTATTGCTATGTGATTATTTTTTTTTTTAAAATTTTCATATAGTTTTAAATTCCATCGTATAGCTAATTCTTTTATTGTACTAACATCTATTTGTCTATAGTGAAAATATTTTTCTAAAGTTGGCATATACTTAAATAAAAATTGTCTGTCTGTGCTGATAGTGTTTCCACACATTGGAGATGTATTTTTAGGAACCCAGTTTTTTAAAAAAAAAATTGTTTGAATTTCAGCTAATTTTTCGTTATGTAAGCTTTTTTTAACGCGATTCAATAATCCACTTTTTTTATGAGTTTTATGATTCCATGTATTCATTTGTTTTAATTGAGAATTACTTTGTTTAATAGCTATGATTGGTCCAATAGATATAATTTTTAAATTGATATTAGTTATTAATGTAGCAATTTCAATAATTTTGTGTTGATTAGGATTTAATCCCGTCATTTCTAAATCAATCCAAATTAAATTTTTTTTATCAATGTTCATTGATTTTCATATTATTTTGAGTAATTGTTGTATAGTTTTTTAAATGAGTTAAGAAGTACAATAATTGTAAATTTATATATTTAGAATTTTTTTGAATTTATTATTGTGTTCTATATAAAACATAAGTATATATTTTAAAATAGTTCAATTTGTAATATGCGTTTAAGAGCATTAACGTTTTTATATGATCTTGTGATGTTAATTATCACAATATTTGTATTATTAAAACTTGTTAATATTAAATAAAAATGCACAAATATTCCAATTTTATATATATAAATACATTGTTATTTTATTAATATTAATGTAATAGGTTGATGTACTATTTTATTAGTGTACTCTTTATATTAGTTTTTATATTCATTTATTTAAGTAGTTTTTACATGTATAACATATTTAAATTTAAATCGAGTTTTGTTTTGTTATAGTGGAAATATTTATTAATGTGATTATAGTAATAGGTAAATGTTAAGCTTGTATATTTAACTAATATAAGACTATTAATATATTCTAATTTAGAATAAATTAGTTTGGTCTATGTAAGTACCGTAAGAACCCTATCAATAGTAGAATGATGAAAAATTATTTTAAAATTTAACACTATTTTAAATAGTATATTTAGAAATATTTTATATATTTATTTTTTTTATTAACATATTTCAATGTAACGTATTATACGCAGTAATAATATCTGAGAAATTTTAAATTAATGAGAATTCTTATGAAAAATATTAATCCTATTGATACTAACGCATGGAAGAATTTAAAAAAACATTTTTATGAAATAAAAGATGTTCATATGCGAGATCTATTTTTGCAAGATAAGAACAGATTTTGTAAATTTTCAATAAATTTTAATAATCAAATATTAGTAGATTTTTCTAAAAATAGAATTGTAAGCGATACAGTTGAAAAACTATTGATGTTAGCTAAAGAAGTAGATTTAACTAGTGCTATTAAGTCTATGTTTAGTGGGGAAATAATTAATCGTACTGAAAATCGTGCAGTATTACATATTGCTTTAAGAAATAGGAGTAATACTCCTATTATGTATAATAATAAAGATGTTATGATTGATATAAACAAGATGCTTGAAAAAATAAAATTTTTTTCAGATTCAGTTATTAGTGGAACATGGAAAGGATATACAGGAAAAGCAATTACTGATATTGTAAATATTGGAATTGGAGGATCAGATTTAGGTCCTTCTATGATAGTTCAAGCTTTAAATGCTTTTAGAAATCATTTAAACATACATTTTGTTTCTAATATAGATGGTTCGCACATTTCTAATGTATTTAAAAAAATTGATCCAGAAACGACTTTATTTTTAATTGTTTCTAAAACGTTTACAACGTTAGAAACAATTACTAATGCTAATACTGCTAAAACATGGATGATGAAGCATTTTGTTACCGATAATTTTTTAAATAAGCATTTCATTGCAATATCTGAAAATGTTGAAAATGTTATTAATTTTGGTATTAATATAGATAATATATTTATTTTTTGGGATTGGGTAGGTGGTCGTTATTCTTTATGGTCTTCTGTGGGGTTATCTATATCTCTTTCTATTGGATTTGATAATTTTATTGCATTATTAAATGGTGCACATGCTATGGATCAGCATTATTTTCATACAGAATTAGATAAAAATATACCCATTTTATTAGCATTAATTGGTATTTGGTATAATAATTTTTTTTTATCAGAAACAGAAGCAATATTGCCATATGATCAAAATTTATGCCATCTTCCTGCTTTTCTTCAACAAACTAATATGGAGTCTAATGGCAAAAATATTGATAGAAATGGCCATCGTGTTTGTTGGCAAACTGGCCCAATTATTTGGGGAGAATCAGGTACTAATGGTCAACATGCATTTTATCAATTATTACATCAAGGCACTAAATTAATTCCATGCGATTTTATTGCTTCTATATTTCCAAATGATCATAATTTAATTAATCATCATATTCAATTACTTTCAAATTTCTTTTCACAAACTCAAGCTCTAGCATTTGGAAAATTTGAATGTTTTGAACAACGAAAATTATGTAAAATTTTGAATAAGTCAGAGAATAAATTTAATATATTTCCTTATAAAATGTTTGACGGTAATAAGCCTAGCAATTCCATTTTGTTAAGTAAAATTAATCCTTATAATTTAGGTTCATTAATTGCTTTGTATGAACATAAAGTATTTACACAAGGTGTAATATTTAATGTTTTTACATTTGATCAATGGGGTGTCGAATTAGGTAAAAATCTTGCCAAAAATATTTTAGAAAGTTTGAATAACAATAAAAAAGAAACAAAATATGATTCGTCTACTAATGGTTTAATTAATTTTTATAAATCTTTGCGTTAATTAATATTAATATATTTTTTATGTTAGAAACTATTGATGATTATTAGGTAATTTTAATTTAAGAAATAGCATTTATTTCAAATAAGCAAAATTTTTTCTATATATTTGTTTTATTGTAATTTTTAAAAAAATTTTGGAATGTTCTAGAAATTTCATATATTAAAATGATTGAGTATTAAAAGAAGACATTATTTTTTTCAAATACAAAATTGATATTTAGTTTTAAATATTACGTCGCGTAATCAATTTTTGTATATTTGATATTTAATAACATAATTTATGTATACAAATAGTTGTTTTTGCAAATTGAATTAACGAAGTAAGGAAAAAGCATGTCAATGTTAATAAAAGTTAAAGTTCAAAATATTGGTCGATTTTTAAGTAAAATGATTATGCCAAATATTAGTGCTTTTATTGCATGGGGATTAATCAGTGGATTATTTTTTCACTCTGGATGGATTCCAAATAAGAATTTAGAAACAATAATAAATCCAATGACAATTTATCTTTTTCCAATTTTAATTGCTAGTACCGGTGGTCGGTTAATGCATGGAAAGAGGGGAGCAATCGTTGGAAGCATAGCTGTAATGGGAGCTATAGTTGGTACTACTTTTCCAATGTTGTTAGCAGCTATGATAATTGGTCCGTTAGGAGGATGGATTATTTATTGGTGTGATAAAATTGTTAAGAATAAAGTTATGAGTAGTTTTGAAATGTTAGTAAATAATTTTTCAGCAGGTATTGTTGGAATATTGTTATCAATAGTGTCTTTTTTTATTATAGGTCCAGCTATTGAACAATTTTCTAATATTTTAGCATATAGTATACATGTAATTATTCAAAATAATTTTTTACCTCTGATTTCAATTTTTGTTGAACCTGCAAAAATATTATTTTTAAATAATGCTATTAACCATGGTATTTTTTCTTCTCTAGGTGTGCAAGAAGTTGATAAGTTTAATAGATCTATTTTTTTCTTCATTGAATCAAATCCAGGCCCTGGACTTGGAGTACTCATGGCATTATTTTTTTTAGAATACATAAACAAAGATGTTAAATTTTCTTTAAGAAATGCTGCTATTATTCAATTTTTTGGTGGAATACATGAAGTATATTTTTCATATGTTTTACTAAATCCTAAGTTAATTATATCTTTAATTTTTGGTGGAATGACTAATATCTTTATATTAACACTATTTAATGGTGGTTTGATGTCTACTGCTTCTCCAGGTTCTATTATATCAATTTTAGCTATGACTCCAAAAGGATTATATATTGTAAATATATCTGCAGTAGTAATGTCTTTTTTAGTCTCTTTTTTAATTTCATTTGCGTTATTAAAAATTTTTAATAAAAATCACGGAAATGCTAAAGTAAATATATCAAATGCATACCCAGTAGAAAATTTAGAATTAAATAATTTTACAGAAAATGCTCATAATAATTCTTTTAGTTTTACAAAAAAAATAGAAAAGATAGTTGTTGCATGTGATGCGGGTATGGGTTCTAGTGCAATAGGAGCAGGAATGTTAAAAAAGACATTAAGTAGATTTAATGTTAACGTTATAGTTTTAAATTCTGCTATTGATTCTATTCCTCTAGATTCTGATTTAATTATTACTCATAAAAATCTTACTGCAAGAGCAAGAGTTCAACATCCTAAATTTCAACATTTATCATTAAATAATTTTTTAGATAATAACTTTTATAAAAAGTTAGGAAAATATTTAATGTTAAAAAATGTATGTAATAGTAATATTATGCATAATAATTTTATTGATACAGGAAAAGACGTTAAACATATTAATAATTTATTTAATTTTACTATAAATAACATATTTTTAAATCAAACAGCAAAAAATAAAGAAGAAGCTATCACATTTATAGGTACGCAATTAGTCAATCAAGGTTATGTAAAACAAGAATATATTAAAGCGATGTTAGAAAGAGAAAAAATCATGTCTACATGGTTAGGAGAGTCAATAGCTTTACCGCATGGTACTATAGAGGCGAAAGATTCTATCTTAAAAACTGGAGCTATTTTTTGTCAATTTCCAAAAGGTGTACATTTTGGGGATCATCCAGAAGATATTGCATTTTTAGTAATTGGTATTGCTGCGCGTAATAATGAACATGTTATGGTAGTAAGTAACATTACAAGAATTTTAGATGATCATGAAGTTATTAAAATATTATCTAATACTAATAACGTATATGATGTATTAAAATTATTATCAAAAAAATAATAAACAGATAATAGTTTAAAATTTAATTAAAAGTTTTTTTATGTATATATTATGATATTTCTTGTAAAATTAAATTATATTTTTATATATTTTATATGTGGAAGTACAAATGAAAGCGTTGCATTTTGGTGCAGGAAATATAGGTCGTGGATTTATTGGAGAAACATTGGTACGTTCAGGATTTCATGTGATTTTTTCTGATATTGACGAAAAAATTGTTAATGCTATTAATTTATATCATGAGTATGATATTGAGATAGTAGGACATAGCTCTTATTATGAAAAAATTAAAGAAATAGAAGCTATACATATTCAAGATCCTAGAATTATATCTGTAATAGCAGAATCAGATATAATTACAACGTCGGTAGGAGTAAATGCTATTGATTCTTTATCAATTTTAATTGCTAAAGGAATAGAATATAAAATAACAAGTAAAAATAACAATTTTGTTAATATAATGGCTTGTGAAAATCATTTCCGCTGTAGTTCTAGGTTAAAGAAAAATATTACGAATTTGTTATCTACAAGATATTGTGAGTATTTAGAAAATAACATTGGATTTGTAGATACAGTAGTAGATAGAATTATTGCATGTAATAATACAAAAAAAAATAATATACTTTTTGTAAGAGTAGAGCATTTTAAAGAATTAATATGTGATGCTAGCCAATTTAAAGGGGATATCCCTAAGATTATTGGAATGCAATTGAGTCATAATTTAAATGCTTACAGTGAAAGGAAATTATTTACATTAAATACTGGTCATGCGGTGACTGCATATGTAGGTTTATTACATGGATATACTAATGTATATAACGCTATTTTGAATAAGAATGTACGTGATATTGTATATGGAGCAATGCGTGAAAGTGGAAATGTACTAATATCACGATATAATTTTGATAGATATGAACATGATCTTTACATTAAGTCAATTATATCTAGATTTGAAAATATTTTTGTAATAGATGATCTTTTAAGAGTCGGTCGAAATCCTATTAGGAAATTACATAAAAATGATCGTTTAGTACAGCCTCTTTTGGGAACTTTAGAATATCAATATCCAAATGTTAACTTAGTAAAAGGTATTGCAGCTGCATTGCATTATAATAATGTTCATGATAGTGAAGCCGTACAGTTACAGTATTTAATTAAGAAAAAAGGAGTGAATTATGTTTTATTAAATATTAGTGAATTAAATTTAGAATCATCTATTATTACATTAATTAATAAATATTTTTACGCTTTTAAAAAAAAATTATATGTTAAAAAAAATTCATAAAATTTTATCAATATTGAGACTTTATATTTGAATTATTAAATTTTTGTTTAAAATCATCTTATAATGTAACAAACAGATATATAATAAATATGTTTAAATTAATAATTATTTTTTAATGTAAGTTTAAATTGCAATATATTAATTATATTATAAAAGATGATGTTTAATTGTTTAGAGAACTTATTTTATGTTTATTCGAATATTACCAAAGACAGTATCGGATTGTATTGCTGCAGGAGAAGTTATTCATAATCCAGCATCTGTTGTAAAAGAATTAATGGAAAATAGCATAGATTCCGGTGCTACGCGTATTGATATTGATATTATGAATGGCGGATTAAATTTAATTAATATTAGAGACAATGGTTGTGGAATGTGTAAAGAAGATTTAATAATATCATTAGAACGCCATTCAACTAGTAAAATTCATTCGATTCAAGATTTAGAAGTTATTACTACTTTAGGATTTCGTGGTGAAGCATTAGCTAGTATTAGTTCAATTTCTCATTTAACATTGTCTTCTTGTTATTATTTGAAAACTGATGGATGGAGTATTTGTACTTCTGGAAACAATCTAAAAAAAAAATAACACCAATAGCTCATCTTCCAGGAACTACATTAACAATTTTAGATTTATTTTTTAATAAGCCTGCTCGTCGAAAATATATAAAATCTGAATATTCTGAGTTTATGAAAATTGATGAAATAGTTCGTCGTTTGTCTCTTTCTAGTAGTGAAACTAGTGTGTGTCTAAAGCATAATGAAAAATTAATTCGATATTATCATATGTCTGAAAGTGGATTTAAAGAACAAAATAGAGTTGATGCTATTTGTGGATATCCATTTACACAAAATGCAATATTTATTAAGAATGAATATAACAACATGAGTATTTATGGATGGATATATATTCATACTACTAGTAAGTTTTTATCAAAGAAAGTTCAATATTTTTACATTAATAAGAGAATTATTAATAATAATGTTGTGCGTCATTCTATTGTTCAAGCAATACAAGAAATACATATAGATGTTAATAAAATTTCTTATATTTTACATTTTTTTATTTGTCCAAATGAGTTAGATATTAATGTACATCCTGAAAAAAAACAAGTGAATATTTTAAACGTTCGTATAGTTCACGGTTTTTTGTATCAGTCTATTTTGTTTTTTATGAAGAAACGAGTATACAATTTTTGTAATTTAATTGAGACATCAGAATGGGTTATAAAAAATAAAATTAGTTCTGGTACCAATACGTTTTCTAAAAAAAAATGTTTAAACAACACATGTTTACAGAAATCTATAAATATTTTAGATGAACAATCTAATATAATGCATTCTGTTCAAAAAAATTGTAAAAATCTTTCTTCTTACAAAAGTTCTTTTTTTAAAAAATGTCCTACTATATTTGGAAATTTATTAACACTAGTAAATAAAAATTATTTGTTAATTGAAAAAAATGAACAGTTATTTTTGCTTTCTTTATCTATGGCAAAGCGATTAGTTTATAAGTCTAAATTAAAGTTAGGTATTCGAGGTCGAGGAATTCAATTAGAGTATTTTGATGTTCCATATTGTGTTATTGTTAATCAACATCAATTGAAAGTTTTATACGTATATAAAAAATTATTGTCACATATTGGTTTAAATTATTTTTTATTTTTAAATTCTATACAAATACGTTCTATTCCTTCAATATTTATTAATGAAAGTTTAAACGATATAATCGTAATTATATTATGTTGTTTAACTAAAAAAAAAGAAATAAAATTATCTGAGTTAATTAAAAACATTTTTAATAATTTTAAAATTAATATTTTACATTGGAATGATTTACAAATCATAGCATTATTTTCAGAATTTAAACAATATTGCTTCGAACTAATTAGTGATCCCGTTCCAGAGCTTTTACAAGTTGTTAATATTAGTTTAGCATTAAGTTTGTTAGGTAAGTAATGATTAATAATATTAGTGTACAAGATTCATTAGTAATATTTTTAATGGGTCCTACTGCATGTGGGAAAAGCAAACTTGCGATAAAGTTAAGGAAGTTAATACCTGTTGAATTAATTAGTGTTGATTCAGCATTAATTTATCGAGATATGAATATTGGTACAGCTAAGCCTACTAAATTAGAATTATTGCATGATCCATATTATTTAATTGATATTAAAGATCCTAAAGAACAATATTCAGTCGGAGAATTTCATAAAGATGTTTTACAAACAATAAAACATATTATTTCTTTAGGGAAAATACCCTTATTAGTTGGAGGTACGATGTTTTATTTTAAAATATTATTAGAAGGTTTACCTAAGTTACCTCCTTCAAATTATGAGATTCGTTCGTATTTATGTTCAATAACTAAAAAGAATAATAAAGATTTTTTATATAATCAATTAAGAAGGATTGATATTGAATCTTCAAAAAGGATTCACCCTAATGATTTTCAAAGAGTTTTAAGAGCTTTAGAAATATTTTATATATCTGGAAAAACGTTAACTGAATTAACAAAATTAAAACAGTATAAATGTCCATATAAAATAGTTCAATTTGCTATTATGCCAAAAAGTCGAAATTGGTTAATTAATAATATTAATACTCGTTTTAAAAAAATGTTATCTCTAGGTTTTCAAAATGAAGTGGAATGTTTATTAAATCGAAAAGATTTAAATATAAATTTACCTGCTATGCGTTGTGTAGGATATAGACAAATGTGGAATTATTTGACAAAACAAATAAGTTATGAAGAAATGGTTTTTAAATCAATTAGTGCTACTAAAAAGTTAGCTAAAAATCAATTAACTTGGTTAAAAACTTGGAATCATGTAAATAAATTAAAAAATTATGATAATCTAGATAGTTTAAGCAATGACATTGTTCAATTTCTTAGAATTTTATAGTATTAGAATTATTATATTTTTATCTATCATATTAATATATATATATTATTCTTTGAATAGTAACTAGTTAATGCTAAGAATTATGTAAAAATTGTTATTAAAATAATATTGTATTGTGAGGTAACGTTATGTGTATTTGGAAATAATGTGTTAATAAAATTAAAAAAAATTATTATGTGTATTTAAAATATTTTTGTTAAATGTTAAATTTTTTAATATAGTTTTTTATAAATTCTGATTATGTAGTTAAACTATTGGCACGGTTATGTAGTTCATGTTTGTATCTTAATGTTAGTTTTTGATATGTATACGAAGGACTATTTAACATTTTAAAAAAACAATTTAAATGTTTTTTATAGTTTAAAAAATAAAAATGATATATGGAGATAAACATGGTCTGGAATCAGCCCAGCAATAATGAACCTGAACTAGATCCTTGGAGTAATAAAAATCGAAATTCAGAAAATTGTAAAAATAAAAAAAATGGATTATTTTCTTTAACTGAACTAAAAAAGATTTTTAGTTTATTTAAAATAAAAACACAAGTATTTTATAAAAGTTCAAGATCGTTTAAATATACTCAAAATCCTATAGTATTAATTTTGTTAACTACTATATTTATTTTAATAATTAATGGATTTTATACTATTAAAGAAGCTGAACGCGGTGTAATTACACATTTTGGAAAGTTCAGTCATTTAGTAGAACCTGGATTAAATTGGAGACCAATTTTAATTGATCAAGTAATTCCTATTAACATTAAATCAGTTAAAGAATTAGCAACATCTGGAATTATGTTAACATCTGATGAAAATGTTGTTCGAGTAGAAATGAATGTGCAGTATCGAATTTCTAATCCATTTCAATATTTATTTTCAGTAACTAATCCCGATGATAGTTTAAGGGAAGCTACTGATAGTGCATTGCGTGGTGTTATAGGACATTCTACTATGGATAGGGTTTTAACTGAAGGTAGGACTATAGTTAGAAGTGATACACAGAAAGAAATTGAAAAAACGATACGACCTTATAATATGGGTATAACAATATTAGATGTAAATTTTCAAACTGCTCGTCCTCCTGAAGAAGTAAAATCTGCTTTTGACGATGCAATTGCTGCTAGAGAAAATAGAGAGCAATATATTAGAGAAGCAGAAGCTTATTCCAATGAAGTATTGCCAAAAGCTAATGGCCAAGCACAACGCATTTTAGATGAAGCAAGAGCTTATAAATCCCAGATAATATCGGAGGCAAGAGGAGAAGTAGTTAGATTTTTAAAAATATTACCTGTGTATAGGGTTTCAAAAAGGATTACTATAACTAGATTATATATTGAGTCTATGGAAAAAATATTTAGTAACATTAAAAAAGTATTAGTGAACAATAATTCATTATTGTTAAATTTAAATGATTTATTTATGAAAAAAGATGTTGCTTTAAAACAGTCTAATAATTCTGTTGTTAAAGAAAAGATATTTTTAGGTAATAGTTCTACTAATAACAATAAAAATAATAGTAATACGATTCCAAATCTATTTGATAAAAACGTAACACATCAAAACCAATCACGTTCTTTTAGAGTTGATTTTCCTAGACAAGGGCGAGAATAAAAAATGAATAAAGTTTTTACAATACTGTGCAGTGCAATGTTTATTGTTTTATTTTTGTGTTTATTTATTGTTCAGGAAGGACAAAAAGGTATTGTATTACGTTTTGGAAAAGTTTTGAGAAATAATCAAAATCAACCTTTAGTGTATGATCCTGGTCTATATATGAAGTTTCCTTTGATAGATACGGTAAAGATGTTAGATTCTAGAATTCAAACTATGGATAATCAAGCCGATCGTTTTGTTACAAAGGAAAAGAAAGATTTAATTGTTGATTCTTACATAAAATGGAATATTAGTGATTTTAGTCGATATTATTTAGCAACAGGAGGTGGTGACATTTCTCAGGCAGAAATATTATTAAAACGGAAATTTAGTGATCGATTACGTTCAGAAATGGGAAGGTTGAATGTAAAAGAAATTGTGACTGATTCTAGAGGAAGGTTAACAACTGATGTTCGAGATTCTCTAAATACTGGAAGTATAGATTATGCATTTGACAATACTGTTAAAAAAAATGAATATATGTTATTAGATGCTAAAAATAATAAATATAGCAAGATATTAATTAATACTAATAGTATGACTGAATTAGGAATCAAAGTGATTGACGTGCGAATTAAACAAATTAATTTGCCTATTGAAGTATCGGATGCAATATATAATAGAATGAGAGCAGAACGTGAAGCTGTAGCTCGAAGTCAACGATCAAAAGGTCAAGAAGAAGCAGAAAAATTGAAAGCGTCTGCAGATTACGAAGTTACTAAAGTATTATCAGAAGCACGTCGTAGAGCATTAATTATAAGAGGTGAAGGAGAAGCAGAAGCTGCTAAATTGTTTTCAAGTTCTTTTAATCAAGAACCTGATTTTTATAGTTTTATTCGCAGTTTACGTGCTTATGAAAATAGCTTTAATAGTGGGGAAGATATTTTGATAATTAATCCAGATAATAGCTATTTTTTTAAATATATGAAAAAATTTAAATAATGTAGGTATATTTTAATAATATACATTGTTTTACGTTGATATAGTTGTAGAATAGATGGATTTACAAAAAACAATAGGTAAACAAAATTAATGATAAAAGAAAATACTGTTATTTTAGGTGCTCAGTGGGGAGATGAAGGAAAAGGAAAAATCATAGATTTTTTAACTAAAAATGTAGACTATGTTGTTCGATATCAAGGAGGTCATAATGCTGGGCATACGTTAGTAATCAATGGTAAAAAAATAGTTTTACATATTATACCTTCTGGTATTTTACATAATAATATTACGACTATAATAGCCAATGGTGTTGTTTTATCTCCTATTCATTTAATTAATGAAATAAATATGTTACAAAAAAATAATTATGATGTTCGTAATCGCATAATTATATCAGAATCTTGTCATCTAATATTTAATTATCATATGTTTATAGATATAGCTAGAGAAAAACAACGTGGTAAATATTCTATTGGAACCACTAAATGTGGAATTGGTCCTGCATATGAAGATAAAATAGCTAGACGTGGATTAAGAGTGGGAGATTTACAGGATTGGTCGTTTTTTACTGCTCAATTAAAAGAAAATGTAAATTATTATAATTATCAACTCAAAAATTTTTATCAAGTAGATGGTGTAGATTATAATAAAATTTTAAACGATATTATTAGGATAAAAGATATTCTTATAAATATGTCTTATGATGTTTTTAGTATTTTTGAAACAGCTGAAAAGAATAATAAAACTATTATATTTGAAGGTGCTCAAGGAAGTTTATTGGATATTGATCATGGTACTTATCCATATGTTACTTCTTCAAGTAGTATGTCTGGTGGTGCGTGTACAGGTTCTGAAATAGGAATATTTAACATAAAGCATGTATTTGGAGTGATTAAATCATACTCTACTAGAGTAGGTAATGGTCCATTTCCTACGGAAATTTTTGGTGATTTAAATACCTATTTTTGTACTAGAGGACATGAGTTTGGTGCTACTACAGGTAGACAACGACGTGTTGGTTGGTTAGATTTAGTATTATTAAAACGATCAATAAAAATTAACTCTATATCTAAATTATGTCTAACAAAAATAGATGTTTTAGATAATTTAAAAGAAATCAAGATGTGTATAGGCTATGAAAATAATAAATACAGTTCTTCATATGATAGAATTCCGTGTTGCCAAAGAGATTGGACAACTATCAATCCTATATATGAAACCTTAGAAGGTTGGAATAGTAACACGTTTGGAATAACTCATTTTAATAATTTACCTATTTTAGCAAAAAAATTTATTTTTCGTATTGAAGAAATATTAGGTGTCCCTATTATTATAGTATCTACTGGGCCTAATAGAAGTGAGACAATTTTTCGAGATGTATGACAGTTTTAGTTGGAATTAATAAATTTTAATTCTAGTTTAAAATACTATATAAGATCATTTTGTATTTGCAACATTAGTATTAATTATATTCATGTTTTTTAGTTGTGTATTTTTGTTGAATATTTTTATTATTCCTGTATATTATAAATTTGCATTTGATTGTTATCATCTATAGTTTTTTATCAATAAAGCTTATTTATAGGAATTATGTAATGATTATAAGGAGATTTTGTAGTGAGGAATTACGAAATAATATTTTTAGTTCATCCTGATCATAGTGAACAGCTTCCAAATATGATTGAAGAATATAAAAAGTTAATTTTTAGTGATCAAGGAAAAATTCATAGATTAGAAGATTGGGGAAGACGTCAGTTAGCATATTCTATTAATAGGTTACATAAGGCTCATTATATATTAATGAATATTGAGGTTTTTCCAAACATAATTAGAAAGTTATCAGACAAATTTAGATTTAATGATTGTGTAATAAGAAACATCATTATATGTGTTAAAAAACCAATAACAGAAGCGTCTCCAATGATCCGGTCTAGAGAAGACAAGAAATTATATGATGGAGTGCACCAAACGGTAAAATAAATGTACTATTTTTAAATTGACAAGAGTTTTTAAAAATATGTAAATATTTTTAGTTTCTGTATAAATAATAACAGGAGACTTATTATTATGGTACGTTACTTTAGACGTCGTAAATTCTGTCGTTTTACTGCTGATGGAATTCAAGAAATAGATTATAAAGATATTTCTATATTGAAAAATTATATTACAGAAAATGGGAAAATTGTGCCAAGTAGAATTACGGGAACTAGGGCTAAATATCAACGTCAGTTATCTCGTGCTATTAAACGTGCTCGTTATCTTTCTTTATTACCATATACAGACCAACATCAATAATTTTAATAAAAATAGGATGATTTTTTCCAATGCAGATTATTCTTCTTAATAAAGTCGAAAGTTTAGGAAATTTGGGTGATATAGTACGAGTTAAATCTGGATATGCTAGAAATTTTTTAATACCTCATGGAAATGCGCTTATAGCCACTAAACTTAATATTGCGTTGGTATTAAAAAAGAAAATGGAATTTGAACAAAAATTATTAGATAAATTATCTTTAGCTCAGTTTCGAGCAAAAAAAATTCAAGAGGTTTGTCAACCAGTTATTATATTTTCTAAATCTAGAAAAGAGGGAAAGTTATTTGGTTCTGTAGGAACTAGAGAAATTTCTGAAGTATTATCTAAATTATGTAATGTCGAAGTTAGAAAAGGGGAAATTCGTATTTCTGGTGGAATTATTAGGAATATTGGAGAATATAATATAACTTTTAAACCACATAGTAATGTTTCAGTAGTAGTTAACATTAAAATAGTATCAAAAGATGAATAATTGTTTTTATAGAAAACATTATATTTATTTTAGTAAAAATATTAACATAATATCTCATTATGTTTTATAATTTTTGATAATTATAAGTTTTAATTGATATTTTTATATATTAAAATGTTTTTTTATAAAAAATTAGAATGTATTATTTTTAAAAAATCCAAAAAAATAAAATATAGTTTTTTTTATGAATGTTAAAAATTTATAAATTTTTAAATATTTAAAAATATATTATAAGTTGTGAAAAATGGAAAATAATATTGATATTAAAATTTTAGATTCTCGTATAGGTACTGAATTTTCTTATCCTATGTATTCTACTGAAGGTTCTTCAGGTTTAGATTTGAGAGCTTGTATTTTTTGTAATCAAGAAATACTTCCAAATACTACTATTTTATTACCTACTGGGATAGCTATACATATAGGGAATCCATATATTTCAGCTTTAATTTTACCTAGATCTGGTTTAGGACATAAATATGGTATTGTATTAGGAAATTCAGTAGGATTGATTGATTCTGATTATCAAGGTCAAATTATGATATCTGTGTGGAATAGGAGTCAAAATCCATTTATTATAACTATAGGAATGAGAATAGCTCAAATAGTTTTTATTCCTATTATTAGACCTATTTTTAATTTTGTAGAAAATTTTGAAACTAATAATAATTGTAGACGAGATAAAGGGTTTGGCCATTCTGGATTCAAATAATTTATAAGAATGTTTTTAGAATAAAGTATTGAGTGGAACTATTTTATTTTTTTAGATTCATCATGAATTAATGTTTTTTTCTATTGCTTCTAAATAATTAAATAAAATTTTTTTGTGTTTCATGTAATCAATTATATCTTGGACATTTATAATAGAAAATATTTTTAGATTATGTTTGATTTCTATTTGTATTAGGTTTTTATTGTTTTTAACTGTTCTATTCAAAGCGACTAATATGTTTGATATTAAGTTTTTAGAACGAGAATAAGATTCAATTAGATTAATTGCATTATGTATAGATAACCCAGAAGTGAGTACATCATCTAAAACTAGTATATTTTTTGTTAAATTGTTTCCGACAAATATTCCTCTCTCCCCGTGGTCTTTTTCTTCTTTTCTATTAAAGCAGTATTTTATATTAATATTAAAGTACTTTTTTAATGCTATAGTAGTAGATATTACTATAGGAATTCCTTTATACGCTATTCCAAATAAAATATTACAATTTATATTATTTTCTACAATTGCTTTAGCATAAAAAAAACCAAGTTTTTCAAGATCATTGCCAGTATTAAATAAGCTAAAATTAAAAAAAAATGTACTTTTTTTTCCTGATTTAAGTGTAAAATTTCCAAATTGCAATATTTTTCTTTTTAAGCAAAACTGAATAAATTTTTTTTTAAAATTATCCATTTATGTTCCAGAATTTTATTTTTTTATCAAAATATTGTGAACAATTAATAAAAAGGTGTGGCCCCTGTTGGATTTGAACCAACGACCAAGCGATTATGAGTCGCTTGCTCTTACCACTGAGCTAAGGGGCCGATAAAATGTTAAAGAGTAATAATTATATTATATAATTGTTTGTACAAAAAATATTGGAATATTTTAATAGTATACACAATATTGAAAAATAAAATATATATTTTTAAAAATATTAACTTATTGACATTGTATTTAATTTTTGATAAAATATTTTTTTCCTCTGTAGTTCAGTTGGTAGAACGGCGGACTGTTAATCCGTATGTCACTGGTTCGAATCCAGTCAGAGGAGTAATTTATATTATTTATTATAATAAATAACTTTTATTATAGATATTTTATCATTGAATT
Source organism: Buchnera aphidicola (Schlechtendalia peitan) (assembly GCA_039830055.1). Classification (GTDB taxonomy): domain Bacteria; phylum Pseudomonadota; class Gammaproteobacteria; order Enterobacterales; family Enterobacteriaceae; genus Buchnera_B; species Buchnera_B aphidicola_BB. The sequence goes on along the minus strand of CP140043.1, from coordinate 575,631 downwards.
ACAACATATACAAATGATATGGCATTAAAATTACATAGTTTTACTTTTTTATTTTATGATTATGAAACGTTTGGTATTCACCCTGCTTTAGACAAACCAGCTCAATTTGCATGCATTCGTACTGATGCAAATTTGAATATTATTGATATCCCTAATGAAATTTTTTGTATCCCTCCTATAGATTATTTCCCTGATCCAGAAGCTATTTTAATTACTGGAATTTCTCCTAATTATGCTAAGAAACATGGTTTAAACGAATTTGAATTTGCACAAAAGATTTACAAACAATTTAAAAAACCTAATACTTGTATTGTAGGTTACAATAATATTCATTTTGATGACGAAGTTACTAGAAATATTTTTTATCGTAATTTTATTGATCCTTATGAATGGAGTTGGAAGAACGGTAATTCTAGATGGGATATTTTAAATATATTAAGGGCGTATTATTCATTACGTCCTGAAGGAATATGTTGGTCTATTAGTGGAGATAACAATTATCCTAGTTTTAAATTATCTAATATATCTAAATGTAATAATATTAATCATTTGCAAGCGCATAGTGCAGTTAGTGATGTGTATGCTACTTTACAAGTAGCACAATTATTGAGGAAGAAACAACCAAAATTATTTAATTATTGTTTTAAGTATCGTAGCAAAAAAGAACTTCTAAAAATAATTGATATCGTAAATATTAAACCGATGATATATATATCTCAATTATTTGGATTATTAAGAAAAAATATTAGTATTATTGCTCCTATTTCATGGCATCCGGGTAATTCTAATATATTAATTAGTTTTGACTTAACAAAGAGCGCTAAAAATTTTTTAAATTGTTTTTTAGATGAAGATGTTAATACAGTAGATTATTCTCAGTTTTTCAAACAAGGTATTGTATTAATATATATCAATCGTTGTCCAATATTAACACCTGTTAATGCTATTAAGGTTAAATACATTCAAAGTATTGGAATAGATCTTAGATTATGTAATGAGAATTTATTATTAATACGCAATAGTATTGTATTTAAAAAAAAATTAAAAACTTTTATTAAAAATAGTAAAAAATTGCAACATAAAGATGTTGATTTACAATTATATAATGATTTTTTTAATAATTCTGATAAAAAATTAATAACGGTTATAAATACATTACTAGAACAACATTTTTTTGATAGGATATTACCGATTTCCAATAGTCGAATTCAGTCGTTAATGATGCGTTGTATATCTAGAAATTATCCTGACTTATTAAATAATAGTGAAAAAGATGTGTGGAAGCAGCATTGTAGACAAATAGTAAACAAAAAAAATGTGTTTATATATGTTCAAAAAATATTGAAATTATTAGAATTGCACAGTAATAACGTTAAAAATGTTTTGTTATTAAAAGATTTATTAAAATATTCACATGACTTGCATAATAGCGTATTAAATATGTAAGCAAATATCATGCATATATTAATTTATATGTTATTTTCAGATGTCATTCATTATTGTTTTATTTTGTAAAAGTATACATAATTAATTATAGTGTTATATTTTCAAATTTTGTAAAATAGTGTTCATTAAAGACTTTTCGCGTATTTTTGTCATGATGAATGTATTTAGAAAATATAACTATATTTCCATGTGTTATACAGCTATTATCTAAGATATTAACAAACTTGGTCGGAATTATAATATTAGAATTAATCATATTCATACGATTTAAAAATAGTGATTTAATTTCATGTTTTAAGAAATTAAAATGTGTACATCCTAATATAATTGTATCTGGGATATTTGATGAAACAATCCATGGTTTTAGTATTTTTTTGATTTTTTTTATTGGATTTATATTTTTTTTTAATTTTTTTTCTGCAATTATTACTAATTCTTTATTGTATAATGTTTTTATAATGATTTCTGAATGTAAGGAAAAAATTAGATTTTGAATATTTTTGTTTTGGATAGTAGTTTTAGTTGCAAGTAATCCAATAATTTTGTTTTTAGTTTTTTGTATTGCTTTTTTTATATTAGGTGTGATTCCAATTATAGGAAAAGAAAATTTTTTTTGTAATATTAGTAAACTAGTAACGCTAGCTGTATTACATGCTAATATTGCTAAAGTGATGTTTATCTTATTTGATACTTTATTAAAAATTTTGAGACATCTTTGAACAATAAAGGATTCTTTTTTTTCTCCATATGGAAAAGCTTCATTATCACATATGTAAATGTAATTTATATTAGGAAAACGATGTTTCATTCTTTTATAAATAGATAATCCACCTAATCCTGAGTCAAATATTAAAACATTATGTTCTATATTTTTTTTAAGATTATTTTTTAAATTTTTAATAGTGTTATGATTGTTCATTTGTAATAAAAATTATTCAATATTTTGAAATTAGTAAAAATTTCTGTATGTACATAATAAACAAATGTTATGTATTATATTATACATTGTTTATATTTTTAAAAAGAAAATTTACCATATGATTTTCTAAAATTTTTCTATCATTTATATCAAGCATATTTAATTTTTTTTCATTAATTATTTTTGTTTGTTTAGACATCCATTGGTTCCATGCTTTTTTCGAAATAGTTTTATAAATCTTTTTTCCTATTTCCCCTGGATACGGCGGTTGATCAAGTTTTTCGGTATATTTTTTTAAAAAGTAACAAAAAATTTTTGTATTCATTAAATATTTAATCCTGTTAACTTAATTTTTTAAGAAAGGTAATAACTTTTCGTTAATAATTTTTTTTATAGGAGACGGCAATCCTATACTTTGAGGATTATATAAGTTAAACCAAATTGTATCTACAGTTTTTTTGATACAAAATTTTTCTTGTATTTCAATTCGTATTGAAAAACACAAAAATTTAATATGTGAAAGTGTATGTACAAACGATTCGAATATTTCTTGTTTATTTATATTAATATTTTTTTTTTGTATTTTTTCTAAAACTTCTAATTTGTTAAAGAATATCGGAAAACAATATAATCCCTTCCATATTGTATTAAATTGATTTTTTTTTAAAAGTATAAAGTTTTTATATTGAATAATTAAAAAAAATATTTTTTTTTTAATTTTTTTTTGTATTTTATTTTTTATCGGATATGTAGACCAGTCATTGGATTTTAATGATAGACACGTTTTTTTTAAAGGACATATTTTACATTTTGGTTTAGATTTTAAACAAATTAATGATCCTATGTCTATTATGGCTTGATTAAATTTATGTGTGTTATGTATTGGTGTTATAAATTTAATTATAGTCCACAATTTTTTTTCAATTGTTTTTTTTTGTGCACGTATGTTAAAATGTCTTAGTAAAGTTCTTTTCACATTTCCATCAAGAATACAACCATAAAGATTAAATCCAAATGATAAGATAGCTCCCGCTGTAGTTTTTCCTATTCCTGGTAATTTTATAATATTTGAAAAGTGATTAGGAAAGATTCCATTATATTTTTTAAAGATAATTTTAGCAGTACTGTAGAGATTATGTGCTCTTGTATAATATCCTAATCCACTCCATGCATTGAGTACTGTATTAATAGAAGATTGTGCTAATATATTTATATTAGGAAAAATTTTTATAAATTTATTGTAATATGGAATGACAGTATTTACTTGTGTTTGTTGAAGCATGATTTCTGATATCCAAACTTTATAAGGATTTGTATTTATCTTCCAAGGTAAATTTTTTCTACCGTGTTCATGATACCAATTTATTACAAGTTGTGAAAACGAATAAGTTATAGTCATATGAGTAAATTACATCATTTTTATATAAATATCTATAATATTATCCTTATAAATACATTATGTATATGTTAATTATTTAAACAAATGTGACATTAAACATTGTGTCTTATTTATGAACAATACTATAATATAATTATAGTAGATTAAAATTATTGTTTTAGTACTTAATATGTTAACTGAGATCATTAAATTAAAGAAAAATAAAAAAAGTTTTTTGATACGTGAGACTCGTAGTTTTGTATCTAGAACAAGAAAACTAAGTATAAAAAAATGTGAGTTTATTAATAAATATTGGTCAAAATTTGGGATAAATTTTGTAAAATCATATTTAAATATAAATGATTTTTTTGATTCTTATGCTCCGTTAATATTAGAAATTGGATTTGGAACTGGTGATTCATTTTCTAAGTTTGCGTTTAACAATACTTTTAAAAATTTTTTAGGAATTGAAGTATATTTGCCTGGTATTGCATCATGTTTAGAATATATTAATTTATATCGTTTAAAAAATGTTAGAGTCATTTGTCATGATGCAGTAGAAGTGTTAAAATACATGATTTATGATAGTAGTTTATATAAAGTTCAAATATTTTTTCCAGATCCTTGGCCGAAAAAGCGTCACAGGAAAAGAAGAATTTTTACAAAAAATTTTGCTAAACTAATACTAAAAAAATTAGTCGTGAATGGAATTTTGCATATATCTACTGATTGTCAGTCATATGCAGAAGAAATAAGTTCTATAGTAAACGAAATAAGTGGATACATTAATTTATCTACTTCAGAGTATGATATTCGTAAAAATAGTTCTTATCCAATTACTAAGTTCGAAAGAAAAAGTATACATCTTGGAAATACTATATTTCATTTAATGTTCAAATCTGTGTAACTAATTTTAAGTTAGTTAATTTATTCAAGTAAATTTCATATTTTTGCTTTTTAGAAATAGATCTAAAAGAGAATGAAGAAATAATTTTCCTTTTTTAGTGGTTATCCAATATTTTTTAGTTTCTATCAAATATTTTTTAGAAATCGCTATTTTTATTGTTTTAAAAATTTTATGTTCTGAAATATTAGTATATTTTTTAAAAGTATTTTTTGAAATTGGTTCGTATAGTCTAAAATAATTCATGAAGAATTCATATACAATATCATGTTTTGATAGAATGTACTGTTTATACACATATGATTTATTTAAATAATAGTTAGGATAATTTTTTTTTATAGTGCGTGTTATGTTTCCGTTTTTATTAGTTAATTTTCCGTGTGCGCCGCATCCTATTCCAATGTAATCTCCAAAACGCCAATAGTTAAGATTATGTAGACAATTATATTTTTTCTTTGAATACGAGGATATTTCGTAGTGTTGATATCCTGATTTCTTTAGTATTTTTTTACCTTTTGAGAACATATTCCATATTAAATCAATGTTTGGTAATTTCATTTTTTTAAAATAAAAATTTGTTTCAGGTTCTATGCTAAGTTGATACCATGAAATATGTTTGGGCTGCAATTTAATTGCTATTTTTAAATTTAGAAGAGCTGAATGTAAAGTTTGGTTAGGTAATCCATACATTAAGTCAAAATTTATATTATTAAGATTAAAAGTATTTAATATTTTTATTGAACGATTTAATTCTTGACTATTATAATTTCTTTCTAATAAATTTAGTTCATGTGAATTAAAGGTTTGTATTCCTATAGAAAATCTATTTATCCCAGATTCTTGATAATCTATAAGTTTGCTAATTTCGGATATTGTAGGATTTAATTCTAAAGTAATTTCAGGAGAGTGAGAGATATTTGCTATTTCTTTAATTTTATTTAGTAAATATGAAATGGATACTGGACTGAATAGGCTAGGAGTTCCTCCTCCAATAAAAATTGAATTAATTTTTCTGTTTGAAGCATATAAGTAGTTTCTTTCTAAATCTTTCAAAAGATGTTTAATATATATTTTTTCATTTATGTAAGAATTATGTTTAGAAATATTAAAATCGCAATATGGACATATTTTTGTACACCATGGTATATGGATATATAAGCTTAATGGAGGAAAATGTAACATTTATTTTTAACTTGTATAGTTAGAATTTATCATTTTCAATAGTATTATATTACTTTTAATAAAAGTATCATTTGTAGGATTATTACATTAGGAATATATAATTTTTTGTTAAAAAATTATAAAAAATTATATAAATTTTTATGTTATGATTCATTTATATTCATTTTTCTATGTAAAATACATATATATATTATTTGAATGAAATAAACACTTTATTATATATTAATATATATATTACATATATTCATTATATTATATGATTATATTAGTGTTTTTTAAATAATAATATATTTTTTGCTTATAGTATAAACTAATGTGTTATAAACATGTTACAAAAATTATCGATATATTATATTTTATTAAATATAATTAATACAATTTGAATTAAATGTATTCTAAGTTTTTTAATGTTCTATGTGTTTTTTATATTGTTTTATATTATGATGTTGATTTTTGAAAATTGTATCTAAAGTATTATTTTTATTTTTAATTATTAAATATTTATTTAATGCATATAAGATTTCTTTTATTGATTTATATAGTAATTTTTATATACTTTATTTAATTTTTATTTATATATAATATAAATACTATTATGTTACATAGCGATTGTAATTACATTATTTTAGAAATAAATACAAATATTACATAAAAAATTTTAATTTTTTATCATATAAACAATATGTATGTATATTCAGTATGAAAATTATATTCGTTATATATAGTTTAGATTTATGTATTAGATTTAAGATCTATTATAGATAAATTATTTTTTTATTACATTAAATTAAAAATATTGTGGTGTATTAAAATAAATATTTTTATTTATTAAGTAAATACAATATATTTAAATATTGCACATGTTTTAAATATTTATTTAAATACGTGTTCAAAAATATTAATTTTTAATTTTAAGGAAACATTTTTAGTACAAAGGAATTTAATTACGTATGAATCGGGAATATAAAATTGCTGTTTTGCCAGGTGATGGCATTGGACCTGAAATAATGCAAGAAGGATATAAAATTTTAGAAGTACTTAAAAAAGATTTTAATATGAATATTCAGACTAAAGAATATGATATTGGAGGAATTGCAATAGACAATCATGGTATTGCGCTTCCTGAAAATACATTATTGGGCTGTAAAAGTTCCGATGCAATTTTATTTGGAGCTGTTGGAGGCCCGAAATGGAAAAATTTATCATCTAATTGTCAACCGGAAAGAGGTTCTTTGCTTCCTTTAAGAAAATATTTTAATTTATTTATAAATTTAAGACCAGCTCGTTTATATCCTGGATTAGAGATATTATCTCCTCTTCGTTCTGAAATAGCTGAAAAAGGATTTGATATTTTATGTGTGCGTGAGTTAATAGGAGGTATTTATTTTAATAAGAAAAAAGGTATAAAATATATTGGTGATCAAAGATATGCTTTTGATACAGAAATGTATTTTCAATCTGAAATTGAAAGAATTGCTCATATAGCATTCAAATTAGCTTTAAATAGAAAGTGTATTCTTACTTCTATTGATAAGTCTAATGTATTAGAAACATCTATATTGTGGAGAGAAATAGTTGATAATATATCTTTAGAATATCCTACAGTAAAATTGTCTCACTTATATATTGACAATGCTACTATGCAGATAATTAAAAATCCTGATAAGTTCGATGTGATTTTATGTTCCAATATATTTGGTGATATTATTTCTGATGAGTGTGCAGCAATTTCTGGTTCTATAGGATTATTACCATCAGCTAGTTTAAATGAAAAAAAATTTGGTTTATATGAGCCAGCAGGTGGTTCAGCACCGGATATTCAGGGAAAGAATATAGCTAATCCTATTGCATTAATTCTTTCAATTAGTATGTTATTTAGGTATAGTTTTCAACTAGGTTCAATAGCAGATGTTATAGAATCTGTAGTATATGAAGTTTTAAAATTGGGTTATAGAACGAAAGATATATCAGATGATGATAGTCATTTTACTAGTACTAGAAAAATGGGTGATGTTATATCTCAGTTATTATCTCATAGAAGAATAAAATGAAAAAGACACTTTATCAAAAATTATATGATTCGCATGTAGTATATGAAGAACAAAATCAGTCTCCAATTTTATACATAGATTTACATCTAATACATGAAGTTACTTCTCCTCAGGCATTTAGTGAAATGTGTCGCAAAAATAGAGTAGTAAGAAAACCTCATAAAACTTTTGCTACTATGGATCATAATGTTCCTACAATTAGTAGAGACATGCATTGTTCAACTATTTTAGCTAAAACACAAATGTATGAATTAATAAAAAATTGTAATAAATTTAATATCAAATTATTTGATTTAGATCATCCATATCAAGGAATTATTCATGTTGTTGCTCCTGAGCAAGGTATGATTTTACCTGGAATGACAGTAGTATGTGGTGATTCTCATACTTCTACACATGGAGCTTTTGGAACATTATCGTTTGGTATTGGAACGTCTGAAGTAGAGCATGTTTTGTCTACACAAACTTTAAAACAAAATCGTTCTAAAAGCATGAATATAGAAATCAATGGAAGGATGAATTCTGGAATTACAGCGAAAGATGTCATTTTATTTATAATTAGACGATTAGGAACATCTGGTGGTTCTGGGTATGTAGTAGAATTTTCTGGAAATTTAATTCCGTATTTAAGTATGGAGAGTAGAATGACTATATGTAATATGGTTATTGAAATGGGTGCAAAATCTGGAATTATTGCTCCTGATCATATTACAGTAAAATATCTAGAAAATCGTAAGTATATTCCTAAAAAAAATGTTTGGAATGATGCATTATTATATTGGAGTGCCCTAAAATCTGATATAGGAGCAATTTTTGATAAAAAAATAGTATTAAATATATCACATTTATCTCCTCAAATTACTTGGGGAACTAATCCTAGTCAAGTTATCTCTATTGATGAAAAGATACCAGATCTTAATTCTTATTATGATGTTTTAGAGAGGAATAGTGCAGAACAATCTTTAAAGTACATGGGATTAGAACCCGGTATGTATTTGACAGACGTATCTATTGATAAAGTTTTTATTGGATCATGTACTAATTCCAGAATAGAAGATTTACGGGACATTGCTAAAATTGTAAAATATAAAAACGTTTCTAAAAAAGTGCATGCAATTATTGTTCCCGGTTCTGGAGTAGTAAAGAAGCAAGCGGAAGAAGAGGGATTAGATAAAATTTTTATTAATTCTGGATTTGAATGGCGTTATTCTGGATGTTCTATGTGTTTAGCCATGAATGGTGATATTTTAAATAATAAAGAACGTTGTGCTTCAACTAGTAATAGAAATTTTGAAGGTCGTCAGGGGAGAGGTGGAAGAACTCATTTAGTTAGTCCTATTATGGCTGCTGCTTCGGCAATTTTTGGTCGTTTTGTTGATGTTAGGAAGTTACAATTTTAACATAAAATGTTTATAGGAAATTAAAATGTCTAAATTGGCTTGTCATACTGGAATAGCAGTCCCGTTAGATGTATCGAATGTAGATACTGATGTAATTATTCCTAAACAATTTTTACAAAAAATTACTAAATTAGGGTTTGGTAAGCATTTATTTCATGATTGGAGATATTTAGAGGGTTTAGAAAATAAATTAAATGTTGATTTTGTTTTAAATCAAGATCGTTATAAGAATAGTACAATTTTATTAACAAGAGAGAATTTTGGTTGTGGTTCGTCAAGAGAACATGCTGTTTGGGCTTTATTAGATTTTGGGATTAAGGTGGTGATATCATCTAGTTTTGCAGATATTTTTTATAGTAATAGTATTAAAAATGGTTTGTTACCAATTACATTTTCTAAAAATATAATAAATTACTTATTTAAAATCGTAGTAAATTGTCCTAATATGCTTATAACAGTAAATTTAGTGAATAATGAAGTATTAGTAGACAATCAATGTTATAAATTTAAAATTAATTATGTGCACAAATATTGTATATTAAATGGATTAGACGATGTTGATTTAACTTTAAATCATATCAAAAAAATCGAGAATTATGAAAATAGTATTCCAAAATTTTTGAATCCTTTTAATAGCGTATAGAAAAAGTTTATATATGTTATGTATAAATTAAAACTCTAATATCGAATAGTTTACATTAAATTTGTGATAATTTATTTTAAGAATTAAATTGTTAAAACGTTTATGTTTTGTCTGTGTAGAAATAATTATGTATTAGATTCAATATTATATGTGTTTAGTTCTAATTGTTTTACAGATTGATTAAATATTTGTTAATAAAGATACATATAATTTATATTTATATATTGTAAAATATAATAGCTATTTGAAATAGTTTTGTAAAAATAAACGTTTGATAATATTTAAAAAAATGATTGTAATTATTATATGTAATATATAAATGTAGTTTTTTTTGTAAATGAATAGCACATTTATGTTGTTATTTTTAAAAAAATTTTAAAGACTATTACATAGTGTATTTAATTTTTAGGAAAATAAATGACTCAACAATTAATTGTTTTTGATACAACATTGAGAGATGGCGAACAATCTTTGCAAGCAAGTTTGAGTGTAGAAAACAAATTAAAAATAGCCTTTGCTTTAGAAAAATTAGGAGTAGATATTATAGAAGTTGGTTTTCCTGTTTCATCACCGGGAGATTTTTCATCTACTCGTGTGATTTCTGACAATATTAAGACTTCTAAAATTTGTAGTTTAGCTCGATGTGTGTATAAAGATATAGATGTAGCAGCTGAAGCAATGAAAAATGCTGAATCGTTTAGGATTCATATATTTTTAGGTACATCTAATTTGCATATGCAATCTAAATTAGGAAAAACATTTGATGAAATTATAGAAATGTCAATTCGTTCTATAAAAAGAGCAAGAAAATACACAGATGATGTTGAATTTTCTTGCGAAGATGCAGGAAGAACAGATTTAGATAACTTATGTCGTATGGTAGAAATAGCTATTAGTTCTGGTGCAACGACCATTAATATTCCAGATACAGTAGGTTATACTATTCCAAGTCAATTTAAAAAAATTATTACTGCTTTGTATAATAAAGTTTCTAATATCGACAAAGCAATTATATCTATACATTGTCACAATGATTTAGGAATGGCTGTTGCTAATTCAATTTCTGCTATACAAGCTGGGGCTAGGCAAATAGAAGGAACGATAAATGGTATAGGAGAACGTGCTGGAAACGCAGCTTTAGAAGAAGTAGTTATGGCGATTAAAGTTAGAAAAGATATTTTTAAGCTACATACTAATATTAATCATAAAGAGATTTATAATACTAGTAAAATAGTTAGTGAGATATGTAATGTTTCTATTCCTGTAAACAAGGCTATAGTTGGTAGTAATGCTTTTTTGCATTCATCTGGAATTCATCAAGATGGCATATTAAAAAATAGAAAAAATTATGAAATAATAGCTCCTGAAACTATAGGTATAAAATCAGCATCATTAAATTTAACTTCTCGTTCAGGACGCGCAGCTGTTAGACATTATATGTCTGAAATGGGATATAAAGAAAATAGTGATTACGATTTGAATGATTTGTATAGTTCTTTTTTAAAATTTGCAGATAAGAACGGTCAAGTATTTGATTATGATTTAGAGATACTTTTATTCACGAATTCGAGTAGTATTTTTTCAAAACATTTTAAATTAAAATATTTTAGTGTAAAATCTAGTTTAGATGGTTTGTCGTATTTTTCGATAGAAATTTTATGTGGATCACAGGTTTATACTGAAGTTATAACGACTAAAAATGGATTAATATATGCAATATGTAAAGCATTAAATAAGATATCATCTTTTGATATTAAAATAAAAGATTTTTATTTAGTAACAAAACGAAAAGATATTAATTCTATTTTTCAGTTTAATGTTAAAAGTGAATATAACAATCGTGTGTTTCATGGGCAAGGCTCATCTTTAGATATTCTTGAATCTTTTATAAAATCTATGATTAGTATTATTAACAATATTTGGATAATTAAACAAATACGAAAAAAATCAACAAATCTTCTTTGATATGATGATATTCTAAGGAGTTATTATGTTTTTAAAATATGGATGTAAAAGTGATTTTGATTTTTACGTTCATATGTATGTTTAAAGTATGTAGTTATGCCAGTATTTTTCTTAAAATACTTAGTTTCTTTTTAATGATTTCATGTATATACTGTTATTATTCATGAACCAACTTTCTAAAATAATAACGGCGGACATTGAATTTATCCTTTCTTTTTTAAGAGATTTAAATCCATATTTTTCAAATAATGTAGTTTTTGCTTCTATGGTAGTCAACCTTTCATCATGTAGATATATTGGTATTTTGAAGTGTTCAAACAATTGTTTCGCAAATTTTTTAGTGTGTTTTGTGATTTTTTGTTGCGTTCCATCCATATTAAGTGGCAATCCAACAATTGCAACATATGGTTTCCATTCATAGAATAATTTTTTAAATATTTCAAAATTTATTACATTTTTTTTTATTTTAATACACGACAAAGTTTTTGCAGTTTTTGTAATGTTTTGCCCCACTGCGACTCCAATATTTTTTTTTCCAAAATCAAAAGCTAAAACTATCATGTTTATGCATGTCCTTAAATTAGAATTAATTTTTTATATTGATTCCGATATCATAAGTTTAATTATTCGATATTTTAGATAAAAAAGTTCTAAATAAAATTTTTGTATTTTTTAATAGAATTAGTAATATATTTCTAATATTTCATTTTTATAGTTGATTAGTTTTCATGTATAAAAGTTTAATATCATTGATCTGTTTATAATTATTATAATGAGTAGTGTATTTTAAAATATCGAGAGAGGATGCAACAGAAATATTTGTTTGACATTAAAATACTAGACACGATTTTTTAAAAAAATATTTTAAAATTTATATTTTAGATGTTATTTTTCCGATTATTACAGATTTTTTAAAATTATTAGCATAATTTTTAGGTAATATATTGATATTTAGTTTATTATAAAATTTTTTTATTATCAAGTTTTGAATTTATTTATGAATTATAGTTTTTTATTATTTTATTTTTCATGTATACGTATATATAATAGATGGTTTAAAATATTAGTTCTTTAAACTAAACATAATATTAAAAAATTGTTATTAAAATTATTTTTTTATTTATGTTTTCGTTTATATATGAATTTTTATATTAATGAATGAGAAAATAATTATTTTAGAAATAAATAATTTTATTAATAATTATTAATTAGACGTTTTTCTATGGAATTTAGGATAATATTACTTATAGATATTTTACATTGAGCTTCAATTTCTTTTATACATGTAGGGCTAGTGATATTAATTTCTGTTAGTTTATTTCCAATAACATCCAGTCCTACAAAATGCAATCCATGTTTTTTAAGTACTTCTCCTACAGAATTAGCTATTTTCCAGTCATTTGAAGTAAGTTTGTGTACTTTTCCTATTCCTCCTACGGCTAAATTCCCTCTATTTTCGTTAATTTTTGGAATTCTAGATAAACACCAAGGAAATGGTTTCCCGTTAATAATCAGTATTCTTTTATCTCCATGTTGAATATCTGGAATATAAATTTGAGACATACACAATTTTTTTCCATAATTAGTCATAGTTTCGATAATGACCATTGTATTAGAATCGTTTTTCTTAATACGAAAAATTGACATTCCTCCCATTCCATTTAATGGTTTTATTATAATATCATCATGTTTTTGTAAAAAATTATATATTTTATCAATATTGCTAGTTACTAGTGTATGAGGAATGAAATTAGGAAACCATATAGTAAATAGTTTTTCGTTAAAATCTCGTAAACTCTTGGGTTTATTAATTACGAGTACACCTTTTTTTTCAGCTTCTTCAAGAATATATGTAGTATATATATATTGCTCATTTACGGGAGGATCTTTTCTAATTAAGATTATATTTAAATCTAACAGTGAAATGTCTTCTGATTTTTCAAAAGAAAACCATTTTTTAGTATTATTTTTTAGTAATAATAATTTAGATTTTGAAAAAGGTTGATCATTTTTTAAGTATAAGTCTGATAATTCCATATAATATATTAAATATCCTCTTTTTTGTGCTTCTAGTAATATAGCAAAGCTAGAATCTTTCTGTATATTAATAGAATAAATAGGATCCATTATAATTCCTAATTTTATTTTCATACTTGTATTTAACCGATTTTTATATTTTTCTTATTATTTTATTATAATACATAATGTTTGTTTTTTTATTATTATTAATTAAATGTTTTTAAATGCAATTGAATAATAATAATATCAATATTTTTTGTCAACTATATTTATATTTTATATATTTAAATGGTATCACATGTTTATTAATAGAAATTTTTTATTTTATATAATTTTACATTATATTTTATTAATAATTATTTAAAGGTTTATAAATAAGTATAATTTTGATTGTGTAGTCATGTTAATATGTGAAAATTTAAAAATAGTAAATGTTAATTTTTTTAAACTATTTTAGTTTAGAATAAAAAGATTATATTTTTTTTTAACTATTTAAATTATTTTTTGTATAAAGTTTAATAATTAAATACATTTTATTTTTCGTAGCATTTAGATCCAAAATAATTGTCAAATCGTGACCAATGACCATTAAAAGTTAATTTAATTGTGCCAATAGGTCCATTTCTTTGTTTTCCTATGATAATTTCCGCTATTCCTTTTAGATCTGTATTTTCGTGATATAATTCGTCTCTATATATAAACATTATTAAATCTGCATCTTGTTCTAAAGAACCAGATTCGCGTAAGTCAGAATTAATAGGTCGTTTATCCCCCCTCTGTTCTAATAATCTATTTAATTGTGACAAGGCAATGATAGGAACTTGTAATTCTTTTGCTAATGCTTTTAATGTTCGTGAAACTTCAGCTATTTCTAACGTTCTATTTCCTATTAGTGAAGGAACTTTCATTAATTGTAGATAGTCGACCATAATTAAGCTTAATCCGTTATTTTCTCGATAAATCCTGCGTGATCTAGATCGCATTTCAGTCGGTGTTAAAGTGGATGAATCGTCAATATACATATTTTTTTTCTTTAATAGGATATTGATTGTGCTAGAAATTCTAGACCAATCTTCATCATTAAGTTGTCCTGTTCGTATTTTATCTTGATTTACTCGAGATAAAGAAGATAACATTCTCATCATTATTTGTTCCCCCGACATTTCTAAACTAAAAATCAATACTGGTTTATCATAAGTCATTGCAATATTTTCACAAATATTCATAGCAAATGTTGTTTTTCCCATTGAGGGTCGTGCTGCAATAATAATTAAATTTGAAGGTTGTAAACCGGATGTTTTTTTATTAAGATCTTGATATCCTGTATTAATTCCAGTAATTCCTTTATTAGATGAGTTGAATAGTTTTTCAATATTTTTTAGAGTAGTATCTAGTATGTGTTCTATATTTTTGGGTTGATTATTTTTTTTTAGACGATTTTCTGTAATATTAAATATTTTAGATTCAGCTAAATTTAAAAGTTCTTCACTAGTTTGTCCTTTTAAATTGTGTCCAATATGAATTATTTTGTATGCTGTTTGAATAATTTCACGAATAATAGAATGTTCTCGTACTATTTCAGCATATGCTGAAATATTAGCAGTACTAGGAATGTTTTTAGATAGTTCTGCCAAATAAGAAAATCTTCCTATGCTTTCTAATTTTCCCTGTTTTTCTAAAGATTCTGACAATGTTATAAGATCGATAGGATATCCACGGTTTAGCAAGTATTGCATTTCTCGAAAAATTAATTTATGAGGATAACTAAAGAAATCGTGTTCTGTGATTTGTTCTGCAATGCAATCCCATTGTTCGTTATCTAACATTAAGCCACCTAATATAGATTGTTCAGCTTCTAGTGAATGAGGGAGCATAACGTCTTTAACTTGATCATTAAATATTTTTTTTTTTGACATTTTTAATGTAACACCAAAATTCAACTATTATAATTATAAATTATGTTGTTGTTATGAGATAAGACATTTACTTGCAATAATTCTATTTTTCAATTAAATGTTTGTGTCTTTTAAATAAAATTTTAGTAACTTTATTGGATTTTAATAAATATAATGAATAATGGAATGTATATGAATTTTTTTTTGTAAAATTATAAGTAGTAAATTATATGTATTTATATTTTAAGTCACAAATTTCAGTGCGTTTTCTAGTATTGTTATATCGGAATTTTTTTTATATATGTTATCACTTAAGTATTTTTTCCACATTTTGCAACCAGGAATGCCATAAAATAATCCAAACATGTGTCTTGAAATATGTTGAAAAGATGTACCCATGTGTAATTCATGTTCAATATAAGGATACATATTTCTTATAAGTGTTTTTATGCATTTTTTTTTAAGCCCAAACATTTCTGTATCTACATGCGATAATATGGAAGGATTATTATATATAGATCGTCCAATCATTACTCCATCAACATGTTTTAAATGAATTTTAGCATCTTGTATGGATAAGATATTTCCATTAATAATTATAGTTAATTTTGGAAAGTCTTTTTTTAGCGTATATACCATATTATAATTTAATTGAGGTATAGTTCTATTATGTTTTGTGCTAATTCCATTGGATAATGCTTTTCGCGCATGAATAATATATTTATTGCACATTCCATATTGTGAAGTACATTTTACAAGATTTCTTAAAAAATAATAATCATCTTGCTTATCTAAACCGATTCTAGTTTTTATGCTCACAGGTATTGGAACAGAATTTACCATTGTTTTAATAATATTTGTTAAAAGTGGAATATTTTGTACCAAATATATACCAAATCCCGATTTTTTTACTCTATTAGAAGGACAACCTACATTTAAATTAATTTCATCATATCCTTTTGAATAAGCTATTCTTGAACATATTTCAAGTTTTTTAGGATTTTTTCCAGCAATTTGAATAGCTATAGGATGTTCATAAGTATGTACTTTAGGAATAGTATTTTTAAAATTTATTAAATAATCTTCGGTTATCATTTCAGTATATAACAATGTTTGTGTTGTAAATTGACGATGTAAAAATCTACAGTGTCGATCAGTATAGTGTAACATAGGAGCAACTGAAAATTTATAAATGTTTGTCATAAAATTATATGGCATGCTTTTTTAAAAGTTTGTTTATATTTTTATTTATGTGTTTTAATATAAAATATATTGAATACACGTATTTTTTTAAAATAAATTTTTACGTAATAATTAGTATTTAGATTTTTACAGCGATCTTGATTATTCATGATATACTAGTAATCTATTAATTTATAATTATTTAATAAATTTTAACAAATTTTTTTAAAGTTTGTATTATATGTGAAAAATTAACAAATTTCTTTGAGGTTGAGATAGTTATCATGGCTAGTAGAGGAATAAATAAAGTTATTCTTGTGGGTTTTGTAGGTCAAGATCCAGAAGTTCGGTATATGCAAAATGGAGTAGCAGTTACTAATATTACGTTAGCTACATCTGAAACTTGGAAAGATAAAAATACTGGAGAAATGAAAGAAAAAACAGAATGGCATAAAATCGTTTTTTTTAAAAAATTAGCAGAGATTGCAGGAGAATATTTGAGAAAAGGATCGCAGGTTTATGTTGAAGGATCATTACAAACTAGAAAATGGCAAGATCAAAATGGATTAGATCGTTATGTTACAGAAATTATTGTTGGTATTGGCGGAACTATGCAAATGTTAGGAAATAGACATGTAAATAACCCTTCACCATCATTAGGATATTTAAAAAATAATACGCATATTGCAGAAAAAAAATTGTCGATAAATAATCCAGAAAAAAATGATTCTAAAAAAATTGTTAATAATACTATTGCTAATGATTTAGAATTTGATGATGAAGATATTCCTTTTTAAAAAATATTTTCTTGAATTAATAGTTGTGTTTTTATATTACATTTATGAATAATTATAGTTTTTATATGTTTTAAAATACAAATATGTCTCTTGATATTTTTATTTTAAATGGTTTAAGTATTTTGAAAATTGTAATATAATGTTACTAAATTCATATTTGTTAGAAATAAATGGAGCGTGTGCGCACTTTTGAATTATTATAGATTTAGTATTTGGTAATTGTTTATCTAAAATTTCGGAGATACTCTTTGGGACTAGTGTATCTAAAGATCCGTATATTCTAAGTAGTGGTATTTTTATATACTTCATTTCTTGTCTTAAGTCTGAATGACATAGAATTTGTAATCCTCTTTTTAGTGTAGATAATTTAGGTTTAGGATGAGATAAAACATTATTGTTTAAAATACATATTTCTTTGTAATGTGTTTGTAAATTTTTTGGTTGTATATGTATAAAATTTGTAATAGTCTGTTTATAGTTCATAATAAGTTGATAATAAAACTTAAGCAATGTATGTGTAACGATACCCGGCCAGTGCAAACGTGTTATAAAGCACGGTGAGGACGCCACACTAATAAATCCTTTAATTTTATTCGGATAATATAAAGCAATTTTACTAACAATTAGTCCTCCCATAGACCAACCTAATAATATAGAATTATGAGGTATATATTGTTCTAGTAGTTTAGCTGTATTTTTTAAGTTCATAGGTGGAAACGTATGGTTATTTCCAAATCCAGGCAAATCTACTAAATGAATTGTAAAATGCGTATTTAATTCAGGCAATAATGTATTCCAAATTTCTGAGTTAAATCCCCATCCATGAACTAAAACTAAATGTATTTTTCCAGTACCTATGGTGTTCCAATGAAATTGTTTCATAATATTATATATATTTTAAATGTCTTTATTGTTTATATAAATATTTTTAGACATTAGAGTAATGTTTTATTTTTTAACCAATAAAATTATACTACTAATTAAAGTAATATGTGTTACAGTTTACAAAATTTCTAAAACTTTATATTGAATATTTGTTTGTTAACAATTATTTGGATACAAAAATTGTTAGACATTAAATAATTGAGTCAAAATATGATAAATATATCTAAATCAGCACAAGATCATTTTTTTAATTTGCTTCAGAAACAAAAGAAAAATACTTATATTAGGGTGTTTGTAAGCTATCCTGGTACTCCAATAGCGAAATGTGGAGTATCTTTTTGTTATCAAGAAGAAGTTACAGAGCATGATGTAAAATTTAGATACGATAAATTTAAGTTGTATATTGACAAATCGAGTATACCTTATTTAAAAGATGCTGTAATAGACATTATTATAGAGAACTGTAATTCTCAGTTAACCTTAATGGCACCTCATGCTAAAAAATATATCGTGAATAAAGATATTATACTAAATAGCAAGGTCACATCTTTTTTTGATTCAATAATTAATCCTAAGTTATCCTCTCACGGAGGAAAAGTTAATTTAGTCAATATTACTCAGTCTGGATATGTTATTATTAAATTTTTTGGAGGTTGTAATGGATGTTCTATGGTTGGTCGTACTATAAAAGATGGAATAGAACGTCAATTATTGATTAAATTTCCTGAGCTACAAGGAGTTTATGATATTACAGAACACAACAAAGGCAATCATTCATATTATTAAATAAATATTAATATTTTGTATATTTTTTGATAATTATTTTAAAGTGAAGTTTTTGATGGTATTTAAAAATTTCAATATAATTGCAATATTTTATTATTAGACATAATAATTTTTTAGTTCTTTTATTTCTAGATATTTTTTATTAGTTGTATTTTAGAGGATAACATTTGTTTAAATATGTTATAAAAATAGCATATAAAATTTATTAAAATTTTAAATACAGAATTAACAATAGATGTTTAGTATTTCTGAAAATTTTAACGTATATTCAATATTTTTATATTATTATTTTAATAAAAAATAGCATGAATAGTATTTTAGTGTTTATATAAATTTTTTTTAGAGTATATACCTGATTATTCATATTTTAGAATTAAGATTCTAGTCTATATAGTTACGTTTCGTATAATATTTCTAATATGAAATTAGTGACAGTATTTTTATTATAGTAATAATATTATTCTATTTTTATATTTTTTTCATTACTTCGATATAACTCTTATGATAAAAATGTTGTAATAATACATTAAAGTTTTTAAAAAACTTTAATTTGTAAATTTATGGTATTAAAATTATCAGTACATCGTTTTATAAGATAATGAAACAATATAAAGAATTTATAAGATTTTATATATGTAGTTTTAAATTAACAATATATGTTTTTGAAAATTTAGAATTTTTAAATTTTTATTATAATATGAAATATTGTTAGACTAAATTATAGACGTCGTTTAAGCATTTGTTAAGTTATTGATGTATTTAAATTGTTATACATATTAATTTTAAACTGCTGGAATAATTTTTAAAAATTGTATTATTTATATGTTATATAATACTTGCAATAAATAATTATTGATAATAGTAAAAATGTTTTTATTTTAATAATTTTAAATAATATTCCAAATTTTTGTGAATACTATTTTATTTATATACAAAATAAATTTTTTTAAAATTTTTTTATATAAAAATAAATTTTAAGGATGAATCATAATATGTTTAAAGATTATAGAAAAATTCAAATAAATAAAAGACGAACTTTTGCTATTATTTCTCATCCAGATGCTGGAAAATCTACTCTTACTGAAAAGTTTTTGTTTCTTGGAAATATCATTAGACAGGTTGGTATGACACAATCGAAAAAATCAAAGAATTATATTAAGTCAGACTGGATGAAAATTGAGAAAAAACGTGGAATTTCCATTACTACATCGGTTATGCAAATTCCATATTGTGGATATTTAATAAATTTATTAGATACACCAGGGCATGAAGATTTTTCAGAAGATACATATCGTGTACTTACAGCAGTAGATTTTTGTTTAATGGTTATTGATTCAGCCAAAGGTATAGAAGAAAGAACAAAAAAATTAATTGATGTTACTCGTACGTATAGTATTCCTATTATAACTTTTTTTAATAAATTAGACAGAAATTCTATAGATTTTATAGAATTAATAGATCAACTTGAACGAGAACTAAAGATGGTTTGTTCACCGATAACCTGGCCTATTGATTATGGAAATTTCTTTACTGGAATATATCACATATTAGAAGATATTGTATACTTTAATTGTAGACAATATGTACATAATGATGTTAAACACTCTAATATTATACATGGATTAAATAACGTATTATTAGATGATATTTTTGGTAATAAATTAGTAAAGCAATTTCGAGAAGAAATAGAATTAATAAAAGTAGTGTATAGACCATTTAATCATCTTTCTTTTTTGCATAGTAACTTGACACCTGTTTTTTTTGGTAGTGCATTAAAAAATTTTGGTGTAAGTCATGTACTTGATAGTATATTAAAATGGGCTCCCCCTCCTACTTTCAAAATAAGTCATACTAGAAAAGTTAAATCGAGTGAAAAAAAATTTTCAGGATTTGTCTTCAAAATACAAGCTAATATGGATTTAAAACATAGAGATCGCATAGCTTTTATAAGAATAGTATCTGGAGAATATGAAAAAGGAATGAAATTATATCATGTTCGTACTAAGAAATTTTTTATAAAATCGGAAGCATTTTCATTTTTAGCTGGAACACGTTTTTTAATTAGTCAGGCCTATCCTGGAGATATTATTGGTATTCATAGTCATAATAAGATTAAAATTGGTGATACATTTACAGAAGGAGAAAATCTAAAGTTTTTAGGTATTTCTAAATTTTCTCCTGATATTTTTAAGCTCATATATTTAGATAATTCGTTAAAAAAGAAGCAGTTATTAAAAGGTTTAATTCAATTATCAGAAGAAGGAGCTATTCAAGTTTTTAGACCGATTACAAATAATAGCTTAATATTAGGTGCTATTGGAGATTTACAGTTTGATATCGTAGTAGAACGTTTAAAAATTGAATACAACATTTGTATTATTTACAAAAAAATTAATGTTTTTTCAGTTAGATGGATTGAAGCGCAAAGACACGATAAAATTATAGATTTTAAAGAAAGGAACAAAGTAAATTTAGCTGTTGATATTGATGATAATTTAGTATATTTATCTACTACTAGTATTAATTTAAGTTTAATTCAAGCACGTTATCCACATATTATATTTCGCGATACTTGTGAATATTAGTTAAATAGTCTTGTTTTTGGTATCTTTATATTAAAAAAATTTTGATATGTTAATATTATAAAAATACATACAATATGTATTTACAGTATAATGACAAGGTTTTTAACGAAATGAGATTTTCATATAAGTACATTTATTATTTTTTAATATAGTATATTTTGAATGTGAAGTATTGTGTTTAATTTTACAATGGAGATTGTATGAAACGCGCATTTATTTTAGTCTTAGATTCTTTTGGAATTGGTTCGACAAATGATGCGTACAAGTTTAATGATGTAGGTGCTAATACGTTTGGAAACATAGTAAAATTTTGTTATTTAGATAAAGCAAATAATGGCCGTATGGGTCCATTACATATACCTAATTTAACATCTCTTGGATTAGTAAATGTTACTAATAAATCAATAGGAACACAATTACTTGGAATCAAAGACGATGAAAATCTTTTAGGTAGTTATGCATATGCGAGTGAAATTTCTTCAGGAAAAGATACGTCTTCTGGTCATTGGGAAATAGCTGGAGTCCCAGTATTATATAATTGGGATTATTTTAAAAATTTAAGTCATAGTTTTCCAGAATTTTTATTAAATAGAATTGCTTACGAATGTAATTTACCTGGTGTTTTAGGTAATTGTCATTCTTCTGGAATTTCTGTATTGAATAATTTTGGAGAAGAACATATAAGTACTAAAAAACCTATTTTTTATACGTCTATTGATTCAGTTTTTCAAGTATCCTGCCATGAACACTTTTTTGGATTAAAAAAATTATATACATTATGTGGTATTATTCGAAAAATATTGGATGAAGAAAAAATTAATATTGGGAGGGTTATTGCTAGACCGTTTATTGGTAATAAAAAGTTTAATTTTACAAGGACAGGAAATCGAAAAGATTTTTCAGTAGAACCACATGATATAACTATTATAGAAAAATTAGTTAATGAAAAATCTGGTCAAGTAATTTCTATAGGTAAAATTTCAGATATTTTTGCAGGAAAAGGCATTACGAGACAAGTTAATGCAATAGGTTTATCAGAGTTGTTTGATGCTACTATTTCGGAAGTTAAACACGCTGAACATAATACAATTGTATTTGTTAATTTTGTAGATTTTGATTCTTTATGGGGTCATAGACGTGATGTATCTGGTTATGCGAAGGGGTTAGAATGGTTTGATAGCCGTTTGCCAGAATTGTTAGAGTTAATAAAACAAGATGATATTTTAATTATTACAGCCGATCATGGTTGTGATCCTACTTGGATTGGAACTGATCATACTAGAGAAAATATCCCAATATTAGTTTATTGGCCAAATATTCAGTCAACTTTTTTGGGACATCGAAAAACATTTGCAGATATAGCTCAAACTTTAGCTAAATATTTTGGATTATCTTCCATGAAATTTGGAAAGGAAATGTTTTTAAAGTTATAAAATTATTGATATTATTATTTTTCGTATCGTTTAAACATAGGAAAATATATGGTAACTCCTCATATTATTGCAAAGAAAGGAGATTTTTCTGATTTTGTTCTCATGCCTGGTGACCCCATTCGAGCAAGATATATTGCAAAAAATTATTTAGATAATGTTAAAGAAGTTACTAATGTTCGTTCAATGTTGGGGTTTACTGGAAATTATAAAGGAAAACGAGTTTCTATAATGAGCCATGGAATTGGAATACCGTCATGCTTAATTTACGTACAAGAATTAATTAAAGAATATAATGTTACGAAAATTATTCGAATTGGTACTTGCGGAACAGTTTGTAAAAATATCAATATTAACGATATTATTATTTGTTTAGGTGCTTCTACTGATTCAAAGACAAATAGATTGAGATTTAATGACAATGATTTATCTGCTGTTGCAAATTTTAATTTAGTATGTAATTTAGTATCAGCTTCTAAAAAATTAGGAATTCATGTTAATATTGGAAATTTTTTTACGACAGATTTATTTTATCATGATGATGATAGTTTTTTTAAAATTATTGAAAGATATAATATCGTTGGTATAGAAATGGAAACTGCTGGATTATATGCTATATCTTTAGAATATGGAATTAAATCTGTTTCCATTTGTACAGTTTCTGATCATATTACACAAAGACAAAGGATTAGCGTACAAGATCGAGAATCTAGTTTAGATCGGATGATTCAAGTATCTTTAAACTCAATTTTATTGTATTAGATTATATCAGAATTATTAGTATGTTATTTTTATGAATTGTAGATATTTTTTTAGATATATTTTTTTTAATATCTGGTTTCAAAAAAATTTTATGGTGAGAAAGGGATTCGAACCCTTGATACGTAGATACGTATACACGCTTTCCAAGCGTGCTCCTTAATCCTCTCGGACATCTCACCTTTATATTTTATAGTATTGTAATTATTGAAATTTTAATATTGTTTTATTAATAGGATAAAAACATAGTATATAATAAGTATTACAAAATAAAAATATTTTAATTAATTTTACATTCGATAATGAATAAAATTAATCTATTTTAGATTGTATTTTTAACTAAAACAAATGAATTTTTATGTACATTATTATTTGAATATAACATAAAATTTATTTTAATAAACAGCTATTACATTGTGTTACACTAATTTATTTCTAAAATGTACGATTTGAAAAAATAAAATTTTTTTTTATTAAACATTAATATTATATTATTTTTCAATGTTTTGCATTTTTTTATAAAAGGAGTTATTTACAGTTTAAGATGATAGTATATGTTTAGAACTAATTTTACATAAATTGTATGTTCTATATTTTATACCAATAATTTTAATTTACTAAAAATAATTTGAATTAGGTTAATATATTTTTCATAAATATCATAAACATGTTTTTTTAATAAAAAAGTGTTATTTTTGATATATTTAATATACATACAACATTTTTTAAATTAAATATTTTTAAAATTCATAGTTATTTTTTAGAGATTTATTTATAAATTATTTATTCTATATTTCTAAGAATTTCATCAGACATAGATTATATTATGTTTTTTATAGTCAAATGTAACATTCTTATAATTTAATTTAGATTTTATTGTTTTAGTTTTTTTAATAATTTATTTTCGAGAAATAGAAAATTTTAAACTTTATTTCCTTCCAGTTAAATTAACTGCGTATGGTTGTTACTAACAAATTATTTTAATGATATTAAAAAAATGGCAGAAAAACGAAATATCTTTCTAATTGGACCTATGGGTGCTGGAAAGAGTACTATTGGTCGTCAATTATCTCAAAAATTAAGTATGGAATTTTATGATTCTGATCGAGAAATTGAAAAAAATACTGGTGCTGATATCAGTTGGGTATTTGATGTAGAAGGTGAATTGGGATTTAGAAATCGTGAGAAACGAATTATTAGTGATTTGACAAACAAACATGGAATTGTATTAGCTACTGGTGGAGGTTCCATTAAATCAAAAGAAACTCGAAACAAATTATCATCTCGTGGTATTGTAGTATATTTAGAAACTACTATAGAACAACAATTATCTAGAACTAAAAAAGATAAAAAGAGACCTTTATTACAAACTTGTAATATGCCTATAAAAAATATTTTAGAATCATTAGCTATTGAAAGAAACCACTTATATAAAGAAATAGCAGATATTATTGTTAAAATGGGTGAAAAAAGTATTAAATCAGTAGTATTTCACATTATTAATTTGTTAGATACAATTTAGAATGTATATTTTACAAAAAATATTTTAGGACATATTAATGTTACAGAGAATAAAAGTAGTTTTAAATCATTGTACTTATTATATTAATATTGGACCATCTTTATTTGAACTAGATAATATTTTATCTCCATTACAATCCGGCGATAAAATTATGTTAATTAGTAACGATGTAATTTTTAATATTTGGGGAAATGATCTTTGTTCTTATTTAAAAAAAATAGAGGTTCAGGTAGATTACACTATTTTGCCTGATGGTGAATGTAGTAAAAATATAAATTCAATTGAACATATTATTTCAAAATTATTAAAAAATTTACATGGACGAGATACTATTTTAATAGCATTAGGAGGAGGAGTTATTGGTGACATTACAGGTTTTGTTGCTTCAATATACCAACGTGGAATAAAATTTATACAAATCCCGACTACATTGTTATCTCAAATTGATGCTTCTATTGGTGGAAAAACTTCTATAAATCATGTTCTTGGAAAAAATATGATTGGTTCGTTTTGGCAACCTGTTTCAGTTATTATAAATCTGGATTATTTATCTACATTACCTAAGAAACAGTTAATATCTGGTATGGCAGAAGTTATAAAATATGCTATTATTTTTGATAGCGATTTTTTTAATTGGTTAGAAGAGAATATTGATTCTGTATTAATGTTAGATCATAAAAAGTTATCCTATTGTGTTCGAAAATGTTGTGAAATTAAAAAAACAATAGTAGAAAAAGATGAGCGGGAAGATAATGATCGAGCTTTATTAAATCTTGGTCATACTTATGGTCACGCTATTGAAACATATTTGGGATATGGAAAATGGTTACATGGAGAGGCAGTATCTGTTGGAATGGTTATGGCATCTGAAACTTCTGTAATATTAGGTTTATTAAGTATATCTGAAAAAAATAGAATTGTTAATTTATTAAGTAAAATAGGATTACCCACACATGGTCCAAAAAATATGAATTTTATTTCTTATTTTGAAAATTTTCTTAGAGATAAAAAAGTTCTTTCAGGTATATTAAGATTAATATTACCTGTTTCTATAGGAAAAGCAGTAATTTATTCTGATGTAAAAAAAAGTACATTAGAATTAGCTATAGAAAATTGTAAATAAATATAAGTATATTAAAAATTTTATTTGGTATATGTTAGTTATTTTAATAAAATTTTATATTAAGTGTAACAATGTGTTTGTATGTAATTTTTTAATAAGATTAATGTAGACATTTTATTTAAAAAGTGAATAGAAACGTTTACTAATAACGTATTCATATTAACAGGATTTTTGTATATATAACTTGCATTTTAAAACATTCTTGAAGTATGGTTTTCATATATTTAGTATCAAAATATAAGAATTAATATTTTTTAAAATTTTTCATAATTTAATTACATTAAATATTATACTTTTAACGAAATATGATTTATATACTAATATAGTGATTAATAAATTATTACGTTTTATATTTATTAAAATAAATTTTGTTAAAAAATATTTAATGTCATAGTTTTTGTGTTAAATAAAATTCTTTAGGAAGAGAAATGAAAACTTTATGGTTAGCACCTTCTATTTTATCTGCAGATTTTTTTAAAATAGGCGAAGAAATTAAAGATGTATTAGAAGCGGGAGGAGATATTATCCATTTTGATGTTATGGATAATCATTATGTTCCTAATTTAACTTTCGGTCCTATGGTATTAAAATCTATTCGAAATAATGGAATATCGTCGATTATTGATGTTCATCTCATGGTTTCTCCAGTAGATGATTTAATTGTTCAATTTTCAAAATCAGGAGCTGATTTTATTACTATTCATCCTGAATCAACTAATCATTTAGATAGATCTTTAAATTTAATTAAAAGTTGTGGTTGTAAAGTTGGGTTAGGTATTAATCCTGCTACTTCCTTGCATGTTTTAGAATATGTTATTGAAAAATTGGATGTAATATTGTTAATGTCAGTGAATCCTGGATTTTCAGGACAAGAGTTTATACCAAGTACTTTTAAAAAACTGTTAGAGGTTAGAAAGCTAATAAATGATATTAATCCAAATATTCTTTTAGAAGTTGATGGAGGTATAAATTTAAAAAATATTAGACAAATTGCGTCTTATGGAGTAAATATTTTTGTTATTGGATCAGCTATTTTTAAATCAAAGAATTATAAAAAAACTATTAAAAATATGCGCAGTGAATTAAATTAAAAATTTTATAGTATTAAAATATATAGTTGTTTAAATTAGTGTTTAATTTTTTTTGTTTGGAATTGATATAGTGAACCATTTTAAAAAGATTTTATTTAGTGCTATACAACCATCTGGTCAGTTGACTATAGGAAACTATATTGGTGCAATTTGTCAGTGGATTAAAATGCAAAACAGTTATACATGTTTATATTGTATTGCTGATTTACATGCTATTACTACACGTCATTCATCTATAGAACTACGCAAGAATATTTTAGATACTATTTCTTTATATTTAGCATGTGGTATTGATCCATATAAAAATATTATTTTTCTTCAATCTCATGTTCATCAACATGCGCAGTTAAATTGGTTATTAACATGTTATACTTATTTTGGGGAATTATCAAGGATGACTCAATTTAAGAGTAAATCTATCAGTAATTCCAAGAATATTAATTCTGGATTGTTAAATTATCCAATTTTAATGGCATCTGATATTTTATTATACAATACTAATATTGTTCCTATCGGATATGATCAAATACAACATTTGGAATTAGTTTGTAATATTGCTCGGCGATTTAATTCATGCTATGGAAATATATTTTCTATTCCAATTCAATATATGGAACAGCGTAGTTGTAATATTTTATCATTATTAAATCCAGATAAAAAAATGTCTAAATCTGATTCTAATAAAAATAGCGTTATTTTTTTATTAGAAGACATTGATAGTATTGCACAAAAGATAAAATCTGCTGTTACTGATTCAGATAATCCACCTAGTATTCGATACGATGTAATCAATAAAAAAGGTATATCAAACTTATTAAATATTCTTTCTAGTTTAACTAATAAAACTATTTCTGATTTAGAAGTGGAGTTTTTTAGACAGTCATACCAATGTTTTAAATTGAATATAATTGAAGTCATATCTGATATAGTACAAAAAATACAATCTTCATATTTTTATTATAGAAAAAATGAAGATTATTTAGAGAAAATATTGCATTATGGTGCATCTAGGGCATGTGTTAGAGCAGAAAATATGTTGATGAAAGTTAAAAAAGCGATAGGATTTATTTAATATGTTTTTTTGTTCATTATTTTTAGTAATATAGATATTATAAATACTATTCCATATAGCACATTAGATGTTATTAGAGCTGAAATAAATCCATAATTTTTAACAATAGGTCCTGTTATAATAAAAGTTAGCAAGGTACCGATAGTACCACTAGTTAAAATAAAATTAATAATTTTCGGGGATGGTATTTTGGTTTGTTGTGAAGCAAGTGTAATTATAATAGTATAAATAGCACTAGAAAAAAATCCTAATAGAATTATTAGCAATGTGAGAAGAATATAATTATGGACATTATTAAACATGCACATTAGTAGTGTTGAAATCCCTGTTAGATATATCATAATATTTTTTAAGTTAAAATATTTTAATATAAAACTAAAAGTCCACATTCCTATCATATAAGACATCCAAAAATTACTTACTAGTCTTCCAGCTTGAGTAATATTCAAATTAATAGATTTCATCATGTATTCTGGAATCCACGAAATAAAACTTAATTGTCCTAATATGTATAATAACGCTGATATTGATAGAAAAGCAATAGAGATATTCCATTTTTGTAATGTTTTATTATGATAAGTTTTTCGACATATCAATTTAGGAAATTCTAAATTTAATGTTAACATAAATATAACTAAATAAAGTATACCTATTAATGGATAGATCCAATACCATAAAATATTATTTGAAATCAAAAATGTTGAAATAATTGGAAATATAATACCCGACATGCTAAAACACGAGTCAGTTAATAATAATATAGAAGCTCTTTTACTTCCGGTATACAAATGAGTAATTAAAAAAGTTCCTATGGACATAGTTATTCCACTTACTATGCCTAGCATAAATATACTTATAGAAAAAAGTATAAGTGTATGGTAAAACATAAGTATCCATATAGCTATTATGGTTAATATGAATCCTGATATTAATTGTTTTTTTAATGTTACAATGTCTGTAATCCATGAATTTAAAAAAATAGACATTAAAATTCCAGCATTTAAAAATGTAAAAGTATTACTGATATTTACAATAGATGTATGGAAATATTCAGATACTTTTCCTAGAATTATACCAGTAACAACAATAAGTGCCCCGGTTAAAGCATAAGAACAAAAACTAATACTAGTCAATCCAATAGTGTTATTTTTCATTATGTTAAATTTCCTGTACATCATATTAATTTTATGAATAAATTTCCATATAGTATAAAAATGATGCTATATTTATATTATAGAAAATGCAAAAATACTATTCTATTTTATAAAAATAAAATAGTTAATCTTTTTATTTTGTATAATGTAAGATAATATTTTTATATTTTACAAAAATTTTAAATATATATTATAATATATATGTTTAAAAATATGATAAATATTGGAAAATATGTAATGAATGATTTTATATATTTTATTTAATATTTTTAAATATACTTAAATTTATTTATAAGTATTTGTATATTTTATATAGCTTTTGTATTCATATAAAGTTTTAAGTATTTAACATAGTATTCATATAAAAATTTTTTAAAATAGTAAATTATTGTTTTAATGAATTTATATATGTTATATTTTATGTATTTTTTTATTCTTATATTGTTATTTCAAGTTTTTATACTATTACTTAGTATTTAAAATTTTTATTTTTTTTATTTATATAGTTTTATAATTACTAATTATAAATGTTTTATAATAAATAAAATATTATAAGAAATTTTAAAAAACAATAATAAATTATACATTAAAATAATGTTTTAATTTTTGGAGCAATAATGTTTTCATGGTTAATTAAAGGAATAGTAATATTAAATATTTCGTTATTATCTTTTGTTGTATTTTCTAAAGAGGTAACTTCTAAAGTAAATTCGTCTTTTTCAAATGTATCTATTAATGAAACTTTTAAAGATGAACGTGATCAATGGTCTTATGCGTTAGGTGTATCTTTAGGAAATTATATTAATAGTTTTTTTGTAGATCAAAATAAATTAGGAGTTTATTTGAATAAAGATGTTTTATTATTTGGAATAAAAGATTCTATCTTATTTAAATCTAAATTATCTTCTAAAAAAATTTCTCAAATATTAAATCAGTTAGAACAGAAATTATTAAATTTAGAAAAAAATATAACTAATAAAGAAATAGAAATTAATGCTATTCAGGGAGAAAAATATATTAAAAATATTTTATCTCAAAAGAACACAAAACGTTCACATACAGGTTTAGTGTTTATTGTAGAACGGGAAGGAGAAGGATTACGTCCAAGTATAAATGATATTGTTACTGTTAATTATATTGGATCATTAATTAATGGTCATGAATTCGACAATTCTTATAAAAGAGGAAAGCCATTTTCGTTTTCTTTAAATAGTGTAATTTTAGGGTGGCAAGAAGGATTACAATATATAAAGAAAGGTGGACGTATTAAACTAATTATCCCACCGTCTTTAGCATATGGATCAAAAGGAATTGTTGGAATACCGGGTAATTCTACTTTGATATTTGATATAGAACTAATTAATGTCAAATCCAATTCTAAATAGGGTAATTAATGTTTAGTTATATAATATAATTTTTTTAAATAAAATATGAACAAGAGATGAAGTATACACTTTTAGTTTCTGGTCCTCCTTATGGTACTCAAAATTCTAGTACTGCGTTTTTATTTTCTCGTGCTGTTATAGTTAGTAAAAATGAATTATTAAGTATTTTTTTTTATTGTGATGGGGTATTAAATGCTAATAAATTAATTTCTTTTCCCTCTGATGAATGTAATTTATTTAAAAAGTGGGTGCATTTATGTCAAATATGTTCTGTAAAGTTAAATGTATGCGTTAGTGCTGCATATAGAAGAGGGATTTTAAACAAAAGAGTGCATAATAAATATTTACAAGATATGAATACTTCTGAATCTGTGTTTTCTTTTTCTGGATTAAGTGAATTAGGAAAATATATAGAAAAAAGTGATCGTGTTATACAATTTTAGTGATTAACGATATGAAAAGTATAGCGTTTATTTTTTCTCGCGTGCCTCATGGTACTAGTATAAGTCGAGAAGGATTAGATTCTGTTTTGTCAATTTCTATGATTAATCAGAATATTGCTGTTTTTTTTATTGGTGATGGTGTATTTCAATTGATGAAATTTCAGCATCCTAAATATATTTTATCACGTAATTATGCATTATCTTTTGGAATGCTTCCTTTTTTTGATATTAATAAACTATATTATTGTAAAGATTCTTTAATAGAACGTGGATTGCTGAATAAATGTGATCTTTTTTTAAAAGTTTTTATTATAGATAGAAAGAATATACTAAAAGAGATTGATAAATATGATTTAGTTATTAATTATTAAGGGATAGAAATATGTTGCATATTTTAATGCGTTCTCCTTTTCAAATGGATATGCTATTATTAACAAATTTTTTGAAATCTAATGATGATTTAGTTACATTACAAGATAGTGTAATAATTACAATAGATGATAATATTTTTATTAAAAATTTGTTATCTATTCCAATACAAATATATGCTATAAAGCAAGATATTTATGCCCGTGGAATTCAAAAAAAAATATCTGATAAAGTGAATATTATAGATTATGTGCAATTCGTTCTTCTAACAGAAAAACATAAAAAACAAATATCTTGGTAAAATTTGATCTAATAAATGTTTATTAAATTTAAAGATTATTTGAATGATATCATATATTAGTTTTTTTATATAAATATTTTAATAAACATAGGTTTTTTATGACTACAATTAATCAGTTAGTTCGAAAACCTCGATTAAATAAAATATTAAAAAGTAATGTTCCAGCTTTAAATAAATGTCCTCAAAAGAGAGGTGTATGTATCAGGGTATATACGACTACTCCTAAAAAACCTAATTCTGCATTACGTAAAGTTTGTAGAGTACGTTTAACTAATGGTTTTGAAGTAACTGCATATATTGGTGGAGAAGGACATAATTTACAAGAACATTCAGTAATTTTAATTCGAGGAGGACGGGTAAAGGATTTGCCTGGAGTGCGTTATCATGTAGTACGAGGAGCATTAGATTGTTCTGGTGTTAAAGATAGAAAACAGAGTCGTTCTAAATATGGTGTTAAAAAACAAAAATGATATGAATAAAATGTATTTTCGGATGTGATAGATAAATGATGAGAAATCCATAGTTAAAAAAGAGAGTGAATTGCATTTTAAATTAGCGTTTATGGAGTACATTATGCCAAGACGTCGTGTTATTGGACATCGAAAAATTTTATCGGATCCTAAATTTTCATCTGATATTGTTGCAAAATTCATTAATATAATCATGGTTCATGGAAAGAAATCAATTGCTGAAGAAATAGTATATAGTGCATTGCAAACTTTATCTCAACGTACTAAAAAAAAAGAATTAGAGGCATTTGAGTTAGCATTGGAGAATGTGCGACCAACTGTTGAAGTAAAATCTCGTCGTGTTGGAGGTTCAACATATCAAGTTCCAGTAGAAGTACGTTTAGTTCGAAGACATGCTTTAGCGATGAGATGGATAGTAGATGCTGCTAGAAAAAGAACTGATAAATCAATGTCTTTAAGATTATCAAGTGAGTTATTAGACG
This sequence comes from Buchnera aphidicola (Schlechtendalia peitan), assembly GCA_039830055.1. Lineage (GTDB taxonomy): Bacteria > Pseudomonadota > Gammaproteobacteria > Enterobacterales > Enterobacteriaceae > Buchnera_B > Buchnera_B aphidicola_BB. The sequence continues at coordinate 541,993 of CP140043.1, read as the reverse complement.
CAATAGAACGTCGAGGAGCTGCTGTAAAAAAACGTGAAGAAGTTCATCGTATGGCAGAAGCTAATAAGGCTTTTGCACACTATCGTTGGTAATAAGTGATATTTATTTAGATTGAAATAAGTTTATTACAATTAGTGTTAATGTACATGTAAAGAACTTATTATATATAGATTTAAAATTAGAGGAATATAATGGGACGTACTACACCAATAATGCAATATCGAAATATAGGAATTAGTGCTCATATTGATGCTGGAAAAACAACTACTACTGAACGTATTTTATTTTATACAGGTGTTAATCATAAAATTGGTGAAGTTCATGATGGCGCTGCTACTATGGATTGGATGGAACAAGAACAAGAAAGAGGTATTACTATAACTTCTGCAGCGACTACTACCTTTTGGTCTGGAATGGCTAAGCAATTTTTACCGCATAGAATAAACATTATTGATACTCCTGGACATGTTGACTTTACTATAGAAGTTGAAAGATCTATGCGAGTTTTAGATGGCGTTGTCATGGTATATTGTGCTGTAGGTGGAGTGCAACCGCAATCAGAAACAGTATGGAGACAAGCAAATAAATATAATGTTCCAAGAATCGCTTTTATAAATAAGATGGATCGCATGGGTGCTGATTTTTTTCATGTTATTGAACAAATACGAACAAAATTAGGTGCTAATCCTGTTCCTATTCAATTAGCAATTGGATCAGAAGATAACTTTATAGGAGTTATTGATTTAATTAAGATGAAAGCAATTTATTGGAATAATTCGGATCAGGGATTAACTTTTATGTATGAAGATATTCCAGTTCATTTACAAGAATTATCTAATAAATGGAATCAAAATCTTATTGAATCTGCTGTAGAGAATGATGAATTATTAATGGAAAGATATTTAATGGGACAAGAAATCTCAGAGCAAGAAGTAAAAATTGCTCTTCGCGTACGAGCATTAAATAATGAAATTATTCCTGTTACATGTGGATCTGCTTTTAAAAATAAAGGAGTACAGGCTCTTTTAGATGCTATAGTTGAGTTTTTACCTTCTCCTAATGATATTAACTCTGTACAAGTATCTTCTAAAAAATTTGAAAATAATTCGATTGTTCGTTATTCCAATGATGAAGAACCTTTTTCTGCACTAGCATTTAAAATTGCTACAGATCCATTTGTGGGAAATTTAACATTTTTTCGAGTTTATTCTGGTGTAGTGAATTCTGGAGATATGGTTTTTAATTCAGTTAAACGTCAAAAAGAACGTTTTGGTCGTATCGTACAAATGCATGCAAACAAGAGGGAAGAAATTAAAGAAGTGAGAGCTGGTGATATAGCTGCTGCCATTGGTTTAAAAAGTGTATCTACAGGTGATACTTTATGCGATCTTAATAATGTAATTATATTAGAAAAAATGGATTTTCCTGATCCAGTGATTTCTATAGCAATTGAACCAAAAACTAAAGTAGATCAAGAAAAAATGGGTGTCGCTTTAAGTAGATTAGCAAAAGAAGATCCTTCTTTTCGGGTAAGAACAGATAAAGAATCGAATCAAACAATTATTTCTGGCATGGGAGAACTACATCTAGAAATAATTATTGAACGAATGAAAAGAGAATTCAGTGTTAGTGCAAACGTAGGTCAACCCCAGGTAGCTTATCGTGAAACTATTAGAAATATTATAAAAAACGTTGAAGGAAAATATATTAAACAATCAGGTGGAAGAGGTCAATATGGACATGTTGTAATTGATTTGTCTCCTTTGAAATCTAATGAAGAAAATTATAAATTTGTTAATGACATTAAAGGTGGAGTAATTCCAGGAGAATACATTTCTGCAATTGATAAAGGAATACAAGAACAATTGAATTGTGGACCTTTATCTGGTTATCCTGTTGTTAATATTGAAGTACGGTTACATTTTGGATCCTATCATGATGTTGATTCTTCTGAAATTGCATTTAAATTAGCTGCTGCTATAGCTTTTAGAAATGCTTTTAAACAAGCAACTCCAGTACTTTTAGAACCTATTATGAAAGTTTCAGTAGAAACTCCAGAAGAATATATGGGTGATGTAATAGGAGATTTAAATAGAAGAAGAGGAACTATTGAAGGAATGAAAGATTTATTAGTAGGAAAAGTGATTTCAGCTAAAGTACCACTTTCTGAAATGTTTGGTTACGCTACTGATTTACGTTCACAAACACAGGGTCGTGCATCCTATTCCATGGAATTTTTAAAGTATTTAGAAGCGCCAAAGAATGTAGCTACTTCTATTATTGAAAGAAGAGAAAGTAGATAGTTTTAATTTTTATATTATTATAAATATTTTTTTTAAAAGGGAAACACAGTTGTGTCTAAAGAAAAATTTAAGCGTTTAAAACCTCATATAAATGTAGGTACTATCGGTCATGTAGATCATGGAAAAACTACTTTAACAGCAGCTATAACTACTGTTTTAGCAAAAAAATATGGGGGATCAGCTCGAGCTTTTGATCAGATAGATAATGCACCAGAAGAAAAAGCAAGAGGAATTACTATTAATACTTCTCATGTAGAATATGATACTTCTATCAGACATTATGCTCATGTAGATTGTCCTGGACATGCTGATTACATAAAAAACATGATTACTGGAGCTGCTCAAATGGATGGTGCTATCTTAGTAGTAGCAGCTACAGATGGTCCTATGCCTCAGACTCGTGAGCATATTTTACTAGGAAGACAAGTAGGGGTTCCTTATATTGTTGTTTTTTTAAATAAGTGCGATATGGTTGATGATGAAGAATTACTTGAATTAGTAGAAATGGAAGTTAGAGACTTACTAACTCAATATGATTTCCCTGGTGAAAAGACTCCAATTATAAGAGGTTCTGCTTTAAAGGCATTAGAAGGAAATGATGTATGGGAAAAGAAAATTCTTGATTTAGCTGATATATTAGATACGTATATTCCTACACCTGAAAGATCTATTGATCAACCATTTTTGCTTCCTATAGAAGATGTGTTTTCTATATCAGGTCGAGGTACGGTAGTGACTGGACGAGTGGAAAGAGGTGTAATAAAAGTGGGAGAAGAAGTAGAAATTGTAGGTATAAAATCTACTTCTAAGACTATATGTACTGGTGTGGAAATGTTTAGGAAATTATTGGATGAAGGCCGAGCTGGAGAGAACGTTGGGGTATTATTAAGAGGTACCAAGCGCGATGATATTGAGAGAGGTCAAGTATTAGCAAAACCTGGAACAATTACTCCTCATATGAAATTTGAATCTGAAGTTTATGTGTTATCTAAAGAAGAAGGAGGTCGACATACACCATTTTTTAAAGGATATAGACCACAATTTTACTTTCGCACTACAGATGTTACTGGGTATGTAGAGCTCCCGAAAGAAGTAGAAATGGTAATGCCAGGAGATAATATTAAAATGATTGTTACATTAATTCATCCTATTGCAATGTCTGAGGGTTTACGTTTTGCAATTCGTGAGGGTGGAAAAACTGTGGGAGCTGGAATTGTAGTAAAAGTTATTAATTAAGTTTGATTAAACGTATAATGTTTTTATAGATTTTAGGTCAAGAAAAGAAATTATAATTTAGCTCTTTTCTTGATTTCTTTTTTTATATTCTATTATAGTGGAATTAAATATTTTTTTAAATTACTTTAAATTTATAAAATTATTTGTAACAGAAAGCTTAAAATTAACGTTTATTTTTTTTAAAAGATCATGTTCTTTATATGATAAATTATAAAAAAATAATGAATTTTATTACTTCATGCTTTATAATCATATACAATATAATTTGTTATGTATGTATGAAATTAAAATGTTTAAAAGATATATAGACGTTAAATTTAAGTGTTAACATAAGTAATATTTTTACGTAAATTTTTGACACACTCTAAGTTTTTTATGTTGGAGTATTTTACTATTTTTAATAGTTATTTTAAAATTGTAAATTTTTGTAAATTTAAAATCTGATTTTATCACATTCTTTTCAAGTTTGAAAAGGAGATTTTTTATATTTTTATATTATGGGAGTTCTGGTTTTATGCAACAAAACCAAAGAATACGAATTCGTCTTAAAGCCTTTGATCATAGGTTAATTGATCAATCAACTTCAGAAATTGTTGAAACTGCTAAAAGAACTGGAGCACAAGTGCGTGGACCTATTCCTCTTCCGACACATAAAGAAAGGTTTACTGTACTTATTTCTCCTCACGTAAATAAAGATGCTCGTGATCAATATGAGATTCGTACGCACAAACGACTTATTGATATTGTTGAACCTACTGAAAAAACAGTCGATGCTTTAATGAGATTAGATCTTGCTGCTGGTGTAGACGTACAAATTAGTTTAGGTTAATTGCTTACATAGGTAAATATTTATAGGAATCGGAAGCGCACATGATCGGTTTAATTGGTAAAAAAATAGGAATGACTCGTATCTTTACCAAAGAAGGTACATCTATTTCAGTCACTGTAATTGAAGTTCAGGAAAATCGTATTGTTCAAATTAGGACTGTAAATATTGATAAGTATGATGCTATTCAAGTTACTACTGGAACTAAAAAAAACAATAAATTAATTAAATCAAAAATAGGCCATTTTTTGAAATCTGGAATAAGAGCTGGTCGTGGTTTATGGGAATTTAGGATTTTAAAAAATATATCGGATTTTAAAGTAGGACAAAGTTTGGATTTAAATTTGTTTGAACATTTAAAAAAGGTTGATGTAGTTGGAGTATCTAAAGGAAAGGGGTTTTGTGGAACAATTAAAAGATGGAATTTTCATACTCAGGATTCTAGTCATGGAAATTCATTATCTCATCGTGCTCCTGGATCTATTGGTCAAAATCAAACACCTGGTAGAGTTTTTAAAGGCAAGAAGATGGCAGGTCATTTAGGAAATAGTAGAGTTACAGTACAAAATTTAGATGTAGTAAAAGTTGATTTAAACAAAAATTTACTTCTTGTAAAAGGTTCAGTACCTGGTTCAAAAGGAAGTGATCTTATTATTAAACCAGCAGTTAAAATAACAGGAGTGAAAAATAGTGGAATTAGTACTTAGAGATAAACAAAGTTTAATTAATGTATCTGATGTTGCTTTTAATTGTCATTTTAACGAAGCGTTGATACATCAAGTAGTTGTCTCTTATGCATCTGGTTTGCGTCAGGGAACTAGATCTCAGAAAAGTCGTGCAGAGGTATCTGGATCGGGAAAAAAACCATGGCGTCAGAAGGGAACAGGACGCGCACGAGCAGGTTCTTTAAGAAGTCCTATATGGCGATCGGGGGGCGTAACTTTTGCAGCTAAACCTAAAAATTTTTGTCAAAAGATTAATAAAAAAATGTATCGAGGAGCATTAAGAAGTATTTTTTCTGAATTAATTCGAAAAGATCGATTATTTGTTTTTAAAGATTTTTCTATAGATAAACCTAAAACTCAAACTTTATTAAATAAGTTAAAGTTGATAAAAATTCTTGATGTGTTAATTTTAACTATGACTAGAGATAACAATTTAATATTAGCTTCTCGAAATTTATATAAAGTACATGCTAAAACTATTAATATTATTGATCCGATCAGTTTAATTACGTTTAAAAACGTTATTATTACTTCTAAAGCTATAAAACAAGTGGAAAAATTATTATTATGATTAATTCAGAAAAACTTTTAAAAATCTTTCTTGCTCCTCATATTTCTGAAAAGTCCTCTATTTCTTCGGAAAAACTTAACACTGTAGTAATTAAAGTATCTGTTAATGTAAATAAATTTGATATTAAAAAAGCTGTACAAAAATTATTTAAGGTACAAGTTGATAATATTAATACATTAATTGTTAAAGGAAAAAAAATACGAAAAAATGGGAAAGTAGGTTATTTAAGTAGTTGGAAAAAAGCTTATATTACTTTAAAAAAAGGATGTAATGTAAATTTTATTGGACATTCAGAGTAAGAATTAGAAGAGAAAGATTAATATATGACTATTATTAAATGTAAACCGACGTCTCCAGGTCGTCGTCATACTGTAAAATTAATTAATTCTGAGTTGTATAAGGGAAAACCTTATTCTTTATTGAGAAAAAAAAAGAAAAAAAGTGGAGGTCGAAATAATCATGGATGTATTACGACTCGTCATATAGGAGGAGGACATAAAAGGGCATATAGAATTATTGATTTTAGAAGAAACAAAGATGATATTCCCGCTATTGTTGAAAGATTAGAATACGATCCGAATCGATCTGCAAATATTGCTTTAGTTTTATATCGAGATGGAGAAAGAAGATATATTTTAGCACCAAAGGGTTTAAAAGTTGGTTTTAAAATTATGTCTGGTTTATTATCAGAAATAAAAATAGGTAACGTATTACCGTTAAAAAATATTCCTATTGGTACAATATTGCATAATATAGAAATGAAACCTGGGAAAGGTGCTCAAATAGCTAGATCAGCAGGAGTTAGCGTTCAGTTAGTTTCTAAAGAAGCAGAATATGCAACTTTACGATTGCGTTCTGGAGAAATAAGACGGTTAGAGTCGAAATGTAGAGCTACTATAGGTGAAGTTGGAAATGAAGAGTATATGTTAAAAGTGTTAGGAAAAGCGGGTGCTTCTCGCTGGCGGGGAATTCGTCCTACTGTTAGAGGATCTGCGATGAATCCAGTAGATCATCCTCATGGAGGTGGTGAAGGAAGAAATTTTGGTAAACATCCAGTTAGTCCATGGGGATTACAAACTAAGGGGAAAAAAACAAGAAAAAATAAAAGAACAGATAAATTTATTATAAAGAATCGTAGTAAATAACTTAAGGAGAAAAAGAGTGCCACGTTCTCTTAAAAAAGGTCCGTTTATTGATGCATCATTGTTAAAAAAAGTAGAAAAAGCTATCAAAGATCGTGATAAGAAACCAATAAGAACTTGGTCGCGTCGTTCGACTATTTTTCCAAATATGATTGGTTTAACAATATCTGTGCATAATGGACGTCAGCATATTCCAATATTTATAACCGAAGATATGGTAGGACACAAATTAGGTGAATTTTCTATAACTCGTATGTATCGTGGTCATGTTTCTGATAAAAAAATAAAAAAACGTTAGGAGAAACATTTTATATGGAAGCATTTTCTAAATATCTTAGGGCCAGGTCGTCTGCTCAAAAAGTACGGCTAGTAGCTGATTTAATTAGAGGGAAAAAAGCTGTATATGCTTTGAATATTTTAATTCATAATAATAAAAAATCTTCAGTTTTAATGAGAAAAGTTTTGCAATCTGCTATTGCAAATGCTGAACATAATAAAGGTATGGATACAAAAAATTTGATAATAATAAAAATTTTAGTTGATGAAGGTCCAACTATGAAGAGAATGATGCCTCGTGCTAAAGGTCGCTCAGATCGTATTTTAAAACGAACTAGTCATATTACTGTAGTTGTTTCTGATCGTTTGTAAATAGTTGGAGAAATTATAAATGGGCCAAAAAGTACATCCTAATGGTATGCGATTAGGTATAATTAAGCATTGGAATTCTGTATGGTTTTCAAATACTAAAAATTTTTCAGAAGTTTTGAATAGTGATTTTAGAGTTCGTGAGTTTTTAAAAAGAAAGTTATCTAAAGCTTCAATTTCTAGAATTGTTATTGAACGACCTTCAAAAAGCATTCGGATAACAATATACAGTGCTCGACCTGGAATAGTTATTGGAAAGAAAGGTGAGGACGTAGAAAAATTAAGGTTAGCTATTACTGATATTGCAGGAGTTCCTGCTCAAATTAATATTTCTGAAATTCGTAAGCCAGAATTAGATGCTAAATTAGTAGCAGACAATATTACTTCTCAATTAGAACGCAGGGTGATGTTTAGGCGTGCTATGAAACGTGCTGTACAAAATGCTATGAGACAGGGGGCAAAAGGCATTAAAGTAGAAGTTAGTGGACGTTTAGGTGGGGTAGAAATAGCTAGAAGAGAATGGTATCGGGAAGGTAGAGTACCTTTACATACTTTAAGAGCAGATATTGATTATAATTTGTCTGAGGCTTACACTACGTATGGTGTTATAGGAGTAAAAGTATGGATATTTAAGGGTGAAGTATTAGGTGGAATTACATCTGTTCCAAAGTTAGAAAAGCCTGTTTCTAAATTAAAGAAACATCAGAGAAAATATAAGAAGTAAGGAGAAGTTTTAATGTTGCAACCTAAACGAACAAAATTTCGAAAAATGCATAAAGGTCGAAATCGAGGTCTTGCTATTGGCACAGATATTAGTTTTGGATCTTATGCTCTAAAGGCTATTGGAAGAGGGCGATTGAAGGCTAGTCAAATTGAAGCAGCTAGGCGTGCTATTTCTAGATCTATTAAAAGACAAGGAAAAATTTGGATCCGAATTTTTCCAGACAAACCAATTACTCAAAAACCATTAGAAGTACGAATGGGGAAAGGAAAGGGTAATGTAGAATATTGGGTTGCTTTAGTACAGCCAGGAAAAATTTTATATGAAATTGATGGTGTATCTGAAGAATTATCTAAAGAAGCATTAAAATTGGCAGCATCAAAATTACCTTTAAAAACTATATTTGTGACTAAGAGAATTCTATAATGATTATAGAAAAATTAAAAAAAAAAATGTTAAAGAATTGAAGATAAGTTTAATTAATTTATTGCGAGAGCAATTTAGTCTTCAGTTGAAACTTTCTTCTAAAAAATTACAAAAACCTCATTTTTTACGATTAGTTCGTCGTAATATTGCTCGAGTTAAATTTTTATTAACTAGAAAAGGAAAATATAGTGAGTGATAAAATTCGAACGTTGTTAGGTTGCGTTATTAGTAATAAAATGCAAAAATCTTCGGTTATCTCTATCGAACGTATAATTAAACATCCATTATATAAAAAATTTATTAAAAAAACAACAAAGTTGCATATTCATGATGAAAAAAATGAATGTTCTTTAGGAGATATAGTAGAAATTCGTGAATGTCGTCCAATATCTAAAACTAAATCTTGGATTTTCGTTCGTATTGTTAAAAAAGCTATTGTTTGATAATAGATATTATTCGATATTAACATGAATAGTATTTGAATGTTTGCTATTCATGTTTAACATTTTAAAATGTTTGCAATATTATTGTACTTTTCGGTAAAATAATTTATTTATAATTTATATATTTGTTAATTATATAGGATTTAATATGATTCAAGAACAGAGTATATTAAGCATAGCTGACAATTCTGGTGCGCGTTCTGCTATGTGTATTAAAGTTTTAGGAGGTTCGCGTCGCAAATATGCAAGTATAGGAGATACAATTAAAGTTGCTATTAAAGAAGCTATACCTAGAGGTAAAGTAAAAAAAGGAGAGGTTTTTAAAGCAGTTATAGTAAGAACTAAAAAAGGAATACGACGAATGGATGGTTCTATTATTCGATTTGATACTAATTCTTGTGTTATATTAAATAATAGTGATCAGCCCATAGGAACTAGAATTTTTGGTCCAGTAACTCGTGAATTGAGAAATGATAAGTTTATGAAAATTATTTCTTTGGCTCCGGAAGTATTATAGTGAGTATCAGTAATTATGGCAGCTAAAATAAAAAAAAATGATCAAGTTATAGTGATAACAGGAAAAGAGAAGGGTAAAGTAGGAATAGTAAAAAAAGTATTTTCTAATAGCAAGGTAATTATAGAAGGTATTAATTTAGTAAAAAAACATCAAAAACCTATTCCATCTCAAAATATACTAGGAGGAATAATAGAGAAAGAAGCTAGTATGCATATTTCTAATGTAGCTATTATGAATCCTCATACTAAAAAATCAGATCGTATTGGATTTAGAATAGAGAACGAAAAAAAGGTAAGATTTTTTAAATCAAACAATATTACTATTGAGTAGATTGGAGTATTTCTAGTGACATGTTTTCGAAATCATTATAAAACCAAAATATTAAAGAAACTTGTTGATAAGTTTAATTATTCTTCTGTTATGCAAGTTCCTAGAATTGATAAAATTACTTTAAATATTGGTGTAGGACTTGCTTCGGTAGATAAAAAGTATCTTGATAGTGCTATTTCTGATTTGACTAAAATTTCTGGTCAAAAACCATTAGTTACTAAAGCACGGAAATCAATTTCTAGTTTTAAAATTCGTCAGGGATATCCAATTGGTTGTAAAGTTACTTTAAGAGGGCAACGCAAATGGGATTTTTTAGAGCGTTTAATTATTATAGCAATACCTAGAATTCGTGATTTTCGAGGATTATCTAGAAAATCTTTTGATGGAAGAGGAAACTATAGTATTGGAATTCGCGAACAAATTATTTTTCCAGAAATTGATTATGATAAGATAGATCGTATTCGAGGTGTTAATATTACTATTACTACTACTGCAAGATCTGATAATGAGGGTCATGCATTGTTATCTGCTTTTAATTTTCCGTTTCGTGTATAAGGTATAATTATATAATGGCTAAACAATCTATGAAAGCACGTGAAGTTAAACGTGTTAAATTAGCTAGTAAATTTTTTTTAAAAAGAAATCGTCTTAAAACTATTATATCTGATAAAACTATTTCAGAAAAAGATCGTTGGAATGCTGTATTAAAATTACAAGGATTTCCACGTGATTCTAGTCCTATTCGTCAACGGAATCGTTGTCGTCGAACTGGTCGGCCACATGCTTTTTTAAGGAAGTTTGGGTTGAGTCGAATTAAGGTTCGAGAAGCAGCTATGAGAGGAGAAATTCCTGGTTTGAAAAAAGCTAGTTGGTGAAGTTTTAAAAATTTCTTTGGAGTATACATATATGACTGTTCAAGATCCCATATCAGATATGTTGACTAGGATTAGAAATAGTCAATCAGCGAATAAAGTTTCAGTGGTAATGCCTGCTTCAAAATTAAAAGTAGCGATTAGTCTAGTATTAAAGAAAGAAGGGTATATAAAAAATTATAATGTAAAAAATTATGGTTTTAAATGGCAATTAGAATTAATTTTAAAATATTTTAATGGTAAGCCTGTAATTGAATATGTACGTAGGATTAGTGCTCCTAGTTTGCGAGTATATAACAGAAAGTACGAATTACCTAAAGTTATGGCTGGATTAGGAATAGCTATAATTTCTACTTCAAAAGGAGTTATGACTGATAAATCTGCACGTCGAGCAGGTCTTGGTGGTGAAATTATTTGTCACGTAGCTTAAATTGGAGAAAAATATGTCTCGTGTAGCCAAGAAATTAATTATTGTTCCTATTGATGTTGATATTACATTAGTAGGACAAAGTATTACGATTAGAAAAGATAATAATATTCTCCATTGTATTATCAATAACAGTGTATTAGTTACTCATATGAACGATCATTTATTATTTAAAAGTAAAATTTGTTCGTCTCAAGGTTGGGCACAAGCTGGAACTTCTAGATCTTTAGTTAATTCTATGATTATTGGTGTAACAATAGGATTTTCTAAAAAATTACAATTGTTAGGTGTAGGTTATAGAGTTTCTATAATTAATACTAATATTATTCATATGTCTTTAGGTTATTCTCATATAATTAAATATATAGTTCCGAAGGGTATTACTGTAGAATGCCCATCTCAAGTAGAAATTATTATTAAAGGTGCTAATAAACAATTAGTTGGTCAAGTAGCAGCTAATATACGATCTTATAAAGTTCCAGAATCTTATAAAGGAAAGGGTATTCGTTATAATAATGAAATAGTACGCATAAAAGAGGCTAAGAAGAAATAATATGATGACTATAATTAATAAAAAAAAAACTCGTATGAGAAGAGCGAATAAATTGCGATGGAAGTTTAAATTGTTAAAATCTATTCGTTTAGTAGTACATCGAACTTCTAGACATATTTATGCACAAATTATTGCTTCTAATAATTGTTCAGTTTTAGCAGTTGCTTCTACTCTTGAAAAAAACATTTCAAAACTTGTTAAGTATACTGGTAATAAAGAATCTGCTGTTTTAATTGGAAAAATAATTGCAGAACGAGCTTTGAAAATAGGAGTGAATAATGTTTCTTTTGATCGTTCTGGTTTTCAATATCATGGTCGTATTCAAGCATTAGCTGATTCAGCAAGAAGAGTAGGATTAAATTTTTAAGGAGAAAAAATTATAATGTCTATATATTCAGATAAAAAAAGTAGTGTAGATTTGAGAGAAAAATTAATTTCTGTTAATCGTGTTTCAAAAACAGTAAAAGGTGGTCGAATTTTTTCATTTACTGCATTAACAGTAGTAGGAAACGGTAATGGAAAAGTTGGATTTGGATATGGAAAAGCTCGAGAAGTCCCGTCAGCTATACAGAAAGCGATGGAAAAAGCAAGAAGAAATATGATTCATGTTACTTTGCATAAAAATACATTACAACATTCAATTATTAGTTCTTATACTGGTTCTAGCATATTTATGAAGCCAGCTTCGGAAGGTACCGGTATTATTGCTGGTGGCGCTATGAGATCAGTATTAGAAGTGGCGGGTGTACATAATGTATTAGCTAAAACTTATGGATCAACTAATCCTATTAATGTAGTACGGGCAACCATATCTGGATTAGAGAATATGAAATCTCCAAAAATGATAGCAGCTAAGCGTAATAAATCTGTTTCGGATATTATGGTGAGTTAAATATGGTTGAATATATTAGCATTATTCAAGTAAAAAGTTCAATAGGACGATTACCAAAGCACAAAGCAACTTTAATTGGATTGGGATTACGCTATATTGGACATACAGTAAAACGCAAAAATACACCTTCTATTCAAGGCATGGTAAAAAAATTATCTTATATGATAAAAGTAATTTAAATAATATTAATTCGGAGAATAATAAATACATGTATTTAAATGATATATCTCCAGCAACTGGTTCGCGTAAGTTATGTAAGAGAAAAGGTCGAGGTATTGGATCGGGATTTGGAAAAACAGCAGGAAGAGGACACAAAGGACAAAAATCTCGTTCTGGTGGAACAATTAATAGAGGATTTGAAGGAGGACAAACTCCTCTTTATAGACGAATTCCAAAGTATGGATTTGTATCGTTTAATAAAAGAAAAATAGTTGAAATTAGATCATCAGCATTATCTAAGTTTTCGAATAAAGTTATAAATCTAAAATTGTTACAAAAATACAATTTAATTAGTAAAAATGTTAAATATGTCAAAATAATATTATCCGGAATCATTACTGTTCCATTAACTATTTGTGGATTATCTCTTACGAAAGGTGCACGTAGTATAATTGAAGGTTCTGGTGGAACAATTCGGAGTGATTAGCAAGCGTTATGATAGAGAAACAGTTAGGAAAAATAGGTAAAACTAGTATTACTAAGTTTAGTGAATTAAGAACACGAATTTTTTTTGTTGTTATTTCATTAATAATTTTTCGTATAGGATCATTTATTCCAATTCCTGGAATTGATACTGCAGTATTATCGCAGTTGTTAAAAAATCAACAAGGTACTCTTGTAGAAATGTTTAACCTGTTTTCTGGTGGTGCTTTAAGTCGCGCATCAATTTTTGCATTAGGTATCATGCCGTTTATATCAGCTTCAATTATTGTGCAAATACTTACGCTAGTATACCCGAAATTTATAGAAATGAAAAAAGACGGAGAAGTAGGTCGAAGAAAAATTAATATATACATAAAGTATGTTACTTTAATATTAGCTATATTGCAATCTTTTGGTATTTCCGTAAGTTTACCTAATATATCAGGATTAAATAATTTAGTAGTTAATCCTGATATATATTTTTATTGTATTTCTATTGTCAGTTTGGTTACAGGTACTATTTTTTTAATGTGGTTAGGTGAATTAATTACAAAAAAAGGTATTGGAAATGGAATTTCAATAATAATATTTTCAGGTATTGTATCTGGTTTACCGACTGCTATTGAAAATACTGTCGAACAAGTTCGACAAGGAAATTTAAAATTTTTATTATTTTGTTGTACAGTATTAGTTGTATTTTTAGTAATGTTTTTTGTTGTATTTATTGAAAGAAGTTATAGAAGAATTAACGTAAATTATGCAAAGAGTTATCAAAATCGCCGTTTTTACTCTGAAAATAGTACGCATCTTCCGTTAAAGTTAAATATGGCTGGTGTTATTCCAGCAATTTTCGCATCTAGTATAATACTATTTCCTATTTCTATAGTATCTTGGTTTGGTGGGGGACATCATTGGAAATGGTTAATAAATTTTGCTTTTTACTTACAACCTAATCAACCGTTGTATATGTTTTTTTATATGATAACTATTACTTTTTTTTGTTTTTTTTATACTAGATTAGTATTTAATCCTCGTGAAACAGCTGATAATTTGAAGAAATCAGGTGCTTTTATTTCAGGAATTAGGCCGGGAATACAAACAGCAAAATATATTAATAGAATTATGTTAAGATTAACAGTAATAGGATCTATTTATATGATTTTTATTTGTTTAATACCGGAACTTATGCATATATTTATAGGAGTACCATTTTATTTTGGTGGAACTTCATTGCTTATTGTAGTAGTAGTGATTATAGACTTTATTTCTCAAATACATACGTATATTATGTCTACTCAATATGAATCTGTATTAAAAAAAGCTAATTTAAATTTATAAATTAAAATTTAAAATTTTTGTGTATTACAGGTAATGATTATGAAAGTTCGTACTTCAGTTAAAAAAATTTGTAGAAATTGCAAAATTGTTCGCAGAAACAATGTTATTAGAATTATTTGTAGTATTGATCCTAAACACAAACAGCGTCAAGGTTAAATATTATAACATGATTATTCAACATATGTTTTAGAAAGTTATTCATGAACAATGTTTGTAATAGTGTACTATTAGTACAGTTTTTTGAAATATAATAACATTATAGGGGTTTTATAGTGGCACGCATCGCAGGTATTAATATTCCTGATAATAAACATATTATTGTTGCCTTAATGAGTATTTATGGAATAGGAAAGAAACGTTCTAAACTTATTTGTTTTTTAACTGGTATAATAGAAAATGTTAAAACATCAGATTTAAATGAGCATAAATTAGAATTATTAAGAACTGAAGTATCTAAATTTGTAATTGAAGGTGATCTTCGAAGAGAAATTAACTTAAATATAAAACGTTTAGTAGATCTTGGTTGCTATCGCGGTTTACGTCATCGAAAAAATCTTCCAGTTCGTGGACAAAGAACTAAAACAAATGCTCGTACTAGAAAAGGTCGCCGGAAACTTGTAAAAAGGTAATAATATAGGATAATTAATATGGCTAAAGAATCATTTCGTGTTAAAAAACGCGTTAAAAAACAGATATTAGATGGCGTAGCGCATATTCATGCTTCTTTTAATAATACAATTGTTGCTATTAGCGATAGGCAAGGTAATATTTTAGGATGGGCTACTTCAGGAGGTTCTGGTTTTAGAGGATCAAGAAAGTCGACTCCATTTGCAGCTCAAGTAGCTGCTGAACGTTGTTCTGAAAGAGTAAAAGATTATGGTATCAAGAATTTAGAGATTATGGTTAAAGGTCCTGGACCAGGAAGAGAATCAACTATCAGAGCTTTAAATGCTGCTGGATTTCGAATTACTAATATTACTGATGTTACTCCTATTCCACATAATGGATGTCGTTCACCTAAAAAACGTCGAGTATAACTAACTTTTCAGATTAGGAGATAAATAGTGGCAAAGTATTTGGGACCAAAACTAAAATTGTCTCGTAGAGAAGGGACGGATTTATTTTTAAAATCAGGTATTCGAACAATAGAATCTAAATGTAAATTAGAACAATGTCCTGGCCAACATGGGTCTAAAAAAACGCGTTTATCGGATTATGGTACTCAGTTGCGAGAAAAACAAAAAGTCCGCCGTTTATATGGAATTTTAGAATCGCAATTTCGAAATTACTATACACGTGCTGTGAGATTAAAGGGTAATACTGGAGAAAATTTATTAACATTATTAGAGTGTCGTTTAGATAATGTAGTTTATAGAATTGGATTTGGTACTACACGTTATGAAGCACGTCAATTAGTTAGTCATAAATCGATTTTGGTAAATAAAAATACTGTTAATATTCCGTCCTATCAAGTGTCCCCTGGAGATATTATTAAAATTTGTATAAAATCACAAAAGCAAGTTCGTATAAAAGCAGCATTAGAATTAGCAGAACAGCGTGAAATATCTCCCTGGATAGAAGTAAACGCATCTAGAATGGAGGGTATATTTAAAAAAATTCCTGACCGTTCTGATTTATCTTCAGAAATTAATGAACATTTAATTATTGAATTTTATTCTAAATAAGATACGATTGGGAAAAGAGAAATAATGCAGAACTTTGTAAGTGAATTTCTGAAACCACGATTAGTAGATATTGAGCGTATTAGTGTTACACATGCTAAAATTACTCTTGAACCATTGGAACGTGGTTTTGGACATACTTTAGGAAATGCCTTACGTCGAATTTTGTTATCTTCTATGCCTGGTTATGCAGTAACAGAAGTAGAAATTGAAGGAGTACTTCATGAATATAGTACTAAGGAAGGAATAAAGGAAGATATTATTGAAATTTTGTTAAATTTAAAAGGATTAGCAGTAAAATTATACGGAAAGAATCAAGTAGTTCTTACTTTAAAAAAATCAGGTATAGGTTTAGTAACAGCCTCTGATATTGAACATAGTAGTGATGTTGAAATCATAAATCCTAATCATGTTATTTGTAATTTAACATATGAAGGTGTGTCGATAATAATGAGAATTAAAATAGAAAAAGGTCGAGGTTATGTTACTGCTGCTTCTAGAATGAATATAATAGATCGAGAACATTCTATAGGAAAATTATTAGTAGATGCATGTTATAGTCCAATTGAGAGAATTGTTTATAACGTAGAGGCTGCTAGAGTTGCACAGCGTACTGATTTAGATAAATTAATTATTGAAATGAAAACCAATGGGACTATTGATCCTGAAGAAGCACTTCGTCGTGCTGCTACGATTTTATCAAGCCAATTAGAAGCATTTGTAGATTTAAAAGATGTTCGAGAACCAGAAATTATAGAAGAAAAACCTGAATTTGAACCAATTTTATTGCGTTCAGTTGATGATTTAGAATTAACAGTAAGATCTGCTAATTGTTTGAAAACAGAATCAATACATTATATTGGAGATTTAGTTCAAAAAACTGAAGTAGAATTACTTAAAACACCTAATTTAGGAAAGAAATCTTTAACTGAAATTAAAGATGTTCTAGCAGCACGAAATTTGTCATTAGGTATGCGTTTAGATAATTGGCCTCCTATCAGTGTTCTAGATGATTAGTTAAAATTAATTTTTGAGAACTTATTTAGCAAGGTTAAAATAATTTATGAGACATAGAAAAATTGGTCGTAAGTTTAATAGAAATAGTTCTCACGTTAAGGCTATGTTAAAAAATATGGCATGTTCATTGTTAAACTATGAGATTATCAAAACAACATTGTCTAAAGCAAAGGAACTACGTCGTGTAGTTGAGCCTTTAATAACACGATCTAAAATAAATTCTATTTCTAATAGACGTTTGGTTTTTTCTAAAATTAGAAATAATTATATAGTATCTAAATTATTTAATGATTTAGGTCCATATTTTTTAAATAGATTAGGTGGTTATACTCGAATACTAAAGTGTGGTTATCGTTTTGGTGATAAATCTCCGATGGCGTATATTCAATTGATAGATAGACGAAAAAATAATAATAAAGATCTATCTAAGAAAATATAATAGTTAAATAAAAAGTATGTCGTAATTCTGATAAAGGTATATATTTTTTAGTAACAAACGGCATTCGATGCCGTTCTGTTTATTGTATTTACAAATACATTTATATTTTATGACATTTAAATAGGTATAAAGATATATATTGTACAAGAAATAACAATATTAGAATATGTTTTGTTTTTTTTAAAGTCGTTAAAATTAAGGTAGTAAAAATTAGTATTAGAGTTATGTTATTAAATATAGAAATAGATCTTAAAATTTAATATGTTAATAATTGTTATTGATTATTAAAGAGTTTTTATTAAATTATATATTTCATAATTGTGTATTAGAATTTATTAATGAGATATTTATGTTTAACTTTTGTTCATTGTTACGTTAATTTTTTTAGGTTTAAACCATTTATTATTACAGTTTTTTAAGTTGTATGCATGCATTATTTTTTTTCCAGGTAATTGGATTTTTATAATATTTAATATATTTCTTTTAGTTTGTACTTGTAATCCAAATTTATTTATTAATATTACTTCTCCTGCTTTGTACGTATTCATATTGTATTGCATAACAACAGTAGATTTCCAAACTTTTAGATTTTGATTATGTATTTTAAAAAAACTTATCGGCCATGGATTAAAAGCACGTACACATCTTTCTATAGTTATTGCATCTTCTAACCAATTTATTTTTGCATCATTTTTTTTTATTTTGTTAGAATAGGTAGTTAACTTACTTTGAGAAGTATATTGTAAATGACCTGATAATAATTTTTGTAATACTAATAGTATAGATTTACAGCCTATTATGCTTAGTTTATCTTGTAAACTTTTACTTGTATCAGATGTTTCTATATTGCAGGTTGAGGAATATAGTATTTTTCCAGTATCGATTCCCTGATTCATTTTTATAATACTTATTCCTGTTATTAAGTCTCCGTTTAAGATTGCTGATTGTATTGGTGTTGCTCCTCTCCATCTAGGTAATAGAGAAGCGTGTATATTAAAGCATCCTAAAGGAAATATGTTTAATATATTTTTTGGAAAAATCAAACCATATGCAACTACTATCATTAAATCGGCATGAAGCGAGTATAGCGTGGAATGTAGATTTTTTATGCTGTCAGATGTCGGTTGAAATATAGGAATATTATATTGTTTAGCAATTTTTTTTACAGGAGATTCCATAACAAATTGTCCGCGTCCAGAAGCTTTATCTGGTTTGGTAAGAATTCCAACAATATTATATTTTTTGTGAATTAATTGTATTAAGTGTTGAGCAGAAAATTCAGATGTACCTGAAAAAATTATTTTTAATGATTTTATGTTGTTCATATTTTTATTTTTTGTAATTTTTGAAATTATTAATATGTTTCTCATATTTTATTTTTTTAAAATCAGATGAATAATCTATTAGTAGTTTTCCAATTAAATGATCGATTTCGTGCTGGATACAAATTGCTAATAGTGAATTAGCTTTTAGTTTGATTGTTTCTCCAAAATAATTTAAAGCAGTAACGACAATGTCAGACGATCTAGGTATGGGTGCTTGATAATTTGGAATAGATAGACATCCTTCTTCTATACTGATATGTCCTTTTGTATTAATAATTTTCGGATTTATTAATGTTATTGGTTTTTTTAAATCTAAAATGTTATTAATAACTATAATTTGTAAAGGAATATTAACTTGAGGAGCAGCTAATCCAATTCCATCTTTTACATACATTGTTTCAAACATATTATTGATAATATTTTGAATGGATTTAGTAATTTTTTTAATAGGTTTTGCAATGATTCGAAGTCGACTATCTGGATATTGTAATATTTTGAGAATAGACATAGTTTTTTTAATATGAATATCATGATTAAATAATATATTCTATTATAAACATTTTTTTTTCTATTAATAGTTAAAGATGTTATCTTTATTTTACGTATATTTTTGAATAGAACAGATAAATATTGTACTATTTAAAATTTATAAAATAGATTTATAAGTAATTTTTTAGGTTTTTAATATTAACTACACTATATTGTATTAAAGTATTAGAAGCAATTTTTTTATTTTGGAATAATAAAATGAAGTTAAATAATATGTCGTTATCTAAGTGTATTGATACATTAAAGAATAATAATATTATTGCTTATCCAACGGAGTCGGTATTTGGTCTCGGATGTAATCCTAATAGTAAAAGTGCAATAATAAAATTACTTAAACTAAAAAAAAGAGTATGGAGAAAAGGATTAATATTAGTAGCGTCACATTATTATCAAGTTAGGTCGTATATTTCTGAACATGAGTTGTCTTTTCAACAACGAATTATTATATCGAAAGGTTGGTCGTATCCTATTACTTTTTTAGTACCAGCAAAATCTTCTGTTCCATATTGGTTAACTGGACAATCGAAATTTTTAGCAATACGCATTAGTTCTCATTATTCTATTAAGAAATTATGTAATGCATTTGGAGCAGCATTAATATCTACTAGTGCTAATTATTCTGGTTTAAAACCATGTAAAACATATGAGGAAGTTGTAAAGCAATTTGGTAAAAATTTTCCAATATTATGTGGAACTGTAGGTAAAAGCCAAAGTCCTTCTAAGATTATAAATGTTATTAGTGGAGAATTAATACGTGGTGTTTAAAATACATGTAAATGAATTTTCAGTATTTGGAAATCCTATTCATAATACTCAATCGCCCTATATTCACCAGTTATTTTCTGAACAAACTAATATAATTCATAATTATGATTATACGTTAGTTCCATTAAATAAGTTTTATAAGTATATAACTAATTTTTTTTCATATATAGGTATTGGAGCTAACGTTACTATTCCATTTAAAGAAGAGGCATTTTTAGTTTCAGACAAATTAACTAAGTATGCTAGAATTTCAGGATCAGTTAATACTTTAAAAAAGTTAGATAATGGAAAAATTTTAGGAGATAATACTGATGGAAGAGGTATTTTATATGATTTAAAGCGTTTAAAATTTATAAAACGTTTTGATAATATTTTATTAATAGGAGCAGGAGGAGCAGCTCGAGGAATAATTTTTTCATTATTATCTTATAATTGCAATATTTATATTTTTAATAGAACAATAGATCATGCTATAAAATTAGCTAATAATTTTAAAAATTTTGGGTCTATTTTTGTATTATCAGTTTTAGAATTAAAAAATATTTCATTTGATATAGTAATTAATGCTATTTCTAACATACGTTCAGATAATTATTGGGATTCTATTTATTGTTTGATAAATAAGAATACTTATTTTTATGATATTAATTATTCTAAGAATAATACAGTTACCCCATTTTTATCGTGGTGTATGAAGTATGGCATCAATATGTTTTCTGACGGGATAGGTATGTTAGTTAGTCAAGCTGCATATTCATTTTTTTTATGGCATGATGTTTTGCCTGATATTGACTTAGTTATTAAAAAAATACAGTAAGCAATATTCTAAGTTTCTTTTTTCAATTCGTTATTGAAATTAAAAATTTTTAAAAAACTCTTGACTCTTTAATTTCGTTATGTAACATAGATAAGAGATATATAATTTAAAGTATTATAATAATTTAGTATTTTTTTAAAAATTATACTAGCGTAGAATATAATTTTTGTCTCCTTCGTCTAGAGGACTAGGACATCGCCCTTTCACGGCGATAACAGGGGTTCGAATCCCCTAGGGGACAAGTTTTTAAAATATTATCATTTATTTATGTACTATATTATGTTAATATGTTATTCTCTATTTTATTCGTTAAAAACTTATTAACTTAAATAAGTTAAATATGAAGTTAAGCTCTTTAAAAATTTGGAATCAAGAATGTTTATACTGAATTTAAAATAAACATCTGTGGGTTGTAAGATTAAGCATAAAAGCGTATATGGTGAATGCCTTGGCAGTCAGAGGCGATGAAGGACGTGCTAATCTGCGAAAAGTATCGGTAAGTTGATATGACACGTTATAACCGATAATGTCCGAATGGGGAAACCCGATGTTATTTAAAATTAGCATCATTGTTAATTGAATTCATAGATTATCAAAGCGAACCGAGGGAACTGAAACATCTAAGTACCTCGAGGAAAAGAAATCAAACGAGATTCCCTAAGTAGTGGCGAGCGAAAGGGGAAGAGCCTAGAACAAAATTATATTTTAGTTCTTAGTGGAATAATTTGGAAAAATTTACAATATAAGGTGATAGTCCTGTACACGAAAATTACTAATTTTATAAGTTCGAGAAGTAGGGCGGGACACGAGAAATCCTGTCTGAATATGGGGGGACCATCCTCTAAGGCTAAATACTCCTGACTGACCGATAGTGAACTAGTACCGTGAGGGAAAGGCGAAAAGAACCCCGGTTAGGGGAGTGAAATAGAACCTGAAACCGTATACGTACAAGCAGTAGGAGCTTTTTTTTTAGGTGACTGCGTACCTTTTGTATAATGGGTCAGCGACTTGTATTCTGTAGCAAGGTTAACCGATTTTAAAATAGGGGAGCCGTAGGGAAACCGAGTCTTAAATGGGCGATTTTAGTTTCAGGATACAGACCCGAAACCCGGTGATCTAGCCACGGACAGGTTGAAGGTTAGGTAAAACTAACTGGAGGACCGAACCGACTGATGTTGAAAAATCAGCGGATGATCTATGGCTAGGGGTGAAAGGCCAATCAAACCGGGAGATAGCTGGTTCTCCCCGAAAGCTATTTAGGTAGCGCCTCGTGAATTCATCTTTGGGGGTAGAGCACTGTTTCGGTTAGGGAGCCATCCTGGTTTACCAATCCGATGCAAACTCCGAATACCATAGAATGTTATCACGGGAGACACACAGCGGGTGCTAACGTTCGTTGTGGAAAGGGAAACAACCCAGACCGCTAGCTAAGGTCCCAAAGTCATAGTTAAGTGGGAAACGATGTGGGAGGGCATAAACAACCAGGATGTTGGCTTAGAAGCAGCCATCATTTAAAGAAAGCGTAATAGCTCACTGGTCGAGTCAGCCTGCGCGGAAGATGTAACGGGGCTAAATTATGCACCGAAGCTGCGGCAATAAAGATTATAATTTTTATTGGGTAGGGGAGCGTTCTGTAAGCCACTGAAGATATATTGTAAAGTATATTGGAGGTATCAGAAGTGCGAATGCTGACATGAGTAACGATAAAATAGGTGAAAAACCTATTCGCCGAAATACCAAGGTTTCCTGTCCAACGGTAATCGAGGCAGGGTAAGCCGATTCCTAAGGTGAGGCCGAAAGGCGTAGTCGATGGACAACAGGTCAATATTCCTGTGCTTAATATTATTGCGAAGGGGGGACGAAGAAGGTTAGGTTAGCTAGGTGTCGGTTGTCCTAGTTTAAGCGTGTAGGTATGAAAGTTAGGAAAATCCGGCTTTCTTTAATCTGAGGCGTAATGACGAACTGCTTTTAGTAGTGAAGTAACTGATACCACGCTTCCAAGAAAAGCCTCTAAGCTATAGATAATATTAAATCGTACCCTAAACCGACACAGGTGGTTAAGTAGAGTATACTAAGGCGCTTGAGAGAACTCGGGTGAAGGAACTAGGCAAAATAGTGCCGTAACTTCGGGAAAAGGCACACTGGTATTAGGTAAATAAAATTTACTTTTATGAGCTGAAATCAGTCTAAGATAATGGCTGGCTGCAACTGTTTATTAAAAACACAGCACTGTGCAAACACGAAAGTGGAAGTATACGGTGTGACGCCTGCCCGGTGCCGGAAGGTTAATCGAAGGAGTTAAGGGAAACCTAAAGCTCTAGACTGAAGCCCCGGTAAACGGCGGCCGTAACTATAACGGTCCTAAGGTAGCGAAATTCCTTGTCGGGTAAGTTCCGACCTGCACGAATGGCGTAATGATGGCCAGACTGTCTCCACCCGAGACTCAGTGAAATTGAAATTGCTGTGAAGATGCAGTGTACCCGCGGCAAGACGGAAAGACCCCGTGAACCTTTACTATAACTTGACATTGAACATTAATTTTTGATGTGTAGGATAGGTGGGAGACTATGAATCTTATACGCTAGTATAAGTGGAGTCGACCTTGAAATACCACCCTTTAGCAGTTAATTTTCTAATCTAGTACCGTAATCCGGTATGGAAACAGTGTCTGGTGGGTAGTTTGACTGGGGCGGTCTCCTCCCAAAGAGTAACGGAGGAGTACAAAGATTGGCTAATTACGGTTGGAAATCGTAAGGTTAGTGCAAAGGCATAAGCCAGTTTAACTGTGAGCGTGATAACGCGAACAGATGCGAAAGCAGGTCTTAGTGATCCGGTGGTTTCTGTATGGAAAGGCCATCGCTCAACAAATAAAAGGTACTCCGGGGATAACAGGCTGATACCGCCCAAGAGTTCATATCGACGGCGGTGTTTGGCACCTCGATGTCGGCTCATCACATCCTGGGGCTGAAGCAGGTCCCAAGGGTATGGCTGTTCGCCATTTAAAGTGGTACGCGAGCTGGGTTTAGAACGTCGTGAGACAGTTCGGTCCCTATCTGCCGTGGGCGTAGGAAGATTGAGGAGATCTACTTCTAGTACGAGAGGACCGAGGTGGACGTATCACTGGTGTTCGGGTTGTCATGCCAATGGCATTGCCCGGTAGCTAAATACGGAAAAGATAAGTGCTGAAAGCATATAAGTACGAAACTTGCTCCAAGATTAGTCTTCCCTGAGACATGTTAATGTTTACTGAAGGGACGTTGAAGACTACGACGTTGATAGGCTGGATGTGTAAGCATAGTAATATGTTAAGCTAACCAGTACTAATGACCCGAGAGGCTTAATCTTACAACACCAGAGATGTTTAAATAATAACTCAGTATTTACAGATTTCTTGTATTCCGATTTTGATTATTTAAATACCAATATATTCAAATATTTAAACAACCTGGTAAAAATAGTGTTATGGTACCACCTGAAACCATGTCGAACTCAGAAGTGAAACATTTCAACGCCGATGGTAGTACGAGGTTTCCTCGTGTGAGAGTAGGAAATTGCCAGGTTGAAAAAAAATCCGAATTATTTCGGATTTTTTTTTATATGTACGAAAACAAAATTAGATGTATAATGTTTTTTAAATTATACTTATTTAATTAAAAGAATAATTTTTAAAATTTTGAACAAAGTCTTTTGTTTATTTTAATTTAATATTTATATTTAACTTTAATAGTACTTTATTAAAGTTAAAAATAAAATAATCAATAATCGTTGTGCTAGCTTGCTATTTAAGTTTAGTGTATATTTTTCATGTGAAGGTAATATAGATGTCTAAGATTAAAGGTAATGTGAAATGGTTTAATGAATCTAAAGGGTTTGGTTTCATTACTCCTGAAGATGGAAGCAAAGATGTTTTTGTTCATTTTTCAGCTATCCAAAGCAACGGGTTTAAAACTTTGTCCGAAGGTCAAAGTGTTGAATTCGAAATTACCGAAGGAGCAAAAGGGCCATCAGCAGCTAATGTTATTAGTTTATAATATTTATTGAAATGTTTTTAAATATTTTAGATGGTGTAATGCAGCTAATTGCTGCATTACATATTGTTATAAATGTTTGAGTGAATCTAATACTTTTATATTTATACAAAGATTTTGATTGAGAAAATATATTTTATTATAATTATATCTATAATACCATGCGGACTATATTAATATTATTGAGTTCATGATATAGCCCTTCTATTTGATCAAAATTGTTTGCACAAATGGTAATAGAAATAGATAAATAATTACCCTTATTGCTAGATTTTACTTGTGGAATGTAGTCACCTGGTAATTTACATTGAATAACTTTTATTATTTGGTCAATTAGTTCAGGTTTTGCTAGCCCAATGATTTTATAAGTAAATAAACAAGGAAATTTTAGCATTTTTTCAAGTTTATTTTTCATATCTTTTCCTAAATTTAGATTTTTTAAAATTAAACTTGACTATGTTTATAATAAATATTTTTTGTAAAAAAGTAATATTTTTATTTTTAATAATCATTGTTATTATACAAATATAACACTAATATAGTTAATATTTTTATACAAATTAAATTTTAAATTTGATGATATAAATTTTTTGATTTAAGTAATTTTTTAAAGTTACTTAAAATTGGATATAGTTTCAGTATTTTGAAATAGTAAAGCAATATTATTTAGGTTACTGTTAAATTTTATGATGTATATAATTTAATATTTTTATAAAATTATCATAGATATGATTTAAGACATTATATTGAACAATGAATATACAAATTTTGATGCTATTGTAGCATTAATATTTTAACGTAAAAATATTGGTTGTGTTGTTAAAATATATAATTTTAAGATAATTTATTATGTTAAACATTTTTAATTCTTTTACAAAGAAATACGAACCATTAAAATTAGATTCAGACAGAACAGTTAAAATGTATGTATGTGGAGTAACCGCATATGATTTTTGTCATGTAGGACATGGTCGGACCTTTGTTTTTTTTGATGTAGTATCACGATATTTGCGTTATTGTAATTATAAATTAAAGTATGTTAGAAATATTACAGATATTGATGATAAGATTATTTTAAAATCTATTAGAAATAATGAAACAATGTCAGAGTTATCTAATAGAATTATTTTTCAAATGAATAAAGATTTCATTCATTTGAATATAACAACTCCAGATTATGAGCCTCGTGCTACAGAGAGCATAAACGATATTATTAAATGTGTTTTAAAATTATTAGAAGATAAATTTGCGTATGTGTCAAAAAGTGGTGATGTAATGTTTTCTATTGATCGATATCCAAATTATGGATCGTTATCTCATCAGTGTGTTAAAAAACTAAAAGTTGGTGCTCGTATACCTGAAAATTTTAATAAGCGTAATCCATTAGATTTTGTTTTATGGAAAGTTTCAAAAAAAAATGATATATATTTTTGGAATTCTCCTTGGGGTAGAGGACGACCTGGATGGCATATTGAATGTTCATCTATGAGTACATCTATTTTAAATGAAAAAATAGATATTCATGGTGGTGGAAAAGATTTATTATTCCCGCATCACGAAAACGAATTAGCACAATCTATGTGTATTAATAAAGATTTCTCTGTTAGTCATTGGATGCACACTGAACTAGTTATTATTAAAAATAAAAAAATGTCTAAATCATTAGGAAATACTTTATTTTTAAAAGATTTGTTTATTCGTTATAATTCAGAAAGTATTCGACTTTTTTTATTGTCTACCCATTATCGTCGACCAATTTATTTTGATGAATGTAATTTAAGAAAATCTGAAATTTTATTAAAAAAATTATATTTGTCTTTAAGACACATTAATTTTTCTATATTAAAAACGTTAGATAACGATGTTTTTAAAACAAATTTTCATCGAGCTTTAGACAATGATTTTAACACTCCTCGAGCTTTATCTATATTATTTGATATGTCTCATAAATTAAATATTTTAAAATTGAAATATAGTGATAACAATGATAAAATCTTAGCTTTAGCTTATAGATTGAGAGAATTAGGTAGTATTTTAGGAATATTACTACAGGATCCAGAAATTTTTTTTCAAAGCACTAGTAAGATTTGTCCTAACGAGATTAGTAACATTAGTTATTTAATACAAAAGAGAGATTACGCACGTAAAGGAAAACAATGGACTAAAGCAGATGAAATACGTAAACACTTATTAAATTTAGGTATTATCTTAGAGGATTCAAAATATAATACTTTTTGGAGAAGAATAAAATAGTTTTGTTTATAGCATAAAATTTTAGTGTTATGAACCCTACTATATAGAAATTTTACAAGTTATATTCTCTACAAGCTTTTAGTGTATTATGTAATAATGTTACTACAGTCATAGGACCCACTCCTCCTGGAACTGGAGTTATATATGAGGAATTTTTAATTGCTGATTTAAAATCTACGTCTCCTACAATAGTGCCATTTTTTAATCTATTAATACCTACATCAATTACTATAGCTCCTGGTTTAATCCATGGTCCTTTTAAAAAATGTTTTTTTCCTACCGCGATAATTACTATGTCTGCTTGTTGAACAAAATATTTGATGTTTTTTGTGAATTTGTGGGTTATTGTAGTTGTGCATCCAGATAATAATAATTCTAAATTCATTGGTCTACCTACTGTGTTAGACGCCCCTATTATAACAGCATGCAATCCTTTTATATTAATTTTGTAATATTCTAGCATAGTAATAATACCAAATGAAGTACATGGTCTTAATTTTGGACTTTTTTGACATAAACAACCTATATTATATGGGTGTAATCCATCTACATCTTTATTAGGAGTAATACTATTAAAAATATTTTGGGTATTAATATGTTTAGGAATAGGTAATTGAACTAATATTCCATCAATATTTGAATCTTGGTTTAATATATTAATAAGATTTATTATTTTTTTTTCTTGAACGTTTTCTTGGAAATGCCAAAATTTTGAAAGAAAACCTACGTTTTCACAAGCAATTTTTTTCTTATTTACATAAATGTGTGATGCTAAATCATCACCAATTAATATTACTGCTAGTCCTGGAGGTCTTTTTCCTAGTGCTAATCTGTTATTTACTTCTTGTTTGATTTGATTTTGTATTTTATCAGAAATTTTCTTTCCGTTTAGAATTTTTTTAAACATTAAATTAACTCAATTAAAATGATATATTAAAATATATTTTTAAATATCTTTAAAAATAGGTAAAAAAAGCTTTTGTAATAAAATTAATGATATATAATATTGTATAAGAAATTTTTTTACTTGATAGTAAATTTTATATTATTGATTATAACTGTTTATTCTCGTAGTAATTTTTTAGTTTAATTCCAAAACAAGTATAAAAATATCTTAAAGCTTGCGCTCTTAGCTCAGTTGGATAGAGCAACGGCCTTCTAAGCCGTAGGTCATAGGTTCAAATCCTATAGAGCGCAAAATTTTCCAGTGATAATAAGATGTATTATGAATTTAATGTACATCTAATATTTTTTTAATATCTTTATGGATATTTTTTATATTTTTAGTACCATCTAATATACAATATTTAAATTTTTTAACTTTAGTATCGTTTTTTAAATAATTTATAAGAGGTATTGTAAATTTTTCATATTCATGTAATCTTATTTTAACAATTTTTTCTTTATCATCTACTCTTTCAGCTAAAAAGCTATTATTGGTAGGATAGTTTCCATTTTGTAGGCATTGTATTTTTTTTTCGATAGAATTAGTTCTTCTATTTTGAATACGTTTTAAAATTATTTTTGTAGGTATTTTGAGTTCAATAATATAATCAATATCTATTTTTTCTTCTTCAATCATCTTAGCTTGAACAATTGTTCTAGGAAATCCATCTAGTATAAATCCTGGTTTACAATCTAAGCAAGTAATTCGATCTCGTATTAATGTTGTAATAATATCGTCTGAAATTAGTTTTCCACTATGCATACTATAGTCAATTTTTTTATTTAACACAGTATTTTTATAAATTAATTTTCTTAATATTTCTCCAGTAGATATGTTTGGAATGTGATATTTCTGTGCAATAAATTGAGCTTGTGTTCCCTTGCCTGCCCCCGGTGCTCCTAGTAAAACAATGCGCATGATTTTCTTATACCTTATAGATTTTAAAATATATGTACTTTACAATTGTTTATAAATATTTTAATATATTTTTTTAATAGTTTTATGTATTATGTACAATGTATAAGAAATTTGTTAATTCTAGCTATAAATTTACTAGGATTATCTAAAGTGTTTTTCTCAGCAAGTAGTGATTGTTCAAACAGTATTTTAATCCAATTCTTAAATTTTTCTTCATTATCTTCATGATATATTTTTTTAATTAATTCATGATTTGGATTAATTTCAAAGATATATTTAATTTTAGGAACAGGTTGTCCTGCTGCAGAGAATAGTTTAGCCATTTGCGTAGTCATATCGTTAGAATCTGTAGTTACTACAGCAGGAGTATGTGTTAGTTTACACGTCAAACGTACATCTTTTATTTTATCTTGTAATATATTTTTTATTTTACTCAATAGAGAATTCATATTAGGATATAGTTTTTTTTCACAGTTTCTAATATTTTCATTCGATTTTTCGATTGATTCATCGTATTTGCTAACTGATTGGAACTCTTTTCCATTAAAATTAGTTATATAATTCATCATCCATTCATCTATTTTATCAGTCAATAATAGTACATCAATGTCTTTTGTTTTAAAAAATTCTAAATGTGGGCTGTTTATAGCCGAAGTATAACTATCTGTTGTAATATAATAAATTTTTTCTTGCTCATGTTTCATATTGTTTACATATTCTTGTAAAGATATTAAAGTTTTTTTAGGGCTATTCTTTAATGAATAAAATCGTAATAAATTAGAAATAATATCTTTATTTTCACTATCTTCAGCAGGGCCTTCTTTTAATATTAGACCAAATTGAGACCAAAATAATTTGTATGAATCAATATCTTTAGAAAGAGTGTTTAATAGTTTTAAAACTCGTTTAGTAAGTGTTGTTTTTAAATTTTTAACTAGTTTGTGATCTTGTAATACTTCTCGAGAAATATTTAATGGTAGATTATTTGAATCGATAATTCCTTTTACAAATCGTAGATAATTCGGAAGAAATTGTTCTGCATTATCCATAATATATATACGTTTTACATATAGTTTTAAACCATGTTTATTATCTCTATTCCATATATCCCATGCTGATTTTGAAGGAATAAATAATAATATAGTATATTCTTGAATACCTTCTACTTTATTATGGGTCCATGTAATTGGATCATTAGAATCATTACTTAGTTGTTTATAAAAACTTTTATAGTCATCATTTGTAATTTTAGATTTATCTAATGTCCATAATGCTTGAGCTTGATTAATTTGCTCCCATTTTCCAACTTGTGATTTGTCATCATATGTATAAATTTCTATTGGTGTTGAAACATGATTAGAATATTTATTAACAATATTTCGTATGTTCCATGGTTCTAAGAAATATTTTTCTTCTGGTTTTAAATATAAAATTATTTTTGTTCCTCTGTCTTTTTTGTTAATTTTACTAACTTCATATTTTCCTTTTCCTTCAGATTCCCATAGTACTCCTGTATTTTCGTGCGTCCCCCCGAATCTACTTTTTACTATTATTTTTCTAGAAACGATAAACGCTGAATAGAATCCGACTCCAAATTGTCCTATTAAATCATTTTTTCCGTTAGTCGATTTGTTATAAGATTTTAAAAATTCTTTTGTTCCAGATTTTGCTATTGTTCCTAAATTATTAATTATTTCTTCGTACGTCATTCCTATGCCATTATCACTAATAATTAAATTATTATTAGATTTATCGATACGTATTCTAATATGCATATCAGTGTTGTTTTCGTATATTTCAGGTGAAGATATTGATTTAAATTTTAATTTATCAATCGCATCTGAAGCATTAGAAATCAGTTCTCGCAAAAATATTTCTTTGTTAGAATACAAAGAATGAATCATTAAATGTAAAATTTCATTTGTTTCTGATTGAAATTCATATACTTCTTTTTTATTAGCATTCATAATATTTTCTCATAATAAAATTTCTTAAAAATTTTCAATATTCTAGTTTAGTTTAATAGAAATATTGTATGTCACTATATATATACAAAACGATAACAAATATATTTAAATAATAAATGTATTGTAACATTGTATACATTCTATCATTAGGAATAAAAATATTTATCTGTTATTATAGCGTTTATTCTATCGTTTAAAATATTTTCTGTGAAATAAGAATTATATATAAATAAATCTATCTCTTAAGAATTTGAATTTAATTCATTAGAAAATGGAATTTCTGACGAGATAGAAGACATTTTTCTTTTATGTAATTCTGATATTCTGCGTATTGCATCATTAAAAGCTGCTACTATTAAGTCTTCTAATATTTCTTTTTCACATTCAACGATTAATGTCGAGTCAATTTCAATTTTTTTACAATTATTAGCACCAACTAATGTTACTTTTACAATTCCTGCTCCAGATTCTCCAGTAACTTCTATATTAGATACTTCCTGTTGCATTTTTTTCATTTTTTCTTGTATTTCTTGTGCTTGCTTCATTAAATTATTTAATCCATTTTTAGAAAACATTTTTTATTTCCTATTGTATTGTGATTTAAGATAACTAATATATTTTATCATCGACATCACATTTATATATAATATTTATAAATTACATTTAAAGAACATAATAATATTATTTACAATATTCATATAGTTCATGACATAGCACTTATTGTATTATTTTTTTCTTTTTGGACTTTTAATGTTATATCTAATTTTTTAAATTTATTTTAATTTTATTGGAGTTATATTAAGATTCAGTGCTCGTAACAATGTCATTTCTACACCAATTTGAAAGTTAGGAGCTATACTTAATTCTTTTTTTCCTATTAATATAGTTTGATAGTATATTTGAATATCAATGTATTTAGATATTCTAGAAATTTCATATATTTGTGTATTATTTTCATTATTTTCAAAAAATAGATAGTCTTTTTTTATTTTAGGAAATGAAATTAACATAGCTATTTGATATAATAATTTAAGAATTTCTGTTAATATACGTTCCCAGTTGATGTCAATTGTATTCATGTATTCTAATATCAAAAAAATTTCTTTGTAATCCTTTTTTAATAGTGCTACAGTTATTTCAAATATTTTTTTGTTGTTCAATTTACCTAACATGGTATCCACTGTTTTAGTTAAAACTTGTCCATTACCCATGGAAATTGCTTGTTCTGTTAGGTTTAGTGCGTCTCTCAAACTTCCTTTAGCTTCTATAGATAATATTTTTATTGCTTCATATTCAAATAATATGTTTTCTTTAAATAATATATGTTCAAGTTGTTTTGATATTTCATTTGGATTGATTAATTTTAAATGAAAGTATAAGCAACGTGATAAAATAGTTTTTGGAATTTTTTCTAGATTTGTAGTAGCTAAAATAAATTTAATATGTTGTGGTGGTTCTTCAATTATTTTTAGAAGAGAGTTAAAGCTATGTTTTGAAAGCATATGAATTTCGTCTATTAAATAAATTTTAAATCTTCCTTGCACAGGATAATAATGAACGTTATCCAATAATTCTTTCATATCTTCTACTTTAGTTCGAGAAGCTGCATCTATTTCAAATACATCAATAGATCTTCCATTTTCTATATCTTGACAATTTGAACATGTTCTACATGGAACATATGTAAGTCCTATTTTACAATTCAAACTTTTAGCAAGTAATCGAGCTATTGTTGTTTTTCCTGTTCCTCGCATTCCATAGAATAACCATGTATGATGTATTCGTGCTAATTTTAATCCATTTTTTATAGCTGTAACGATGTTTTTTTGTCCAATTACATTATCGAAATATTTAGGTCGCCATTTATTAGCTAAAATTTTATAACTCATTATTATAAAAGTTTTAAAGAATTTATTAGTAATATTATCACAAATAACAGTTATAAAAAAGATTTTGGCATGGAATAATAATGTTTAACGATTTAAGAAATTATTTTATTTTTATTTAAATATTTATAAAATGTTTGCAATTAATAAAAATTTCAGGCAGAATAATAATAGAATTCTCTGTTAGTACTCTAATACTGTAGTCTTAAAAAACTGGTCAGGATTGGAAGATAGCAGCCATATTAAGTAATACAGGTATTATGAATATTACTAACAGAGGTTCCTATATTTAGTAACGTTCTATATGTTTTCGACATTTTTCATATGGTTAACTGGTGTGCATTTTCCAATAATGTCCTTTCTTGTTGATAAGATAATGGTGTGTACCTTTTTCTACTATTTTACCTTTACAAAATACTATAATTTTATCGGCATGTTTTATTGTTGATAATCTATGAGCAATTACTATTAGTGTTGTATATAGTTGTATAGAGGATAATATTTTTTGAATTTTTGTTTCAGTGTCTACATCTATGTTAGAAGTAGCTTCGTCTAATATTAGTATTTTTGGATTGTACACGAGAACTCTAGCGATAGACAAAAGTTGTTTTTGTCCTGCAGATAGTGTATTTCCATGTTCTCCTAAAAATGAATTTAATCCTTTTGGAAGAGATTTTACTAATTCAACTAAATGTACTTTTTTTAAGATTTTCCAAATTTTTGATTTGGATATTTTTTTTCCTAAAGTAATATTTTCAAGGATAGAATCGTCTAATATACAAGGATCTTGTTGGACAATAGATATTCCATTTCTTAAAACACTTTTTTCTAATGTGTTTAAATCTCTTTTATCTAAATAGATACATCTATTTTTTATAGGATAAAATCCCATTAGTATTTGTGCTAGGGTACTTTTCCCGCTACCTGTATAGCCTACTAATGCTATAAATTGTTTTGGAGCAATGTATAAATTAATATTGTTTAATGTATTTTTGAGATTTTTTTTATAGCGAAAATTAAGATTTTTAATAAATACTTCACCTCTTTTCAAACTCTTGTTATCTTTTCCATATTTTTGTTTTTTAGTATCTAGCAATTTAAATATTCTTTCTCCTGATATGATAGACTGTTGTAAAATAGACTGTTGTGATGCAATTGTTATTAAAGGTTCATTAAGTCGTCCTAGATAGGTAACAAATGCGTATAGAGTGCCAATTTCTAGGAATCCTTGAGGATAAAATCCGAATAATAATATTAATCCGCATAATATGACAGCTGAAAAAAGGTTAAGTAACGGTCTTAATAAAATTCCATCTAATTTCAGTATTTTCATGCGAACCGAATAATGCTGTTTACTGATATTTTCTATAGAATTTCTAAAATATTTTTCTAGTCTAAATTGTTGAATTATTTTTATACCACTAATAACTTCGCTAAAAATATTATAAAGTATAGTAGAATATACGCGAATTTTTTTTAGTATTGGTTTACTATAATGTTGGTATAGTAATGTTACTATTAGAACTAGTGGAAATATTAGTACTGCTATACTGGCCATTCTCCATTCTAGAGCAAACATAGCTATTAAGGTAACGTTAATTAATATAATATTTCGAAACAACGTAGTAACGAAAGTTTCATACAACTCTTTAATAATTTCTGTATCATTAGTAATACATGAAACTAATTCCCCAACAGGATTTTGGTGAAATATTTTTATAGAACAGTCTAATGTAGCGGACATTAAATTAAAACGCAGTTTTTCAATAATTTTGATAGATATTTTTTTAAAGATAACATTTTGAAAATAATTAAATATAATTGAAATAATTTGTAAAGATATATAACAAGTTGTTATTATACATAATATGAGAATATTTATATAATGTTTTTTTAAGCTAGTTTGTATAAAGTAACTTATTAATATAGGTCCTAATACTTCGAATATCGATGCTAGTAGTAAACAAATAAATCCTAAAGTTAAATGTTTTTTATAATTTTTTCCATAGCACAATAATCTTTTTAATATAGGTAAAAATTTTTTAAAATGTTTCATTTCATAGTTTTTCTTAATTATTTTTTTACATTTTAAAAATGTTTTGATAAAGATATATAGAATTATACCATTTGTTTTTTTCTCTAATTAATGAAGAGTGTTTCCCTTGTTGCGTAATAGTACCATGTTGTAACACTACAATTTTATTAAAATTAATTAATGAAGTAATACGATGTGTACACATGATGATTGTATAACCGTGTTTTTTTAATGTATTAAAATTATTTAATATTTTTTTTTCAGTATTTTCATCTACTGAAGAAAGCGGATTGTCTAATATTAGTATTTCTGATTTTACCAATAATGCTCTAGCAATAGAAATACGCTGTTTTTGGCCTCCTGATAGCATAATTCCACGTTCACCTACTTGAGTGTTATATCCATTTGGCAAATTAATGATATCTGTGTGTAAATGTGCAAGATATGCTGCTTTTTCTACTTCTATTTTGGAAGCGTTTTTATTTCCTATTGCAATATTATTAAAAATTGTGTCTGAAAATAAAAATGTAGTTTGATCTACAACTGAAATTTTTTTTCTCCATTCTTGTAGTGAAAATTGAGAAATAGGTATGTTATTATACAATATTACTCCATTAGGTATTAAAAATTGTTGTTGAATTAACTTAAATAAAGTACTCTTTCCTGATCCAGTTGGTCCACAAACTCCTATAATTTGCCCCGGATATAATAAAAAATTTATATTATATAATATTCTTGTTTTACATTTTTTATAATAAAAGTTTTTAATGTTAATATGTAGTTTTTGAAAATGAATTGGAATTGGTGTGTATATTTTTCTATATGGTAAATCATTGTTTAAGATTAATTGTATACGATACCATGCTGCACTTCCTCTTTCTATTATATTAAACATCCATGCTAAGGCAAGCATAGGCCAGATCATTAGTCCTAGATACATTATAAAACTAGTTAGTTGTCCAATGCTAATTGTTTTATTCCAAAATAACCAACCTCCAATAGTAACTGCTAAAAGATTGGATAAAGAGATAGATAAATGTATTACAGGATCAAATGTGGCATCAATTTTTGAAATTTCTATATTTTTATGTCTTAAGTTTTTTAAAATATTTTGAAACTTTTTTATTTGATATTTTTCTAGCCCAAAAGATTTAATTAAATTAATACTTCTTAAATTTTCTTGTGTATGATTGTTAAGATGTGAAAATGCTGTTTGAGATTTTTGAAAACTATGGTGTATTTTTTTACTTATTTTGTTTATTATCATCGCCATGATAGGTAAAGGAAGTAAAGAAAATATAGTGAGTTTCCAGCTGATTTGAGTGACCATGATGATTAGGATAGATAATCCCATAACTAGAGAATCGATTAGTGTTAATACTCCTTCTCCAGCTGCAAAGACGATTTTGTCTACATCATTAGTAATTCGTGTCATTAAATCACCTGTTTTATATTTTAAATAAAATATTTGATTTTTTTTACTGATACAGTTATAAATTTTCATTCTTAATTCAATAGCAAGTTTGTAAGAAGTTCCAAATAGAACAATTCTCCATATATATCGAAAAATATAAATTATTATTGCAACACATAAAATTTTTATAATCCAAGGTAAGATTTGTATTCCATGGATTTCGTGTGTTTCAATAGAATCTATTAGACTTCCTATGAGCTTTGGTGGAATTAATTGTAAAATAGAAATAAAAATTAATAAAAAAACAGCTACTAAATATCGTTTCCATTCTTGAATAAAATACCAATTTAGTTGTTTAAATAAATGCATAAAATATCCTAGTAGTCAGGTAACAAGTACTTATTTATAAATGTAGCTCATGAAACATTTTTAATATTATTTGATATTTATTGTATAACTAATTAATTTTAGATTAATAGTTTTTGAAAAAATTTTACTATATTTCATTTTTATAAATAATTTAAAATAAGATATTAACATGTAGATGTTTATGCATTTATGAATTTTAGTATTGTTATATTTAGTGATTTAGATATTTTTTGGTATTTATTTTATAAAAAATTACATAAATATGGTATGTAAAAACATCATATTTTTAATATTCAAAAATATTTTTAAGATTAAATAGATCATTGTATGAAATATTAGCTTGTGTATACAAGTTTTTGAAAATAGAATTTAATACCATTTCTAAATTATATTTAAGTAATTGCGATGTAATAATTTTTTTTTGTTGTGTAGAAAAACGTATATGTATTATTTTGTAAAACTTAACTAGAAATACGGTATTTCTGTTTTTAATAATACTAAAATAAATATTTTTATTTTTTTTTGGATGTGGAAGATTAAAGATTAACTTGCTTAATTTATTTCTTGAAAATTGTGAAACTAATTGAGGTTTTTGAAATTTGAGATGCATTTTGTTGAATAAAATTTTAGATCCATGATTTAATTCGTATATTATTTTTTTAGATATCAAAAAATAGTTTATATTTTTTTGTTTAGTAAAAGATCTAAAATTGTCATGTTTATATTGATTTTTTATTATTTTTTTATGTGTATTTATAAGATTTGGATAAGTATGTGGTATTTGTATAGGTGCTACTTGAATTAATCTGATTTGTGATAGTGAATTAATAGAATTATCAATTTCATTTTTTAAAATAAACATTGAATTAGAAATAGAGGAAATAAATTTATTTATTTTTAACTCTGTTTTAATTGTATTTATGTATTCTTGTGAGCTGATGTTTAATGTATTTAGAAAATAATGATATTTTTGTATATTAAAAACTTTATTATTTTGAAAAATTTTTTGATTATAGATATAGTTTTTAACATCAGAGTTTTGTATGGAGATATTTAATTTTTGTACATATTGTTTCAGTAATGTTTCATAAATAATATCTGATATTACTTTGTTATATATTTTATTTTTATAAACTATTTTTATTGATGGTTTTAAATTGTTTAAATTAATATTATTATTTATTAATTCTATGATATATCTTTGTTTAAATTTATCTAAACTAATTTTTTCATGATTAATTTTTATAATATATGTTTGCTTATCTTTTAATGAATAATAATTTGTTTTTGTTATAGTCAATGAAAAAATCATTATTATTAAGAATAACAATATCATTGTATTATAAAATATTAACTTTATTTTTTTTTTAATCATTATGATTGATTTCGTAGGTCTTTACCAATTTAATATTGTTTTTATTAAGGTTATATTCATATTGACTGGCAATAACGTTATCGATGTTTTGCCAGTCTTTTTTATAAGTTATAAATATTTTATAAGATAATTTTATTTTTTTAGATTATAAGGCTCGAGTTCTAGAGATAATTGTAATACTTCTTCAATATATTTTACTGGATGAATACAAATATTTGAAAGAATATTTTTAGGAATTTCTTCTAAATCTTTTTTATTTTCATAAGGAATTAATACTTTTTTAATACCCCCCCGATGAGCTGCCAGTAATTTTTCTTTTAACCCGCCTATAGTTAAAATTTGTCCTCTTAGAGTTATTTCTCCAGTCATAGCTATGTCTGATCGCACTGGATTATTTGTTAAACATGAAACTATTGCTGTACACATAGCAATACCTGCACTTGGGCCGTCTTTTGGAGTAGCTCCTTCTGGAACGTGAACATGAATATCATGTTTTTCATGAAAATTATTTTTAATTCCTAATTTATGTGCATGTGATCGAACTACAGTAAGAGCAGCTTGAATAGATTCTTGCATTACTTCTCCTAAAGATCCTGTATAGATTAGTTTTCCCTTTCCTGATATACAAGCAGCTTCGATAGTTAATAATTCTCCTCCAACTTCAGTCCAAGCTAATCCGATGACTTGACCAATTTGATTTTTATCAATAATTTTCCCATAGTTAAATCGTTGAACGCCAAGATAATAATTTAAGTTTTCATTGTTTACGTGTATTTGATTGAGTGTTTTATCTAAAACTAAACTTTTTACACATTTTCGACATATTTTTGATAATTCTCGTTCAAGATTTCTTACTCCAGCCTCACGTGTATAATATCGAATAATATTAATGATAGAAGAGTCTTCTATTATTAATTCATTATTTTTTAAAGCGTTTCTTTTAATTTGTTTAGATTTTAAATAAGATTTAGCAATATTTAATTTTTCATCTTCAGTATAACCAGAAATTTTTATAATTTCCATTCTATCAAGTAAAGGTGCAGGGATATTTATAGAATTAGAAGTAGCAATAAACATGACTTCAGAAAGATCATAATCTATTTCTAAATAATGATCGTTAAAAGTAACAT
Source organism: Buchnera aphidicola (Schlechtendalia peitan) (assembly GCA_039830055.1). Lineage (GTDB taxonomy): Bacteria > Pseudomonadota > Gammaproteobacteria > Enterobacterales > Enterobacteriaceae > Buchnera_B > Buchnera_B aphidicola_BB. The sequence continues at coordinate 502,469 of CP140043.1, read as the reverse complement.
TTTGTTCTGGATCTAAAACTTCTAATAAAGCAGAAGTTGGATCTATTCGCATATCATAGGACATTTTGTCTATTTCATCTAATAAAAATAGTGGATTTTTTACTCCTGTTTTTGCAATTTTTTGAATTAATTTTCCAGGCATAGAACCTATATATGTTTTTCTATGCCCCCGGATTTCAGCTTCATCTCTGATCCCACCTAATGCCATTCTAATATATTTTCTTCCAGTAGCTCGTGCTATGGATTTACCTAAAGATGTTTTTCCTACTCCAGGTGGTCCTACTAAACATAATATAGGTCCTTTCATTTTGCTAATTCTACTTTGAACAGCTAAATATTCTAAAATTCGTTCTTTTACTTTTTCTAGTCCAAAATGATCTAAATCGAGAATAATTTTCGCTTCTTTTAAATTTTTTTTTATTTTGCTTCGTTTATTCCAAGGAATTTGCAACATCCAATCTATGTAACTTCTCACTACAGTAGCTTCAGCAGACATAGGTGACATCATTTTTAATTTATTAAGTTCAGATTTTGTTTTTTCTTTCACATCCTTTGGCATTTTAGCAGAATTTATTTTTCTTTTTAAAAGTTCGTGTTCGTCTAATGTATTATCCATTTCTCCTAATTCTTTTTGAATTGCTTTCATTTGTTCGTTTAAATAGTATTCTCTTTGACTTTTTTCCATTTGTTTTTTAACTCGATTTCGAATACGTTTTTCTATGTTTAATAAATCAATTTCTGATTCCATAATTGCCATTAAGTGTTCTAATCGGTCATTAACATGATATATTTCTAGAATAGATTGTTTTTCAGATAATTTTAATGGCATATGTGTAGCAATTGTATCGGATAATTGTGCCGCATTATCTATATTAGAGAGAGAATTTAGTATTTCTGATGAAATTTTTTTATTTAATTTTACATATGTTTCAAATTGATTTAAAGTAGCTCGAATTAGTACAATTTGTTCTTTTTTAGAAATATTTGGAGTAATAATAGGTTCAATTTGTGCAATAAAATAATCTCCATTATTTTTTAAAGTTTTTATATTTGCACGCTGTAATCCCTCTACTAGTACTTTTACTGTTCCATCAGGTAGTTTTAATGTTTGTAATATAGAAGCAGTTGTTCCAACTGTAAATAAGTCGTTTGTAGTAGGATCATCGATCTCTGCTTCTCTTTGTGCAACTAACATAATTTTTTTATCATTAGTTATAGATGCTTCAATGCATTTTATAGATTTGTCTCTTCCCACGAATAATGGAATCACCATATATGGATAAACTACTACGTCTCGCAATGGCAAAACAGGAATTTCGACACATTTAGAATGTTCTGGATTCATAAAACTCTCTCTTAGTTTCAATAATATTTTAAAATTTTAAAACTTATATTGAGCTATCAATTTGTAGTTTAAAACTACGGTAAGCTTGAGTGTTGTGGAATTAAAATCCGATATTCAATTCTAAAAAGTTAAGATAATAAAGTGGAAAATATCATTTTTATAAACATTAAGTAATTTCAAAATATTCACTAGATGTTTATTTTGAATTATTTTTCTTATAAATTATTTTTGGTTGTAATTTACCGTTAACTACACATTTATTAATTAATACTTGTTCGACATTTTTAATAGAAGGCAAGTCATACATTGTATTTAGTAAAATGGATTCTACAATAGAGCGTAATCCCCTTGCGCCTGTTTTTCTATTTACTGCTTTTTTTGCTATACATTTAATTGCTTCATTGTAGAACGTTAGTTTTACTCCTTCATTTTCAAATAACGTTTGATATTGTTTTATTAAGGCATTTTTAGGTTTACATAATATTTCTGTTAATTCTATCTCATTTAGTTTACTTAATGTTGTAAGTATAGGTAATCGTCCAATAAATTCTGGAATCAATCCAAATTTAATTAAATCTTCAGGCTCTATGTTTTGTAATAATTTATCTTCTTTATGTTGTTTTTTATACTTTTTTATTTTTGCATTAAATCCAATTTCTGCTTTTTTTTCTATTCTTTTAGAAATTATTTTGTCTAATCCAAAAAATGTTCCTCCACATATGAATAAAATTTGAGCAGTGTTTACTTTTAAAAATTCTTGTTGTGGATGTTTCCTTCCACCTTGCATAGGAACTGAAGCTATAGTACCTTCAATTAACTTTAATAAAGATTGTTGTACACCCTCTCCAGAAACATCTCGAGTTATAGATGGATTTTCAGATTTTCTAGAGATTTTATCTATTTCGTCTATATAGATGATTCCGCGTTCTGCTATTTTTATATTATAATTACATGTTATTAATAATTTTTGAATAACGTTTTCGACGTCTTCTCCTACGTATCCAGCTTCTGTTAACGTAGTAGCATCAGTTATAGCAAATGGAACGTTAAGACATTTTGCTAATGTTTCTGCAAGTAATGTTTTTCCACTTCCTGTTGGTCCAACAAGTAAAACATTACTTTTTTTTAGTTCAATATCTGATTTTAAATTTTGAGTTCTTTTATAATGGTTATATACTGCTACTGATAAAATTTTTTTGGTATTATTTTGCCCTATTACATAGTTGTCTAGATATTTTTTAATTTCATGAGGAATCGGGACATTATATGTTTCATTGTTATTAGATATTTCATGTTCTGTTTCCTTAAAAATAATATTATTACATAAATTTATACATTCATCACAGATATAAACTGATGGCCCAGCTATTAGTTTTTTAACTTCTTTTTGGTTTTTTCCGCAAAAAGAACAAAATAATAATGTTTTATTATTATTTTTAATATTATCTGTCATTAGTTTTCCTTACGTAATTTAATGACATACAATGAAAATATTGTAAGTTTTTTATTTCATAATTATAGTATTAATAATGATATATTAATGTTAGATTTTTTAAGAAAAATTTATGTTCGATGATGTAAGATAGAATCAATTAATCCGTATTCGATTGCTTCTACAGCGGATAAAAAACGATCTCTTTCAGTATCTTGTTCTATTTTTTTTAATTTCTTTCCAGTATGTATAGAAAGCAGTTCATTTACTATTTTTTTGATTGTTAAAATTTCTCTAGCATGAATTTCGATATCTGAAGCTTGCCCATTGCATCCGCCTAATGGTTGATGTATCATAATACGAGAATTAGGTAAACAAAATCGTTTCCCTTTTTTTCCTGCAGATAAAATTAATGCAGCCATCGAACAGGCTTGTCCTATACAAATTGTATTAATATTAGGTGCTACAAATTGCATAGTATCGTAAATAGACATACCTGATGAAATTGCTCCCCCCGGAGAATTTATATATATATAAATATCTTTTTCTGGGTTTTCAAATTCTAGAAATAAAATTTGCGCTACTATAGAGTTAGCTGTATTATCTTCAATAGTTCCAGTTAAAAAGACTATTCTTTCTTTTAGTAATCTTGAATATATATCATACGATCTTTCTCCATACAAAGTATTTTCTACTACCATAGGTATTAATAACTTATTATTTTTTTTTTTATTTATTTTATTATATAGCATTATTTATCTCCAGTGTTTTTCAAATTAATAATCGCACTATAGTATTGCTAATATAGTACAATCTTTAATGAGATATTTTATATACTTGTTTTTTAAATGTTCTATAAAAAATATTTTTACTTTTTTTAAATTTATAAGTAAGTGTGTAATGTTACTTATAGAAACATTGTTGAATATAATTTAAATATTATATGTCATTTAAAATTTACTAATTCATTAAATGTTATTAATTTTTAGTGCATAGTAGATTGACTGCTTTATAAAAGTTATATTGTGTTTTATTTTTAGTCGCTTGTTCTAAGCATTTAGATATTACTTGTTGTTCTAAATCAACATTATTAAAATATTGTCTGACATTTTTATTGCTATTATATAATTTAATTAGCTGTTCAGTATAATTGTTAGATATTGACATATCTTTTATTAGTAGTTGTATTGTTTGTATATTAGGTTTTAAAGAATATTTTTTTATAAATTGTTTTAAAAAGATTTTAGTGCATACTTGTTTTTCAGCTTTTAAAAGTAAATTTTGTTGAAAAATAGTTTTAAAAATATTACATCCATGTTTGTTATATGAATTAATATTTTGTGACTGCAAAATGGAAAACGAATTTTGTATTAATATAGATGGAATATCTATAGGATTAAATTGTGTTAAATATTCTATTATTTGTGTTTTAATATGGTCTTTAATGATTATTTTTGCTTGATTTCTTAACAAATTTTGAATAGTTTTATATTGTTCTGGTTTCAAGTCTAGTCTAGAATTATGATGATTTTTTAATGATTCATCTTTGAGTTGTTCAACTTTTGTTATAGTTATTTCTGTTGTAATTGTTTTTCCTGCTATGTTTTTTTCGCAATGATATTTCGAAAATTCAATATTAGTGAAAAAGGATTCATTAACTTTTTTAGAAAATATTTTTTTTTCAATTTCTGGTAAAATTTCATTTTTTCCAATAATAAATCTAAAATTATATAAATTGTATTTGTTTAAATAGTCGCTAGAACCATGGTTAATACAAGTAATAGTAATTCTATTATTTTTTTTTATTTGTTTATTTACTTCTTCCCAATTCTGTTTTTTTAAAAAATTATAAGCTGTTTTTTGAATATCTTTTTCAGTAATGTTAATTACTGGAACATTTATGTTTAGATTATCTATATTTAGTTCGATTTTTGGATATATTTCAAATTCTATTGAAAAATTAAAGTTTTTTCCTTCTTCGTATTTGTTTAGGATAAATTTTGGCATCCCAGCGATATGGAAATTTTCTGTTTTTACTTTATCTAAAAAATATTTATGTATTAGTTTTTGTAGTACATTTTTCTGAATTTTTTTTTCGTAATTATTTTTTAAGATGTGAAATGGTACTTTTCCTTTTCTAAAACCATCGATATGTATATTTTTTTTAAATGTAATAAATTCCTGTTTTACTGATCTTTTTATCACGTCATTTGAAATAGTAATATTAAGATTTCGTAGTAAATTTTTATTTCTTTTAATTTCAAGTTCCATGACATGTCCTTAAAAATATTTTTAAGAAAACGTTTAAATATTTTTATTTCAATAGAGCGTTTATAACAGTTTGTAATTAAAAAGTGTTAATTATATTAAAATTTAATTAAAAATTATATTTAATAGAAATTTTTTATTGGAATTAAAATATTAAATAACAGTTATTTAAAATAATTTTATATTTTTATGTATTAAAGATACATAATTTTGCATTTTTTTAATGATATATTATCGTTTTTATTAAATACAATGATAATTGTTATATTTTTACGGTACTTATACAAATAGGAGAGTTAAAATTTTTATTAAACTTATTTTCCCATTCAAAGATCGTATATGTATACAATGCCATCCCATGAATTTTATATTTAGAGATATATGTAGATAATATATAATATATTTTTTGATGTCTTGTTAATAAATCATGTTTAATAAAATCGTTACTTACTATGATTATCTTAAAATGTGAATAATTACTAATAAATGATTTATGTTTTTTACTTTCATTTATAACTGTAATAATGTGTATATTAAATGTTGATGTTAATATATTTTTTATAATTTTTGTAATCATTTTTTTAATTTTATTTTATTTTAATTAATTTTATACGTTTTAAACATATTCAGTTATTTACAAATATAAAATAACATATTTATGTTTTTTATAAGTTCTTTTATGTTACATCTGATTTATTTTAGAATTTAATATTTTTATAGAATTTAAAAAATTTGTCTTATAATTTTTAGTATTCAGTCTAATTTTAAATTTAATAAGTCTTTTAGTATAGATTTTGATTGGTGTCAAATATAATATATTATTAATTACATGTCTATGTTTAAAGATTTTGATTTAATTTTTAGTGCTTATATATTGTAAAATTATTTTTTTAAAATTTTAATATTGTTAACAAAAATTATTAAAATAATGTGTTTTTTGTAATTTGAGATTAAATATCGAGGTTTTTAAATGCAGTTTTCAAAGTGTCGTATGTATATTTTAAATTTTTTATTAATAAATGTTATTTGTATTTTGTTCGGATGTAGTGGTGGAATTTTACAACCAAGTGGTACTATTGCTGAAGAACAAAAATTTTTAATATTTATTGCGTTTTTAGCCATGTTGTGCATTGTAATCCCGGTATTTTTTATGACAGTATTTTTTACAATAAAGTATAGAGAAAACAATGTGTATGTTACTTATAAACCAAATTGGTCACACTCTTATTTTATTGAGTTATTGGTGTGGGGAATTCCAATTTTTTTAATTATTTTACTTTCTGTATTATCATGGAAATCTTCTCATAATCTAGATCCTAGAAAACAAATTTTTTCTTATAATAAACCAATAAAAATAAATGTGGTATCATTAGATTGGAAATGGTTATTTATTTATCCAAATGAAAATATTGCTACTGTCAATGAATTGGTATTTCCTATAAACACTCCGATAGTTTTTGAGCTTACATCTAATTCTGTAATGAATTCATTTTTTATTCCTTCTCTTGGGAGTCAAATATATACTATGGCAGGAATGAGTACTGAATTAAATTTAATTGCTAATAAATCTGGAATATATAAGGGGATATCATCTAATTATAGTGGAAAAGGATTTTCAGATATGAAATTTAGAGTAATAGTTACTCCAAACAGTTTTGCATTTAAAAAGTGGATAGAAAAAGTACACAATTCTTCGTATAAATTAAGTTCTTTATCTAGTTTTAAAGAGTTAGCATGTCCTAGTGAAAATAGTGTAATTAAGTATTATTCAGCTGTAAAAAAGAATTTGTTTAATATAATTATTAAAAAATTTCACAATATAAAACAATAAGTTTAAGTGTAATTAAGTATTATTTAGTTTAAATAAGGATTTATATAATATGTTTGGTAGATTGAATTTAGATGCAATTCCATATCATGATCCTATTATTATGATAACGTATTCTATAATTATTTTATTGTCTATATTTATGGTTTCAATTATTACTTATTTTAAAAAATGGAATTACATATGGAATGAATGGTGTTGTTCTGTAGATCATAAAAAAATTGCTATAATGTATATTATTCTGGCTTTTATTATGTTATTTCGTGGTTTTGTTGATGCTATTATGATGCGAACTCAGCAAGTATTAGCTTCTTCCAAGATAGGCGAGGGATTTTTGCCATCTCATCATTATGATCAAATTTTTACTGCTCATGGCGTTATTATGATTTTTTTTGTAGCTATGCCCTTGGTAATTGGATTAATGAATTTAGCAGTACCTTTACAAATTGGTGCCCGTGATATTGCATTCCCATTTCTTAATAATTTAAGTTTTTGGTTGACTGTTAGCGGTGCTATATTAATCAATCTTTCTCTTGGAATTGGTGAATTTGCACAAACTGGATGGTTAAGTTATCCTCCTTTATCAGAAATAGAATTTAGTCCTGGAGTTGGGGTAGATTATTGGATTTGGAGTTTACAACTGTCTGGTATAGGAACAACTTTAACAGCTATTAATTTTTTAGTAACAATTTTAAAAATGAGAGCACCCGGAATGTCTTTATTTAAAATGCCTGTGTTCACGTGGACTGCATTGTGTACTAATGTTTTAATATTGGCATCTTTCCCTGTACTAACTGTTAGTTTATTATTGCTTACTTTAGATAGATATCTTGGATTTCATTTTTTTACTAATGATTCTGGTGGTAATGCAATGATGTATGTTAATTTAATTTGGATATGGGGTCATCCGGAAGTATATATTTTAGTATTGCCTGCTTTTGGAATTTTTTCTGAAGTTGTAGCTACTTTTTCTCGAAAGAAACTGTTTGGTTATGTATCCTTAGTGTGGGCAACAATTGCCATTACTATTTTGTCCTTTATAGTATGGTTACATCATTTTTTTACAATGGGTGCAGGATCTAATGTGAATTCGTTTTTTGGAATAGCTACTATGGTTATAGCAATACCAACAGGAGTTAAGATTTTTAATTGGTTATTTACTATGTATCATGGGCGTGTTCGAATGCATTCTTCGATGTTGTGGACTATAGGATTTTTAATAACTTTTTCAATAGGTGGTATGTCAGGTATTTTATTATCTTTACCTGCAGTTGATTATGTGTTACATAACAGCTTATTTTTAGTTGCGCATTTTCATAATGTAATTATTGGTGGAGTAGTATTTGGATGCTTTTCTGGAATTACGTATTGGTTTCCAAAAATGTTTGGATTTACTTTATCTGAATTATGGGGGAAACGTGCGTTTTGGTTTTGGATTTCTGGATTTTTTTGTGCTTTTATGCCTTTGTATGCTTTAGGACTTATGGGAATGACTCGTCGGCTTAGTCAACATATAGATCATCAATTTCATTCTATGTTAGTTTTTTCTGCTTTTGGTACATTTTTAATTGCAATAGGAATTATTTGCCAGATTATTCAGATTTTAGTATCAATTCGAGATCGAGATGTTAATAGAGATATTACAGGAGATCCGTGGAACGGTAGAACATTAGAATGGTCAACTGCATCCCCTCCTCCATCGTATAACTTTTCTGTGATACCACAAGTTTATTCTCGTGATTGTTTTTGGTATTCGAAAGAAAACAAATTAGAAAAAAATATGGAATGCATTGAATATTTTGATATTCATATGCCAAATAGGACTAATGTAGGAATATTAATTAGTTTGTATTCTGTTATTTTTAGTTTTTCTTTAATTTGGTATATATTTTGGTTATGTATTATATCGTTTTCAGCAATTGTGTATTTATTAATTAAAAAAAGTTTTTCTATCGATGATGGTTATATAATTTCTAAAAAACAAGTTAATGCAATTGAAAACGAATATATTAATAATCTTAAGACACTAGGACTTAAATAATGTTAAATAATTTAGTTAATAAAAAAATAGATACAATTAAATTAAATAGTAATCTTTTAAATTCTAATAAATTATTTGGATTTTGGTTGTATTTAATGAGTGATTGTATTATTTTTGCAACTTTATTTTCTGTTTATATAGTTATGAAAAATAATGTTGCTCATGGTCCATCTGGACCAGAAATTTTTAATTTTTTTATGATTATATTAGAAAGTCTTTTTTTGTTATTTAGTTCCTTTACTTTTAGTTTTTCTCTTTTAAACGTAGAAAAATATAATATTAATAAGTCTATATTGTGGTTAAGTATAACGTTTTTATTAGGAACTTCATTTCTTTTATTAGAAATGTTTGAATTGTATAATTTAATAACAATAGGATATGGTCCGTCCCATAGTGGATTTTTATCAGCATTTTTCACATTGTTATTAACACATAGTATACATGTTATTACAGCTCTTATTTGGATTTTAGTTATGATAAGGCAAATTATTAGTTTTGGAATTACGTGTAAAGTTTATACAAGAATATTGTGTTTAAGTTTATTTTGGCATTTTTTAGATATAGTGTGGGTATTTGTTTTTTCTATAGTTTATTTAATTGGAGAAACATTATGAATTATTGTCATATAAGGAATACATCATGTTTTTTTAAAAAATATTTTTTATATATTATAAATTTTGTAATATTAATTATATTAACTGTATTGCCCTTCATGCTAGTTATAAGAAAGTTTTTTTCTAAAGAAATAACACTTATTTTAATATTATTATGTTTAATCATTCAAGTTTTAATTCATATCAAGTTCTTTTTACATTTAAACTTGTCTAATAAGTATAAATGGAATGTTATATCAATAATTTTTGCTTTTGTAATTTCTACTATTATTTTATCAGGTTCATATTGGGTGATAAAGAGTTTAAATCACAATATGTATAGCGTAGAAGTATGATCTTACTCTTTTTTGAATTATTAAAACCAAAAATAGTTTTTGGAAATATACTATCTTCCTTAGGTGGTTTTTTATTAGCTTCGAGAGGTAATATTAATTACCATTTACTTTTTTTAAACATAATAGGTATATCATTAGTTATTGGATCATCATGTATATTAAATAATGTCATTGATTGTAATATAGATAAATACATGGATAGAACTAAAAACAGAATTTTAGTTATTAGTAGTAGTTTTCATAATTTAGCTATATTTTTTGCAATAGTTTTAGGAATATTGGGGTTTAGTATTTATATATACTACATAAATATATTATGTATGTTATTGTCTAGTATAGGATGGATTGTATATGTTGTACTTTATAGTATGTACTTAAAAAAACGTTCAATATATTCAACGTTAATTGGTAGCATATCTGGTTCTATACCTCCACTGCTAGGTTATTGTTCTGTAACTAATCATGTTGATTTATGTGTTTTTAATTTATTTTTAATTTTTATTACATGGCAAATACCTCATTCTTATGCAATTTTTATTATGCATTTTAGCGATTATAAACGAGTGAATATACCTATATTTCCTATTGTAAAGTCCTTTCTAGTAACTCGATATCACATTAGAATATTCATATTATTGTTTTTGCTGTCTACTTGTTTGTTAGTAGCAACAAATTATGTTGGATATAAGTTTTTATTTAGTATATTATTTTTATCTGTAATATGGTTTTATCTTTCAATAAAAACATATAGAAGTGATTATAATCATATTATTTGGGCTAAAAATATTTTTTATCATTCTATTATTATTATGTTTATTATGAACATAATGATGTCATTCGATTATATTAATTAAAGAATATATAAGTAATAGTGATTTGTTTGTATTTTATTATTTTTATAAACAGTTAGATGATTTCGGAATTCCTGCTATTTTTCTTGCTTGTTCCGTTGGCCCTAAAGGGAATAATTTAAATAAATAACAACTAGTTAAATTTTTAATTTTTTTTTTAATATTTTCATTAATATTCTCATTGATGGTGTGATATTAAATTCTAAGTAAAAATTTCGAATAGCATATACTACTTTCCAGTGATCTGGAGTCATATTAATTAACTCTTTTTTTGCAATTTTTTTTGCTATTTCTTTATTCCAACATATATTTTTTAAATCATTATGATAATTCATATAATTTCCTCATGTTTTTGTATTTCCAGGGGTTTTTATTTTACATTATGTGATATTAAACGTTATATTTGTAACTACTAATTTAATTATATTAATAATAATTAATATTATCATAAGAAACTTTAATTTATTATGAATACATTTAATTTTGATTTAAAAGAATGGAAAATACTAGTAGGAATATGTACTATTTTTTCTTTACGTATTATTGGAATGTTTATGGTTTTACCAGTATTTAGTACTTATGGACTATTTTTAAAAGATAGTACTACATTTTTGATAGGTGTTGCAATTGGAACATATGGTTTTTTTCAAGCTATATTTCAAATTCCATATGGATGGTTATCAGATAAGATAGGAAGGAAATTTGTAATTATTTTGGGATTATCATTTTTTTTTGTAGGTAGTTGTGTGTGTTTTTATAGTAATTCTATTTTTGGTGTTATATTAGGTCGTAGTTTGCAAGGTTCTGGAGCAATATCTTCAGTATGTATGGCATTATTATCTGATGTAATGTCACAAAACAATAAATTAAAAGCGATGGGATTGTTAGGTATTAGTTTTGGAATAAGTTTTGTTATTGCTATGGTAATGAGTCCTATTATAGTTCAAATTTTTGGTTTTAAATGCTTATTTTTAGTTAGTTCTTTATTATCGGTCGTATGCATGTTAGTAGCATGTTTCTTTATTCCATCTTCTATTTCTATTTATGTACCATTATGTTTAAAAAATGAATATAAAAACTTTTTAAATATATTTAAGAACAAGAGTTTATTTAAAACAAATTTAAATATTTTTTTTCTGCATATGTTATTACTATTTTATTTTCTTATTATACCTATTCAATTGAATTCGCATATAAATTTTGCTAATTTCGTTTGGTTCATATATTTAATTACTATTTTAGTTTCTTTTTTAGTTGTATGGCCAATTAGTAATTATATAGAGAAAAAAAAATATTTAACATTTTTTATTTTATTATCAATATTTTTATTAATATTTTCTAATATTTTGTTATTGTTATTTCGAAATAATAGTTTTATTGTAATTGTTATATTACAAATATTTTTCATAACGTTTAGCTTTTTTGAAATGCTATTACCAGTTTTAGTTAGTAAATATTCCCCTAAAAATTATAAAGGTACTGCTATGGCAATATATTCTATTAGTCAATTTTTAGGTTCTTCTATAGGAGGTTTATTAGGAGGATATATTTTATATAATTTGAGTATTTTGTATTTACTTTTATTTTCTCTTAGCATAACTCTTTTGTGGTTTGTTATTAATTTGTGGTATTTAAAAACATAATCTTATTTTGAATATTTTAAAAATTTTTATGAACATTTTATGATTTAAGAAAGGTAGTATAAGTATATAAAATAATTAAAAATAAATACAGATGAATGTAATATATATTTTTAGATTTACATGTGATATATTTCATAGCGAAAATATAAGGTGGTATACTGTAATACAGTTCTTTTACTTTATGTTTTTAAAACATAATATATTTAAAACATAGCATATGTTATGTTAAATAAAATTGTATACAATTTTGAAAAATATTTATTATAATTTTAGAATGTGTTTAAAAAATATTACTTTTTAATAGTAATTGAGAAATAGTTAATTTTATTTAAAATACTTTTTATCATTAATTTTACAGGTACTAAAATGGATTTTTTAAGATTTGTCAATTCAAAACAAAAACGTATTAATAATTTCATGCTTAATTTATTAGAAGCTTTGCCATTTCAAAATACGTTATTGTTAGATGCTATGAAATATGGAGTGTTATCTGGAGGAAAAAGAATTCGTCCTATATTAATGTATAGTTTAGGAGAAATGTTTCAAATTCATGTGAATATTATAGATAATCTTGCTGCGTCTATTGAATTTATGCATGCATATTCTTTAATACATGATGATTTGCCATCATTAGATAATGATGAATTAAGACGAGGGCAAGATTCTTGCTATAAAAAGTTTGGAGAGTCTACTGCTATATTAGCTGGAAATTCTTTGCAGTGTTTAGCTTTTAATGTTTTGTCTCGTATAAATACGTTTCAAATATCTAATAGTAATAAAATAAAAATGATTTTAGAATTATCTAATGCTTCTGGAATATTAGGTATGTGTATGGGTCAATTTCTTGATTTGCAATCGAAAAATAAAACTATTACAATTCGTGAATTAGAAGAAATATATTGGTATAAAACTGGATCTTTAATTGATGTTTCAGTAAGATTAGTTTTAATTTCTTATTGTAAAAATAACGATACAATTTTTTCGATATTATCACAATATTTTAAAAATATTAGTTTTGCTTTTCAAATTAAAGATGATATTCTTGATTTTAAAAATGATTACAATCGTATGAATGATTTCAAAAAATTGAATATTAGTTATCAGGCAAATACTTTTCCATTAATAGTAGGATTAAAACAATCTGAAACAAAAATAAAAGAGTTATATGAAAAATCATTAGAATGTTTAAAAATTTTATCTAACGAATCTATAGATATTCGGTTATTAAAAGAATTCTCACATTACATAATTATTGGTAATAAATAATTGTCATAACGAGTTTTTTTGATGAGCATTAATTATAAGAAATATCCGGTATTGCATTTAGCACGTTCAGTAAATAAATTACGATTGTTACCTTTGGAAAAATTACCGAGATTATGTTGTGAATTACGTCAGTATTTACTGGATGTTATCAGCCGTTCCGGCGGGCATTTATCCTCTAGTTTGGGAGTGATTGAAGTAACAGTAGCTTTACATTATGTTCTTAATACTCCTTTTGATAATTTAATTTGGGATGTAGGTCATCAAACGTATCCGCATAAAATTTTAACTGGAAGGTATAAAAGTATTAACAATATTCGGGATAAAAATAGGATACGCCCGTTTCCTTGTAGAATAGAAAGTGAATATGATGCTTTAGGTGGAGGTCATGCTGCTACTTCAGTTAGTGCTGGGGTGGGTATGGCTATTGCTTCACATAAAGAAAAAAAAGGTAGAAAAACTGTATGTGTAATTGGAGATGGCGCGATAACTTCTGGAATGGCATTCGAAGCTTTTAATCATGCTGGATATAAAAAAATTCAATTATTAGTTATATTAAATCATAATGATATGTCTATTTCTAAAAATGTTGGTGCCTTAAGTTTATTGTTGTCTAAAATTCCTCTCAATATTGATTTGATAAAAAAATACAAAGAAAAGAATAATTTTTGTATTAAATCTGATTTTTTTAATAAAGATGAAAAATATCAACAAGAATATTTAAAAGATTTTCAGTCATCTAGTACTTTTTTAAACGATTTTGGATTTCAATATTTTGGTCCCTTAGATGGACATGATATATTTCTGTTAATTGATGTTATCGGAAGATTAAATAGTCAAAAGTATACTAATTTGCTACATATAATTACTAAAAAAGGAAAAGGTTATTTGCCTTCTGAGTTAAATCCTATAAAATGGCACGCTGTATCAAATTTTGATATTAAAACTGGAAAGTTGTTTAAAAATAAAAGTAATATTCCTACTTATTCTGAAATTTTTGGAAATTGGTTATGTACTATGGCAAAAATGGACAAAAAGTTAATAGGAATTACGCCTGCTATGACTGAGGGTTCTGGAATGCTGAATTTTTCAAAATTTTTTCCAGAACAGTATTTTGATGTCGCAATATCAGAACAACATGCCGTAACTTTTTCTGCGGGTTTAGCAATTAGTGGATATAAACCTGTACTCGCCATTTATTCAACTTTTCTTCAAAGAGCTTATGATCAAGTGATACATGATGTAGCACTACAAAAATTACCAGTATTATTTGCAATTGACAGGGGGGGAATAGTAGGTCAAGATGGTGAAACTCATCAAGGAGTGTTTGATTTAACATATCTCAGATGTATACCAAATGTTATAATAATGACTCCTAGTGATGAAAATGAATGTTTACAAATGTTGTACACTGGATATTGTTATCGACATGGTCCTAGCGTAGTACGATATCCACGAGGTAGTGGCATTGGAACCTCTCTAAAATCAATGAAATCGATTCCTATCGGAAAAGGTATTTTAAAGAGATTGGGAAAAAAAATTGCTGTATTGAATTTTGGATCATTATGCATTTTTGCTGAACAAGTTGCAAAAAAAATGGATTTGACTTTAGTAGATATGCGTTTTGTAAAACCTCTAGATATTGAGTTAATTTTAAGTTTAACTAAACATCATAATTTCTTCGTAACGATAGAAGAAGGTATGATATCAGGTGGTGCTGGTAGTAGCATAAATGAGTTGTTCATGAATAAAAAGATTACTATTCCTATTTTAAATATTGGAATCCCCGATGTATTTGTACCGCATGGAAATCAGTCTGAGATCCGGCGCGAATATAAACTAGATGCAGATGGTATTTTAGAAAAAATTTTATTGTGGTTGGATACATAAAAAAATTTTATACATTATAATCTCTAATTTTTAATGCAGCTTTATCTAAAACTCCATTAATAAATTTGTGACTTTCCTCTGCTCCAAATAGTTTTGCTAATTCTATTCCTTCATTAATGGTTACTTTGTAAGGAATATCATGTCTTTTTTCTAGTTCATAAAATGAAATTCTAAGAATAGCTTTTTCTATTTGCCCTAATGCATTAACTGATCGTGATAGATAGGGTGTCATCAATAAATCTAGATGTTTTTGATTATTTGTAATTTCTATGATTAATTCATGAAAATAAATTTTATCAATATTATTGATATTTTTTTTTTCATAAAACTGTTGTTCTATTTCATTAATATTATTGTTAGATATTTGCCATGAGTAAAGTGCCTGAACTGCGCATTCTCGTGCTTTTCTTCTAGCTGTAGGTTTCATAAATAAATGTGTATCTCTTTATTATATTATAAATGTTGTTATTATATTTTTTAACATTTAACTAAAGTTAATTTTATATCTTTTCCTATTTTATCAATACTTTTAAAATTAAAGTAAGGAACTAATGATAATTTTTGATAGTTTTCTAATATAAATAGTGGTTTTGCAAAATGTCCTAATAGTTTTGGAGCTAGATAAATTATTAATTCATTAACTATGTTTAATTTTAGAAACGCACCTGATAGTGTTGCTCCTGATTCAATTAAAATTGTATTGAGTTGTAGGTTTCCTAAAAATTTTAAAAGGTCGATTAAATTGATATTTGATTCTGTATTGTTTAGTATTATTTGTTCAACGTTGTTAGGCCAAGTATTATTGTCATTTTTTAATCTTATTAATAATATTTTCCCAGGTTCTTTTATACATTGGTGTAATGGTGTTATTCGGTTTTTACTATCTATAATAACACGCAATGGTTGCTTAATTTTTTTAAAGTTATTTAAACATTTTGTAATATTTCTTTTTTTTGTAACATTTCTAACAGTTAATAATGAATCATCAATAATGATTGAACTACTGCTGCTAATTATAGCATCAGATTTTTTTCGATATATTTGGACATCTTTACGAGATTGTTTTGAAGTAATCCATTTACTTAATCCATTGCTTAAAGCAGTTCTCCCATCGATTGAACTAGCTAATTTTAACTGTATCCAAGGTATTCCTATTCGCATTCTTTGGAAAAATCCTTTGTTTATGTTTTCAGATTCTTCGGAAATAACCCCAACTTTTACTGATATTCCTTCTTTTTTAAGCCATTCTACCCCCTTTCCAGAAATTTTTGGGTTAGGATCTAACACTGATATTACCACTCTAGAGATTCCTGATTGAATTAGTGCAATACAACAAGGAGGGGTTTTTCCAAAGTGACTACATGGTTCTAGAGTAACATATGCTGTAGCTCCTTTTGACTTTTTTCCTGCTTGTCTCAAAGCATGTATTTCTGCATGTGCCCCCCCAGTTTTTTTATGCCATCCTATTCCAATAATAACGTTATGTTTAACTATTATACATCCAACATTTGGATTTGGTGATGTAGTAAATATTCCTTTTTTTGCTACTTTTATTGCTTTTTTCATGTAGAAAATATCGTTCATATTATTATATTGTAAAATTATTAAAATAGTTTTTTTTGTAAAAAATGTAATTTTTCATAAAATTTTAGTTGTCATAAAATATTACGATGTATATAAATTTATTCATTAGTTTTTAAGAAATGATCATATCCTTTATATGAATTATTTATGCGTTTTCCGTAATGAAATATGTTATATCCATTTTTAGAATGGATAATTTCTCCGATACAATTATATGGTACTTTAAGATGATTAATAGTATTTTTTAAAATTGATATATTTTTTTTTGGTATAGTAAAGCATAGTTCGTAATCTTCTCCAGAGTTTACAGCGAAATTTAACCATTTTTTTTGTGAAAAATTTGTTTTTAAGATGTTAGAAATAGGTAATTTGTTCAAGTTAATATTTGCTCCACACTCACTCAGTTGTAAAATTTTTTTTAAATCAGTTAACAAACCATCTGATATATCAATAGCAGAACTAGCAATATTTCTTAATAACTGTCCATGTATAATTCTTGGAATAGGATGTAAATGTTTTTTAATAAGATAATAGAAATCTTGCTTCATATTTTTTGGTTTATTCTTAAGTAAAGACAATCCTGCTGCACTATCTCCTAAAGTTCCGGTAACGTATATTAAGTCTCCTATTTTTGCGCCTTTTCTAAGGAGTGCTTTGTTTTTTGGAATAATTCCATAAATACTGATTGTTATACTTAATGGACCTCTAGTAGTATTGCCCCCAATTAATTTCATATCATATAAGTTCAATGTATTAAACAAGCTTTTGCTAAAATGTTTTATCCAATTAATATTAATTTTTGGCAGAGTTATTGATAGTGTAATCCATTTGGGTTGTGAACCCATAGCTGCAAGATCACTTAGATTTACTGCAATAACTTTATATCCTAAATCAGTAGGATGAATATTTTTAAAAAAATGAATTCCTTCTACCAATGTATCAGTACTAACTGCAAGAACAGAATTTTTTGGTATTTTTATAAGTGCGCAATCATCACCAATATCTTGAATAATATTTGTATCGTGTTTTATTAATGTTTTGCTAAAATAATTTTTTATTATTTCAAATTCGTTTAAATTCATATAAATTTTATTGGAAACTTTATTTAATTATTATGATAACAATATATTTTTAAGATGCTTGAGTTATACAAAGTTATAATTTAGTTTTTTTGAATCATATTAATAATATTAATCATTTCCAATGTTGCTAGAGCTGATTCTGAACCTTTATTTCCCATTTTTGTTCCTGAACGTTCGATAGCTTGTTGAATATTATTAGCTACAATAATTCCGAAGGAAATTGGAATTGTGTATTTAATACTAATAGTAGAAATTTTTGTACTAACTTCTTGTGATAAAAGGGAAAAATGAGCAGTTTTTCCTTTAATAATTGTACCTAATGCTATTATAGCACTATATTTTTTTTTTTTAGCTATAATATCTGCAATGATTGGTATTTCAAAAGTTCCTGGAACATGAATGATAGTTATATTTTTAGATTGTACTTGTCCAATTCTCTGAAGAGTATCTAATGCTCCATTTAATAAATTTTGATTAATAAAGTAATTAAATTTGCTAATTATTATAGCAATTTTTTCAGTTTGTGCTAACACCGAGTTTTCAATTGTTTTCATGTTTAATGACACACATTAGTTATATGGTTATATAATTATTAATTGTTTAAAAATTCTATTGTAAATTCCATACATATCCATAATGATTATAGAATCCTGCCGTAATTCCGGCATGATTTCCTATTCCTTGATAAAGATCTAGCTTTTGCCCTTTAATTGATCCACCCACGTCTAATGCTATTAAAAGTCTTGTTTCATATAAGTTATAAAATTTTCCAAATTTATTTAAAATTGGGATTTTAGCAAGAATAACATCACCTAATTTTATTATTTTTTGATCTGTTGCTATAGAAGTCCTAGCAACTAAAGGAACAGAACTAGAACCACAGATTAATATATTTTTTGTTGGTTTAAAAAATACAAATGAATTATTATTTTCCAATAATTTCTTGATTTCTATTTGCGTGTGTTTTTTACACCAATTTATTATAGTTTTTATAGACATGTCTTCTTTTTTAATATCTCCTTTATCAACTAGAATTTTTCCAATACTTGTGTAAGGCCAACCATTTTCTCCTGAATATTTGAATAAAACTAAGGGTTGGTTGGAACCATAATTAATAATTCCACTACCTTGAACATCCATTATAAAATTGTCTATAAGTGAGTTGCTATATGCTAAGATATATTTTTTTTGTAATATTCCATTATAAATATCTTTTCTATTTGGTAAACGTTTAATTTTTTTTAAATATTCAGGTATTCTATAAATAGGATAACAAAATTTTTTACTTGGTGTTTTTCTAGCATGTATAATTGGTGTATAATAACTTGTAATTTTTATGTTACCATAATTATTTAATTTTTTAAATTTATATAGATGTATTCCAAATGATTCCAATTTTGTAATATCTCCGTTAGATTTTAACCAATTTTTAATAGATTTATAAAGTTTTATATTTTTTATATATAATTTAGGAGAAAATGTTTTAATTTTTTCTAGTTGTATCAGTACATCTTTTGCGTTAGAAACTGTTTGAGTAATATCAATATTAAGGTTTTTAGTGAGTACTCTTTTGTTTGATTTTTTAATAGATACAGAATAGTTATCTATAGAATAATTGCTTTTAAATGAGCATAAACTCAATATTGTTAACGTTAATATTATAATAATTTTAGTTTTCATATTCTTAAAATTAATTTTTTGTAAAAAAAGGTTGCATCTTTATTATAATGGAGTATAGTTTTAAATATAAGAACGCGGGGTGGAGCAGTATGGTAGCTCGTCGGGCTCATAACCCGAAGGTCGTCGGTTCAAATCCGGCCCCCGCAACCACTAGTTTATTTAGCGTTAAATTAGTTATTAATTATTTTTAACGCTTAATTAATATGAACAATCATCTATCGATAAACCGCTATGCCTTCTCGTTTCATTTTTTATAGATTTTATAAATATATTTTTGTCACTGTATATAGTGAGTTTATCCTGTGATCGTGTAATAGCAGTATAAATTAGTTCCTTAGTTAGAATACTAGAATAAGAATTAGGTAATATTAGAGTTGAGTGATTAAATTCAGATCCTTGAGATTTGTGTACTGTTGTGATCCAATTA
Source organism: Buchnera aphidicola (Schlechtendalia peitan) (assembly GCA_039830055.1). Taxonomy (GTDB): domain Bacteria; phylum Pseudomonadota; class Gammaproteobacteria; order Enterobacterales; family Enterobacteriaceae; genus Buchnera_B; species Buchnera_B aphidicola_BB. The sequence goes on along the minus strand of CP140043.1, from coordinate 482,186 downwards.
GTTTGAAATTCTGGCAATAAATTGATTGGTATAGATCTTATCAATTTTTTGTAATTATAAAAAAATGCTTTAAGATTTTTGTTTTTATCATACATAATTACTCCTATATCCCCGTTAAATAATTTTATTGTATAGCTATTCTTTAAAATTAATATAGGTTGTCCAAAATATATTGATTTTCCATCAATGATATTTATATTTATTAGCCCTAATTTTTTCATTTCATATTCTAATGCTGCATTTATCCCTTTAACTCCAAATGGACCACTTTTTAATACACACATTAATCTGAAATTATTAAAGTATGAGATTGCGTTTAAAGGAGTTTGGATTTCTTTCAAATTTTTCCAATAATTTATATAATTTTTAGTTAAATTAGAAATCATTATTTTGTAATCTTTAATAGTCTTTAAAGAAAAAAAATTAATGTCATGATAATTATTTAGAAATAATTTTTTAAAATTATTAAATGTATTTTTCTTAATTTGAATCGATATTTTAGAAATGTTAGATTTAATATCACAGCGATAATTTTTTTTTAAAATACATATTTTATCATTTATATTAGAAAATTTATAATGTTTAATTTCTTTTAAATTAAAAATATCGAATTGGTTAATTAATTCTATTGTTTTTTTACTATATCCTGATTTATAGTAGCTATATACATCTTTTAAAATATGTCCGCATTTTATTGAAGGTAATTGATTATGATCACCTAGAAATATAATTTTAGTATGTTTTGATATGTTTTTAATTAGTTCTTCCATTATAAAGATATCAATCATAGACGATTCGTCTATTATTAACAAATCTATATCTAGAGGTAATTTAGTATTTACGAAATGCTTGTTTTTTGCAGTGTTAATATTTAATAAACGATGTAAGGTAATTGCTGGTTTTATGCATATATGTTTTTTTTTATATAAATGAGATAGCTTTAGCATAGATTTTTTAATAGAATTAGTTAAATGATGCGAAGCTTTTCCAGTTGGTGCTGTTAATTGAATTTTTATTTTTTTTCTAAATGTAAGCGCTGTAGCTATTAATATTTTTGATGCTATTGTAGTTTTCCCTGTGCCCGGCCCCCCCATGATAAATGTTATTCTATTGATAATTGACAGAATAATTGCAATTTTTTGTAAATCTTCTGTATTTTCATGCAGTAAGGTAGCTATGTTTTTTTTAATATAAATTAAATTTTTTTTAAATTTATTTGGTTGTGATATAAATTTGAAAATTTTTCTTTCTGCAAGCCATGTTTTATAGAAATATATTTTTTGATTTAAAATAATAAAAGGAGTAGGATGAGATCCATTACTAATAATTTTATTAGTTAATAGTTCTGATTTTAAGTGTTTTGATAGATTGGTTATTTTCCATATTTTTGCTATGAATTTTTTGTTATCTTTTTCATCAAATACAGTTTTATTTTTTAAGCATAGAATTGGAAGACAAGTATTTCCGATACTAATAAAATAATGCATGCAGACAGATAATAATATAATTTTTGGTGATTGATTCTTTGCAATTGTAAGAGCAAATAAAAAGTCTAATAAATTAATCAATTTCTTATCGATAGCTTGTTTTAATAAAGAGACAATATTCATATGTTTTTACACGATTTTGTTAAAAAATAGATTGTTAACATTGTTTATAATTTCTAAGTTGGGTAATGTAAATAATACTCCTTTATTCAAATTACTATTATCTATAGCTCTCACAAACATAATATATATTCCACCAAAATATTTTGTAAAAGAATAATCTTTAATTCGTTGTTGTAAATATCTATGTAAAGCAATGCTATATAATTGGCACTGTAAATCGTAATGATGTTTTATTATTACTTTTTTTATTTTTTCTGGTGCATAATCACAATTAAAATAACCTAACCAATTTGATTTGTAATCTAACAAGTAATATTTGTGATTCCATTTGAATATTAAATCTATTGATCCTGTAAACATTCCTTGTATAGGATTAAAGTGTATTTTAGAAGTCGAATTTAAAGATTTATGATATATCTTTAAAACTTCATACAGTTGTGTATCTGTTATTTGTTTTTTTATCGGAAAAAAAAATTCTAGTTCTTTTATATAGTTATTTTTAGATAATTGAGAAAGAATGAGAGTAGAATCATTTAATGGTGTATTTAATATTCTTTGTATCCATGTTCTAAGTTCTGTAGACCACGTTAAATCAAAGTTGTTTTTTAGTAGTTGTTTAGATATCCAAGTAAGACTAACATCTTTATGAAAGTTAATATTTTTTAAAATGTTGTGAATAAATATTCCAAATTCTTTTCCTTTTGGAAAAGTATGTGGTGTTAATTGAACAATTTTATCAGATTGTTGACATTTATTATTATTAACATTAATATTATATATTTTTTTTGGTATATTATAATTTCGACATAAATTTGAAAAACTAGTTGTTATAAAATCGTGTTGTAATGTTCTTTTGAGTATTTGATTTTTTAAATGTATATTTTTTTTAATATTATTTATATTATTTATTACAATAGTTGGTACTTCGAAAGTAGTTTCTATTGCTTTATTACAACTAATTTTTAACAGTATTTTATGCAATTGTTCAAAATTGAGTTTTTTTTTAGTTGTATAATATATCCTAAAGCATTTTTATGTAAGTTTGAATAGTTATGTTTATTTATTGTCTTTTTAATTTGAACACATGCAATACCTATAAAACAGTGAACAATTGCTCGAGTTAATGCTACGTATAAAAGTCGCATATTTTCTGATAATATTTTTTTAGAGTTTTTAGTTTTTGATATAGTATCATTAAAAATATTAAAAGAATTATGAGAATCATAATGAGTTGTAAAAAATGGAATACAAGTTATTGGATATTCAAGTCCCTTAGATTTATGAATTGTTACGATTTCTATGTGATTTTGATAATTTTTAAATCGTTCATACTCTGTATGAGTAATGTCATTCTTTTGTGCTATTTTTTTTTCTAACCATAGTATTAAAATATGTTTTTTTCTTACTTCATAAGATTTTTTTTCTAATAATTCTGTAATATGCAATATGTTATTAATATCAGGAATATTTGTTTCGAAATTATTGTGTACGTTTCCTGTTTTGTAATTTGTTATTATTTTATAAATGACTTGTGTTATTCCAAATTTTTTCCAAATAGTTAAATATTCGAAAAATTTTTTGATTAAACTAGACCACAATGAATATTTTTTTTCAAGACTATCGATATTTTGACTTGTCATAGATATAATCTTCGTCGAAATAGCTCTTTTTAACATGAATTCATTTTTAGGATTTAAAATAGATTTAAGAATCCATAATAATTCTAGTGCTTCTATGCTATGAAATACACTATCTCTTTGAGATAGGTAAGTTGTTGAAATATTTACCTCTTGCAAAGCTTCTTTTATGATAGCAGCTTCTTTTTTATTATTGACTAATATACAAATATCTTTTTCGGATACAAATCTAGTGTTTTTATTGTGTTCGATAACGGCGTTTCTTTTTTTTCCTTCGCTAATCCAAAATGCAATGTAATTAGCACAACTTTTAGAGATCCATTTTTTATAATCATTTATTTTTATTTCTTTATCTTTGTTTATCAGAAATCTGAGAGCTGGTTGAAGTATTCCATTTATTTTAAATTTTATACAATTTTCTTTATAAATTGATTTGACTGGAGTAAAACAAATATTATGTAGTAGAAAAACATTTTTGATTCTTAGAAATAAAAAATTTATATTATCTACCATTTCTTTAGATGATCTCCAATTAGTATCGAGTTGATAACATCTTTTGATGTTTCTTTTTGCTTTAACATAAGATGCAATGTCTGCGCCTCTAAAACTATATATAGCTTGTTTTGGATCACTCATTAAAACAAATAGGTGTTTTTTTGATTTATAAATTTTATTAAATATTTCATATTGTTTGTAATTAGTATCTTGAAATTCATCAATAAGTAATACTGGATATTGAGTTTTGATTATGTTTGATATATTTTCATTTTTTTTATTTAAAACAGAATACAGGAATTGAATTAAGTCATCAAATTCAAATAGTCCTAATCTTTTTTTTTGTTGAATAAAAATTTTTCTTATGTTTAAAGTAGCTTCCATAAAAAATATAGTTTTTAATGTAAAATTTGTTTTTAAAAATATTTCAGTAATTTCAAATATTTTATTCTTAGAGATGTTTTCAGTAATATTTTTTTCAACTAAATATTTTTTTTGAAAATATTTTAATTCTTTAGGTATATTTAAATTATTTGTATTTTCTAAAGACCATGTTGTGATAGTATGAATCCATCTTATTAAATTTGATTTAGTATAAATGTGTTTATTTACTGTAGATTTTTCAATTATAGTAAAAATATTTTTATGAAAGTGTATCCATTGTTTTTTAAAAAATTTAATTTTTTTGATTAGTTCGTTGTAATAGGAAATAGTATTTGATGTTTTTTTTATATGCAATTGTTTTAAAAGATCATAATTTGATAAAATGGGTAAAATTTTATTTAATAGAGTACTTGGATTTCGAAAATATTGCAGAATAATATTAGAAATATTTTTTGGTAAGAAAGAAAAATATTTATTCCAAAACATATTGCTAGATTTTAGATATAAATTATGTTTATTTTTAATTAATGTTTTTTGAAAAAGTATATTAGAACAAAATTTATTTATGTTAAGTGATTTATAACAAAATTCATGTATAGTATAAATTTCTAAGTTATTTGTCGAATTTTCTGCTTGAGATAATAAATAAATGGCTTCATTTAAATTTTTTATTTTTTTAAATAAATCATGCAATATGCAATTTGTATTTTTTTTAATGCAATCTATTTTGAAATCATGAATATATTTTTGTATTCTATGTTTGAGTTCTTTTTTTGCGTTTCTCGTAAACGTTACTACTAAAATTTCTCGTACTAAGAATTGTTTTTGAATAACATCATTTTTTCCAATACCTAATAGTAACTTTAAATATAAAACAACTAAAGAAAACGTTTTTCCTGTCCCTGCTGATGCTTCAATTAATATTTTTCCGGATAGTGGTAAATTAATTATATGTGAAATAGATATAGATTTTGTTTGTTTCATATGTTTTACATTTTAAATTAATGTATATTTTTTTATATTTATTATGTTAGGTTAATTGTATTTTATATGTTTTAATATAGGAAGCATCCATATTTTAGATGTTTCACATATTTGAAATATATTTTTGTCGTTCAAAGTAGAAATAGTTCTTTTTATGTACAAGTCATCTTTTTCTCCTTTTTTCCAGTTATTTCCTTCCCATGTTTGCAACATTATACTTTTTGCTTTTTGAATATGTTGTTTTTTTGTAGAGATATTTTTATTGTTTTTATCGTATATATAATTTATCCAATTTATCCCTGTATTTGTTAGTAAGATAGGTTTAGTCATTCCTTCTATATATCCAGAAACATATTTATTTAGCAAATGACTTGCTTGATTTTTTTTTAATCTATGAAAGGTTAAATTAGTATTTTTAAGTCCAAACATAATACTATCTCCAGTATTATATATGCAACAATACACTAAATGTTCTAACCATAGAGATATTATATCTGTATTTTTTATAATAGAAGGTGTCCAGCGTAATAATCCTGTTGTATTTATGTTTTTTAATAATCCGTATAAAAAGTGTATTCCTGTTTGTATACAGAATTTTTTATTTCTTAATTTTTTTTTCTGTAAATTAATTTTTTCATATAGAGGAGTAATTAGAGATAATTGGTTGTTCCAATATATTTTTCCTATGTTTCCTGATGGTATGATTCCTTTGTACTTATAATATAAAAATAATTTTTTTATGCTTTTTCGATATAATAAAAAATTTAATATATCAACATTTATCCAATAACGATCAATTGCTTTAATAAAGTAATCTTCTTGATATAAATTATTTGTTGTAATTAGATTTAATTTAACGTGAAGTCGTTGATTGAAAAAATATCTAATGGGATTTTTCCAGAAAGAAATTAAATTAAACATATTAATATGTTTATATTGAATTTTTGGGAGTGGTTTTTCAAAATTATTTTTATATGTTCTTGTTAATTGAGAAATTTTAAACCATGTTTGGCTAAAACTGTGAAATTTATAGTTATGATAAAAATTTTTAGTAGAATATAGTTCATTAGTATGAAAGTAATATATATGTAATAATAGCTTATTTATGTTTTGACATTTACATTTATTATTATATTTTTTAGATATATAAAAATTTTTAGATATATATAAGAATAATTGATTAATAATTAACGATTGTTCATGTATTGAATTTGTGTGTTCAGAATTTTTATAATAACTAATTAATAAAAATTTTTTTGTAGATAGTAAAGTTTCTAAAAAAAGATATTTGTACTTGTTTGGTCTATGTGGATCACATATTCTCGGGTATTGGTACATTAAACTTAAATTACTAGTTGATGTTTTTTGAATAACAAATTTTTCGTGCATACCTAATATACAAATTACTTTAAAGGGTATACTTCTTAATTTAAAACCATTACAAAAAGTGACTTTTCCGGAAAAGCAACCATGTATATTAATTTTTTGAGAATTATAATTTAACAATTCATTTTTTAATATTTTTATAGAAATTTTACCTTTATAATTTTCTCTAATACCAGGATCAATTATTTTATTCCATTGTTTTTTAATAAATATTATTTCTTGTTTTTCCGAATCATCATTTATAAAAAAGTCTTGTAAGAACTGTTCAAATAGTATTTTCCAATGTTTTAATGATTTTTCAGTAGATAATATTTTTTTCCATTTTTTTAATAAAATTGAAAATGTAACAAATTTTCCAAAAATTTTATAATGCTTTGTACTTAAATATTGATATGGAACGTTTTTATTCCATGTAATATAATTAATATCATTCATGGCTCGTCCAAGAAATATGTTTTCTTCCCCAATACTGAGATTATTATATTCATGATTTATATGAGATTCATATGTTTCATTAGTAGAGTCTGCTTCAAATGTAATGCAAGATTGTTGTATTATTTTATGTAAAATTATTATTTCTTTTGATTTTATTTTAAATTTTTTTAAAATAAATACATTACTTAGTAAGTTAAGAATTTTTTCATTATCAAGAGAAATATTAGGTAAATCTAACATTTCAATAACAATTTTAAATATTGTTGTTTTATTTTCTAGGTATGTATCAGATAAAATAAAAAATGGAATATAATTTTTACCATTTATTTTATTAAATATAGAATAAATATATGGAGTATATATGTTAATATTTTTGCTAATTATTAATATGTCATGAAACAATATATCATGATTGGTATTGAGTATATTTAATAAATTATCGTGTAGTACTTCTATTTCTCGTCTCAATGTTAAACATACATGTATTGCAAGAGATTTATCATTTTTAAAAATTTTATATTTTTTTTCGTTATGTATATTTATTTTGTTAATGTTATTATTTTTCAAAAAATTATTTTGTATTATGTTTTTTTGTATTTTTTGCAATAAACAAGTAGTTTCTTTAGTATTGAATATGTTTACTTGTTTTTTTTGAATTAAGTTCAGTAATACAGTATTTTCTAATCCGTATTCTCCCCATGATGCAATATAATTCATGCTATTATGTATATTTATTTTTTTTTGTATAAATATTTTAAATTTTCGCGTTGTTTTTAATAAGTCTGCTGCATTTTTTTGTGTTAAATTAATATTACATTTTTTAATTTTATTAAACTTTGATAATAGTTGTTCCTCATATTGGTATGGAGTTGTATAAAAAAAATGTATGTCACATAATTGGCTTATTTGTTTTAATATTATTAAATGGTATGGCGTTAAATAAGTATTTTCAAATATAAAAATTCTAGGAGGAAATTGGGTTATATTTAGTTTTTTTTTAAATTTATTTTCTAAATAAAAAAGTATATTAGAAAAATTCCATGTAGATTGATGTTTACTATTCATATATTTAATAAGTTCTATCCATAAAACTTCATATTGGTTTGTTGATGCATGTGTATTGTTTTGTTTTTTTGAGTTTTCTTGCCATTTTTTTATCCAATCTGGTCTATATATGAGATATTGTTCAAATGTTTTTGATAAAAATGATAGTATTTCGAATAATTTTATTTTTGAATTACTTTTACTAATAAAGTTAGAAAAATGTTTGATATTTTTTAAATTCATCATTTTCCAAATCAGATAATATCTTGTAAATTCTAAATTAGAGTAATTATGGGAACTAAAATTTTGAAATATTTTCCATACAAATGTATTAAATTTAAGAAAGTTAATATTTGCGGTTATCAAATATTTATTAGCTATGAATATTTTTATCCAGTAGTCTATTTGTGCGTTTGGGGTAACAAATATTTCACTATTTAATGGATTATGTAATGGATTTTGTATAAAAATAGAACATGCTTTTTTTAAAAGTAAATCAAATCTGTAAGATTTATATAGTATAAACATAATTTTTAGTTAAATAAGTTATTTTTAGTTATTTTTTTATTACAACAATGTATTTTAATTTGTGGATAAGGAATAGCAATATTATTGAAATCTAACGCTTTTTTAAATTGTGCCATTAAATCCCAATATACTATATTTAGTTCATCTGTATTACTCCAACAGCGTACAATAAAGTTTAGAGAAGAGGGGGCTAATTCACTCAATCCTACAATAATGTCTTTATCTTTTAATACTCTTTCTTCTTGCTCTAATACATTTTTTAATATTTTTATAACTAAATCAATATCAGAACCATATGCAACACTGATTATAAATTCGTTTCTTCTAGTTTTTTCTCTAGAATAATTAATAATATTTCCAGATATAATTTTTCCATTAGGTACAACAACAATTTTTCCATCTAATGTTTTGAGCATTGTGTAAAATATGTGAATATTTAAAACTGTTCCAGATATATTTCCTAAATTAACGTATTCTCCTGTGCGAAGTGGACGTAATATTACTAATAAGACTCCTGCTGCAAAATTAGATAATGATCCTTGCAGCGCTAATCCAATAGCCATCCCTGCAGCACCTAGTATAGCTATAACAGAAGTAGTTTGAACTCCGATACATCCTAGTGCGGCTATTAATGCAAATGTAATAACTATATAGCGTACTAATGAAGCTAGAAATCCAGAAATCGTAAAATCAATATTTCTAGTAATTAATACTTTATTAATAATATTAGACAATATTTTTGCTATAAAGAATCCTACTATTAAAATTACGATAGATGATATCAGATTAATGATGTAACTTAATAAAAGTTCTTGATTTCGTATTAACCAATTTCCTGCATGGTTGATATCGCTAACTACATTTATTTTTTTCATGTTTTATATTTTTGAATATTTTAAATTTTTTTTATTAACACTATAGTTTTTTATAGTTATATGATATTAGTATGTACAGTAAAATTAGAAAAGAACAGTGTTAATTCTCTTCTAATTTTTAAAGTGTATATTTTGTATATTTTTTATAAGGTATTATAAGAATTTAATTTTTTAAACATTTTTTGTAAATAATTTAATACTGATATTTGAGATGAACGGATCCAGGTTCTTGGATCATAGTATTTTTTATTAGGTTTATCTGGACCTAGTGGATTTCCTAATTGATGTTGCAGATAAATTTTATTTTTTTTATAAAATCCTAATATCCCTTTCCAAGATGCCCATTGAATGTCAGTATCAATATTCATTTTTACAACTCCATATTGTATAGATTTTTTTATATCTTTTAGTGAAGATCCAGATCCCCCATGAAATACAAAATTTAATGGATTAGAAGATAAATTATGTTTTTTTTTAACGTGTTCTTGAGAGTTTTTTAAAATAATTGGTTTTAAACGAATGTTACCTGATTTATAAACACCGTGAACGTTTCCGAAAGATGCTGCAATTGAAAAACAAGGATTTATTGAAGATAATGTTTCATACGCGATATTGACATCAATAGGTTTAGTATATAATAAAGAATTATCTATATCGGTGTTATCAATTCCATCTTCCTCCCCCCCTGTACAACCCAATTCTACTTCTAACATCATATTAATATTTCTTATTTTTTTAAAATATTTTGAACAAGTTTGTAAATTATATTCTAAAGATTCATTTGATAAATCTATCATATGAGAAGTAAAAAGAGGAGTATTGTTAAGTTTAAAATATTTTTCTCCGTGTTTTATTAATTCATCTATCCATGGTAAAGTGTCTTTATTACAGTGATCAGTATGCAGAATTACAGGAACTTCATAATGCTTTGCCATTAGATGTACATGTTGAGCCCCTGATATAGCCCCTAAAACTGCTCTTTTATGGAGTGTGTTCATATTTAGTCCTGGACCTGAAATAAAAGTTGAACCTCCATAAGAAAATTGTATGATTATTGGGCTATTAGCTTTTTTTGCTGCTTCTAAAACAATGTTGATAGAATCAGTTCCTATACAATTTATTGCAGGTATTGCAAAAAAATTTTTTTTAGCTATGTTAAATATCTTTAGTGTGTCGTTTCCATTTATTACACCTGGTTTTACAAAATTTAAAATTTTACACATTATTAATATCCTATTAAAAAGTAACATATAAAGATATCTTATTGTTAAAAATGGTGCTTTAATAATTTCATTATAGGAAATTCTTCTTGTTCTAAAAGTTTTAAAAGAGAACCTCCACCAGTAGATACGTAAGAAATTTTATTTTTTATGTTTAGAATTTCTATAACAGATAAAGTATCTCCCCCCCCTGCTATAGAAAAAGCATGTTTATTTTCTGAAATAGTTTTAGCTAGTGCCCTTGTTCCTTGTTGAAAATTTTTAAATTCAAATACACCTATAGGTCCATTCCAAAAAATTGTTTTTGCCTGTTTTAATATTGGTATCATATTTTTTATAGTTTTTTCCCCGAAATCCATAATTTCTTCATTTGCATTAATATTAGATACTTTTTTATTAATGCCTATACTACATTCGTTAAATGTAGTGCTCACTAGAGAATCTATTGGTATAAAAATATTATAATTATCTCGTAGTAATTTAGCTTGATTTATAAAATTAGGTTCGTGAAGAGATTTTCCAACGTTATTGTCAATAGCTATAAATGTATTAGCAATGCCTCCTCCTACTATTAAGGTATCTGATATTTTTGCTAATGATTTTAAAAGATTGAATTTAGTTGATACTTTTGCACCACCTACAATGGTAACCATAGGTCTGATTGGATTTTTAAGAACATTTTTTAGTGTATTTAACTCAGATTCTAATAGTAATCCTGAACATGAAATTTTTGCATATTTTGCAAGACCATAAGTAGACGATTCATTTCTATGTAATGAACCGAAGGCATCCATAACAAATATATCGCATAAATTAGCATATTTTTTTGACAAATCAACACTATTATTTTTTTCACCCATGTTAAATCGAACATTTTCTAAAATTGCTAGTTCTCCTGCTTTTATTTTGATTCCATTCAAATAGTCTTCAAAAAAATGTACTTTTATTTTATCGAATATTTTTTTGAAATACTTGTAAATTGGAAATAGTGAGAGTTTTGCATTGTATTCTCCTTCTATTGGTCTACCTAGATGAGATGCTACAATAACTTTTGCGTTTTCTTTTAATGCCAATTTAATAGTTGGTAACGATGCAAGAATACGAGCATGAGATGTAATTATTTTGTTGTTAATTGGAACATTTAAATCTGATCGTATAAACACTCTTTTGTTTGAGAGTATCAAATCCGTTATTTTAATAGTCGACATTTGTTTACCATGAATTTAGTATTTGATTACATGCCATTGTTGAGCATTGTATTTTTTTAAAATATGTTTTTCTAAAGAATTTAATTATTTTTCAGGAATTAATATATATTGCATATTTTTAATATGAATTAAATTTTGAAAATAATGTGTATTGTATAATTATTGTAGATTTTAGATGTCTTAAATTTTTTAGTATAATTTTGTTATGTTCTTATTGATTATCGTCACGATTATGATTATATTATTGTACAATTACAGTATATATTAATTTTTTTAATTATTATTAATATTTTCTCTAAGATTCTAGATCTCAAAATATATTATTTTAAATTATGCATAAACTAAAATTTTAATATTTTTGCAATTAAATTTTAAACCAAGATTTCACTCCATCTAAAAACATTTGAGTAGACAACATAATTAAAATTAATCCCATTAATCGTTCTAATGCATCCACTCCTTTAGAGCCAAACAAACGTAAGAATACGTTTGATAATAATAAAATTATTACTGTGCATGTCCATGCTATTAAAAGAGATCCGGTTAAATATATTATTTTATTTAAATATTCGTGTGATAGTAATATTAGTGTTGCTAAAAGTGATGGCCCTGCTACTAGAGGAATTGCTAAAGGTACTAAGAATGGTTCTTCATGTATAATGTTTTCGTTTTTTTTATATTTTTGAGAAGGAAATATCATTTTAATCGCTATTAAAAATAAAATTATTCCACCTGATATAGAAACTGTTTCGGTTTTAAGATTTAAAAATGTTAGAATTTTTTCCCCTGCAAATAAAAACAATAACATTATTAATAACGCAACTATCATTTCTCTTAGTAATACAATACGACGTCTTTTTGGTGCTATATTTTTTAATATGGACATAAATATAGGAAGATTTCCTAAGGGATCCATAATTAAAATTAACAAAATAGTTGAAGGGATCATTTCGCTCATAATTTTCTCGTATTAAAAATATTTTTAATGTGTTAAGTCATGCAAATATCATGCTTAAAAAGCATGAGTGATAAGTTGTTTTAGATAATTTTTTAAGAAGATACTGTTGGATGTTTAAAATAATTAAAATACATTTATTAATATATATTAGTATATATATTTATATATATAAAGATATTGCAAATGTATAAATTATTTTTTATTTTAAATATAAATAATTTTAATTATTTTATTTATATTATTAATAATATGGTGAAATAAACAATGAAAAGTTCTGTAGGTTTAGTTGGATGGAGAGGAATGGTTGGATCAGTATTAATACAACGTATGAAGGAAGAAAATGATTTTAAATATTTCAATCCAATTTTTTTTTCTACTTCTCAAATTAATCAAGAAGGACCAATGATTAATGGAAAACGTTATGGTAATCTACAAAATGCTTATGATTTTGAAATTTTAAAAGAATTAGATATTATTTTGACATGTCAAGGTAGCGAATATACTAATGATGTATATTATAAATTAAGAAAAATTGGCTGGAAGGGATATTGGATAGATGCGGCTTCCTGTCTTAGAATGAAAGACGAAACAGTAATTGTACTAGATCCAATTAATTTATCAGTTATTAATAGTTCTATTAATAATAATTTCAAAACTTTTGTAGGAGGAAATTGTACAGTAAGTTTAATGTTAATGTCATTAGGAGGTTTATTTTCTCATGATTTAATTGATTGGATGACAGTTTCTACTTATCAGGCAGCGTCTGGAAGTGGAGCATCGCATATGATTGAATTGCTAATGCAAATGAATGCAATTTGTCAGGGAATTTCTAATGATATAACAAATCCTGCTCAATCCATTTTAAATATAGAAAGGAAAATTAATCAAATTAGTTTATCGAAAGATTTTCCAATTGATTGTTTTCGAGTTCCATTAGTAGGTAATTTAATTCCATGGATTGATATTATAGCTGAAGATGGAAAAAGTAAAGAAGAATGGAAAATTCAAGTAGAAACTAATAAAATATTATCATCTAAAAAAACCATCTTTATAGATGGATTATGTGTTCGTATCGGATCTTTGAGATGTCATAGTCAATCATTTGTCATTAAATTAAAGAGTGACATTTCTTTGACAGAGATTGAAGACATTTTATCAAATCATAATTGTTGGACAAAAGTAATTCCTAATGATATTAATTCTACTATTAAATATTTAACTCCTCTTGCAGTTACTGGAACTTTGTTTACTCCTGTAGGCAGATTAAGAAAATTGAATATTGGGAAAAAATATATATCTGCATTTACTGTAGGAGATCAGTTGTTATGGGGTGCTGCAGAACCTTTAAGACGAATGTTAAAGTTACTTGTTGAATAGGTATTATAGTAAAATAGAACCTTGTTATAATATTGTTTATCTCGACATTTAAAACTATATTAATATTGATAATATTCTAACAATTATTAATCGGTACATTAATGATTGTTAGATTTAATTTTTTAAATTTATTTTAAATAGATATCAAAACTTTTTTGTTTTTACGATACTACTTTAAAACATATGTTTTGATGATGTTGAGAAGTAATATCATTTTTTAAGAACATGAGGATAGATTGCCTGTTTTGATTAAATATTTATAAGGTAATTTATTAGTAGTAATACTTAACAACGCATGGTTCATAAATCGACAAAAGTTTGGAACATCTCTTATAGTAGATGGATCATCTGCTAATATTAATAAAATTTTTCCAGAATGAACATTTCTAACTTTTTTTCGCAGTAACATAAGTGGTTCAGGACAACGTAAGTTTCTTAAGTCTAATGTTATATATTTCTTTTTTTTTGTTATGTTCATATGCGTATGTTACATGATAATGTAATAGTTTTAAATAAGTATTTTAAAAGTATAATTTATGTTTTTTTATATAGTTGGCAACAGATATAGGTAGAAAATGTGAGTAATAAGAATTATTTTTTAAAAGAGCACGAATTTTTGTAGAAGAAATATTAATATTAGGCGTGTTGGCAAAAAAAATATATCCAGAAGGACTTTTGTGTAATAACAAGCAATTCTTAGTAGTATTAATTCTTATCCAATGTTTTAAAGTATTATTCATAATATATTTTTTATGTACAGTACGTGTTAATATTATTAAATGGCACCATTTTAATAGTTCTGTCCATTTATACCATTTATTTAAAGTGATTAAATTATCAAATCCTATAATAAATCCTAATGGTTTTGTATATCCTAGTTTTTTTCTTAGTTCTTTTAATAAGTCAATAGTATAAGATATTTTTTTTTTATTTCTAGATTATTAATTTTAAATAGTGGCTTATTTTTTATTGCTAATTTTAACATTTTAATTCTGTGTTTTGTCAAGATATTCAATTTACATTGATTTGAATGAATATACTTAGGTAATAAAATTACGTTTTGTAAATAAATTTTTTTTGCTAATATTTCTGTTATAATTATATGACCGCAGTGTATAGGATTAAAACTACCACCTAATATTGCATATAATGATGTCATTTTTTTCCTATTTAAATGTAAAATTTTTAATTATTTTGACTTATCATGTGCGATAGGATTTTTAATTGATTCCATATAGATTTTCTATAGCTTTTTTTAATACTAATTTCTATTTTTGTTAATAATTGAATAGATTCATGCATGTTTTTAAAACTTTTTTTACGTGCAATATTTTTTAAAAATTCGTATCTACTTTGTGACATTTTTATTGTTTTTAGAACACAGTTAATGTTATTAATTTCCTTATTTTTTATCGTTAATATTATAAGTAAGTAATTTTGCAAATAACGTATTAGTATTATTTGATTGTAATTTTGTACAATAAAAATATTTAAAATTCTTATAGATTTTTTAAAATCTCCAATAAGTATTGTATCTATCCATTCTTGCAATGTAAAAATTGCTTCATCGTTTATAATACTAAGAATATTTTCTTTGTTTATTTTAGTGTTTGGCCAAGTTAGCGCTAAAACATTTAATAAATTACATAAGGAAATTATATTTCCTTGATAGAATTTTATTAACACATTTTTTGCGTTTTCACAAATGTTTATCTTCAAATTATGTATTTTATTTTTTATCCAAATATTTATTTTTTCATCTAAAAGAGTATGACAATATATAATTGTACCTTTTAATTTAAATATTTTAAACCAAATATCATCTAATATGTGTTCTTTTTTATTTTTTTTAATAATAAGAAGTATATCAGAATTTATAGAATCAGATAAATTAGACAATTTTTTTTGAACGCTTTCAGTAAGCATAGTGTTAGATAAATCTAATATAACTATTTTTTTTTTGAAAAACATTCTTTTTTTAAAAAAATTCGGCATTAAATCATATTTGATGTGGTATTTTATTTTTATTATTTCAGTTTTTGAAAATCCGTATTTTTGAGCTATAGAAAATATAATTTTTTCGCTTTCGTGTATAAAAAATTCATTGTTTCCTATAATAATATAATAAGGTTGCAAATTATTAAAAAAGCTCAGAAATAGTTGTTCTGGATTTATAATATTCATAATATAAATTCTAATGATATCATAGTAGCTACTATACGATAATTTTTATGACATGCTCAAATATTGATATTTTTTAATGTCACAATTTTAAATGTTAGATATAAAATTATAAATAATACAATATTAAAACTTATATTATTAATTATAAATATCATTGTGACATTTCATATAAATTTTTTGAATATATTTTGAATATAAATAATATTTAGTTTTAGTTAGTAGTCAATAACTAAATTTATTAGTTTATTTGGAATGTATATTATTTTTTTAATTATCATATTTTTAGTATATTTAAATATTTTTTGTTCTTTTAAAATTTTTTTTAAAATATTTTGTTTATTATATTTTTTATTGACTAATATTTTATGACGAAGTTTTCCATTTATTTGTATCAGTATTAGACTAGTATCATTATGAGTAAAATTTTCGCTAATTTTTGGCCATTTAATATTGTTTTTGTTTTTGTCTTGTTTCAATAAAATGTTGAGCAATGTATAACTGAAATGAGGAACAAAAGGATATAACATTTTTAAAATAGACAATAGTGTTTTTCGTATTAGTTCTTTATTATTGTTTTTGTGCACAGATATTTCAAAGAGTTTTTTAGTTAATTTCATTATATTAGAAATTGCTGTATTAAATGATTGTTTTTGACTAATATCATGTTCTACTTCTTTAATAACTTTACATAATAATAAATATAGTTCTTTTTGGTTGTTAGTTAGATTATGATAGTTTACTTGTGTGTTTAAAGTTTTGTATTTTTGGATATAATTATAACAAAACGTCCATAATTTTTTTAAAAATCGATACATTCCTTTAACTCCAGATTCTTTCCATTCTAACGATGTTTCTACTGGTGCAGAAAACATAATAAACAATCTTATTGTATCTGCTCCATATTGATTAATCATTTTTTTTGGATCTATTCCATTTTTTTTTGATTTGGACATTTTAATCATTCCTGCATGGAATATTGTTTGTTTTTGATATATAAAACTTTTTTTAATTTTTCCTTCGAGGTCATATTTATAATCATTGGGAGAGATATTAATCCAGCGTTGGCAATTATTGTTATCAAAATAATAAAAAGCATCAGATAACACCATTCCTTGACATAATAATTTTTTTACTGGTTCGTTTGATGTAACTAATCCAAAGTCTCTTAACAATTTATGAAAAAATCGAAAGTACAACAAATGCATTGTAGAATGTTCTATGCCTCCAACATATAAATCTACAGGTAACCAATAATCAGCAGATTTTTTTTCTATCATTCCTAAATTAAATTGAGTACAAGTGTATCTAGCATAATACCATGATGATTCTACAAATGTGTCTAATGTATCAGATTCACATGTTGCTAATTGTCCGTTAATTTTTATTGTTCTTTTTTTAAGTGAATGTAAAAATTCTTGATAAGAATGCATGTTATTTTTATGTTTAGATAGTTTTATTGGAAGATATTTTTTTGGTATAGGAATAGTATTATTGTTTTTTAACGTTGCCATTGGAATAGGGACCCCCCAATAACGCTGTCTTGATACCCCCCAATCTTTTAGTCGATATCGGATTTCTTTTTTTCCTTCTTTATTTTTTTCTAATTTAGAAATTATGCTATCATGTGCTTTTTTAGTGTGTAAATAGTTGTATTTTCCAGAATTACATAGTTTCCCGGATTTTTTTATAGCAATGTTTGTTATGTTCGGAATATTTCCATCTTCTGTAAGAATAACCGGTGTTATTTTTAATTTGTGAGTTAAGGCAAAATCAAGATCGTTTTGGTTATGTGCAGGTATTCCTAATATTGCCTCAGTTCCGTATTCTAGTGATACGTAGTTAGCAATCCATATAGGTACTTTTTTTTTGGTTAATGGATGTAAAGCAAATTTTTCAGTATAAATACCTGAATTTTTTTTAAGATAACTATTGCATGGTTTAAAATTACGTTTTTTTTTAATAAAATTATGAATATCGTTATTAGTACGTGATATTTTTTTAGATAATTTATGTGAAGGAGAAATAGCAATATATGTTGTTCCCATAATAATTTCAGGTTGAGATGTAAAGATACTAATTGTTTCTGTCATAGTATCTACTTTTACATTAATTACAATTCCTGATAATTTTCCAATCCAGTTTGATTGCATTTTTTTAACTTTTTCAGGCCATTGAGATAAATCTTTCAATCCATTTAATAATTCTTCAGCATAGTTTGTGATTTTTATAAACCATTGAGAAATGTTTTTTTTTGTAATTTTAGTATTGCAACGCCAACATAATCCATTAACTACTTGCTCGTTTGCTAAAACCGTTTTATCTGTTTTACACCAATTAACCCATGATTTTTTTTTATATATTAATTTCTTATTATATAATTCTATAAAAAACCATTGTTCCCATTTATAATATTCAGATTTGCAAGTTGTAATTTCTCTATTCCAATCGTAACTAAATCCTAATGATTTTAGTTGTTGTTTCATATATTGTATGTTACTGCGAGTCCACTCATAAGGATTAACATTGTTTTGTATTGCTGCTATTTCTGCAGGTAATCCAAATGCATCCCATCCGATAGGATGTAAAACATTTTTTCCAATCATACGTTGATATCTTGCTATGACATCACTAATAGTATAGTTTCTGACATGCCCCATGTGTAATCTTCCAGAAGGATAGGGAATCATAGCAAGACAATAATATTTTTCTTTGTTTTCGTCTTTAACTGTAGAAAATTCGTTATTGTTTTCCCATATTTTTTGAACTTCTTTCTCAATTTCTTGAGGTATATATGTTTCTTTCATTTTTTTCTCATTTTTTATTATGTTTTAAGTTCAATTAGAGAATACAATGTGAGCGTTGTTAGTAATATAACTAAAGAGATTGCTACATATATGTAAGAGATATTTTTAATGTAAATATATTTTTTATAATGTTAAGTCTTATGTAAAGAAAATAGTAAATTTATTATTTCTCGTATTTTATTTAAAATGTACTATTATTTTAGTAGTATATTAGCAATTTTATGAATTATAAAATTTTTATATTTGTTTTAAATATTATTAAAGCTCAATAAAATTTGCAAACAATATTATTTAGACCAAGCTGCATAAGAAATTTTTTTAGTAACTGAAACTATTTTTTTAAAATATTTTTTTAAAAATTAGTATAATGAATGAAAACTATTAATATTTGTACAAAATTATATGTAAAATTTTTTTTAATATTAATACATAGATAAAAAAAGAATTTAAAATTGTTATAATATTTTTTAATGACTGAATATTTTTTAATGAAATCAATTTAATGATAATCTTTATATTTTTATTATTTTAATTAAATATTAGTAGTAAGTTGTATAAAGTAATAATACTATATATTTATATTTGATTAATAATTTAGAATATAATTAGTGTAATTAATAATATTATTTGTTTATAATTTTTAAAAGATAATTTAAAAATTAATAATTTAATTATTAGTTAAGTATGATTAACAATTATTTTTAAATAAAGAAATTTAAAGCAATTAAATTTTTAATTTATGAAAGAATAGTTTTTTTTTTGAGAAAAGTTTTGTATTAATTGCATTTAGGAAGAATACATATAAAATTAATAATTTCATAATAAATATGACTGTTTTTTAAACTGTGTTTAAAAAGTTTTATAAGTATCAAATCATTATTATTTAATTTTTATATTAAAATAATTACTATTTTTTTAGTTTAGAAATTTCATGATTATTTGGAATAGTAGTTTTTAATTGTATGATTCGTCTATTATTTGCAATATGAACTTCAAATTTATATCCTAAAATTTTTATGAGTTCACCTTGAACTGGAAGATGCCCAATGTTTTTCATAACTAATCCTCCAATAGTATCTACTTCTTCAGTATTAAAGTTGGTTTTAAAAGTATCGTTAAATTCTTTTATAGAAGTAAAAGATTTGATCATGAAAGTATATTGGTCTAATTGACGAATGTTAGACTTATGTTTATCGTATTCGTCATCAATATTACCTACAATTAATTCTAATATATCTTCAATTGTGACTAGTCCAGAAACATCTCCAAACTCATCTATTACAATGGCCATATGATTCTTTTTTAATCGAAATTCTTTTAGCATACAGTCTACATGTTTACTTTCAGGTACAACGATAGCAGGACGTAACATTTTTTTAATATCGAATTTATTAGATATATTTTTTACAAATGGTAAAAAATCTTTAGCGATTAAAAATCCTTCAACATAATTTTCTTCATAGTTCATTACAGGAAATCGCGAATGAGCAGATTTTATAATTATATCTAAACATTGTTCAAGTGAGTAATTTAATTTTAGGATTATCATTTGTATTCTAGGAATCATTATATCACGAATTTTTTGTTTAGTTATATCAATGACTCCTTCTAACATATCACAAGTATCTTGGTCTATTAATTTTTTTTTCTTAGAATATTTCATTAATGTTAGTAATTCTTCTTTACTTTTTGGTTCATCATGAAATATTTGATTTAATAAAATAGAAAAGAAATTTTTCTTATTATTTTTATTTTTATATATTGAATGGTCGTCATTCATGATAT
Organism: Buchnera aphidicola (Schlechtendalia peitan); assembly: GCA_039830055.1. Lineage (GTDB taxonomy): Bacteria > Pseudomonadota > Gammaproteobacteria > Enterobacterales > Enterobacteriaceae > Buchnera_B > Buchnera_B aphidicola_BB. The sequence goes on along the minus strand of CP140043.1, from coordinate 461,272 downwards.
GTTATTATAGAGTTATTATATGTGAATTTTGTAAGTATTTTATAAAATTTTAAGTGTGTATAATAAGTATAAATGTTTATATATAAGGATTTTTGTATCCTAAATATTGCATGATATCAATTTCTAAACATTTCATTTTTTTTAGATTGTAGTTGTTATTATGATTATATCCTAATAAGTGTAACATTCCATGTATAATTATATGTGCCCAATGTGATTCTATAGATTTAAATTTATTTTGAGCTTCTTTTTCAATAATGTCACTACAAATTACTAAATCTCCAATAAAATTAGATTTAATTATATTATTTATAGTAGACGGAAAAGCTAATACGTTTGTAGCTTTGTTTTGTTTTCTATATTTATAATTTAAACATTTTATTTCAGATGAATTAACGACTCGTATTGTTATTTCAATTCTTTTTTTTTTCTTAAACTAGCACGTATCCATTTTAAATACTGTATCTTTTTAGGAAAATACGGTTTTTTTAAGCAAGCAATTTGTAAATTAATAGTAATATATTTCATTAAAGTTTGTATTATATAATACACGATAAATAGTTTTGTTAATAATAATATTATGCGATTAAATTTTATCAGATTTTCTTTATATGTACTATTGTTTTAAATATTTTTTTTGAATGATTTTTAATATATCATTGTTATTAAGTTAATATATAATACTAATGTTTTAAAATTTAATTATTAAATCGTTTAGAATAAGCACCTTTAAGAGAATTAGAATTGATTTTTGTAATTTTTAGATTTACAAATTTGCCTATCATATTTGGATTTCCTTCAAAATTAACTATACGATTATTTTCCGTTCTTCCATATAGTTCCATTGGATTTTTACGAGATGGACCTTCTATTAATACTGATTGTATGCTACCCAACATTTTTTCGTTCCATGATTTTGTATTTTGGTTAATAAGTTTTTGAAGTGTGTAAAGTCTTTGTTTTTTTTCATCTATAGTAAGTGTATCTGGTAATTCTGATGCTGGCGTGCCTGGACGAGAAGAATAAATAAAACTAAAGCTCATATCAAAATTCATGTCTTTAATAAACTGTAGTGTTTCCTCGAAGTCTTCTTGTGTCTCCCCTGGAAAACCAACAATAAAATCAGAACTAATTTGTATATTTGGTCTATTTTTAATTATTTTTTTAATAATATTTTTGTATTCTTGGATATTATGAGCTCTTTTCATTAATTTTAAGATACGATTTGATCCGCTTTGTACTGGTAAATGAAGAAAACTAACAATTTTTTTTATATCAGAGTATACATCGATAATGTCATCAGTAAATTCAATAGGATTATTTGTAGTAAATCTAATTCTATCAATTCCATCTATTAATGATACTAATCTTAATAGTTCTGAAAATCTACAAATTTTTCCATCAAACGTTTGTCCTCTATATGCATTTACATTTTGTCCTAACAAATTAATTTCTCGTACTCCTCTTTGAGATAAGATAGAAATTTCTAATAAAATGTCATCAACAGGACGGCTAATTTCATGACCTCTAGTATATGGTACAATACAGAATGAACAAAATTTATTACATCCTTCTATTATAGTTACATATGCTGTTGCACCTGGAGAAGTAGGATATTCTATAGAATCAAATTTTTCAATTAGAGGAAATTCTATATCAATAATATGTGTATTATTTTTTTTTATTTTTTGTATCATATCTGGTAGTCTATGTAATGTTTGTGTTCCAAATATAATATCTACATATTTTGCACGTTTATAAATTTCTTTTCCTTCTTGTGTTGCCACACATCCGCCTACTGCAATAATAATTTTAGGATTTAATTCTTTTAATTTTTTCCATCTTCCTAATTGATGAAAAACTTTTTCTTGAGCTTTTTCTCGAATAGAGCAAGTATTGAGAATTAAAACGTCAGCTAATTCAGGAATGTGAGTTTGTTTGAATTGGTGTTTTTTTTCTAATAATTGAGTTATCATTGATGAATCATATTCATTCATTTGACAACCCCAAGTTTTTATATATATTTTTTTTTTAATCATGGTATAATGTGTATTGTTTAAGTAATTTTTTTGCATAAACAAAATGTTATTTATTTATGTGATATAATACGTTTTAAAAGTATATAATTATATAAAATAGAATGTATGAGTGTATTTTACTTTGTTTAAAAGATATTTTATATTTGCATGTATAAAATATTTTTTTCGTCATTTTTAATTCGCAATGTATTTTTTTGTTCAACATTGTTTTTCAACACTGCTTGTATCCATACTTCTTTTTTATCAATTTGTGCAATAGCTAAAATATATCCAATGTTTTTCCACATAGTATCGTATTTGATTTCTATTATTTCTCCTATATGTATTTTTGTTTTAAATTTTCCAATTAACCAATATAAATTATAGCGATTCAGCATTTTAAATTGTATTTTAGAAATCATTTCTTGGCCATGATAACATCCTTTCTTAAAATCTAATCCTTTTAAATTTTCTAAGTTTAAAGATTGTGGAAAAAATTTTTCACTAGTCTCGTAATCTATAATAGGAAATTTAGAAGAAATATCTAATGCTGTCCATAGAGTATCATCTTTTATTTCATTTGTTAATTGTAATATATGATTTGATATATCACTATTTTTTTTTGTAATTATTAAAAATCTTTCGAAAGGAGAATCAAACCACAATAATATATCGTTATTTTTATGATATACTGAAAAATTTTTACTAGGTATTTCTTTAAAGTATTCTAATAATTTTTCTTTTGCTTTCATTCCAAAAATTCCTAGTATATGTGTATCGATATTATTAGATATTGTTATATTAGAAAAAACAGAATATTTTTTTAATTTTTTAATTTGTTTATTTGAAACACTCTTTCTTTGAAGATACATATAATTATTTGTATTAATTTTAAATATGAGCAAATTACTATATACTTTTCCACTTACATTACAATGTGAACATATTTGATGATTTCTTTTATCTATCGAACGCATATTAATAGTTATTTGACTTTGTAAGTATTTTTTACTATCTTTGCCTGTTATAGTTGTTACAATCCAATCTTTCAATATTGTTAATACAATGTTTTTTTTAGAAAGTTGTAATAAATTAGTATTTTTAAAATTAGATAGTTTCATGTACTTTTTCTCGTTTTTATAATGAAAATCAAATATATTTTTTATAGTTTAAGATGTCTATGTGTTCTTATTTTTATATTCAAAATTCTATTAATTGAATCAAGTGATATTAAGCTTTTTAATATTAATTAAATATTGGTATTCTATACATTATTATTTTTAATTTCATATGTAAAAACATTTTATTTTAGAAATAGTTTAAATAATTATGTTTATATGGAATATATTATTTATCATTAGTTTTAATACGAAAATATTTTTTAAATATAATTAAGAGATCATCATATGATGCATGAAATCATTGTACTAAAAAATCGCATTCAAATCTGCATAAATAAAATTAATAGTTTGAAGGTGTTTCTTTGACTATAGTAGTAAAAAGGATAGATTATTAGAAGTTAATTCTGATTTAGAACTAAATAAAATATGGAAAAATTCTAATTTAATCATTAGTTTAAATCGAGAAAAAAGTATATTAACTTCTTTAATTTCATCTATAGATGAAGTAGAGTTAAATTTAAATGCTATAACAGAGATTTTAGAATTATCTATTAAAGAAAATAATCGAAATTTATTATGTGACATTATTAGTGAATTAAATATATTAGATAAAGTTATTCAAGCATTAGAATTAAATTATTTTTTTTCAAAAAAACATGACTATTTAGATTGTTATTTAGATATACAGTCCGGTTCTGGAGGCACAGAAGCACAAGATTGGGCTAATATTTTATTTCGAATGTATTTAAAATGGGCATTTCAAAAAAGATTCAAAACGGAAATTATTGAACGAACATATGGTGATATAGTTGGAATAAAATCTTCTACACTACAGATATTAGGTAAATACGCTTTTGGATGGTTACGCACTGAAACAGGTATTCATCGTTTAGTAAGAAAGAGTCCTTTTAGTCCTAATAATCAGCGTCATACTTCTTTTGCTTCTGTATTTGTTTATCCAGACATTGATGATTCTATAAAAGTAACAATGAACTCTTGTGATTTAAGAATTGATGTATATCGAGCATCTGGAGCTGGTGGTCAACATGTTAATAAAACTGAATCAGCAGTTAGAATTACACATATTCCTTCAGGATTAGTTACTCAATCCCAGAGTAGTCGTTCTCAACATAAAAATAAAGATATAGCATTGAAACAATTACAATCGAAATTATATGAGTTAACTATTAATAAACAAAAAACAGAAAAAAAAAATCTTGAAGGTAAAAAATCAGATATAAGATGGGGAAACCAAATACGTTCATATATATTAGATGATTCACGTATTAAAGATTTAAGAACAAATATAGAAGTTAGTGATGTACAATCTATTTTAGATGGAAATTTAGATGTATTTATCGAAGCTAGTTTGAAACACGGTTTATAACAAACATATAATTTCTTTTAAGAATTAGTTGGAAGTTGAAGATGAATAAATTTAATAATGAAGAAAGAGAAAGACGAAAGAAGTTATATTGTATAAAAAAAAATGGTTTTAATTTTCCTAATAATTTTAAACCTAATAAAAGATCTATAGACATTCATACTAAATATAAATTTTTTACTAATGATCAGTTAAAAATTTTAAATTGTTACGTAAGCATAGCTGGTCGTATTTTAAAAAAACGTGTTATTGGAAAGAGTTCATTTTTTATATTAAAAGATTGTGAGGGAGAAATACAAATCTATATTGCGGAAAAAAATTTTTTAGACAATTCTTATACAAACATAGTTAAACAATTAGATTTAGGCGATATTATAGGAGTTAAAGGAAGTTTATTTAGAACTAAAACAGGAGAATTATCTATTAATTGTAAAAAATTAAAATTATTAACAAAATCATTAAGACCATTACCAAATAAATTTCATGGATTATATAACAAAGAAATAAGATATAGACAAAGATACTTAGATCTTATTAGTAATAAAAATTTAACCTTTGTTTTTAAGACTAGATCAAATATATTTATAACAATTAGAAAATTTATGTTAGAAAATAAATTTTTGGAAGTAGAAACTCCTATGATGCAAAATATTCCTGGAGGTGCTACTGCACGTCCTTTTATTACTTATCATAATTCTTTAAATTTTGATTTGTATTTGAGGATTTCTCCTGAATTATATTTGAAGAGATTAATTATTGGAGGGTTTAATCGTATTTTTGAAATTAATAGAAATTTTCGTAATGAAGGTATTTCAACTCGTCATAGTCCAGAATTTACCATGATGGAAGTATATATAGCTTATTCAGATTATAAAGACATGATGGTTTTTACTGAAAATTTATTAAAAACAATAGTGTTATCGGTAATAGGTAGTTTAAAATTTGAATATAGAGGATTTAAATTAGATTTTGAAAAAAGTTTTTGTAAATTGACGATGAAACAAGCAGTATTAAATTTTAATTCAAATATTCAGTTATCTGATTTAGAAGATTTAGAAAAAACAAAAAAAATTGTTCATACTCTTGGAATACACTTAGAAAGTAGCTGGGGAATAGGTAGATTAATATTAGAAATATTTAATAAAACAGTAGAAAGAAATTTAATTCAACCAACTTTTATAACTGATTATCCTATAGAGGTTTCTCATTTATCAAGGCGTAACGATATTGATTCTAATATTGCTGATCGATTTGAGTTATTCGTTTCTGGTCTTGAATTAGCGAATGGATTTTCAGAATTAAATGATCCAGAAGATCAAAAAAATAGATTTTTGAATCAAAAAAAACATCAGGAGTTAACATGTAAAAACGATTCAGTTTTTTATGATGAAGATTATATCACTGCTCTTGAATATGGATTACCTCCAACATCTGGATTAGGCATAGGAATTGATAGATTGGTTATGATTTTAACAAATCAAGAAAGCATTCGCGATGTTATCTTTTTTCCTATTCTTAAACCTATTTAGTTTAAATATACGTTATATTTTTTTATATAATAATAGTAACTATAGTGTTTAATTAATATGTATTCTACGTATAAAATTGATATTACAGGTCAAAAGTTTTTAAATTTTCTTGTTCAAAAAGTATAATTATAAGAATTTATAATTTATATAGTATTTTCGATATTGTTATTTTTTTATTAAAGGTTCTTTTATATGAAAGTAAAATCCTACTTTTGAGATAATAATTATGCTTAATTGTAAAAAAAATCCAAATATAGTATTTAGTGCAGACAATATTTTAAATTTAATTAATAAGTATCGTTCACCTATATGGATATACGATTCTAATATAATGTTAGAAAGAATTGAGAATTTACGTAAATTTGATGTAATTAGATTTGCTCAAAAATCTTGTTCTAACATTCATATTCTAAAATTTTTTAAAAAAAATGGAGTTAAAATTGATGCTGTTTCATTAGGTGAGATCGAAAGAGGATTAATTGCTGGATATAACTTGTCTAATCAAGATATCGTGTTTACGGCTGATGTTATTGATAGGTATACCTTAAACACAATAAAGAAATATCAAATTCCAGTAAATGTAGGATCTATAGATATGCTACAGCAAATTGGTATAGTGTCTCCAGGACATTGTATTTGGTTAAGAATTAATCCAAAATTTGGTTATGGACATAGTAAAAAAACAAATACAGGAGGAGAAAATAGTAAACATGGTATTTGGGATATTAATTTAGCTATGCCATTTATTAAGAAATATAATTTAAAATTAATTGGTTTACACATGCATATTGGATCTGGTGTAAATGATAAATTTTTATATCGTGTATGCCAGGAAATGGTTAAACAAGTATTAAATTTTAATCATGATATACAAGTGATATCTGCGGGAGGAGGATTAACAGTTCCTTATAAGTTATGTGATAATGTTTTTGATATAAGTAGATATTTTACATTATGGGATGCAGCACGAAGGGAAATTTCTAATTATTTGAATCATGCTATTAAATTAGAAATTGAGCCAGGTAGATTTTTAGTAGCGGAATCTGGAATTTTAGTTTCTGAAGTGAGATCAATTAAACAAACTAGTTCTAAGTTATTTGTCCTTGTTGATGCTGGGTTTAATGATTTAATGAGACCTGTTATGTACGGTAGTTATCACTATATATCTGTTCTTGCAGGAGATGGACGAATGATAAATGAAGAAAATACTATAGAAACTGTTATAGGAGGCCCATTATGTGAATCTGGAGATGTATTTACTCAAAATGAATGTGGTGATGTAGAAATTAGAATGCTTCCTAGAGTAAAAATTGGTGATTATCTAATTTTTCACAATACTGGAGCGTATGGAGCATCTATGTCTTCTAATTATAATAGTCGTCCATTAATTCCAGAAATTTTTTTTGAAAATGGAAATTTCCGTTTAATTCGTAAACGTCAAACTATAAAACAACTTTTAGAATTAGAAACAAGTTGTTTATGATAGAATAGATTATGTATTTTAAAATCGATATGTTTTGATTTAATTTTTTTACGATATAAAGTTTATTTCAATAAAACATATGTACTTTGTTTAATAGATAAATGCGTAGCATAAAGAGTAAAATTAATGAGCAATACTTATATAAGTGTTCCTAATTTCAATCCTGTATTTTTTTCTATATGTAATGTTTCTATACATTGGTATGGTGTGATGTATTTATTAGGATTTGCATTCATATCATCCAGAAGAAACATATTAATGCAAAAAATAGGGTTAAAAAAAATAGAGGTAGATAATTTATTATATTTCAGTTTTTTTGGTTTGTTTATTGGTGGAAGAATAGGATATATATTTTTTTATAATCCATTGTTTTTTTTTAAAAATATTTTATGTGTTTTTAAAGTATGGGAAGGAGGGATGTCTTTTCATGGAGGGTTATTAGGAGTAATTTTAGTAATTTTTTATTTTTCAAGAAAATTTAAAAAAAATTTTTTTTTAATTTCTGATTTATTTGCACCCTTAGTTCCTGTTGGATTAGGATTAGGAAGAATAGGAAATTTTATTAACGGAGAATTATTTGGGCGTGTTGCGCCAGAATTTTATTTTTCTTTTTTATTTCCTACATCTAGAAACATAGACGTAGAAATATCTAAGCATAATCTATATTTTCAAATATTAATAAATAAATTTGGTGTTTTGCCTAGACATCCATCTCAAATATATGAATTTTTTTTGGAAGGAGTTATTTTATTTGTTATTTTATATTTTTTTTCAAAAAAAATAAAAGTTGTTGGTATAATCTCTAGTATGTTTTTAATTTTATATGGATGTTTTCGTATTATAGTAGAATTTTTTCGTGAACCTGATCGACAGTTAGGATTGTTGTTAAACTTTTTTACTATGGGACAAGTATTATCAATTCCTATGATTATATTTGGTTTTATAAATATTATTAAATGTTATAGTAACAAAAAAACTTTGTGATAATAGATAACATATGAATGCTTATTTATTTTTATTAAAAAATATTTTGTGTAAAGGAAAAGAAAAGAAAGATAGAACTGGAATAGGAACATTATCTATTTTTGGTTATCATATGAAATTTAATCTAAATTTAGGATTTCCATTAGTTACTACTAAAAAATGTCATTTTTCTTCTATTGTTCATGAACTTTTATGGTTTCTCAAAGGTGATACAAACGTAAAATATTTAAACGATAATAAAGTTTCTATTTGGAATCCTTGGGCAGATAAATTCGGTAATCTTGGCCCAATTTATGGTAAACAGTGGAGAAGATGGAAATCTACAGATGGTTCAGAAATTGACCAAATAAAAGATGTAATCACACAAATAAAACATGATCCTAATTCTAGGAGAATTTTAGTTTCTAGTTGGAATGTTAGTGATTTAAAAGAAATGGCATTATTTCCTTGTCATGTATTATTTCAATTTTATGTTATAAACGATGTTTTGAGTTGTCAATTATATCAACGTTCTTGTGATGTTTTTTTAGGACTTCCATTTAATATTGCTAGTTATGCATTATTAATGCACATGATAGCTCAACAATGTAACTTAAAACTTGGAAATTTTCTTTGGACAGGAGGCGATGTACATTTATATAAAACACATATTGAACAAGCTAAAAAGCAAATTTTACGTAAGCCTTATCGTCTTCCAAAATTAGTTATTAATGCAAAGCCAAAAGAGATATTTGATTATTGCTTACATGACTTTAGTTTATTAGAATATAAGTATCATCCTATAATTAAAGCTAACATAGCCATATAGGATTATTTAAATAAGTGTAAAGTTTGTTATTTTATTTTAAATTTTAAAAAACGTATAAATTTATTTTAGTTTTTAAAAATCATGAAAAAAGGAATATTATTTATAATTTCTGCCCCTAGCGGGACAGGAAAATCTAGTTTAATTACAGAATTGTTACGAACTAATTTGTTATCTAAGATAAAAGTATCAATCTCTCATACTACTCGTATGATCAGACCAGGAGAATGTAATGGTAAACATTATTATTTCACTTCTATTGATAAATTTAAAGAAATGATTAAGAAAAAAGAGTTTTTAGAACATGCACAAGTATTTAATAATTATTATGGAACTTCTTGGAAAGAAATTTACAAATATTTATTAACTGGAATTGATATTTTTTTAGATATCGATTGGCAAGGAGCTCAGCAGGTACGTCATCGAATTCCGGATTCTAAAAGTATTTTTATATTGCCACCATCTAAAAATGAATTATATCGACGTTTATGTAAAAGATCACAGGATAGCGAGGTTATAATACATAGAAGAATGGCGTTGGCAGTATCTGAAATGCAACATTACGTCGAATATGATTATGTAATCATTAATGACAATTTTAATATTGCTTTATCTAATTTATATCAAATAGTAAAAGTAGAACATTTATCAAGACAGTATCAGACTAAAAAAAATTATGTTCTTATTAAAAACTTATTGAATAATTAATTTAAATATTTAAATCACTACTTATTTAATTTAAAAATTTGAAATAAATCTCATTTATTTTTATTAAAATAATATTTGCATAGTTTAAAACTGGTGATTGCAGGTGTTTTAAAAATTAATTAAAATAAATATTTTTATTTTAATATTAATTATTGTAGCATATTTTTTCTAACAGCTATTTTTCTTTTGTTTTCTGTTAAATATTTTTTTCGTAATCGTATTGATAATGGAGTAATTTCTACTAATTCATCGTTATTAATAAAACTAATAGCATATTCTAAACTAATGTTTAAAGGTGTTGTTAATGTTATTGCTTCGTCTGAACCTGATGCTCTCATATTAGTTAATTTTTTTCCTGATAAACAATTAACAGTAAGATCGTTAATTCTATTATGAATTCCAATAATTTGTCCTTCGTATATTTTTTCTCCATGATTTATAAATAATCTTCCACGATTTTGTAAATTAAATAAAGAAAATCCTACTGCAGAACCTGTTTTATTCGAAATTAAAACTCCATTTTTGCGTTGTTCAACATGTTTAGATTTCATTTTTTCATAATGGCTAAAAGAAGAATCAAATGTTCCATAACCTGAAGTAATAGCAATAAATTCTGATCTAAATCCAATTAATGCATTACTGCTAAGAATACAATTAATTTTTATTCTATTTATTTTATCCGTGATAATATCGGTTATTTGACCTTTTCTTTCACCTATTAATTGCATAATGGTTCCTTGGTATTTTTTTTCGATATTTAGTATAACAATATCAAACGGTTCTTGCTTTACTCCTTGTATATTGCGAATAATAACTTTAGGACGAGAGATTGCTAATTCAAATCCTTCTCTTCTCATATTTTCTATTAATATTGATAAGTGTAATTCACCCCTTCCGGATATTGAAAAAGTATTACAATGCTTTGTTTCTTGAATTTTTAAAGAAACATTATTTGCTGCTTCTTTTTTTAATCTATGTAATATTTGTCTAGATGTAATGTATTTTCCTTCTCTTCCTGAAAATGGTGAAGTGTTTACAGAACACATTATTTCTACAGTGGGTTCATCAACTTGTAACATTGGTAATGGTTTTATGTAGTTAGGATCACAGATGGTATCAGAAATATTAAGTTTATCAATACCAGTAATAGCTACTATGTCCCCAGATTGTGCTATGTCAGTATTTATTTTACTTAATCCAGAGTATTGTAATACTTTTCCTATTTTCCCATTAGTTTTTAATCCTTCTTTACTAATTATGATCACGTTTTTATTAGGTTTTATAGAACCTTGAGAAATTCTACCAATACCAATTGTTCCTAAATAATTATCATAATCTAATTGTGAAATTTGCATTTGTAATAAAGTATTAGAACTAATTTTTGGGGATGGTGTATGTTGTATTATAATTTTATATAAAGATGACATATCAGATCCCATATTTTTATAATTTGTCCCAGATGTTCCAAGTAATGCAGAAGTATAAATAACGGGAAAATCAAGTTGTTCATCAGTAGCATTCAGATTAACAAATAGCTCAAATATTTGGTCAACTACCCAATCTGGTCTTGAATATTTTCTATCAATTTTATTTATGACTACAATAGGTTTTATTCCGTAATTAAATGATTTTTGAGCAACAAATTTTGTTTGTGGCATAGGTCCATCGAATGCGTCCACTACTAATAATACAGAATCTACCATTGATAATACACGTTCTACCTCTCCTCCAAAGTCAGAATGACCCGGGGTATCAATGATATTAATGCGATAATTATTCCATGTAATTGAAACATTTTTTGATAAAATAGTAATTCCTCTTTCTTTTTCAAGATCATTTGAATCCATTATGCGTTCAGAAATTTTTTTATGATTTTTAAAAGTCTCAGATTGTTGTAAAAGTTTATCAATTAAAGTGGTTTTTCCATGATCTACATGAGCAACAATAGCTATGTTTCGTAAATTTTTATTCATTTTTTTATGTTATAAAATGTTTGTAAAATATAATTTTGGAAGTATCTGGATAGTTATATAAAATACTTATTTTATCATATTTATGTTAAAATAGTAACGATCTTAGGGTATATTTTTAAATTTAAATTTTGTGAAACAGAAATATATACTTTTAAATATGTATTGTTATTTTTGATACTTATAAAATAAATAATTTTTTTTGCATTTATCTATAATATAATAATTATGTGTTTATATAATAATTTTTATAAAGTAATTAGTATTTATAAAAAAAATTAGGGATTTTATTGTGTGCAAAAAAAATTATAATAATATTATATTTTTAAAAAGTATTTTTAATATACAAAAAGAAAAATACGAGCATGGATCGGAAATAGCTTTTATTGGATATTCTAATTCTGGAAAGTCTAGTACTATCAATATTTTATCAAATCAAAGAAATTTAGCTAGAGTTAGTAAAATTCCAGGAAGGACGCAATCAATTAATATTTTTCAAATTTCTCCAGGAATCCGTTTAATAGACTTACCGGGTTATGGTTATGCTAAGATTCCGAAAAATATTAAATTAGATCTTACAAACATGATATTTCAATATTTGAAGTTTCAAAAATGTTTAAAAGGATTAGTTATGTTAATTGATATTAGACGTTCTATTAAATTTTTTGATAAAACAGTGATGAATTTAGCAAAATTATATCATATACCAATATTAATTTTATTAAATAAAGCTGATAAAATTGTTGTTTCGGAACAAAAAAAACGATTAAATATTGTACGTCAAGATAAATTAATTTTGTCAAATAATATAAATGTAGAGTTATTTTCTTCGTTTAAAAAAATTGGATTGGATAGTTTAAAATATCAATTAGATTGTTGGATATGTAATTCGATTTTAACGTAATACAATTGTTGTTAATTTAACTTTTCATGGTTTTACATTTCTATTTAAGATATCAGAATTTTAAATTGATTATGTTTTTAGTTAACGCATTTGAATATGTAAAAATATTTTTTTGTTAATATAATTATATTTAATAGAAATTAAATTAAAAAAAATTTTTATATATATTTTAATATATGTTTAAAATATTTTATATGTAGTAAAATTTTTTAAAGTTTTTTTATTAATTATATAAAAAATTATAAATAAATATTTGAATTATTTAATTAATTAATATGCTTTTAGTATTCTAATATATATATATTAAATATATTTTTTATTTAAAATTTATTCATGTTCATTAAAAACGTTCCTTTATCTAATAATTTTAGGAAATTGTAAAATTCATAATATTTAAAAAAATTTGATAATTTATATATAGATGGTTTAGACATTACTAGTTCATTTATAGATTTATTAATATAAACATTAGTTCTTATTGTAGCAAGATTTTTAGAAACAAATGCTAATTTTTTATTTTTTATCAGTTTTTTATATGTATTATTTGCTCCTCTAAAAGAGGATTTAGTTATTTCATGTATATTTCTATATATATTTTGAATTGATCCGAAATATTTTAATAAAACAAGTGCTGTTTTTTTTCCTATCCCTAAAACACCTGGAATATTATCTGATTTATCTCCCATTAATCCAAATAAATCTGGGATTAATCTTGGTACAACTCCATATTTTTTTTCGATTTCTTTATTACCTAAAATTGTACCAGATTTTTCTTCTAATATATTGATGTTAGTGTTTACTAATTGTGCTAAATCTTTATCGTTAGTACTAATTAAAGTAATTTTTCCTTTTTTGTCAGCTTCATATGCTAATGTTCCGATAACGTCATCAGCTTCAAAATTAGGAATTGTTAAAATTGGAAATCCCATTGTTTTTATAATTTCATATAATGGTTTAATTTGAAGTTTTAAATTTGTTGGCATCATATGTCTATTTAATTTATAGGAATGAAATAATTCATGTCTAAATGTTTTAGTTGGAGAATCAAATATTATAATGATGTGAGTTTTTGGATATTGAAATGAAAATTTTTTAAGTATATTTATGACTCCGTATATGGCCCCAGATGATACATTATGTTTATTTTTGAGAAATGAAAAGGAATAATATGATCGATACAGATAATATGTACCATCTACCAATAGATAGTGTACTTTATTTTTTCTAGAAGTCATCAAATGTTTAAAATAATTTATATTTGGATATTTTTATAAAGATATACTATGACTGTTAAAATATCAATTAAGAAATGAATTAGTAAAGTAAAGAAATAATATGTATATAAATTTTTTATGATGATATATCAGTATTATTTTTTTTAAGTAAAGTTTTAATTATATTTATATATGTATTTATTGTATTTTGTAATGATGTATAGTTTATACTTTCGTTATTTATAATATATTTACCATTAATAATTATACATGGTACATAGTTTAAATTTATTTGTTGTTGAGTTATTTCTTGGTTGTATATTATCGATTTAATAACAAAATTGTTCCAAAGAAATTGAAACTCTTTTTCATTTATATTAGTTAATTTTAAAAATTCATTTTTTAAAGTATGGAAGTTTTTAATAGTTTTTGTTTTTTGTACTTTTTCAAATATAGGTATTAAAACTTTTTCTTCTAATTTGATCATTTTAGATATTTCCCAAATGTGAGTTAACAAATTACCTAGTTCTCCACCTAAAAAATTTACATGATATCGTACAATTTTAATAGAGTTAGATATTTGTTTTTTTATATGATAATTAAGATGGTATTTTTTTTCTAAGAAGTAACAGTGTGGACATAAAAAAGAGAAGAACTCTATTATTTGAGGAGCATTTTCAATTTTTTTTTTAAGTATACTGTACGTGTTTTGCTCTGTCGTTTTTGCATGAGCAGTGTTAAATATAGATGATATTAAGATAATTATCATTAAAATTTTTTTCATATATTATTAGCTTATATAGTTATTTTATAAATTTTTAGTTTTTCAAACGATAGTGTATTTTATACAAAAACTTCTATATGTATCATAGATTAGAATTTTTTTAAAAGATATTGTTGTATGTAATTATTAATATAAGTAAATTGATAATTTAATAAATATTTATTAACATGTATTGTATTATTTTTTTTTTATTTAAGCGAATGTTATGAATAAAAAAAATATGATTTTTAGTCATACGCCAATGATAAAGCAATATTTATCAATTAAATCCAATTATCGTGATATGTTTGTATTTTATAGAATGGGTGATTTTTATGAGTTATTTTATGATGATGCTATACGTATTTCTAAATTATTAAATATTACTCTAACTAAGAGAGGATATTCTTTAGGTTTAGAGGTCCCAATGGCTGGAATTCCTGTTAATTCTTTAAATTACTATTTAAAAAAAATGATAAATTTGGGAGAATCTTCAGTAGTATGTGAACAAACTGGAATAAAAAATATATCTACAGGATTAATTGATCGCAAAGTTTTTAGAGTTATTACTCCAGGCACAGTAGTAGATGAGTTTTTACTTGAAGAGTGTAAAGATAATTTGGTAGGATCTATTTATTATAAGGATGGAAAATTTGGATATGCTGTTTTAAATTTGTGTTCTGGATATTTTTATATTTCAGAACATTTATCTCGTGAATGTTTTGATTCTGAAATACAGCGTACTAATCCTGAAGAACTGTTAGTCCCAGAAAATTTTTCAAACATTTCTTTTATTTTAAATAGAAAAGGAATTCGATATAAATCATCAAATGACTTTAATTTTAAAAATGCATATTATCAATTACAAAATCAATTTGGTGTTCAAAAGATATTAAATCTTAAAGAAAAGAAGTTTAATGTAGCTATTAGAGCAGCAGGATGTTTAATATCATATGTAAAATTAACGCAATGTTTTTCTTTATCTCATGTAAAATCAATAAAAGTGAGATATGATAATGATTATATTTCTATGAATGATATAACTCGGAAACATTTAGAAATATTTTGTAATATTTCTGGAAAAATAGAACATACACTTTTTTCTGTTTTGAATCATACTTCTACTCCTATGGGTAGTCGATTGTTAAAGCGATGGTTAAGTGCTCCTATTAGAGATGTTAGTATAATACAAGATAGACATTGTAAGATTAAATCATTAAAAAGTATATATTTTTTATTAAAACCTTTGTTAAAAAAAGTAGGAGATTTAGAACGTATTATTTTTCGTGTTTTTCTTCGAATTGCTAGTCCCAAAGATTTAGTATTCATGCGTACAGCTTTAGACCAATTTTTTAAGATTAATACGATATTAAATAATACAAAAATAGTATGTTTGAAAAAGATTAGTGATTCAATTTGTCAATATGATTCAATTAAAGCATTATTAGATAATGCTATAAAAGATTTTCCTTCAAATACTATTCAGGAAGGAAACGTTATAAAGGATTTTTATAATTCTGAATTAGACAAATGGAGGAAAATAAAAGAAGGAACATTCAACTATCTTAAAAATTTTGAAATTAAAGAGCGAGATAGTTTAGGAATAGGATCGTTAAAAATTAAATATAATAAGATTTTAGGTTATTATATACAAATCAGTAATAGACATATTAATTTAGTACCTAAAAATTATATACTTAAGCAAACGTTAAAACAATGCAAACGTTATTCTACATTAAAACTTTCAGAATATGAATGCAACATTATTAATTCTAAAGAAAAAGTATTAGAAATTGAAAAATATTTGTATAATGAAATATTAAAGTTTATTACTCCCTATTTAGAATTACTGCAAACGAGTGTTGTAACATTATCTAATTTAGATGTATTAAATAATTTTGCTGAACGCGCTTGTACATTAAACTATACTTGTCCTGTTGTAAATAATGATTATGGTATTACATTAAATAATAGCAGACATCCTGTAGTAGAAACTATCTTAAATACTCCATTCATTCCTAATTCTATTAATTTATCTAAAAATACTAATACGTTAATTATAACCGGCCCTAATATGGGTGGAAAAAGTACTTATATGCGCCAAATTGCACTGATTGTAATCATGGCATGGATAGGTAGTTTTATCCCAGCTAGTTATGCAAAAATTGGGTATTTTGATAAAATTTTTACTCGTATTGGTTCTTCGGATAATGTAGTACATGGGAAATCAACCTTTATGATGGAAATGATGGAGATGTCATATATATTACGGAATGCTACTAAAAATAGTTTAATTCTTATTGATGAAATAGGAAGAGGAACATCTATTAATGATGGTTTATCTTTAGCTTGGGCTTGCATAGATTATTTAGTTAAACAAGTTAAATCTATGACTTTATTTTCAACTCATTATTTTGCATTAACTGATTTAAAAAATAGTTTTACGAGTATAAAAAATGTATGTTTTGATGCTTCGGAATATAATAAAAAAGTTTTTTTTATGTATTCTTTGAAAGATGGTGTTTATCATAAGAGTTATGGTTTAGCTATTGCTGAATTAGCGAATTTTCCGTTATCTGTGCTTATTGCAGCCAAAAAAAAATTTGATGAGTTATCTAATAGATAGCTCTATTTCTTATGATTAATATTTTAATATGTGTTCATATTGGTATTTAAAATTATATATATTTATATTTTAAAAAGAAATATATGTGTTAAAATTTAGAGATTTTTAATAGTTTTAATTATATCTATTAAAGAGTTTTAAATTAAACAAATATTTTTAAAATTTTTATATTTTTATTATAAAGAACTAATTATTAAAAAAGAACATTATAAAAAATTTTTGTAATTTATATATTTTAATTTTAGGTAATCTTTTTCAATTGAATTTTTTAAACTAATTATGTTTTAAAAAAGTTCCTTGTGTTTAATAAATTTTAATTTTTTAAAATTTTACGAATAATTTTAATATTATAATTATGAGATTGATATAACTTTTTATGATATTATAATGTTTAAAACATATTTTCAATAATGAAATAAAATTTTTATTATTAAAAATTTTATACAAAAATGTTCGTAGAGTATTATTTAACTCGATTGAGTATAATCTTTAAAATATTTAATATTAAATATGTTTTAAAAATAAAATATTTAAATTCTATTTTATATAGAATGTTATAAAATTTTAAATAAAATTATAATTTTTTATAAATTATTTAAAATTGTTAAAATGTAAATTTTTTAGTACTTGTATTTATTACATTAGGGATACTGAAAAACATTATAACTATTATTATTTTTTTATTTAGAATACCACTAATAAGCTTTTAAAAATTTTTATAAAAAATTTAAATTATATTAAAACTAATTTTTATATTTTATATTTTATACTATTTTATTTTTTAAAAAATATTTGGGTTATAATATTAATGTATAGTTTTATTACGTTAATAAATTTTTAAAGGTTTATTTAATTATTATTACAATGCATTTTAAATACTATATGAATAGTTTATAGACAGGTATTTATATACTTCTTCGAAATATATTCATTGTAATGTTTGTATACAATAAAAAATATAATTTTTAATGAATACAGGTTTGAATATACATATGTTTCTTTAATAGTAAAATTTTGTCTAAAATTTATTTATGCTATAAATAAATTTTATGTAACATGTGGATAATTTTTAATTTATACACTTTAATATTGTATAATTAGAGTTATAATAATTTTAATAATTATTTTAAAAATATTATTATATGATAATTTCAAAAATAGGATTAGTAACATTATTATTATGGTTACATACAAATTTTTTTCTAGGAAAACATGGTTTGTGTGACTATATAAAGTTATATAAACAAAATTTGCAAAAAAAAGAAAATATATTTTATCTCTCAAAACGTAATTTAAAATTATCTTCAGAAATACGATATTGGAATTTTAATGATGAATTAAAAGAAGAGTATGCAAGAAGCACCTTAGGTATGATAAAAAAAGGTGAGACTTTTTATAGAATTATAACTAATGATCATGTTAGTAGTGGTATTTGAATAAATAATGTTTTTATGAAGATTAAAAAATTATTTTATGAATACAATTAGTTCGTTACGTGCTACAGCTATTGCTATTATTCCTGCAGCTGGAGTTGGTAGTAGAATGTCATTGAATATTCCAAAACAATATATAAAAGTACAGGGATACACTATTCTTGAACATAGTATTAAATTTTTTCTGTCACATAAAAATATAACTAAGATAATAATTGTTTTAAATAAGAGAGACGTTTTTTTTAGAAAATTATCTATTTCTTCTCATCCACGTGTATTTTCTGTAATTGGAGGTAAACTTCGAGTTCATTCTGTATTAGCTGGATTATTAGTAGCACATGATTCAGATTGGGTAGTTATTCATGACGCTGTTAGACCATGTTTATGTATGAAAGATTTAAATAAAATTATGTCTTTAATGAATACTAGTGAACTTGGTGGAATATTAGCTACCCCAATATCTAATACTATTAAATATAGTATAGATAGTTCTCAAATTTTTTGTACTATTAATCGTAATCAGTTATGGAACGCGTTGACTCCTCAATGTTTTCCTTCAAAATTATTACTTGTTTGTTTACAAAAAGTTATTCATGAAAGGATAGATGTCACTGACGAAGCGTCTGCTCTGGAATATAATGGATATTATCCGCAATTAGTACAAGGGAGTAGTAAGAATATAAAAATAACTTATCCAGAAGATATTATTTTTCTCAACTTTTATTTAAAAAAATATTATAAGAGAATAAGGTTATGAGAATTGGACAGGGTTTTGATGTTCATGCATTTGGAGGTGTAAAGCCTTTAATTATTGGGGGAGTCACTATTCCTTATATATGTGGTTTGATTGCATATTCTGATGGAGATGTTGTAATTCATGCTGTAATTGATTCGTTAATGGGTGCTATAGCAATGGGGGATATCGGTTCAATATTTCCAAATACTGATAAAAAATATGAGAATATTAATAGTCGAATTTTGTTAAAAAAAGTATGGAAAATTATTTCACAAAAAGGATATATATTATCTAATATTGATATAATAGTAATTGCAGAATTGCCGAAAATGACAATATATAGGAATGAAATGAGAAGAAATATCGCTATGGATCTTGTTTGTTCTATTAATAATGTAAGTGTTAAATTTACTACTACCGAACGATTGGGATTTATTGGAAGACAAGAGGGGATAGCATGTAAATCTATTGTTATGTTAGATTTGAATGTAGATAAATAATAATTAAGTATTTAAAATAATTGGTTTAAATTTATTGTATTTATTTAAATTATGTTTGTAATATTTAATTATAATTATTGAGCATTAATCCTTATATATTAGATTTTTAAAATACTTTAAATATTCGAGTAATTAAATATAATTAATATCATTTATTATAATAATTATATATTTTTTAAAGTACTTATTTTTGTATTATGAATTTTTTAATTAAAATGTGGTAATGAACATACAATAAAAAAATTTTAAAAATAGTATTTTAAAACTACTTTTTTAAATCAAATTTAAATATTAGATCACTAAAAATGTTATTTTTTTAAATAAACGTTTTAAATAATTATGATTATAATATCGCAATTATAACGATTTGTAAAATAAAAATGTGTAACGAATAGCAGGTTTTTATTTTTATTTTGTTCTGCTATTTGTTACTTTTGGTAATTGAATTTTTATAATAAAACGTTATACTTATAACTTATTTTTATTTAATTGTACTTTATTTCCTAATTTTTCTTCAATTCTTATTAATTGGTTATATTTGGATGTACGTTCAGATCTACTCATAGATCCAGTTTTTATTTGATTAGCAGAAGTTCCTACAGATAAATCAGATATAAATGTATCCTCTGTTTCTCCTGAACGATGTGAAATGATTATTGCGTAATTGGCTTTTTTTGCTATTTTTATTGTTTCTAATGTTTCACTCAATGTGCCTATTTGATTTAATTTAATTAAAATAGCATTAGCTGCTTTATTTTTTATTCCTTTTTTTAACAATATAGGATTAGTTGCAAATAAATCATCACCTACTAGTTGAATATTCCTACCTAATATTTTTGTTTGATAAGAGAATCCATTCCAATCTGATTCGTCTTGTCCATCTTCTATAGAAGTAATTGGATATTTTTTAACTAAATATTCTAAATAATGAGTAAGTTCCTTTGATGTAAAAGTTTTATTATCACTTTTTAAAATATATTTTTGCTTATTTTTATTATACAGTTCAGAGGCTGCGCAATCTAAGGCTAAAGTAATATCTTTTCCTAAAGTGTATCCAGATATTTTAATAGCATCTTGAATAATATCTAGTGCTAATTCGTTAGATTGTAGATTAGGTGCATATCCACCTTCATCTCCAACAGCTGTACTAAGGTTTTTTTTCTCTAGAATTTTTCCTAATGTATAGAATATTTCCGATCCTATTCTAATAGCATCTTTAATTGTATTAGCACTTATTGGTTGTATCATAAATTCTTGTATGTCTATATTATTATTTGCGTGTTTACCCCCATTTATAATATTTATCATTGGAATAGGCATGGAAAATTGGTTTGGAGTTTTATTTAATTGAGAAATGTGTTGATATAAAGGAATGTTTTGACATGCTGCTGATGCTCTAGCTATTGCTAATGATACAGATAAGATAGTATTTGATCCTAATTTAGATTTATCTTTAGTTCCATCTAATTGGATCATTATATCGTCAATTTCCAATTGGTTATTAGCATTTTTGTTTTCTAATTTTTTAGAAATCACACGATTAATTAGTTCTACAGATTTAGTTACTCCTTTTCCAAAAAATCTTAAATTATCGTTATCACGTAATTCAAATGCTTCTTTAGAACCTGTTGAAGATCCAGAAGGTGATGAGGCTAAACCTATGAATCCTCCTTCTAAATGTACTTCAGATTCTATTGTTGGATATCCTCTTGAATCTATTATTTCTCTAGCAATTATTTTTTCAATTTTAGACATAAATATATTTCTCTTTTTATTAATATATTATTAAAGAATTTAAAGGTATGTTTTAATTTAAGGAGTTATTTTATACTTTTTTTATATTTTAAAGCTGCTTTAACGAAACTAGAAAATAAGGGATGTCCGTCTCTCGGTGTTGATGTAAATTCTGGATGAAATTGACAAGCAAGGAACCATATGTGATTGGATAGTTCAATGATTTCTACTAATTTTTTATTTTCCGAAATTCCTGTAACATGTAATCCAAATTTTTCTATTTTTTTTAAAAAATAATTATTCACTTCGTATCTATGTCTGTGTCTTTCTGATATGGTATTAGTACCGTATAATTTTTTGCATAAACTATTGTTTTTTAGATGACATTTTTGACTTCCTAACCTCATTGTGCCTCCTAAATTATTATTATTTTTTTTAATTTTTGGACTATTTAGTATTGTTGTTTGTTCTCTAATTAATGAAATCACAGGATATTTACACTGTGGAAAGAATTCTGTAGAGTTAGCTTCTTGTAAACCTACAACATTTCTAGCAAATTCTATTAATGCAATTTGCATTCCTAAACAAATCCCAAAAAATGGAATATTTTTTTCTCTTGCATATTGAACAGAGATTATTTTTCCATGAATTCCAGATTTTCCAAATCCACCAGGAATTAAAATCCCATGTAGGAATTTTAATATTTTAATATTAGATGTATTAACGTTTTTAGAATCAATTAATTTTATATCAACAATTATTTTATTTTTAAGTCCACCATGTTTTAACGCTTCTATAACAGACTTATAAGCATCTGGTAATTCAACATATTTTCCAATAATACCAATAGTTACTGTTGTTTTAGAATTGTATTCATTATATATAACTTGATCCCATTCTGACAAATCAGCTTTAGGAGCGTATAATTTAAAGTGGTTACAAATTAAATCATCTACTTTTTGAATATTTAGAAGTTTTGGAATAGTGTAAATAGATTTCACATCTTTTAAAGAAATTACTGATTTTTCTGATACATTACAAAATAAAGCAATTTTTTTTCGTTCAGAAATCGAAATATTTTTTTTTGATCGACATATGAGTATGTCTGGTTGTATTCCAATTGATAGCAGTTCTTTAACTGAGTGTTGCGTAGGTTTTGTTTTTGTTTCTCCTGTTACTGATATATAAGGTATTAGAGTTAAATGAATATATATAGTATGTTTTTTCCCTAAGTCTACTGCCATTTGACGAATTGCTTCTAGAAATGGTAAAGATTCTATGTCACCTACCGTGCCTCCAATTTCAACAAAAATAATATCTTTATTTTTGGCACATGTTATGATCCTGTTTTTAATGGCATTAGTAATATGAGGAATTACTTGAATAGTAGAACCAAGATAATCTCCATTTCTTTCTTTCGTTAATACTTCAGAGTAAATACTACCAGTAGTAAAATTATTATATCGTGACATTTTGTTTCGAATAAATCTTTCATAATGTCCTAGATCCAAATCGGTTTCTGCACCATCTTCAGTAACAAATACTTCACCATGTTGTATAGGACTTATAGTACCTGGATCTACATTGATATACGGATCTAATTTTATAATAGTCACATTTAGATTTCGTGCTTCAAGAATTGCAGCTAAAGAAGCTGTTGTAATACCTTTTCCAAGAGATGATACTACACCCCCGGTTATAAAAATATAGTGTGTTGTCATGTCTAACCAAAATTCAAATGGAATATTAAATAAGATTACTAAAAATAAAATAATAATGTAATTTTACAATTATATTGTATTTTTTTTAAATGGATTATACACAGTATTTTTTCATAAAAATTAATTTTATTAGTTATTGAAAATTAATAATGTTAATGTATTTTTCAAGTACTGTATTTATATAAAACATTTAAAAAGTTTAAAGGTTATTTAATATGTTTTATTGATATAAAAACGTTTTACTAATTAAAAAAATTAGACAAATATTTTATTAAAAGGTAAGCGCATTAATTTTTTATATTGAATAAAAACAATTAGATATAGTTAAAAAGTATTGTAATAAAATAACTTAATACATAAACAAACTATAAAGTGTTTAAATAATTATGTGCTAAGATTTTTAATCCTAGTTTTTAATGTTACTATTCTATTAAATATTAAAATATCTTTAACATTACAATTTTCGTCGATACAGAAATAACCTTCTCTTTCAAATTGATAAGTCTTTTGAGAAATATGATTTAATATGCTAGCTTCTACAAAACCGAATTTGATAATTAGAGAATTATTATTAATATATTTTAAAAAATTTTCTTCTGATTCAGGATCTTTTAGTAAGAATAATTTTTCATATAAGTTAAATTGTGCTGGAATTGAATTTTTTTTAGAAATCCAGTGAATAACTCCTGATATTTTTTTATTAATAGGATTTTTTCCTAGTGTATGTTTATCATATGTACAAATGATTTTAACTATATTATTATTGTGATCTTTTATAACTTTTTTTGTACTAATTGTATAAGAATACCGTAATCGAATTTCATTTCCAATCCCTAGTTTTTTTTTAAATTTATTATCTTCACAAAAATCAGAGCGATCGATGTATATTTTATTACTAAATATAGTTTTATGTGTTCCCATGGAACTAATATTAGGATGGTTAGGAATAGTTAAAACTTCATTATGGTCGTTTGATAAGTTACAAATATGTACTTGTATTGGATTAATTACTGCCATATATCGAAAAGTATTTAAATTTAGATCATTTCTAATACAAGACTCTAATAATGACAGTTCTATTATGTTGTCTTGTTTTGTAATACCAATTTTTTCGCAAAACGTTTGTATAGAAGAAGCAGTGTATCCTCTTCGTTTGAGTCCGGATATTGTGGGTATTCTTGGATCGTCCCATCCACTTATAATTTTATTAGTTATTAAACTCTTTAGTTTTCTTTTAGATAATACGGAATATTCTAACTTTAATCTAGAAAATTCATATTGGTGTGCACGGTGAGAAATGCTAATATTATTTAAAATCCATTCGTACAATTGTCGATTATCTTGGAATTCTAATGTGCATATAGAATGTGTTATTTTCTCTAAAGAATCAGAGATACAATGTGCAAAGTCATATGTAGGATATATACACCATTTCCTTTTAGTTTGATGATGTGTTGAAAATAATATTCTATATAATACGGGATCTCGCATGACAATTAATGGCGACTGCATATTTATTTTAGCTCTTAAGCATGCATTTCCTTCGTTTAAGTAACCATTTTTCATTTTTTTAAATAATATTAAATTTTCTTCAATAGTTCTTGTTCGATACGGGCTGTCAATGCCAGGAGAAGTTAATGTTCCTCTATATTTTCGTATTTCTTCTTTAGTTAATTGGTCAACATAAGCTAATCCCTTTTTAATTAATTCTTTAGCATATTTATACATGATTCCAAAATATGAAGACGTATAAAAAATATTATTTTCTGAATCACATTTTAACCATTTCATATCTTTAATAATATTATTAATATAATGTACACATTCTTTTCTAGGATTAGTATCGTCGAAACGAAGATTGAATTGTCCTTGAAATTGTTTGGCTAAAAAGAAGTTTAGAAATATAGACTTTGCATGACCTATATGTAAATACCCATTTGGTTCAGGAGGAAACCGTGTCCTAATGTTTTTAATTCTTTTATGTTTTAAATCATCGATAATTATTTTTTGAATAAAATTATTGATTGTTTTATTGTCTTTGTTCATTTTTTATCCTATTAACATTGATCTGAAATAATAAATTGAATTTAAATAATAAAAAATTGTATATTATATATATCGTTTTAATATTTAAAAATTTTAAAAAATTAAATTTTTTTATACATCTTTATTAAAGATCATTGTTGACATTATTATTGTAACACAGCATAATTTAAATTATAGAACAATTTTATGTTTTGGCTACGTAGCTCAGTTGGATAGAGCACAGCACTCATAACGCTGAGGTCACAGGTTCAATTCCTGTCGTAGCTAATTTAAATTTATAGAATTAAATTTTATGTGCGGAAGTGGCGAAATTGGTAGACGCACCAGATTTAGGTTCTGGCGCCGTTAGGTTTGCGAGTTCGAGTCTCGCCTTCCGTATTTCAAAACTTTAGAATTAATATTGGGGTATAGCCAAGTGGTAAGGCACCGGTTTTTGATACCGGCATCCCTGGTTCAAATCCAGGTACCCCAGTCAATGATATAAAATACAAATTGTCGTATAATAATTATAATTCTTTCCAAAAATCTAAAAAATATTTCCTATCTATTTTTTTATATATTTTATTTTAACTAAAATAAGGTATGTAGTTATTAAAATTTAAAACAATACAATTATTATAAGTAATGAAATCTAAAATAGGTGCTATTTTATGAATTCAAATGAGTTAAAGAAATCTGTTGCAATAGCTGCATTGGATTATATTTGTCCTGGAAAAATAATTGGTATTGGTACTGGGTCTACTGTTTCATATTTTATTGAAGCGTTAAGTTCTATTAAAAATTTAATTCATGGTGCTGTGTCTAGTTCTAGGTCTTCTACAAAGTTTTTAAAAAAATTTGGTATTCCTGTATACGATTTAAGTGATATACAATCATTAGAATTGTACATTGATAGTGCAGATGAAATTAATTCTAAATTACAAATGATTAAAGGGGGTGGAGCAGCATTAACTCAGGAAAAGATCATAGCTTCTTCAGCAAAAACTTTTATTTGTATTGTTGATGAGTCAAAGTTAGTAAAAATATTAGGGACATTTCCGTTACCTATTGAAATTATACCGATGTCTGTTTCTTACATAGTTAATGAATTAAAAAAATTAGGAGGACATCCAAAAATTAGAAAAAATGTTATTACAGATAATGGAAATATTATTATTGATATTTATAATTTTAAAATATTAAATCCACTAAAAATGGAAAAGAAAATAAATTCCTTACCTGGAGTTGTTAGTGTAGGATTATTTGCAATTCGTACAGCAGACATTGCATTGATTAGTAAATCTTCTGGAATAACAAAAATTGTTAAAAACTCAGCGCATTCATAAAAATTAATTTTTATATACAAATATTTAATTTTAAATAATAAAAATTTTATATTTTTGATTTTTTTAATATATTGAAGAGAAAATTATTATTAGAAAATAATTAATAATATAATTGAATAATTATTGTGAAGCACATTTTGTAAACTATATTTCTAGGTGTTTATCTTTTTATCAAGCATATAATTCTTATAAATATTTATATTATACACTAATAGGGTTAGTTTTATTTTAAATGACGTTGAAAAAATATTTTTAAGATATATACTTATTTTATTTATAATATTTAGATTAATACAATATTAAAATAATAGCTTAATTATTTATATTAGGTAGTATGAATAAAATGCCAGTTCAATGTGTAAATATAAAACTTTTTGGTCAATTATTAAAAGTAAATTGTCCCGATGAATTAAGTAATGAATTAAAGCATGCAGCTAATTATTTAAACAAGAGATTACAAGATTTAAAAATTAAAACTAGGGCTTCTAATACAAATCAGTTAGTTTTAGTAACGGCATTGAATATTTCTTATGAATTAGAACAAGAAAGGATTAAAATTAAAGAAGTAGTTATAAGAATGCAAAGAATGATTTCTAATTTACAAAAATTTATATTAATTAAATAAAAATATTACGATTTTTAAATTTTAAAAAGACTATTTCATATGTTTTATACGCGTCGTGCTTTTATAAGACAGTATTTTAGAAATATCAGACAAAAACTCACGTTAGAAGAACGAAAAATGTCATCTGTTAATATCTCTGATATAGCTTTTAGTTGCAAGAAAATTTCTTCTTCTAAAAATATTGCAATTTTTATGTCTTTTGACGGAGAAATTGATACTAATATATTAATTAAACAATTTTGGGAAAAGAATTATAGTGTTTTTTTACCTATTGTTGATCCTGATTACAAAAAGACGTTATTATTTGCTAAATATTTTCCTAGTACGTTGCTACAATTAAATCAATTTAATATTCTTGAACCAGTTATTACAAAAAAAGAGGATATATTATTTCATTCGGATATGGATGTTATTATTGTTCCGTTAGTTGCTTTTGATAAGTTTGGATATCGTTTAGGTATGGGTGGGGGATTTTATGATAAAATTTTAATTAATTGGAAGAAAGAGGGATTTTTTCCAATTGGATTAGCTTATAATTTTCAATTAATGAATAAAATTATTCCTGCTTCCTGGGAGGTTCCATTGCCAGCGGTGATCACTCCTGATAAATTATGGATTTGGAACATGAATTAAATCAAAAATGTTATTTTATTTTTCATTATTTATATTTTTAGAATTATATAATATAATATTTTTTATTATTTAAATTTTTATAAATTTGTATTATAAAATATTGATTTTTTTAGTTTTAGTTATTTTTTTGTGTAATGTTTTTTAGTTAATATTTTTATTGTATAATTTAAAGTTTGAATAATACAATGTAAGTTATTTTTTAAAAACACCATTTTAAATTTAATAAATAAATTATTTTTTTTTGAATGGTTAAATATATTTTATTAATATTTATTGATTATTTTAGATGTTTGAAAGTATCAATAATTATAAATATATATTTATTTCTGTATATTATTTTAGTTTGTTTTGAATATATATTTTTATGAAATCGTGTTTTTATTACATTGTTTTTAAGAAGAAATGTTCATGTTTTTTATTAACTTATTGTTCTCTATAAATTTATATTATATATTTTTATAAGAAGTATCTGGAATTATCGAAATTATAATATTGATTTTTAATTTTATTGATTTTGAGATAATAAAATTGATGTTTTTAGACATTATTAATTTCAAATAAATATAAATATTTCATTATTATGTTTGTACTAAAGATATAAAATTTTTACTTTTATTTATTTATTTTTAATATTAGTAATTGTAGATTGAGAAATATTTATTAGCATTGTTAATAATATTTATTATTTATTCTATTTTAAAATTTAGTATAGTGTGTAGGATAATGAAATTGTTCTTTTGCAAGAACAATTTCATTAAAATCATGACAATATTTAGAAAAATATATGTTATATTTTTCAGTAATTATTACTTTCTCAAACTGTTAGTTATGTTTTTTCTGTATTACTTTTGTTTAGAACAATAAGGGTATATATAAGGATTGTGGTTTCCTTGAACGTTAAAAATTAACTCATCTCTTTTACATTCCCAGATATTAATAGGATACTTTTTATTCCATATATTAAATAACTTCATTTGTTCTTCTGACACGTTTAATTTATATGTTTGATTCATATAAAGATATGTTCTAGAAATAGGTCCTTTAGATGTGTCTGGGGGTTCAGCAATTTTTCTTTTAAAATTAATTTTCATTGAACAATTTCCATATTGATATTTGTCTGTTGTATCTAATTCCCCATACATAAAATTACTACGATCTCCATTAATTTCTCCAATAACTGGTTGTAAATTATGAAGATCTGTTTCTATTTTTATATAATTTGTATCGTGATTACAATTTTTTCTTCCACCATTTTTCCAACATTGTTTCAAATGTCCAAATTGCCAAGCTGGTACTACATGTTCCCATTCTATTCTATGAGCTCTATTTGAATTTTTCCGAATTTTATAACCACATGATTGCAGTTGCGGAATTCCTTTTTTTTTAGTCCATGATATTTTACATCCACAATAAAAAGAACTTGGTGCATTAAAATGAATTTTTTGTGCTATTATTTTAATTTGACGAAAATTTTTGTAATTATGTGGATATAACGAATGTTGTTCCGAAGAAAACGCAATTAATATAGAACTTAATATTAATAATACTTTATTTAACATTTTATTGTAACGTAAATAAAAACAATAGTTTATCAAAACATTTGTAAATTTTAAATAGTATTATAAATTAGATTAAAGACTTTATTATTGCTTTTGAAATTTTTAATATAAATGTATTTTTTCTATATTAAATTTAACATAATATAAACTTAATATGTATAATTTTTAAAATTATTTATTACTAGGAATGAGTATTCCTGGAATTTAGTTTGTCATTTTTTTCCATTTTTTTTTGCATAATATGAGAACGATGTACCTCATTTATAAAATCATGTTCTTTGAGTATTTTTAATGGTTCTCGACTTAATTTTTTTTTATTCTTCATAGCTAATTGAATACCTGTATTTTGTATATTATTGGTTATATATTGATTTAAAATTCTTTCAGAGTAGGTTTGATCTGTATGATAAAAACACATCAACATTTTTTTACATATTTCTTGATATTTCGTACTTTTTGATTTTATATCTAAAACTTCTGCTATATAAAATAAGTTTTCCATTAAATATTTTCCTACTGATTCTAATGTTTTTTTTTGATTATATGTATTAATATATATTTTTTGTTTTGGTTTTCTACCTTTCAAATTAATTATTTCCCAATTTTTTGAATAATATTGAAGTTCTTGATGAGTCATTTTAGGAGAATTAGCAATAGTACACCAGATTAAAAATAAATCCAAGAATAATATTTGACTTTGTGAAATTCCAATACATGAAAAAGGATTTATATCTAATGATCGTATTTCTACATATTGAATTCCTTTATTTTTTAATGAGTTTAGAATAGTTTCGTTAGACTCTAATACCCTTTTAGGGCGAATAAAAGTATATAACTCATTTTCTATTTGAAGGATATTGGTATTAATTTGTTTTAAATTTCCATGAATATCCACTAATCCTAGTTTTACAAATTTTTTTGAAGGTGTACACATTCCATATTCAAGAGACGATATATAATCGTTTAAAGAATTAAATGTTAATTTTAAATTTTTAATAGATTCATTTGTATGTCCTAAACTGCTTAATCTTAGAGAAGTTGACCATGGTAAATATAACATGTTATTTTTTGTGTGAAAATGCAAGTTATTTGGTTTTTTTTTAATAAAGAACGATTCAATTGCTGGGGATGCACCAAACAAATATGAAATTACCCATCCAAATCGATAGAAATTTCTGATTAAATATAGATATCCATCAGAGATAGAATTTTCTTGGATATTTTTGTTGTTTTCTTTCCATAGTTTCCAAAATGTTATAGGTAATGAAAAATTGTAGTGTACTCCAGAAATTATATTCATTAATACACCATATCTATTTTTTAGTCCTATTCTATATAATTTTTTCATTTTTCCAAGATTAGATGTTCCATATTGGGCTAATATTATAGAATTTTCAGAATCAACAAATGGAGGAAAACTAAATGGCCAAAAATATTCTTTGTTAATGTTTTTGCTGACAAATTTATGAATATCTCGTAAAGTTTCTAGTAAAATATTTAAATTATTTTTAGGAGGAGTAATAAATTCTAATAATGATTCAGAAAAATCGGTAGTAATCCACTTATTAGTAAGTGCTGATCCTATTGAGTAAGGATGAGTATTTTTAGAAATTTCGCCATGTGAGTTTATACGTAAAGTTTCTCTCTCAATGCCTCTTAGTATATTTTTAACAATTTCTGGATTGGATTTTAACCAATGAATTTTTTGTAATGTTTTCGGGATCAAATTTAACCTCTCATAGTAAATATTAATAAAATTAAATATTTATTGTAATATGATTTTAATGGTTTTATAAAAAAGTCAATTTATAAAATTAAGAATATTTAGTTTGAATTTTTTTGAGAAGGGTTTAATATTTTTATTTTTAATTTTTGCATCCGGAAGGATTTGAACCTCCGACCTCTCGGTTCGTAGCCGAGTACTCTATCCAACTGAGCTACGGATGCTATTTTTAGTTCGGTGAGAGAGGGATTCGAACCCTCGATGCAATTGTTATTACATACTCCCTTAGCAGGGGAGTGCCTTCAGCCACTCGGCCATCTCACCTAAAATTAGTTAATGTTTATAATTATTTTAAAAAATAAAATTTTAAATTTATATTATAATTGTAGTCAGATTATCATATTGGTTTTATATTGTATAGCAGTTTTAAAAATATTAATGCTTTTTTACTAGTAAAATGATTTAAATATTTTACTGTAAATTTCAGTAGAGAAATATTAGAATTAATAATTACAGCATCTCGCTGAAAAAAGTAGCAAGATGCTGATATAGTTAGCAACTAGATTTTTTTATTTTTTTCAGCTTGAATTCTTTGATATATTTCTTCACGATGTACTGAAATTGTTTTAGGAGCATTTACACCGATACGTACTTGATTTCCTTTTACACCTAATACTGTTACAGATATTTCATCACCAATTATAAGTGTTTCGCCTACTCGACGAGTTAAAATAAGCATGTATTTTCCTTAAAAAACTTTAAAAAGAGTTTTTTTGATAATCTACTTAAGTGATTAGTAGTATGTAACGCTAAACTAAATATAAATTTATGTTTTTTCTAAAATCGATTTTTGTTATTTATATTTAATTTAAGATATGTAACTATAATTTTTTATAGGTTAGAAGCAATCCAATTTTTTATGTTATTTAGTTCTTCTTGTAATAATGTTAAATTTTTTATGTAACCCTCAGCTAGAGAATCCCCCCCTCCACCCTTCCCGTTTAATTTTTTTAAAAATATATTTAACAGTTTATTAGCAGAAATTTTATTGGATATTTTTGATGTAATTCCTATAATAATTATTGCATGATCTTCAAAAATACTAATTAATATAATAATAGCTGATTCTAACTTATTCTTGAGTTCGTCTATTATAGTTCTTAACATTTTAGAATTTTCATTTACAAACTGTTGTATAATAATTTTTATATTTTTTATAAAAATATAATTGCTTGTAAGTTTTTTAACTATTGTATAAATTTTTTGGTTATACAGTTTTTTTATTTCCTTGTTTAATTTTTTTATATTTAATAAAATACTTTGAATATTATGTTTAATATTTTTATTTTTTATTTTTAACATAGTAGCAATATCTTCTAGTTCTTTTTCTTTTTCATGCATGATAGATAAAGCTATTTTTCCAGTTACTGCTTCAATTCTTCTTATTCCAGACGATATGCTTCTTTCAGTGATAATTTTAAATAAACCAATATCTCCAGTTCTTTTAACATGAGTACCACCGCACAATTCAATAGAAAAATCGTTTATAGAAAGAACTCGAACTGTTTCACTATATTTATTTTGAAATAAAGCTATAATATTTTTTTTTTCAACTTCTTTTAGTGTCATAATATTTGTTTTAATTAAAATATTACGATTGATTGTCATATTAACCATGTTTTCAATTTTTTGTATATTGTCTAAATTTATAGAAAAAGGATGACAAAAATCAAATCGTAAACATTGGCTTGTAATATGAGATCCTTTTTGAAGAACATGGTTCCCTAGTATTTTTCTTAATGATGAATGTAACAAATGAGTAGCAGAATGATTAGATTGAATTAATAATCGTCGATTATAATCAATTTTAGCATGAACTTTTTCATGAATATTTAAATTTCCTAACACTAATTTTCCTATATGTCCAATAGCATTTCCAAATTTTTGAGTATCATAAACTATAAATTTTCCATTAATATTTTTGATTTCTCCAGTATCACCTATTTGACCTCCTAATTCTGGATAAAACGGAGTATTGTCTAATATTAATGTTCCTATGGAGTTTTTCGTAATAGTTTTATGATATGTATTATTAATAATAATATTAGTGATAGATGATTCTGATTCTACAGCATTATATCCTATAAAATTAGATGACATGTTATTTTTTATTGGTGTTTTTATATTTTTGCTTATATTAAAAGTATTTTTTTTACTGGTGTTTTGTTTTTGACGTTTCAGTTGTTTTTCAAATTCTTCAAAATCTACAATTATGTTTTTTTCTCGACAAATATCTATAGTTAAATCGATTGGAAATCCAAATGTATCATATAATTTAAATGCTAATACTCCGTTAAGCACATTAGTTTTAAGATTTAGTATTTCCGCTTTAAGTAATTTTAAACCTTTATCAAGGGTTTCAATAAATTTACTTTCTTCTAGTTTTAATACATTTTCAATATACTTTTGTTTTTTTTGTAATATATGTTTATGTATTCCGATAGAATTAATCAAAGTAGGAATAAGTTTATATAAAAATAATCCTTTTATTCCAATTTTATGTCCATGCCTGGTGGCCCGTCTAATGATTCTTCTAAGAACATATCCATGTTTTTCATTAGAAGGAGTAATATTTTCAGATATTATAAAAGCACTAGCTCGAATATGATCTGCAATAACATGAATATGTTTATTATTTACATTGTGTATCTTGCTCATATTTGAAATTAGAGAGGTAATTGGTTTAAATAAATCAATTTCATAATTAGAAACAACATTTTGTATAATTGATGAAACCCTTTCTAATCCCATTCCTGTATCAACTGCAGGTTTAGATAATTTTACAATGTTTTTTTTATCTATTTTATTAAATTGCATAAATACAATATTCCAGATTTCGACAAATCGTGTTCCGTTATCTGCATTAATTCCAGGAGGATGTCCAGGCAAGTAATCCCCCTTGTCATAAAAAATTTCTGTAGAAGGACCACATGGACCTGTATTACTCATTTGCCAAAAATTATCTGAAGTATATTCATAATTATTTTTGTTTCCTATTTTAATAATTCTGTTTTCTTGTATATTAATAATATTTTTCCATATATTATATGATTCTAAATCATACTCATAAACAGTGATCCATAATTTTTCTTTAGAAAAATTTAACCATTTTTTAGATGTTAGAAATTCCCATGCATACGTGATAGCTTCTTGTTTAAAATAATCTCCAAAACTAAAATTTCCTAACATTTCAAAAAATGTATGATGTTTGGATGTGTATCCTACGTTTTCAAAATCATTGTGTTTTCCCCCAGTTCTTAAACAATGTTGTGCTGTAGTTATTCGATTATATGTAGGATTACAATTTTCTTCTAAAAATAAATCTTTAAATTGATTCATTCCAGAATTAGTAAATAGTAATGAAGAATCGTTTATAGGAATCAATGAACTTCCTGGAATTATAATATGTTTTTTTTCTTTAAAAAAACATAAAAACATTTCTCTGACTTCATCAGTTGTTTTTTTCATTTTCTTTTTATAAATTAAAATTTTTAAAGACAATTATAGTTTACACGTAATTAAAGAATTTTTTATATTGTAACGTTTTAATATTACATAGTTCATAATTATAAAATGTTTTTTCCTTAAATACTTTAAAACATAAACGTTATTTTTAATATGTAACTATATTTTTTTTTAAACACTTATTGTTGTGTGTATATTTAAAATACTATGTATAAATTCAAAAATATATAAAAAAATAAAATTTTATTATATTTGTGTAAATGAATAGTTTGAAGTTGTATTATGTAGTTGTGTGTATATTATGAATGATTTTTATTTTTAATCTTATAATTAGAATATAAATATTACTTGTTATACCGTATATTTGTGATGATTTTTTTAAAGGATGTTGCATGATTAATATTAAACAATTTACTATTGTTGTTCCTGATACATTTCCACCAAAAATGCGATTGGATAAAGCAATATCACAATTACTTAGTAGTTATTCTAGAACTTGCTTAAAAGAATGGATTTTAAATTTTAGGGTTACTGTGAATGGCATAATTTTAAATCGACCTAATATAAGAATTTCATGTGGAGATAAGATTGTTATTAATGTGGTTAATTATACAGATGATTTTGATAGTCCTCAAGACATTCCTTTAACTGTTGTTTATGAAGATAATGATATATTAGTAATAGATAAACAAGCTAATTTAGTCGTTCAT
The DNA here is from genome assembly GCA_039830055.1 of Buchnera aphidicola (Schlechtendalia peitan). Taxonomy (GTDB): domain Bacteria; phylum Pseudomonadota; class Gammaproteobacteria; order Enterobacterales; family Enterobacteriaceae; genus Buchnera_B; species Buchnera_B aphidicola_BB. The sequence goes on along the minus strand of CP140043.1, from coordinate 425,493 downwards.
CCTGGAGCTGGGAATAAAAATGGAACTTTATTAAATGCATTATTATATAAAAATAGAAATTTTGCATATATTCCTCGTTCTGGGATTGTACATAGGTTAGATAAGGATACTACTGGATTAATGATAATTGCAAAGAATATTATATCTTACAATATTTTAATTGAATTTATGAAATGTAAAAAAATTATTAGAAAATATGAAGCAGTAGTGTGTGGGCGAGTAGTTTCAGGTGGAACTATTGATAAATCTATAAAAAGACATTCTAATCGAAGAACTATTATGACCACCGATGTAACTGGAAAGAAAGCTATTACACATTATAGAATTATAAAAAAGTTTTCTTATTGTACTCATTTAAAAATTAAATTAGAAACAGGTAGAACTCATCAAATTCGTGTACATATGTTAGACATTAATCATCCATTAATAGGAGATCATGTTTATAATAATAAATATAAATATTTAAAAGGTGTACCTTTTAAAATACTTAAGATTGTTAAAGAATTTCCTAGACAAGCTCTACATGCTAGCCAATTGTGTTTGAAGCATCCTATTACTGGAGTATGGATGACATGGAATAGTTGCGTCCCGAGTGATATTAAATGTTTATTAAATCAATTACATCAGAATGATAATGGGTAATATAGTTTTAGATTTTTAGTTATATTTCAAAATATAACGATTATGTGTTTTTAATTCTTTTTATAGCTGTTTTTAGAGCCCAAAAATATCCATCTAATCCTAAACCACAAATTACCCCAGATGAAATATCAGATAACCAAGAATGCATGCGAAAATTTTCACGAGCATAAATATTAGAAATATGTATTTCTATAAACGGTATATTAACTCCGATTAATGCATCACGCAGAGCTATGCTAGTATGTGTAAATGCACCTGCATTTATTATTATATAATCTATTTTATCTTTGGAATTATGAATAGCATTAATTAAAGTGCTTTCTGAATTAGATTGTATATGATGTATTTTTGCATTTAATGATTCTCCTGTTTTATTTAATTGATCAATTAATTGTATTAATTTAGTTTTTCCATAAATTTTAGGTTCTCTTTCACCTAAAAGATTAAGGTTAGGACCGTTTATTATTAAAATGTTAATAGAAAAATTCATATGTTTTTTTATATAGTATATGCAAATGTATAATATATGAATATTATATATCATTCTATAAATATGTATATTTTTTTTGATTTTTATAAATGAGTGAATTAGTATTTGCATTATTTAATTCTTATTTTTTATATACGATTAAAAACATATTTTTAAACAATTAAAATTGTATTCTAATTTAGATAGGTAAAAACCGATAAAATGCTTAATTAATAGAACAATAAGAGTTAATATAAACATATTAAATTTTATTTTTTATATTTATATTTTAAATAAGTGAGCACACATGGTTCTTAATTTAGTTACTGAATGTTTATTAATTCCCAATAAAATTACTCATCAAAGTCTTTTTGAAGTTTTAACGAATATTTCTAAGAATAACGTAGATTATGCTGATCTTTATTTTCAGTCTAAAAATTTTGAATCATGGATATTAGAGGATAATATTGTAAGAGAAGGAATTTTTAATCTTAATCAAGGAGTTGGAGTTAGAGTTATATCAGGTGAAAGTACTGGATTTTCGTATTCAAATGATATTACATTAAGTGCGTTGAAAGAATGTTCGAATTTAGCAAGTAGTGTTTTAAATAACAAGCGTTTTACTTGTATTAAACCATTGTTGGTAGTTCAAACAAAACCTCTATATACATTCAATGATCCGTCGAAAAATATTAATTCTAAAGAAAAAGTAGATATTCTTTATAAAGTTAATTCTATTGCTCGAGCTATTGATTCCCGTGTAATTAGAGTAAATGCTGTTTTAAGTAGTGAATATGAACAAATGTTAGTAGCTTCTACAGATGGTAATTTAGCTGCTGATATTCGTCCTTTAGTACGATTATCAGTTAATGTAGTGGTGGAAAATAAAGGACAACGTGAATGTGGTTTTAGCGGAGGGGGAAGTCGAGATGGATATACATTTTTTTTAAATAATTATATGTCTGGAATCCCTCTGATAGAATATTATGCTAGAGAAGCAGTACGAATTGCTTTAGTTAATATTTTTGCTCAAGATGCCCCCTCAGGAATGTTTCCTGTAATATTAGGGCCAGGATGGCCAGGAATTTTATTACATGAAGCAGTGGGACATGGATTAGAAGGGGATTTTAATCGTCAGGGAACATCGGTTTTTTCGGAAAAGATTGGATGTAAAGTTGCTTCAAATTTATGTACTATAGTAGATGATGGAACTATTGCAAATAAAAGAGGATCTTTAACTGTTGATGATGAAGGAGTTCCAAGTCAATATAATATATTAATAAAAAATGGTGTTTTAAAGAATTATATACAAGATAAATTTAATTCGCGTTTAATGGGTGTTGAATCTACAGGAAATGGAAGAAGAGAATCGTATGCTCATTTGCCCTGTCCTAGAATGACTAATACATATATGTTGTCAGGGCATTCAGAACCTAAAGATATCATTGATAGTGTAGAATATGGAATATATGCTCTAAATTTTAGTGGAGGACAGGTAGATATTACTTCAGGAAATTTTGTATTTTCTACTTCTGAAGCATATTTAGTAAAATATGGAAAAATTATTAATGCTATAAAAAATGCAATGTTAATTGGATCAGGTAGTAATGTAATGAATGAAATTTCTATGGTTGGAAATGATTTATCAATAGATCCTGGAGTTGGAACATGTTCTAAAAATGGGCAAAATATTCCAGTAGGCGTCGGTCAACCAACGATAAAATTAAATAATATTACAGTAGGAGGCACTATATGACAGTTAATATATGTTTTTTTAAAATTAGCAATTTATTATAGTTGTTATATTAATTAGTACTATTTACATGCTATGCAGTCAAATTATAATAAGTATGACTGCATGATGTTATTTATTTGGAATAAATATAGTATAATTATGTAATAAAAGTTTATTTTTTCTTTAATAGTTCTTTTACTCTAGCTGATTTTCCTATTTTATTACGTAAATAGTACAATTTTGATTTTCTAATATTACTATATCTTTTGACAAGAACTTTTTCAATATTATAAGAATAAGCATGAAATACACGTTCTATAGCATCTCCATTAGATATTTTTCGAACACAAAATGAAAAATTAAAATGTCTATTGCGTTTAGATATAACTATTCCTTCGAATGATTGTATTCTTCTTTTTGATCCTTCTATTACCCATACTTGTACTTCTACAGTATCCCCGGTTCTAAAATTAGGAATGTCTTTTCTCATTTGTTCTTGTTCTATTGTTTGAATAATATTCACATTAATAATATCCTAATAAATGTTATTATTTAAAATATTTTATTTTTTAATTGAGAAACTTCGTTTTTAAATTGTTTAAGAAGATCATTTTCTTTTTTTGTAAGTGTAATTTTATTTAATAGATCTGGTCGTTTTATCCATGTTTGTCCTAATGATTGTTTTAGTTTCCAATTTTCTATCTTTTTGTGATTTCCTGATAATAAAATTTCAGGTACAGATATTTTATGAAAAGTTTTAGGTCTAGTATATTGTGGACATTCTAAAAGTCCGTTATGAAAAGAATCGTCTAATTTTAATTGTTTTTGTCCTAATACTCCAGGCAGTAAACGACATAACATATCAATTAAGATCATAGCAGGCAGTTCTCCCCCGCTAAGAATATAGTCTCCGATAGAAATTTCTTCATCAATAATTTTACTCTGTATTAATCTTTCGTCGATACCTTTGTATCGTCCACATAATAGTATTATGTGTTTTTTTTTTGACAACATCAAAATTTTTTTATGATTTAGTTTAGATCCTTGTGGAGATAGATAAAATACTGTTGTATTAGATTCTATCATAGATTTGGCATGTTCAATTGCTAACTTCAATGGTTCTGCTGTCATAAGCATACCAGAACCTCCTCCATAAGGACGATCATCAATACTTCGATATTTATTTTTTGTATAATTTCTTGGATTAAAAATTTTAATTTGGATAATTCTTTTCTGAATTGCTTTTCTAGTAATTCCATAATTGATAATAGCCTTAAACATTTCTGGAAAAATACTAATTATTCCTATATAAAATGGTAAGATCTTATCTTTGTTTGAAATGTTTTTATGTAACATTATAATTCCAATTTACGATTATAATTTTTTTAACAATATTAATTTCTTTAATAATTTCTTTATTTATGAAAGGTATTAGGATATTTTTATTTATTTCAATATGATTTTTTAACTTATGATGAACAACAAGAATATCATTAGATAACGTTTTAATTAAGTTGATTACTGTTCCTAGTTTTTTTTTTTAATATTAATTACAGTACACGAAATAATATCCTTCCAATAATAATTATTATCTTGTAATTTTGGTAATGTATTTTCATTGATAGATATATAATGATTTTTTAACATATCAGCCATAGAACGATTAGTAATATTTTTTAATTGTATTAGAAAATATTTTTTTCGATCTTTCCAATTTTTTATATAAATAATTATTTTTTTGTCTTGGTTTTGAATGTACCATGGGCGATACTTAAAGATATTATATCTATCTTCTGTGAATGAAAATACGCGAATCCATCCTAATATACCATTTGGAATACCAAATCGTGCGATGATTAAATGTGAAGAAAAGTTATTGTTCGTATTTATAATAATATCCTTTTTAATATTTTATTATTTAGAAAGTTTTTTGACTAAATATTGTACTCTACTAGACATGAGTGCACCATTTTTTATCCAGTATTGTAGTCTTTCAAAATTTATGTAAATATTATTGCTATTTTTCCATGGTATTGCATTAAAAAATCCTAATTTTTCTATAAATTTTCCATTTCTAGGACATCGACTATCAGCAACAACTATTTTATAAAATGGGCGATTTTTAGATCCTAATCGTGCTAAACGAATTTTTACCATAATTATTGCACCTTTTTAACAGTTTTAAATATTTTAAAATAGTGTAACTCAAAAAAAATTTTATAAAAACATTTCATGTTTTAAAACTTATTATGAATAATATTATTTATTCCTCTCATAATTTTACTAATTCCACCTTTTTTAATAGTATTAATTACTTTTTTTATGTTGTTAAATTGTTTTAGTAATACATTTATTTCTTGTATTGATAAACCTGATCCTTTCGCAATACGACGTTTTCTTGATCCTTTAATTATTTCTGGTCTTTTTTTTTCTTCTAAAGTCATAGAGTGAATTATTGTTTCCATTCTTAGCAATAATTGTTCGTCAATATTATTTTGAATATTATTAAATATTCCTCCTGTTTTTGGTAATTTTCCAAGTATAGAAGTAACGTTTCCAATTTTTTTAATTTGTTGTATTTGAATAAGCAAGTCATTATAATCAAATTTATTATTGTTATTTATTGTATGAGTTAGTTTGTTAATATTTTTTTTATTAATTTTTTTTTCAATATTTTCTATTAGTGATAGCATATCCCCCATGCCAAGAATTCGCGTTGCTATTCTATCAGGATGAAATATTTCAAATTCTTCTAATTTTTCTCCATTGCTAATAAATTTAATTGGTTTTTTTGTAATAAACTTCATTGATAACGCGATACCTGCTCTAGTATCACTATCTGTTTTGGTTATAATAAAACCAGTGATAGATAAGCTATTATTAAAATTATGTGCGATATTTACTGCGTCTTGACCTATCATAGCATCAATTACTAGTAAAGTTTCAATAGGTTGAACGTATGTATGTATGTTTACCATTTCATTCATCATATTTTTGTCAATATGTAATCGGCCAGCAGTGTCAATCAAAAGTACATCGTATAATTTCAATTTAGCAAATTCTAGTGCTAAGATAGCTATTTGTATTGGTTTTTGATTAATATTAGAAGGATAAAAATCAATATTTGCTTGTTTTGACAATATTTCAAGTTGTTTGATTGCAGCTGGACGATAAACGTCTGTAGATACTATTAGTACTTTTTTCTTCTTAGTGTCCTGTATCATTTTTCCTAATTTTACTGTACTTGTGGTTTTTCCTTGTCCTTGTAATCCAACTATCATAATTACTGCTGGAGGTTGAACAGATAAATTTAAACAATTATTTCCTTTTCCTAATATTTCTATTAGTTCTCGTTTAACTATTTTTATTAATTCTTGGCCTGGAGTAAAACTTTTATCAATGTTATTTCCAATAGAATGTTTTGATATAGAGTTGATAAAACTGTGAACTACTGATAGCGCAACGTCTGCTTCTAATAAAGCCGTTCTAACTTCTCGTAAAGTTTTTGTGATATTTTTTTGAGTTAATCGTCCTTGATTAGATATTTTGTTAAATATTTTTGAAAATCGTTCAGTTAAATTTCTAAACATAATATTATACTCTATAATTGATTTATATAATTTTTTATTAGTATTTTTAATAAATTTCTAAATATTTTAAATAAAAAACGTGTTTTTTAAGAATTATTGACATAAATTTTTATAGTACCATTTTTATATAAATAAAATATATGTACAACGGTAAGAATAATACGATTAGAGAATTATTTTAAAACTTTTTTTAAATGTTTCTACTATTTTAAATAAAGTATTAATGATTATGTAGTAATTATTTTTTATTTTAACAAAATAACAAAAATATTATTTAGATATAAAAACATTATTTAGAAACATTTGTAAGTTTTTAAAACATTTAAAGTTGTATAGTATTTTTATTACGAATATGAATATTTTTTATGTTAAAACAAATTATGTTTTTAAAATTATATTACTTTATTATAGTACGATAAATGTATATATAATATTTATTAATATAATTTAAATATATTTAATATATATGCTCTATTTTTTATTTACATTAAATAGAGCTATATTTAATACTTAGAGAAAATATGTTTAATAATTTAATTATAAAGGAAATTTATCGATTGGGTAACATCCTAATACTTTAATTAAAGTAATATTTTTTAATTTGTACAGAGTATTTTTCATTTGGTTTACATTAATGTTATTTTTAATATCGATAAAAATTATTATTTCTGATGATGTTTCTAAAAGTTTATGAGATTTTAATTGCCTTATTTTTATATTGTGTTCTTTAATAGTATTAATAATTTTTTTTATTAAATATTCATTGTTATTTATTAGTATCATAATAGTGGTTATAGATGGAATATGTTCAGGAACGTATATATCAGTTTTGTGTAATATTATAAATCGAGTTATATTGTTTTCTAAGTTTGAAATATTTTTAGATATAATTTTTAATTGATATATTTTTTTGCATGCTTCATTTCCTAATGCAGCAGATGTAAATTTCGTATCATTGTATACTTTTTTTATAGCATCAGTAGTGCTATTAGTATATTTTAATTTCCAATTAGGGAAATGTTCAATAAATTTACTACATTGTATAAAAGGTTGTTTATGGCTATAAACAGTTTTAATGTTTATTAACTGAGTTTTTGGTTTAGATAGTAAGCAATGATTTATAGGAATATTAATTTCACCAACAATAGATAATTTTGTATTTATTAAAATAGAGTACGTTTCATTTATTGATCCAGAAGAATTGTTCTCTATTGGTAATACTGCATAGTCTGATTTTCCATTTTCAACATTTTCAACAATTTCTTGAAAAGTATTACAATAATTTTTGTTAAAAAATTGATGTTTTTTATTAGCGTATTTTAATGTAGCATCATATGAGTATGATCCAGAGTCACCGAGAAAGGAAAAGATTTCTAGTTTTATTTGTTTGCAATAATTATGCTTTATCCAATTTTTTTGTATTAAAACTGAATTGTTGATAATAATTTTAAATAAGTCTGAAATATATTTACTATTGAGGTTATTTTCTTGTCCTAATGCTATTAAATTATTTAATAATAATTGTTCTCTTTCTATATCTTTTATTGGATAATTTTGTTGTGCTTTCGTTTTAGCTATTTTTACCGCTATTTTTTGTCTTTTAGCGAGTAAAGAAATTAAGTCTTTATCTAAGGTATTAATAATATTACGTAATGTTAGTAAAGTACTTGTGGACTTCATATTTTACTGCCTTTCAAACTAGTTTTAAGTGTGTGATTTTGAGAGAACTATTTTTTATTTTTATTATTTTATATGAAATATTTATTTTAAAATAAATATATTTATTAGAATAGCTACAGTGTAGATTGAATTTTTATAAAAATTTATTAATTTAAATTTTTTATTATATAATGTTGTATTACATTTGTAAGTATAAAATAATAGAATTAGTTAAATTGGATATTTATTATACTATCTAAAACTAGTTTAAATGTAGTTATGTATTGTAAATTTCATAAAATAGAAATATTTTTACGTGAGTTTAAATGTTTTTGATTGAATAAGAGCTTTAATAAAGTATATGTTTATTTTTTAACAGTTATGTTAGTTTTGCAAACTGTTTTATGAATTGTTATATTAATTTTTAAAATTATTTTAATTAATTAATATTTCATGTTTTTCAAATAAAAATTTAAAAAATTAAGTTTTATATGGAATCGTTAAATATGAAGAATTGTTCTGAGAAAACTAAAAATACACAAAGAACGTGGTATTGTGTTGATGCTACAGGGAAAATTTTAGGGAGATTAGCGTCTGCTATTGCTTCGCGACTTAGAGGCAAACACAAAGTACAATATGCTCCTCATATTGATATTGGTGATTATCTTATTGTAATTAATGCTAGTAAAATATTAGTTACTGGAAAAAAATATGCAAATAAAATCTATTATCGTCATACTGGATATGTAGGTGGTATTAAAAAAATATTATTTAAAGATATGATTGCTCGTTTTCCTACTAGAGTTATCGAAATTGCAGTGAGAGGTATGTTGCCAAAAGGGCCTCTTGGCCGAAAAATGTTTAAAAAACTTAAAGTTTATGCTGATAACAATCACGTTCATACGGCACAACTTCCAAAAATGTTAATTATTTAATTAGGAATATATAGAATGAATCAAAAATATAATTATGGAACTGGTCGCAGAAAAAGTTCTTCAGCGCGAGTATTTCTTAAGCCTGGAAATGGAGAAATTAAGATTAATAAACGTTCTTTAGAAAATTATTTTGGTTGTAAAACTACTATTATTATAGTAAAAAAACCGTTAGAATCAGTAAACATGCTAGATAAATGTGATTTATATATTACTGTTAAAGGTGGTGGAATTTCTGGACAGGCTGGTGCAATCCGTCATGGAATTACTCGTGCATTGATAGATTATGATATATCTTTTCGAAAGGGATTAAGAGCATTAGGTTTTGTAACACGTGATTCTCGAAAAGTTGAAAGAAAAAAAGTAGGTTTGCGGAAAGCAAGAAAACGTCCTCAATTTTCTAAGCGTTAATAGTTATTATAACAGTTTTTACATATTGTTAAACATTTGTGCCCGGAGTGCCCGGGTAAATAGTGTTTTAATCAAGTTTTATTTTTAAAAACATATAACTTTAAATATAAAAGTTCTAATAGTTTTAAGATTAATGAAAATTTTTATTGTGTTTGGTTTATTAAAAGTATATAAGTGTTTATATAAAGTAGTCTTATTTATTAATATTAAATATATTATTTTTGTTTATAATACTTCACTTTTATACTTCATATTATTATATGTTAAATATCTTATATAATGTGAACAAATGGATTATTTTTTATGTAATATGAAATATCTTTACACATTGTTTTAATGCCTTTTTTTGTAATCGATGAAATTAAATAACAATACAATGTTTTTATTTGTATATTTTCTTTAATAAATTTAATAATATTTTCAGTATGTTTTTTGTTAACTAAATCAATTTTGTTGAATATAAACCATATTGGTTTTTCATATAGTTTTGTATTATAATTTTTTAGCTCTTTTAAAATAATTTTTATATTATTAAGAATAATAAATTTATTTTTTATAGATATATCAATGACATGTAATAATAAATGGCATCTTTCTAAATGTTTTAAAAATTGAATGCCTAATCCGCGACCTTGTGAAGCTCCTTCGATTAAGCCTGGTATATCTGCAATTATAAAGCTATCGTTTGTATTTATTTTTACGGAACCTAATGTTGGGGTAAGTGTTGTAAATGGATAATTAGCTATTTTTATTTTCGCTGAAGATATACTGCTTACTAAAGTAGACTTCCCAGAATTGGGTAATCCTAATGTACCTACGTCAGCTAATAGTACAAGTTCTAATTTAATGTTTCTTTGTTCCCCCAGAGTTCCTATAGTACATTTTTTAGGTGTTCTATTTACAGAGGATTTAAATCGTGTGTTTCCTAATCCATGCCATCCTCCTTTAGCAATTAATATTTGTTGTCCATCATGTACGATATCATCAATAATTTCATTAGTATTATTATCAATAATTTTTGTTCCGATTGGTACAGGAATTATGATATCTTTTCCTTTTTTTCCCGATTTATTTTTATTTTTTCCATTTTCACCGTTTTGTGCTTGAAAAATTTTTATAAATCTAAAATCTACTAAAGTATTTAAGTTTCTATTAGCTTTTAACCAAACGTTTCCTCCATTTCCACCATCTCCTCCGTCAGGCCCCCCTTTTGGGATATATTTTTCTCGTCTAAAGCTAATACAACCATTTCCTCCATTTCCAGCGATAATATGAATGGTTGCTTGATCCAAAAATTTCATTTTGTCTTTAATATCCTTAAAGTATTTATTTAGAAAATATGTTTTAATATTTTAAAATTTAGTGTTAATGTTATAATTTATTTTTTATATATACTTATTTCATAAGTAATATTAAGTTTTTGTTTTTCACAAATTCAAGTTTCCATCTATGTTGGAATTCTTTTTATTTGTGAAAAATTTTATGTGAGTAATATTTAATTACTGACTGGGAATAATACTTACATATTTCTTTTGTTTTAATCCTTGTGTTTTAAATTTAACTCTTCCTTGGGTTTTAGCGAATAATGTATAATCTTTTCCACAACCTACATTATCTCCTGCGTGAAATTTTGTACCTCTTTGACGTATTATGATACTACCCGATAGTATAAGTTCTCCTTCAAAATGTTTTATACCTAATCTTTTGGATCTGGAATCTCTTCCATTTCTAGTTGATCCACCTGCTTTTTTATGTGCCATTTTTATACCTTAATATTGTTTAATATCTGTAATTAAAACTTTAGTAAAGAATTGACGATGACCTTGACGTTTTAAATGGTGTTTTCTTCGGTTAAATTTAATAATATTAATTTTTTTGTTACGTCCGTGATTTACAACATTTGCAGATATAGTACTGTTTTTAAGTATTGGATTACCAATTATTATTTCTTTTTCTTTCGAAATCATTAAAATGTTGTTGAATTGTATCTTTTCTCCAACAGTGTGTTTTAATTTTTCTAGTTTGATTGTTTGATTTTTTTTAACCTTATATTGCTTTCCACCACTTATAAAAATTGCATACATATTTCATATCCCATTTTTACCAAAGAAATTGTTTGTTAGTTGCATACTTAAGTTTTAATTGTACCATGATTTTTTTATAGTACATTTTTTGTATTTTATGAATAACAAATTTTTATATTTTTAAAAACATTTTCAATAGTCAATGTATTTAAGGTTTTTAAAAATTTGTTTAAAACAATGTAATTGTTGATGAAAAGAACTTAAATTAAAGCAATATTTTATAACTATTTAATTTGAATTAGTTCTATTATTATAAATTACATATAATTTTATATAAGGATTTTTTTATTAATAAATTTGTTTAGATGTAAAATTTATTTATTTTTTATTTGTGCTCCTATCATCTTTAATTTTTTGTAGAAGTTTTCATATCCTCTTGTAATAACATGAGAATTTTTAACAACTGTATTCCCATGAGCAATACATCCAGCTAGTATTAGACTAGACGATCCGCGTAAATCTGATGCAATAATTTCTGCTGAATATAATTTTTTTACTCCGTAACAAAAAACTGAATTATTTTTTATTATTGCTATTGCTCCCATTTTTTTTAATTCAGGTATATGCATGAAACGATTTTCGAATATAGTTTCTGTAATTATGCTTGTTCCAGAAGATATTAAATTCAACAATGTAAATTGTGCTTGCATATCAGTAGGAAATCCAGGATATGGAGATGTGATAATATCAGTGGCTTTAGGACTAACATTAGACATATCAAGGCTAATCCAATCGTTTCCAGTTTTTATTTTTGCTCCTGTTTTTATTAGTTTATTTAAAATAAAAGTTAGCATTTTCGGCTTAGAATTATAACAAATAATGCTACCACGAGAGATAGCTGCTGCTATTAAAAAAGTTCCTGTTTCAATTCTATCAGGTATAATCTTATAGGTACCTCCATGTAATTTAGTTACTCCTTGTATAGTAATTTTATTACTCCCTGCACCAATAATTTTAGCACCTAAGCAGTTAAGAAAGTTTGCAACATCTATAATTTCTGGTTCACGCGCAGCGTTAAAAATAGTAGTAATTCCTAATGCTAAAGTAGCTGTACTCATAATTGCAATAGTAGCTCCTACACTTATTTTGGATAATTTAATATTGGTTCCTGTTAATTTTTTTGTGACTAATCCAGTTATGTAATTGTTAGATATATTTATTTTAGCTCCCAATTTCATTAATCCAAAAATATGTAAGTCAATTTTTCTATTTCCTATTTTGCACCCTCCTGGCAAAGAAATTTTTGCATACCCAAATCTTGCTAGAAGAGGACCTAATATCCAAATAGAAGCACGTGTTTTTTTTGTTATATAATTAGGTATAGTACAATTTTTTATACGATTGTAATTTAGGTATACTGATCTTTTAATTGTTACTTCTACTCCCAATTTAGATAGTATTTTTATTGCATTGATAGTATCTTGAAGTATCGGAATATTGCGTAACTGTATTGGTTCTTTTGATAATATTGAAACTAATAATATTGGTAAAGCAGAATTTTTCGAACCAGAAATTTTTACTTCTCCAGAGAGATTAGTAGGCCCGGTTATATAACATTTTTTCATGTATTGGTTAATGATAGTTTTTTATTATTCCATTCTTTTAAGGAGTATGTTTTTATTGAAATGGAATGAATTATTTTTTTTGAAATATAGTCCATTAATTCTGAATATATCATTTTTTGTTTGTCTACTTCATTTTTATTATAAAAAATGTCATCAATAGCTATGATTTCAATATGATGATTGTCTCCTATAACTTTAACTGTGTTTAAGGATAGAGAGTTTTTTAATAAATGTTCAATTTTTTTTGCAATCATAAGTTTAATTTTATTAAAATTACATTATATACATAATATCAGAACACAACTAGTGAATACATCTCTATTTTTAACAACATTCAAATATATTTGAGAGAACAATATTTGTAATATTTTTGTTTTTAATGAGTATTAAAGTTTTTTTTTGAATATAATAGAATTTTTTAGAAATTTATAAAATATATGGATATTTTGCATTAGAAAGTAATTTTATATTTGTTTGGTTTTATTAATGATGTTTTGTATGTTTGTGCAATGTGTAATGTGGATATTATTTCAATTAATGATCAAAATTTCTGCAATAACTTTATAGAATATTTATATTATATTTTATCAATGAGATTTATAAAAATTATTATTATAAATTAATTTTAATGTAATTATTATTATTTAGTATTTTTTATAATAATTTTAGATAGATTTCTACATAATAAAAATACTTGTATAAGTTTTATTATAGTTAGTATTAATTAAAATTTTATATTTTATTGTAATTAATAGTATGTTTATGGGATATAAATATGAATGATCGAATTCCAATGACATTATTAGGCGTTGAAAAGCTTCGAAAAGAACTTGAAGTTCTTAAACAAGAAAAGAGACCAAAAATTATAGCGTCTATAATAGAAGCTCGCCAACATGGTGATTTAAAAGAAAATGCGGAATATCATGCAGCGAAAGAAGAGCAAAGTTTTTGTGAAGGAAGAATAAAAGAAATTGAGTTAAAATTGTCAAAAGTTCAAATAATTGATATTACGCGTATGAAAAATTGCGGAGTTATTGTATTTGGATCGACAGTTACTATACGTAATTTAGATACTAATAAAGTAGTTACTTATCAAATTGTAGGTGACGATGAATCAAATTTTAAATTAAATTTAATCTCTATTAATTCTCCTATGTCTCGAGGATTAATTGGAAAAAAAATCAGTGATATTGCGATCATTAAAACGCCATCTGGGAACATAAAATACGAAATTTTAAATGTTGAGTATCAGTAAAAAATATTAGTTATGATTTTTTACTGATTAATTTTCGTGTATTGTAATTAATGCTTATATTTATAAGATAAGTTTTAAATTATTGAAGAAAATTTTTTTAGTATAATATTATTATTTATAAGATTAATAATATAAGTGTTTAACAAAATACTTTAATTGTACAGTTAATTTTAAAATTTTATAGTATATTTTAATCGTATTTTATATCTATTTACATTAAGATATTCTAAAAATGTATAAATATTGTATAATTATTATTATATTTAAGTTATCTATTTGTGTCGTTATTTTTAAAATTAATATTTCAAGCGTGGTATTTATTGGTGTCTAAAGTCCGTTCTTCGAGTTCTAAAAAATGGTTAAAACGACATGTTCGAGACCAATACGTAATTTTGGCTTATAAAAAAAGTGTTCGTTCTAGGGCTTATTTTAAGTTGGATGATATAAATAAAAGAAATAAATTACTTAATTCAGGTATGACTGTTATCGATCTCGGGTCCTCTCCTGGAAGTTGGTCTGAATATGCTAGTAAGCATATAGGAAAATCAGGACGTATTATAGCTTGTGACATATTACCTATGTTACCAATTAAAAATGTTTCTTTTTTTCAGGGAGATGTGAGAAATTCAGTATTTTTAAATTTTTTATTATCTTTTGTACAAGTAAAAGTAGATTTAGTTATGTCAGATATGGCTCCAAATATGAGTGGCTCTCATTGTATCGATCATCCTCGTTCTTTGGAGTTAAGTAGATTAGCTTTTAAGATATCTATGAAAGTATTATGTAATCATGGAAAATTGGTAGTTAAATCGTTTTATGGAGAACAATTTAATGCGTTAGTTGAAGAAATACGAACATGTTTTATTCAAGTTAAAATTTTTAAACCAAATGCTTCTCGAACTTGTTCTAAAGAAGTATATATTATAGCATCAGGGCGAACAAAATAATAATTTTATATTGTTTGTTTAATAGTTGTAAATTGTGAGGTTAATCTCTTGAGCGATATGGCTAAGAACTTAATTCTTTGGTTAGTGATTGCAGTCGTATTAATGTCTATTTTTCAAAATTTTAATGCTAATAATATTAATTATCAAAAAGTAGATTATTCTACTTTTTTATCAGAAGTAAATCAAGATCAGATTCGAGAAACGTATATTAACGGACGTGAAATTAATGTAATACGAAAAGATAATAATAGATATATAACCTATATTCCTATTCATGATCCTAAATTGCTTGATACTTTATTAGTTAAAAATATAAAAGTAATAGGAGAAATACAAGAAGAACCTAGTTTGTTAACTTCTATTTTTATTTCGTGGTTTCCTATGTTGCTATTAATTGGAGTTTGGATTTTTTTTATGAGACAAATGCAAATTGGTGGTGGAAAGGGCGCTATGTTATTTGGAAAGAGCAAAGCTAGAATGTTGTCTGAAGATCAAATAGAAATTACATTTGCTGATGTAGCTGGTTGCGATGAAGCTAAATCTGAAGTAAAAGAATTAGTAGATTATCTTAGAGAACCCAGTAGATTTCAAAAATTAGGAGGAAAAATTCCAAAAGGCGTTTTGATGGTAGGCCCACCTGGAACAGGAAAAACTCTTTTAGCTAAGGCTATTGCTGGTGAAGCTAAAGTTCCTTTTTTTACTATTTCTGGATCGGATTTTGTAGAAATGTTTGTTGGAGTAGGAGCATCAAGAGTACGTGATATGTTTGAACATTCGAGAAAATCTGCACCATGTATTATTTTTATCGATGAAATTGATGCTGTAGGTCGTCAGAGAGGAGCAGGACTTGGTGGTGGACATGATGAACGCGAACAAACGTTAAATCAAATGTTAGTAGAAATGGATGGTTTTGATGGTAATGAAGGAATTATTCTTATTGCTGCTACTAATCGCCCAGATGTTTTAGATCCTGCTTTATTAAGGCCTGGAAGATTTGATCGTCAAATTTTTGTTGCATTACCTGATATTAGAGGACGTGAACAGATTATCAAAGTTCATATGAAAAAAGTTCCTTTATCAAAAGATGTAGATCCTATGATTATAGCTCGTGGGACTCCTGGATTTTCTGGAGCAGATTTAGCTAATTTAGTTAATGAAGCAGCATTATTTGCAGCTCGTACTGATCGTCAAGTTGTATCTATGTTTGATTTTGAAAGAGCAAAAGATAAAATTATTATGGGTACTGAAAGACGTTCTATGGTAATAACGGATAAGCAAAAGGAGTCTACAGCATATCATGAAGCAGGGCATGTTATTGTAGGAAGATTAGTTCCAGAACACGATCCTGCTCATAAGGTAACTATTATTCCGAGAGGAAGAGCATTAGGGGTAACTTTTTTCTTACCAGAAGACGATGTATTGAGTATTAGTAAAAATAAATTAGAAAGTCAGATATCAACATTATATGGAGGAAGATTAGCAGAAGAAATTATTTATGGACCTAATAACGTATCTACTGGCGCTTTTAATGATATAAAAGTTGCAACTAATTTAGCTAGAAATATGGTAACACAATGGGGATTTTCAAAAAAATTAGGACCTCTTTTATATGTCGAAGAAGAAGGTGAAATTTTTTTAGGAAGAACCGTAGCAAAGTCCAAACATATGTCGGATGAAACAGCAAGAATTATCGATGAAGAAGTAAAGTTGTTAATCGAAAAAAATTATCAACGAGCGCAAAAAATATTAAATGAAAATTTAGATATTCTTCATGCTATGAAGGATGCGTTAATGAAATATGAAACAATTGATTCTCGTCAAATAAATGATTTAATGGAAAGAAAAACGGTTCGAATTCCTGATGGATGGTGTGAAAACAATAATTGATTTAATTTATAATTTTAATTGTATGCTATGTTTAATTTTAAATAGTTAAATTTATATAAGTTTAATGTCATACATCATTGAATTTTTTATTTAAACATAAATTAAATATAAAAAAATTATTTGTAATATGGATATTTTTAAATATTGCTATCTCTTAAACGTTAATATTAAGAGATAGCTTATGATGAGTATAATGACATTATATAATTTTTAATTGAATAGTGATTACGCATATATTTACATTTTATATGTAGTATCTATTGCTATAGATGAATATTTATTAATGTTAGTTAGTGGTTTTTGTATAATACTAAATTTTCATGTTTTACATTTTTTGTTATATTAGTTTAAGTATTTACGTATTTAGAAGGATAATAAATTGAGTGTTACAAAATATTTTGGAACAGATGGTATTCGCGGGAGAGTAAGTATATTTCCAATAACGCCTAGTTTTTTTTTTAAATTTGGAGTTATTATAGGAAGATTGCTATTTAAAAATAGTTTTAAAAGAGTAATAGTCGGAACAGATACTCGTATTTCTAGTTATATGTTAGAATTAGCGTTAAATTCTGGTTTATCTGCTTCTGGAGTTCTCGTAATGTCTGTAGGTATAATTTCTACCCCGGCTATTGGATATTTAACACGATCGTTAAATTTAGAAGTAGGAATAGTAATATCAGCATCGCATAATTTATTTTGGGATAATGGCATAAAGCTTTTTGTAAAAGGAGGAAAGAAAGCATCATCTATTTTAGAAAAAAGAATTGAAAAAGAATTAGACAAACCCATGTTTCATAAATATACTACTCATTTTTCTGAAATTAAAAAAATTTCTTTTGCCCATAAAAAATATATTAACTTTTGTAAATCTACTTTGCCATCAAATTTTAGTTTAAGGAATTTTAAAATAGTATTGGATTGTGCTAATGGTTCTACTTATAAAATTGCACCTAAAATTTTTAGAGATTTTGGAGCAAATCTAATTGTGACAGCTACTTCTCCAAATGGATATAATATTAATAAAAATTGTGGAGTAGTAGATATTGAACATTTAAAAAGATTAGTGCTATCTAAAAAAGCAGATATTGGTTTGGCCTTTGATGGTGATGGAGATCGTATTATTATGATTGACCATTTTGGAAATACAGTAAATGGTGATCATATTTTATATATTTTAGCAAAATTTTATTTGTATCGAAAAAATAAACAAGAAGGTGTAGTTGGTACGGTTATGAGCAATAATGGATTATTAATAGCTTTAAAGAAGTTAGGTATTCCTTTTATTAAAACTAAAGTAGGAGATAAAAATATAATTAAAAAATTAAAAGAAAAAAATTGGACATTGGGTGCAGAAAGTTCAGGTCATGTTATTATGATGAATAAATCATCTATTTGTGATGGAGTTATTACTAGTTTGCAAATTATAAAAGTTATGATAGCCACTCATAGTAGCTTATTTCAATTGTATTCTGGTATAAAATTATTTCCTCAAGAAATAGTGAATATAAATTTTTCAAACAAAAATAGTATTTATAAGTATAAAAAAATACAATACACTTTTTTAAAATATAAAAATATGTTAGGAAAATTTGGAAAAATATTATTAAGAAAATCTGGAACAGAGTCTTGTTTTAGAGTTATAGTAGAACATAAGAATAGTAATGTAGTTACATTTATTTCTAACAAGTTTAAAAATCTATAAAGTTGTTTTACAATATTTTTTAGTACAATTTTTATATTGTACATTTAAAATTTTTTATAAAAGTTTTGTTATTTACTTTTTATATTTTAAATTGTAATTTTAATTATAGATATTGTTTTCAATAATTTGGAGTTATTACATGTACAATTGTTTTTTAGGATTGTTTATTGTGGTTTCTATTTTTCTAATATTTTTTATTATGATACAAAATGAAGAAAGTAATGATTCAAACATTAATTTCGGTTTAGAAAAATCGAAACAAATGATAACATATTATAATAACAATGTATCAACAAGAATTATTAGTGTATTAGCTTGTTTGTTTTTTTTAATCAGTTTAATAATTTGCAATATTAATTATAATAATATATTTTAAATTATTTTTTAACATGTGTTTTTAAAGTAAGTATTTTAGCCGAGGTGGTGAAAATGGTAGACACGCTATCTTGAGGGGATAGTGCTTTTATTGAGCATACGGGTTCAAATCCCGTCCTCGGTAATCTATATTTATTTTTTAATCATTGTTTTAATTTTATTATAATAAAATCCCCGATTTACTTTCGGGGATTTTATTATAATAAAATTAAAACAATGATTAAAAAATAAATATAGATGAATTATTAAAAGTTTAAAAAAAATTCAAAAAATATTTTAAAATTTTTTACATTAATACTTGTTATAAATTGTATAGTACATATTATTGCAGACATTAATAGCATTCAAAATAATGGAATATGTTTCTATTTTTAAAAATTTATAATAAGATATTTATAATTCCACAATATTATTCTATGAATTGAGGTAAACTAAGATGAATAAAGAAATCTTAGCTGTTGTGGAAGCTGTTTCTAATGAAAAATCTCTACCCCGCGAAAAAATTTTTGAAGCGTTAGAAAGTGCATTAGCAATAGCAACTAAAAAGAAATATAATCAAGACGTTGATATTCAAGTAAAAATTAATCGAAAAAATGGAAGTTTTAAAACATTTCGTCGTTGGTTGGTTGTTTGTGAAGTTTTACATCCTACTAAAGAAATTACATTTGAAGCTGCTCAATACGATAACAATTTAATAAAAGTTAATGATTATATAGAAGATGAGATACAATCAGTTACTTTTGATAGAATTACTACTCAAACAGCAAAACAAGTCATTGTTCAAAAAGTAAGAGAAGCTGAAAGAGCAATGATAGTTAATCAATTTAGAAATCATTTTGGTGAAATTGTAACAGGAATAGTAAAAAAAAATAGCAGAGATAGTATTCTTCTAGATTTAGGAAATAATGCTGAAGCACTAATTTTAAAAGAAGAGATGTTACCTCGAGAAAATGTCAGATTAGGAGATCGTATCAGAGGTGTTTTATACGCAATTCGTCCAGAAGTACGAGGTGCACAATTATTTGTTAGTAGATCTAAGCCTGAAATGTTAATTGAATTATTTAAAATTGAAGTGCCAGAAATAGGAGAAGAAATTATTGAAATAAAAGCAGCTGCACGTGATCCAGGATCAAGATCTAAAATAGCAGTAAAAAGTAACGATAAAAGAATTGATCCAGTTGGTGCATGTGTAGGTATGAGAGGTGCCCGCGTACAGGCAGTATCTAATGAATTGTGTGGTGAAAGAATTGATGTTGTATTATGGGACAATAATTCTGCTCAATTTGTTATTAATTCAATGGCTCCTGCCGATGTTTCTTCTATTGTTGTCGATGAAGAAAGCCATACAATGGACATTGCTGTCAATCCAAATAACTTAGCACAAGCTATTGGAAGAAATGGTCAAAATGTTCGATTAGCTTCTCAACTGAGCGGTTGGGAAATTAATGTTATGACAATTGATGATTTAAAGTTAAAACATCAAAAAGAAGCTGACAAAATTTTAAATATGTTTAAAAAATATTTAGAAATTGATGAAAAATTTTTAAATATTTTAATCAAAGAAGGATTTTCTTCAATAGAAGAATTAGTATATGTTCCATTTGATGAATTACTCAATATAAAAAATTTTAAAGAAGAATTAGCTTTTTTAGTTCGTTCAGAGGCAAAAAAAGCTTTATTAAAAATAGAGAAAGAAAAAAAAGAAAATTTAGAAAACAAGAAACCTAAAATAGAATTATTAAATTTAAAAGGGATGAATACAATAATAGCTCAAAAATTAGTAAATAAAGATATTTGTAGCTTAGAAGAATTAGCTGATCAGGGAGTGGATGATTTAGTCGATATTGAAGAGCTCAATACTAATACAGCTGGTGCTCTAATCATGGAAGCACGTAATATATGTTGGTTTGGTGAAAAGACATAAAAATAGGAATAATTGCAATTATGGTAATAAATATAAATATATTAGCTAAAGAAATGAATATATCTATTAATACATTGGTACAAATATGCATTCAAGCTGGAATTGTAAAAAATAAATATGATTATATTACTCGTGATGAAAAAAAAACATTAGAAGAATATTTAAAAAGAGCTAGTACTATTTCAAATAATACATTAACTTTAAAAAGAAAAACCCGTAGTACTTTGAATGTATCTAGTATAGGAGGAAAAAACAAGTATGTTCATATTGAAATTAGAAAACATAAAACATACATAAAACATAATGATGAAGTATCTCGTAATATCTTTAAGAACACCAGTTCTAGTTTAAATAATAATTACCGTAAACCATCATCTAATTTAGGAAACAAAAATGACAGCACAATTTATTCTATCCAAAATACTACTCAAGATAGTCATATTTCTAATAATTTAAATAAAAATTTAAATGTTAAAAGTATTAAAAAAAAAGATAATGTTGTATTAAAAAATATTGAACATGATAACGCTTCTTTTAAAAAAGTAGAATTGAAACGTAATGTAAACTTGCAAAATTCTACTTTTAGTCGTAGAAAAAAAAATAAAGAAAAAAAAGAAAATCGGATTCAACCAGTAATAGAGAATCGTAATAGATACAACGTTTCTCAGATATCTCATGTTCATCGTTTTATTCACAGTGTACCTAATAAAGATAATAATCGATCACGTTATAATAAAAGTGTAAAAAATACATATAATAAAAAAAATAAAAATTATTTTGATAAAAAATTTAATTCTGAGAATTTAAAAAACTCTACATATATAGAAAAAAGTAGTAAACAATCTAATAATAGTATTTTACAGCAAGTTTTTAAAAAACCATCATCTGTTATTAATAGAGATATAATTATTAAGAATTTTACTACAGTGTATGAATTAGCAAATAAAATGGCTGTAAAGAGTTCTGAAGTTATTAAAAAAATGATGAAATTAGGTTATATTGTTACTATTAACCAAAGTTTAGATAAGGATATAGCTCAACTAGTAGCAGAAGAAATGGGTCATAAAGTTCTTATTTATCATGAAAATAAATTAGAACACGATATTATGAAATGTCGAAACGTTAGTAATAAAAAATTGCAATTTCGACCTCCTATAGTAACTGTAATGGGACACGTAGATCATGGTAAAACGTCGTTATTAGATTATATTAGATTAACTAATATTGCTTCTAAAGAAGCCGGTGGAATAACACAACACATAGGTGCTTATCATATTGAAGTAAACAATAAAGTTATTACATTTTTAGATACCCCAGGACATGCAGCTTTTACTGCTATGAGATCAAGAGGAGCTCAAATTACTGACATAGTGGTACTAGTTGTTGCTGCAGATGATGGAGTAAAGCCGCAAACTATCGAAGCTATACAGCATGCTCAAGCAGCATCAGCTCCAATCTTAATTGCAATTAATAAAATAGATAAGTTAAATGCAGAGCCTGAAAAGATTAAAACTGAATTGATGAAATATAATATCGTTACAGAAGAATGGGGCGGTGATAATATTTTTGTTAATGTTTCAGCTAAAACAGGAAAAGGTATAGATGATTTATTGAAATTTATTTTATTACAGGCTGAAATGTTAGAATTAAAAACAACAATTACAGGTATGGCTGAAGGTTTGGTTATTGAATCATTTTTAGATAAAGGTCAAGGACCTATTGCTACAATATTAATACGAGAAGGTACTTTGAATAAAGGAGACATTGTATTATGTGGATTAGAATATGGTAAAATTCGTGCTATAAAAAACTCTATGGGAAAAGAAATAAGGTCTGTTGGTCCTTCTATTCCAGTAGAAATATTAGGATTATCAGGAATTCCTATAGCTGGAGATAAGATTATTGTTGTTAGTGACGAAAAAAAAGCTAAAGAAGTTGCAATGTATCGTCAAACAAAATTTAGAGAAAAAAAGTTATCTAAAAAAACTGCATTTAAATTATCTAATATTTTTGAAACAGAAAAACATAATCATGCCTTAGTTCTCAATATTATTTTAAAAGCTGATGTTCAAGGTTCATTACAAGCTATTTCTGATTCTCTAAGTAAATTATCTAATAATAATGTTGTGGTGAAACTCATAGGACAAGGTGTCGGAGGTATTACAGAAACTGATGCATCTCTTGCTATTGCTTCAAAAGCTATAATTATAGGATTTAATGTAAGAGCTGATTTTTCTGCAAAACGTATTATTGAATCAGAAAATTTAGATTTACGATATTATTCAGTAATATATCATATCATTGATGAAATTAAAAATGCTATGCTTGGAATGACATCTCCTAAATATAAACAAGAAATTACGGGGTTGGCAGAAGTAAGAAGTATATTTAAATCTCCAAGTTTTGGTAATATAGCTGGATGTATGGTTATCGAAGGTATTGTAAAACGGCATGATTTAATTAGAGTATTAAGACAAAATAAAGTAATTTATGAAGGAGAATTAGAATCTTTAAAAAGATTTAAAGAAGATGTTAAAGAAATAAGAAATGGAGTAGAATGTGGAATTAAAATAAAAAACTATAACGATATTCATATTAATGATTTAATTGAATCTTTTCGTATGTTAGAAATTTAAATAATTAAATAAAATAATCGGAGAAATTGACTGAATGTTACAGGCGAATCGCCTTTTTCGTATATCGAAAGAATTACAAAAAGAAATATCATGGATTATTTGTTATGCATTAACTGATCCTCGCTTAAAAATATTAATGACAGTTGTAAAAGTAAAAATTTCCTGTGATTTGAATTACTCTAAAGTATATATTAGTATATTAGAAAATGATAAAAATTTATCTCCTAAAAGTATAATATTAATATTACAAAAATCTTCTAATTATATAAGATATTTGTTAGCAAAAAGAATTCGTTTACGTGTTATTCCTGTTTTACAATTTATTTATGATAATTCATATATTAAAGGTATTAAAATTAGTAATTTAATAAATAAATGCTTAAATAGTTAAAAATATTTATTTGATAAGGAGAATGACATGTTGTGAATAAATACACAAAGATTAATGGCATATTATTAGTAAATAAACCTAGTGGTTTTTCTTCTAATAAAATTTTACAAATAGTAAAGAAAATATTAAATATAGAGAAAGCAGGTCATACAGGATCTTTAGATCCTCTTGCTACAGGCATGTTACCAATTTGTTGTGGAGAAGCGACAAAATTTGCTCAATTTTTAATTAATGCTAGTAAAAGTTATCGAGTAATTGCTAAACTTGGGAAAACTACAAATACGTCTGATTCTGAAGGTAAAGTAATTAAAGTTAGAATTGTAAATTTTATGCTTTCTCGCTTATTTGAAATCTTAAATTCTTTTCATGGTGATATTAATCAAATACCTTCTATGTATTCTGCAATTAAATATAAAGGTCAACCGTTGTACAAATACGCTAGAAAGGGTATTCTAATACCTAGAAAAAGTCGAAAAATTACTATTTATAAGTTAAAATACATTAGTTATGATAATTTTTGTTTAGTATTAGATGTTATATGTTCCAAAGGAACATATATTAGAACTTTAATTGAAGATATAGGAGAAGCACTAGGATGTGGTGCACATGTAATTCAATTGAATAGAATTCAAGTAGGCAATTATCCAATTTCTAAAATGATTACACTAAATTATCTAAAACTATTATGTACATATGATAAAAATTTTTTTTTACAAGAACTACATAAAATTTTAATTCCTTTAGATTTTCCTGTATTAATGTTTCCAGAAATAAATTTGTGTATTAAAAATTCTATAAAAATAAGAAATGGAGAAAAAATAAAATTTTTTTGTGACTTAAAAAGCCCTTTTTTTCGTATTACAGAAGGAATAAATAAAAATTTTATTGGATTGGGAAAAATAAATGAGTATCAAGAATTATTACCTTATCGCTTAATAGTGAACAATTAATATATGAGTTTTATTTATGATAAAAGTTACAGTATGATATTATAAAAAATAAATTATAAGCATATATATCAAAGGACTATTTTTATATTATTAATATAATATGTATGGAGTATGATAAAATGTCTCTGAATATTACTGAAAAAAATACATTAATTAAAAAATTCGGTATGAATGAAAAAGATAGTGGGCGTTCTGAAGTACAGATTGCTTTATTAACGAACAGAATTAATTGTTTACAAAAACATTTTTCTATACACAAAAAGGATCATTGTAGTCGACGTGGATTATTAAATATGGTATCACATCGTCGGAAATTACTATATTATTTAAAAAATAAAAATGTATCGCGTTATACTCTCATAATTGATCAGTTAGAATTACGTCGTTAATTAATAAATAAAAACATGTTTTTAAAACTGAAATATAAACATTATTACAATGCTTAATTTTAAAAGGGCAATGGCCCTTTTTAAAAATGTTAAAATAAATTTTTTAGTTAATCAATAGTAGCATTTATTAAATTTACTTAGTATTTTAAATAATTTTAATCTATTTACTACAACTATTATAATTGTTTTAAAAAATGAGGATTATAAATATTAATTTATATTTTATCAATATGTGAATTGTAATATATTAAGGACATCATTTTGCTAAATCCTATTATACGCACATTTAAATATGGTCAGCATACTGTTACATTAGAAACAGGACTGATAGCAAAACAAGCTACTGCTGCTGTAATGGCTAGTATGGACGATACTTCAGTACTTGTTACTGTTGTTAGTCAAAAAAAAACATTATCAGATCAAAAATTTTTTCCACTAACAGTCAATTATCAAGAAAGAACATATGCTGCGGGTCGTATACCCGGTGGATTTTTTCGGCGTGAAGGTAGACCAAACGAAAATGAAATATTAATTTCTCGTTTAATTGATCGACCCATTCGTCCTTTATTTCCAAAAGGATTTTTTAATGAAATACAAATTATTGCAACAGTTATGTCGTTAAATCCTCAGATTAATCCAGATATAGTTGCTATGATTGGTGCATCTACAGCATTGAGTATATCTGGGTTACCATTTTTTGGTCCTATTGGTTCTGCTAGAGTCGGTTATATAGATAATAAATATATATTAAATCCAGAAGTTGATCAGATTAAATCCAGTTCTTTAGATTTAGTAATATCTGGAACAAAAAAATCAGTTTTAATGGTTGAAGCTGAAGCTAATCTTTTATCGGAAGATGAAATTATAGGAGCAATTATTTTTGGACATAAGCAACAACAAGTAGTTATCCAAAATATTAACAGTTTGATTAGTAAAGTTAAAGTTCCTATTTGGGAAAATTATTTATGTCCTACAAATGAAAATTTAAAGTTAAGAATTATCGATTTATCTAAAGAATGTATTAATAATGCATACAATATATTTGATAAAAAAGAAAGAACAGAACTGTTAAATAAAATTAAGTCTAATACAATGTCTATTCTGGCTAATGAACATTTTACACTTAATGAATCAGAAATTGAATCTATATTTTTTGATGTTGAAAAAGATATAATTCGAAAGAGAATTTTGAATAATGAATTGCGTATGGATGGTCGAAAAAAAGATGAAGTACGTGAATTAGATATTAGAATAGGAGTGTTACCTAGAGTTCATGGATCTGCACTATTTACAAGAGGTGGAACACAGTCTTTAGTTTCAGTAACATTAGGAACATCTCGAGATGCTCAAAATGTAGATGAGTTATTAGGAGATCGAACAGATAACTTCTTATTTCATTATAATTTTCCTCCTTATTCTGTAGGAGAAATAGGTATTACAAGTTCTCCTAAACGTAGAGAAATAGGTCATGGAAAACTAGCTAAACGTAGTATAATAGCTGTTATGCCAAGATTAGAAAAATTTCCTTATACAATACGTGTTGTATCTGAAATTACTGAATCTAACGGTTCTTCTTCTATGGCTTCTGTATGTGGCGCTTCTTTAGCTCTTATGGATGCTGGAGTTCCTATATCTATGGCTATAGCAGGGATAGCTATGGGACTAATAAAAGAAGGAGATAAGTTTGTAATATTATCTGATATTTTAGGAGATGAAGATCATTTAGGAGATATGGATTTTAAAGTTTCTGGTAGTACAACTGGGATTACTGCTTTACAAATGGATATAAAAATTGAAGGTATTACTAATAAGATTATAAAATTAGCACTATATCAGGCTAAGAAAGCTAGATTGCATATTTTAAACATTATGAAGAACACTTTAAAATTTCCAAAAAAAGATATTTCTGAATTTGCTCCTAGAATTCATATAATTAAAATAAATCCTGAAAAAATAAAAGATGTCATAGGAAAAGGAGGTTCAGTAATTCGAATGTTAACAGAAGAAACTGGTACTATTATTGAAATTGAAGATAATGGTACTGTTAAAATTTCAGCTACAATAAAAGAAAAAGCTAAAAATGCTATTCGTAGGATTAAAGAAATTACAGCTGAAATTAAAGTAGGAAAAATTTATACTGGAAAAGTCACGCGTATTGTTGACTTTGGTGCATTTGTATCTATTGGAATTGGAAAAGAAGGATTAGTACATATTTCGCAAATCTCTAATAAACGAATAGAAAAAGTGACAGATTGTCTTCGTTTGGATCAACAAGTTTTTGTAAAAGTATTAGAAATAGATAGACAAGGAAGATTACGATTAAGTATTAAGGAAAATCAAAAAACTCTATATTAAATTTTAGTTTATGTTGTAAAACGTTTATGTTATAAAACATATAAGATTATATTTAATTTTCAAAAGATAGTCGATATATAGGTATTAAAAATTTATTATCATAATCTTAATTTGTAGTATTTTTGTATATTATATTAAAAAAATACTTTAAAATTTTATATTAGTGTTTTAATTATTAAAAAGAAAATTTGGGTGCACGTTTTATTCTTTTAAAAAATTTAATATAGATATTACTAAAAGATTTAGAATGTTATAATTCTTATATTTTTTATGTATTTTAAATACAACACATTTAAACATTCAATAAAACTCATATCTCATTTTATATGTAATAATTTATTTTTAATGCAGTATTTAATTTTAAAATATGTTTATTTAACATAAAAATAATTTTATTATTGAGTTTTTGTACAGAGTCTGAGTGTTTTTTAAATTATTTATTTTGAGCCGGTTAACATTGTACAATGAAAATAAAAAAAATTTTTATTATGAGTTTATGTAAACTGGTCTCTGTAACTTAAGAGGCATATGTATTTACATGATCCATACTGATAAAATAACGTTTTCTGATCTAGGTTTGAATCCGTTGATTATAAAATCATTAAATGAGATAGGATATATAGAACCGTCTCCTATTCAAATTGCATGTATTCCGTTACTTTTAAAAGGAAAGGATGTATTAGGAATGGCACAAACAGGTAGTGGAAAAACTGCTGCTTTTGCATTACCTTTTTTAAATAATATAAAATTATATTTAAAAGTCCCGCAAATTTTAGTTTTAGCACCTACACGCGAATTAGCAGTTCAAGTTGCTGGAGCTTTTTCATATTTTTCAAAATATTTAACTGGAATACATGTATTAGCTCTATATGGAGGTCAAAGATATGATTTACAATTAAAAATTTTACGTCGTGGACCTCAAGTTATTGTCGGTACTCCAGGTCGATTGCTTGATCATCTTAAAAGAGGAACACTTAATTTATCCAATTTAGAAAGTTTAGTATTAGATGAAGCTGATGAAATGTTAAGAATGGGATTTATAGAAGATGTGGAAACTATTATGACTAAAATTCCTGCTCAACATCAAACAGCATTATTTTCTGCTACTATGCCGGACGTTATTCGTAGAATTTCTAAAAAATTTATGAAGAATCCTAAAGAAATTAAAATTCGTTCTAATACTATAACCCGTCCTGATATCCAGCAAAGTTTTTGGGTAGTATATGGTAAAAAAACCGATGCATTAATTCGTTTTTTAGAAGCAGAAGATTTTTCTGCAACTATTATATTTGTACGTACTAAGAATGCAACATTAGAAGTTTCTGAAGCTTTAGAACGTAATGGTTATAATAGTGCGGCATTAAATGGAGATATGAATCAATCTCTTAGAGAAAAAACCTTAGAAAAATTGAAAGATGGCAGATTAGATATATTAATAGCAACAGACGTTGCAGCTCGCGGATTAGATGTTGATCGCATTAGTTTAGTAATTAACTATGATATTCCTATGGATTCCGAATCCTATGTGCATCGTATTGGTCGAACAGGTCGTGCAGGAAGAAAGGGAAAAGCATTATTATTTGTTGAGCATCGTGAACGACGTTTGTTAAGAAATATTGAACGTGTAATGAAAATAACTATGACAGAAGTAACTCTACCAAAAATTGAGTTTTTAAGTAAACGCCGTTTAGAAAAATTTTCTAAGAAAGTTCAATTACAATTAGACAGTAAAGATTTAGATCAGTACCGAAGTTTATTATTTAAGTTAAAACTGACTAGTGAAAACAATCTTGAATTATTAGCAGCTGCATTATTAAAAATGGCACAGGGAGAGCGTATGCTGATTATGAAGCCTGATTCATTAGTAAATGAAATTAAAAGTAGAAATATACGAAATATTTATCGACGAGACAATAAAAATAATAGTTTTCGTTTTTATCGTGAGAGTAGAGAAAATAGCAATATGGATGTGTATCGCATTGAAGTAGGAAGAAATGATAATGTAGAAGTACGTCATATAGTTGGTGCTATTGCTAATGAAGGTAATATTAATAGTAAAAATATTGGGAATGTTAAATTGTTTTCAACATATTCTACTATTGAATTACCTAAAGGACTATTTAAAAATTTATCAAAGCTATTTTTACGTACTAAAATATTAAATAAACCAATTAATATAAAATTATTAAATAACATGCAACGTCATAAAAACCACTTTTTTAGTAATTCAAAAAAACAATATAATTGTGCACAAGCAAATTTTTCTAAGCCAATTTCACAAAAAACAATTATTAAAGATACTTATAAAGATGATTTAAATACATCTTTACGTCGCCGAAAAACGTTTAATTAACAATATAATAGTTATATATAATTATTTTTTTAAAATAGCTAACTAATTTTCTTTATAAATAAAATTTTATAATTAGTACATTATATTTTAAATATTAATATTTATCTTGTAATAAGAATTGTTTCATTAAACATGTATTTAATTTTAATAATATTATATAAAATTTTTAATTTTAAAACATATTACTTATTTTTATTTATGATTTAAGTATGAGGCAAAGGAATAGACTCTTTGCCTTGTTATACTATTATAGTAAATTACATTTTTTATAAGCAATAGATTCAATTTCAATTAAAGCATTATTAGGTAATTTAGATACTTCAACACAAGATCTAGTAGGAAATTGATTAGAATGATGTTCTAAAAAAAATTTTTTATATACGTTGTTCACAACATTTAAATGTTCTAAATTAGTTATAAATACAGTAGTTTTTATAATATTTTTTACTCCCACATTATATTTTTTTAGGATAATTTTGATATTATTTAATATGTTTTTTGTTTGAATAATAACATTATTATTACTATCGTTATCATCAACTACATTAGAAATTTGACCTGATATAAAAATTAAATTTTCTATTTTTATTGCTGTTGAGTATGGTCCAATAGGATTAAAAATTTTTTGTGAATTTGTTGTAGTAATCATAGAGTATATTGTCTCTGAATATTTATGATAATTATTATTTTTTAAAATTTATTTAAATATATTTAATAATATTACATCAATATTAACATTAGTTCATTAAAACTAAATTTTTTTGAAATTCTTTTTCGCAATATTTGCATACTAAATAAATATTACTATTTTTTTTAAATGTAAAACTAGAAGAATGTTCAACATCGTTGCTTATACAGTTACTATTTGGACATACTAGTATTTTTTCAATTCTATTAGGAACAGTAGGAAAAATTTTTACTATTAATTGATAGTTATTAATATGATTTACTGTAGCACAAGGTGCATAGATAGATAATTGATTTATTTGATTATCTGTTAAAAATATGTTTTCTATTTTTATAAGATCTTTTTTTGTTAATTTTCTTGATGGAAGATTTAAACCTATAGTAATTCTCTGTTCTGTTTCTGTAAATTTAAATAATGTTAGCAATTTAAATCCAATTTGTGCTGGAATGTGATCAATAACACTACCACAATTAATTGCTTCGACTTTTAGTTTATTAATTTGATTCATATATATTCTTATTTAATATCAATGCTAATAATGCTTGTCTGGTATATATACCATTTTTTGCTTGTTGAAAATACCAAGCATATGGAGTTTTATCTACATCTTTAGATATTTCATTTATTCTAGGCAATGGATGTAAAATTTTGAGATTTTTCTTAACATATTTAAGATCACTTTCTTTTAAAATACATTGTGCTTTTATATTGACATATTCGGTAGACTCGAGACGTTCTTTTTGAATTCGTGTCATGTATAAAATATCTATTTTAGTAATTATTTCTTTAATATGATTGTATTTATTCCAAACAATTTTTTTTTCTTGTAACATATTTTTAATATAATTGGGCATAGTTAATGTATCAGGAGAAATAAAATAGAAACGATTATTTTTAAATTTTGATAAAGCCTGTGTAAGAGAATGTACTGTTCTTCCATACTTTAAATCTCCTACTATGCCTATTTTTAAATTATGTAGCTTTTTTTGAGTTTCTTTAATAGTAAATAAATCTAGTAGCGTTTGAGTAGGATGTTGATTAGCGCCATCTCCAGCATTTATGATAGGAATTTTATTAGAAAATTCAGACGCTAATCGTGCTGCACCTTCTTTAGGGTGACGAATGATAATTAAATCAACATAAGTACTAATAACTGAAATAGTATCAGATAAACTTTCTCCTTTTTTTCCAAAAGAAATATGTTTTCCATCAGAAAAACCAATTATTGATGCTCCTAATCTGAGTATAGCAGTTTCAAAAGATAATCGTGTTCGAGTAGAAGCTTCGAAAAAACAAATAGCAATTATTTTATTTTTCAATAATTTTAGATAGCTTTTTTTTTAAGAGCACTAGCAACATTGAGAATTAATTCTAATTCTTTTTTAGTTAAATCATTAATAGATATAATATTTTTTAAATATAAAGATTGATTCATTTTAAATTACTTCCTTTTTTATAAATAAATGTAAATAAATATTTTCTAATATTACGTTTTTATTATAGATAATAAACATTTATTGTAATGAAAAGATATTAATGATCTAATTTCGAATTAGTAATTTAGAGTAGTATAAATGTTTTTGAATCCTTAATAAGAAAAATTTTTTATAAGACTAGTAATCATTAGCGCTTTTATGGTATGTAATCGGTTTTCAGATTGTTCGAATATTACACGTGAATTAGATTCAAATATTTCGTTGGAAATCTCTATTCCATTTTTTAAATTATTTTCATTAATTATTTTTTTGCCAATAGTAGTATTTTTATCGTGGCAAGCAGGTAAGCAATGTAATACTTTTATTTTTTTATTATTAGTTAAGCGTAACATATTAGAATTTATTTGATATTTTTTTAATAATTCAATGTGAAATTTCCATTTTTCTATTGGCTCGCCCATAGATATCCAAACGTCAGAATAAATAAAATCAACATCTCTTACACCCCATTCAATATTTTCTGTACAAATAATATTACCATTATTTTTTTGCGCTTGTGTCTTACATTGTAAGAAAAAAGTTAAATTTGGCCAAAATTGGGCAGGAGAAACTAAACGTAGATTAAAGCCTAAGATCGCTGCAGCTTCTAATAAAGTATATCCTATATTATTTTTTACGTCACCTACGTAAGCACAACTCATTTCAGACAGTAATTTTTTGGATGGTAAAATTTCTTGCATAGTTAATAAATCAGCCAATATTTGTGTAGGATGAAACTTTTCTGTTAATCCATTCCACACTGGAACATTAGAATATTGTGCTAAAGTTTGTATGGTTTTATGATTATGCCCGCGATATTGAATTCCATGATACATTCGACTTAATACTCTAGCAGTATCTTTTATTGATTCTTTATATCCTAAATGTGTACTTCCTGGACCTAAATATGTAACATGTGCTCCTTGATCAAATGCTGCAACTTCAAATGCACATCTAGTCCTCGTTGATTCTTTTTCAAAAATTAATACGATATTTTTATTTTTTAAATGTTGTATTTCTTTGTATTTTTTTTTTGCATTTTTTAAAGTTTTAGCAACATTAATAATGTTTATAATTTCATAATCATGGAAATCTAGTAATCTAAGGCAATTTTTTTTATATAATGAATTCATTTCATCGTCCCTAAAAAAATTAAAATGTTATATATTGAAACAGAGAAATATTTAATTTTTAATATATTTTATTATATATGACATATTAATTATATGACTTAATTTTATTTTTATTGTAAAAATGTATAGTGTTGTAAAAAATATTTAGTTATAATACATTGAATATTAGTATTTTAATTTTTAAATACATGACATTTTTCAAAAATAATTTCATTTCATTAGTAAAATAATTTATTATACAAATAAATTGATATGTATTTGTTCATATTATATCTTTTAACATTTATTGAAATATTTTAAAAATCTATTGTTTTAACGTGAAATTTTATTATATTCACGATTTAATTTATATTTTAAAATGCATATGACATATTAGTTTAGAATTGAATAGTATTTATTTTTTTAGTTATTGAGCTTTGAATACAATATATTGTGTTTTTTATATATTATATCATTTAAATTTTAGTTAATGATATTATTAAGAATTAAATTTGAAAACATGTTTTTATTTTAGGAAGAATATGAAATATAAAATACATTTTAGTAATATGAATAATGCACATTCGAATTGTTTAATTTTTGGAATTTTTGAAAATTCAGAATTATTTGGATTTTTGAAGGAATTAGATAAAAATTCTAATAATTACATTAAGAAATTACTTAAAAGTCAAGGAATACAAGGAAAAATTGATCAATTTGTACCACTATATGGCTTTCCTAATAATTTTTCAAAAAAAATTATATTGCTTGGATGCGGAAAGAAAGAACTATTTGATGTTAATGTATATAAAAAAATTTTTAAAAATAGTTTAAATTTGGTTAAAAATTTTTCTATTTCTAGTATAGATTATTTTCTTCCTGAGCTTAATGTAAAAAATTTAAATATATATTGGAAAATTAGATTTGCTATTGAAACAATTCACAATGTTTTATATTGTTTTGATAAATTTAAAACTAAACAATCAGAATTATTTAGTTGTTTAAACACTATTATTTTTAATATACAAGAACATGATGATATATTGTTAGGGAAAACAGCTATTATACATGGAAAAGCAATTGCAACAGGTATAAAGTATGCTAAAGATCTTTCAAATACTCCTCCTAATATTTGTAATCCGTCATATTTAGCCTGTAAAGCACAGAACTTGTCTCTACGATATCCTAATACAATAAATACAGAAGTTATTGATCATAATGCTATGAAAAAATTAGGAATGAACGCGTATTTAGCTGTTGGAAGAGGATCTAAAAATAAACCATTAATGTCTATTATTAAATATAATGGAAATAAAAAAAATGATTCAAAAACTATTGTTTTTATAGGAAAAGGAGTCACTTTTGATTCTGGAGGAATTTCTATTAAACCTTCTTTACATATGGATGAAATGAAATATGATATGTCTGGAGCAGCAGTGGTTTTTGGATTAATGGTTATTGTTTCTAAGTTACAATTACCGCTAAATGTTATAGGTATATTAGCATCATGTGAAAATATGATTAGTGAAAAATCTCTTCGACCCAGCGATATATTAACCACTATGTCTGGTAAAACGGTAGAAGTATTGAATACAGATGCTGAAGGTAGATTGGTATTATGTGACGTATTAACGTACGTTGAAAAATTTAATCCAGATATAGTGATTGACATAGCTACTTTAACTGGCGCGTGTGTCGTCGCATTAGGGAATTCTGTTACTGGTTTAATGTCTAATAGTTCTGAATTATCTAAAAATATAGAAAAAGCTGGTGAGCAAACTGATGATAAAGTATGGAATTTACCTTTATTTAAAGAATATTATAAGAGTTTAAAATCTGATATAGCAGATCTTAATAATACTGGAGGACCTTTTGCTGGCGCTATTACGGCTGCTTGTTTCTTATCTGAATTTTCTAAGAAATATATGTGGGCTCATCTAGATATTGCTGGTACTGCATGGACACTAGGAAAACGAAAAAGTTCTACAGGTCGTCCTATATCATTATTATCTCAATTTTTATTAAATATATTTAAAACTGATAGTAGTATATAAAAAATATATGCTTATTATATCTTCTAGTTGTTATTAAATATAATGTTATAATATTTTATTATTAATACTCTAAACTATGAAAAAATATTTTGATCCTATAAGCATTGAACAACATTTATATATTTTTTGGGAAAAAAATGGATATTTTAAACCTAATTCGTCAAATAAAGAGTCCAATTTTTGTATAGTACTTCCTCCACCAAACATTACTGGAGATTTACATATAGGACATGCATTTCAATATACGATTATGGATATATTAATTAGATATCATCGTATGCAAGGTAAGAATACTTTTTGGCAAGTAGGTACTGATCATGCTGGAATTGCTACACAAATACTTTTAGAAAAAAAAATATTAGTAGAACATAAGAAAACGCTTAAAGAATATGGAAAAAAAAATTTTATTGAAAAAGCATGGAAATGGAAAGAAAAGTACATAAAAAAGATTACAGGTCAGATGCGTAGGTTAGGAATTTCTGTAGATTGGACAAAAGAGAAATTTACTTTAGATCCTGAAGTATCTATGGCAGTTAAAGAAGCATTTATAATTTTATATAATCAAAAATTAATATATAAAAGAAAAAAATTAGTTAATTGGGATCCTGTATTAAAAACAGTAATTTCTGATTTAGAAGTACAGAATCGTGATACTCCAGGAAAAATATGGTATATAAAATACACTTTAATACATGATCATATTAATAAGATTAATTATGCCGATGATCAATATTTAACAGTTGCTACTACTCGTCCTGAAACATTGTTTGGAGATACAGCATTAGCTGTTCATCCCAAAGATATAAGATATAAAAAATTTATAGGGAAAAAGGTATTAGTTCCATTAATTAATAGAGTTATTCCTGTTATTGGAGATAAATTTGTTCAAATGAAAAAAGGAACAGGATGTGTTAAAGTAACCCCTGCTCATGATTTTAACGATTTTGAAATAGGAATGCGACATAATTTACCAATAATTAATATTTTTACCCTAGATGGTAACATATCAAAAGTGATTCAGGAGTATAATTTTGATGGAAAAGTTTCTTGTATTTATACTAAAGAAATTCCATCTAAATATCATGATATTAATAGATTTTTAGCAAGAGAATTAATTATTGATGAATTAATTGAAAATCACAAATTAGAAAAAGAAGAAGTACATAATTTAACAATTCCATATGGAGATAGGAGTAATTCTATAATAGAACCGTTATTAACTAATCAGTGGTATTTAAATGTTTCATCATTAGCAGAAGTAGCATTACGAGCTGTACAACATGGTGATATTGAATTTGTCCCTAAAAATTACGAAAAAAT
Source organism: Buchnera aphidicola (Schlechtendalia peitan) (assembly GCA_039830055.1). Lineage (GTDB taxonomy): Bacteria > Pseudomonadota > Gammaproteobacteria > Enterobacterales > Enterobacteriaceae > Buchnera_B > Buchnera_B aphidicola_BB. The sequence goes on along the minus strand of CP140043.1, from coordinate 388,593 downwards.
GTATTTTTCTTGGATGAAAAATATAGAAGATTGGTGTATTTCTAGACAATTGTGGTGGGGACATCAAATTCCTGTTTGGTATGATAAAGATAATAATACATATGTAGGACAGTGCGAGAAAGATGTAAGAAAGAAATATAATTTGTCTAATGATATTGAACTAATACAAGATAGTGATGTATTAGATACCTGGTTTTCATCTGGTTTATGGATGTTTGCATCATTAGGTTGGCCTAAGAATACAAATCTCTTAAAAAGATTTTATTCTACTAATGTTGTTGTAAGTGGTTTTGACATAATTTTTTTTTGGATATCTCGAATGATAATGCTTAGTATGCATTTTATGAAAGATGAATATGGTCAACCTAAAGTTCCATTTAAAAAAGTATATATTACTGGTTTAATTTGTGATGAAAATGGCAGAAAAATGTCTAAATCAGAAGGAAATGTTATTGATCCAATAGATATGATTGATGGTATTACGTTAGACGCATTAATTGAAAAAAGAACACAAAACATGTTACATCCTGAGTTATCAGATCAAATTAGAAAACGAACCAAAGATATGTTTCCAAGTGGAATTAATGCTACTGGAACTGATGCATTAAGATTTACTTGTGCTGCATTAGCTAGCCCCACTAGACGTATTAATTGGAGTGTTAATCGTTTGCGTGGTTATCGAAACTTTTGTAATAAATTATGGAATGCTAGTCGATTTTTATTACTTAAAATTGATAAAAACATTGAAGTATATACTACTGAACGAGTGTTATCGGTAGCTGATCGATGGATTTTGTTAACATTAAATACTACAATCAAACGATATAGATTTGCGTTAGATACATATCGATTTGATGTAGCTTCTAATATATTATATGAGTTTATTTGGAATGAATTTTGTGATTTTTATATAGAATTAATTAAACCATTTATAATATCTTGTTCGGATTTAGAAAGAGCTGGTACCCAATATACTCTATTATATGTGTTAGAAGTAACATTACGTTTGGCTCATCCTATTATTCCATTTATCACTGAAGCAATTTGGCAAAAAATTCAAAATTTTTTAAAAATTAAGAGTGTTAATTCTATCATGTTATGTTCATTTCCGAAGTATGATTCAACATTGCAAGATGATAGTGTTTTAAAAGATGTGGAATGGATCCAAAATATTACTGTAATTTTGCGAAAATATAGAGTTAATATGGAATTATCTTATAAAGTTTTAATACCTATATACTTTTATAATATTGATATAAAAACAAGTTTACTCATACAAAAATATAGGAAATACTTAAAAATAATTTTGTATTTAAAAGATGTGCTTATTATCATTGATAATGAAACAAAATCTAATTGTATATCATATTCAATGTTAGGATCAGAATTACTTATTCCTATATTAGGTAATTTTTCTAAAGATGTAGAACTGAAAAAAGTTAAAAAAGAAATTTTAAAAATTAATTTAAAAATACAAAAGTTAGAATTAAAACTATTAAATAAAAATTTTTTAAAATATGCTCCAGGAAAAATAATTGATGATATTAGAGAATGTTTAAAAAAAAATCAATTAAAATATAAACAATTATGTTTAAAAAAGAATCAGTTATGTTAATATTTTTAAATTATTTTTGTTGTATAAGCATTATATTTAAATTTTGGAGAAGTGGTATATTATGACTATTTTGTATAATTCTATTTCTAATAAAGAATTAAAAAGTAGAATGCTATCTGATAATACTCCTAGAATTACGGTATCTTTCTATAAATATTATTACATTCATGACCCTTATAAGTTTAGAAACGATTGGTATGTAAATTTTAAAAAATTTAACGTGTTTGGAAGAATATATATAGCTAATGAAGGAATTAATGCACAAATTAGTATTCCTAAAGATATGTATAGTCATGTTAAAAATTTTATTTATAATTATTCTGATGAATTAAATAATGTATACATTAATCATGCATTAGATACTAAAAAATCTTTTTGGATGTTACGAATAAAGGTCCGAAATACACTTCTTGCTGATCATTTAAGTAAGAAATCATATAATTTAGATTCTTCTAGGATATATTTAGAATCTAAAGAAGTTAACAATATGTTGAATAAAAAAGATGTAATATGTTTAGATATAAGAAATAATTACGAGTTTAAAATTGGACATTTTGAAAAGTCAATTAATATTCCTGTAAATACTTTTAAAGAACAATTACAAAAAATTATTATTGTTTTAAATAATCAAAAAAATAGAAGATTTATAATTTATTGTACTGGAGGTATTCGATGTGAAAAAACAGCATCTTGGATGATGTATAATGGATTTAAATTCGTATATCAAATAAAAGGAGGAATTATTGGATATGTTAATGATGCTAAAAAAAATAATATTTCTATAAAATTTAAAGGAAAAAATTTTGTTTTTGACGAACGTATGAGCGAAACAGTGTCTGATGATATTTTAGCAAAATGTTTTCAATGCAATGAATATTGCGATACATACAAAAATTGTTATAACAATTTTTGTCATCGTTTATTTATTCAATGTATTCAATGTTCTAAAAAATTTAAAAATTTTTGTTCTAAAAATTGTATGATTAGTTAATATTTTGCATAAGGATTTAAATATTTATTATGTTTTACATAGTTTTTAATAGAGAAATATTTAATATACTTTTTTAAAGTATTATATAATTTTCATAATATGAATAAAAAATTTATACTTATACGAAAACATTTTATATGAATTCGTGAATTTTATTATTTATATGAATAGTTTGATTATATTTTATAGTACTTTAAGACGTATACAAATGAAAGAATCATAACTTTAATATCTATAAATCATAATTTTTGTTATTATTACATGATTCTAAGTATTCCCACCTTAAAAATTGTTCTTCTAAATTTCTTTCTTCATTTTTTAATTGAATTAAAATTTCTTTTCGTTCAGTTAATGGTAAATTTAAAAAAAATGAATTATTAATTGTATTTTGTAATTTTTTAATGTTATTTTCTATTTTTTCTATCTTTTTTGGTATATTTTTTAGTTCTTTTTTTAAATTGTAATTTAAGTTTTTAGATATTGGTTTGTTTTTCATTAATAGTTTGTTATTTCTTTCATTTTTTAGATTTGAACTTTTATGAAATAATGTTAAATTTTCTGAAAAATTATTTATATTAGGAAAACTTAAATATTTTTTAATAATTCCATTATTTTCAAAATTCCAATATTTGTTGGCAACGTTTTCTATAAATGTTTTATCATGACTAACTAATAATATAACTCCTTTATATTTTCTCAATGAAATTTCTAATATATCTAATGATTCCAAGTCTAAATCGTTAGTTGGTTCATCTAATATCAATACATTACTTTTTTTTAAGAATACTTTAGCTAATAATAGTTTGTTAATTTCCCCTCCAGATAATTCCTTAGCTTTTAATTTTACTTTATCTTTTGAAAACAAAAATTTTTCTAAATATTTTAATGTATGATATTTTTTGTCATTAATGAGCACTTCTTCTTTTAAATAGGATAGGTTTTGTAATACAGTTTCTTCAAAGTTTATTGAAGTTCTTTTTTGATCAAAATATGCTATTTTAACATTAGAGTTAGAATAAATTTCTCCACTATTCAACTTTAACTGTCTTAGTATTAATTTTAATAATGTACTTTTTCCGCTTCCATTAATTCCAATTAGTGCAATTTTTTCACCATTTTGTATTACATCAGAAAAATTATTTATCAAAGTAAATTCATTTATTTTAAAACATATTTTATTTAATTTAAAAAAAATATTTCCTCTATAATTACTTTCATTAATTAAAATTTCTATTGATTTTTTAGTATTCTGATTAGAGTCTTTTATTTTCAGCATATTTTTAAATTGTTTAATTCTATTTTCATTTTTAGTAGAACGTGCTTTTACTCCACTATTAATCCAAAGTTTTTCTTCTTCTAGTTTTTTTTCAAATTTTATACTTTTTACTTCAGTTATATGCTCATTGATAGATTTTTGATTTAAAAAAGAATTATAATTCCCGGTCCAAGAAACTAAGTTTCCAGAAGTTAAATAAATAATTTTAGTTGACAAATTATTTATGAATGATCTATTATGAGATACAAATAATACACTGGTAATATTGTGTATTAAAAATTTTTCTAACCAATGAATAGAAATAATATCTAGGTGATTTGTAGGTTCGTCTAATATAATTAAATCAGGTTCACTTACTAATATTCTACCTAATTCTACTTTTTTTAACCATCCTCCAGAAAGTGAAGATAATTGAGAATTGCTATTTAAACCAAAAAATTTTATAATGTTATCTATTTTTTCTTTTTTTTTCCATAATTTTTTTTCGTTAAATATTTCTTTGAGTTGAAGTAGTAATTTAGCATTGTATAATGATGTTGTTAGCTTTTTATTATTTAATATGTAGAAATATTTTTTGAGATATTCTGATTCTTCTCCAATTCCTTCACAAACGAATTCATATACAGTTTTTCCATTAGAATTAGTAATAGTTTGTGTTAAATATTTTATTCTTATATTATTTTTATGTATCACGAGACCATGATCTAACAATTCTTTTTTAGTAATAATGTTAAGAAATGTTGATTTTCCAGTACCATTTCTTCCTACTAAACAAATTCTTTCTTGTTTATTAATTTGAAAGTTTACGTTATTTAATAATTTATTATTATTAATTGAAAAACATGCATTTTGCATATAAATTAACGACATAATGTACTCTTTTACTTTATTATTTTTATAGTATTTATTATATTTAGATAATAAATTTTTATCATTTTAATTATAATTAACTTATAATTCTATTAAATTAATTATATTTTAAAATTTTTAATACATTTTTGAACAAATGTTATATAATATATAAAAATAAAATATATAAGAAATGTTAAAAGTAATGTTATTTTACTTGATTTTATTCGTTTTTTATGATTTTAAAAATATTTATAAATATTGTATTATATTTTTTATAACTCTTGGACCTTTATATATTAGAGAAGAATATAATTGAAGCAAATTTGCTCCTGAACATATTTTTTCTTGAGCAGAAATGTAAGAATCTATTCCTCCTACGCCAATAATTGCTACTTTATTGTTTAATTCCTTATAAAGAAATTTTATTATATTAGTACTTTTAAAGTTTAATGGTTGACCACTCAATCCTCCAATTTCAGAACTATGTTTTAATCCTTTTATGAGAGAAAAATCTGATGTAGTATTTGTTGCTATTACTGCATCAATATTATATTTAATTAAATTTCTAGCAATATGAACAATTTCTTGTTTTGATAAATCAGGAGAAATCTTTATTGCAATAGGAACATATTTTTTATGTATGATACTTAATTTTTCTTGTGTATGTTTAATACCGATAAGAAATTCTTCAAATAATTTTCCATATTGTAGTTCTTTTAATTTTTTTGTATTAGGGGATGATATGTTTATAGCTATGTAACTCGCAAGATGATAAATTTTTTTCATACAATAAATATAATCTAGTATTCCTTTTTCGATTGGTGTATGTTGATTTTTTCCTATGTTCACTCCTATTATTCCATTAAAAATTGTATTTTTTAAATTTAATGCAATTTTTTTAATTCCATGATTGTTAAAACCCATACGGTTTATAAATGCATTAGCTGGGGTTACACGAAATAAACGAGGTGTATTATTTCCATACTGTGGTTTTGGAGTAACGGTTCCAATTTCTATAAATCCAAAGCCCATTTTAGCAAAACTATCAATATATTCTCCATTTTTATCCAACCCTGCTGCTAATCCTATGATATTTTTAAAATATAATCCCATACACTGTACAGGTTTATATGAGTAAAGATTAGAATTTATATGTTTTTTATTAAAATATGTTTTAAATTTTAAATAATTTAATATTAATGAATGAGATTTTTCTGGATCAAATTTGAATAATATATTTCTAATTAAATTATACAATATTTTAACACCTAAAGTTGTATTTATATTAGTCATTTAAATATTTTACGATTACATTACATAATGTCGTATATAATGTAAGTTAAATATCATTTAATTATTTTTTGAAAATAAAATGTTATATTTTAAAGTATGCATGTAAATACAACAATAAATGATATAATTAAGATTTATACTGTAAAGTAATTATGCGTATATAATATATTATATTGATACATTACATAAGTATTTTATAATATTTATTATAAACAAAAATATAAAAATATAATATGAAAACATGTAATTATCCAATATTAAAAAGTTTTTTAGATACTGATGCTTATAAATTTCATATGCAGCAAGCGGTTTTTTATTATTATCATAATGTTACTGTGTCAGCAAGATTTGTATGTAGAGGAAATAATATTTTTGGAAAATATTCTCATGTATTAATACATCAAATTGAAATGATGGCTTCCAATTTACATCTTACAAATGATGAATATATATATATGTCTTCCTTTCCTTTTTTTAAAAAAGAATATTTACTATGGTTGAAAAATTTTCGATATGACATTAAACAAGTAAAAATATGTAATAATAATGGAGAATTATACATACATATATTCGGATTATGGAAAGAAGTAATATTATGGGAAGTACCCTTGTTATCATTAATAAGTGAAATTGTACATAAATATGAGTCACCTAACATTACATCAAAAACAGCTTTGAACTATTTAAGAAAAAAAATTGCTAATTTTTATATGATTGCTAGAAATTTAGATATATCTAAATTAAAAATAATAGATTTTGGTACTCGCAGAAGATTTTCTTACAAAATTCATTTTTCTATAGTACAGTTTTTAAAAAAGCATTTTCCATGTTTAGTTGGATCAAGCAATTATCATATTTCTAGAACATTAAAAATAAATCCGGTAGGAACTCAAGCTCATGAATGGTTTCAAGCACATCAGCAAATTAGCCCTGTTTTAAAAAATAGTCAAAAAATGGCATTAAAAATATGGTTGAAACAATATAAAAAAAAATTAGGTATTGCTCTTACAGACTGCATCTCTATGAATTCTTTTTTAAAAGATTTTGATTTTAACTTAGCTAGTTGTTATCAGGGATTAAGACATGATTCTGGTGATCCATTTATATGGGGAAAGAAAGCTATTAGTCATTATAAATCTTTAGGTATCAATCCTTTGACAAAAACTTTGTTGTTTTCAGACAATTTAAATCTTACAGATATAGTACATTTGTTTAATTTTTTTAACAAAAAAATAAATACAGTATTTGGAATAGGAACGAAATTAACTTGTGATATTCCTAATGTAGATCCCTTAAATATTGTTATTAAGCTAATAGAATGTAATGGGAAGCCAGTAGCAAAATTATCAGATAGTCCAGGTAAAATTGTTTGTTCAAACATATATTTTATGGAACAGTTAAAAAAAGCTTTCGATATATAATTAAAAAATCATGAATGTAAGTTATTTTTATAGTTTTTGAGGATAAAATTGTGAACATAGTTTCTATATCTGATATACATGATAAAAAAACTGAAATAGATACGCATGTTAGAATAAGGGGATGGGTAAGAAATAAAAGAGATTCAAAATCTGGGATTTCATTTATTGATGTTTATGATGGATCCTGCTTTTATACAATACAAGTTGTTGCTTACCATGTTTTAACTAATTATTATCAAGAAATTATAAAGTTAACAGTGGGTTGCTCGATTATTGCTGATGGGATATTAATAAAATCATTAGGAAAAAATCAATTATATGAAGTTAAGGCTAAAAAAATAAAAATTATTGGATGGATCAAAAATGCTTCTAGTTATCCAATGTCATCCAAAAGACACACCATTGAACATTTAAGAAAATATTCACATTTAAGACCGAGAACTAATTTCATTGGTGCTGTGTCTAGAATTAGAAGTTGCTTGTTCCATGCTTTACATAAATTTTTTTTTGATAAAGGATATTTTTGGATTTCAACACCTATTATAACAGGATTAAATGCTGAAGGCGGTGGTGCAATGTTTAAGATATCTACTTTAGACTTTTTGAATATTCCTATTAATAGTTCTTCTAAAGTTGATTTTAAAAAAGATTTTTTTGGTCAAGAGAGCTTTTTAAGTGTTTCTGGGCAATTAAGTTTAGAAGCTTATGCGTGTGCTTTATCGAAAGTATATTCTTTTGGACCAACATTTCGAGCAGAAAATTCTAATACTAGTAGACATCTGTCTGAGTTTTGGATGTTAGAAGTAGAAATTGCTTTTTTTAAACTAAATGATTTGATTTTATTATCTGAAGATATGTTAAAATATGTTACTAATGTTATATTAGAAAAGTGTTCAGTTGATATAGAATTTTTAGAAAAACATTTAGATGTAAAAATCGTATCCAGACTTCAGGAAGTATCTACAAGAAAATTAATTGTCATAGAATATAGAGAAGCTATAGATATACTAAAACAATCAGATCAATTTTCTTCACAATCGATATTTCCAAATATGGATTTATCATCAGAACATGAAAGGTATTTAGTAGAACAGTATTTTAAATTTCCAATTATTATTATAAATTATCCTAGATCTTGTAAAGCATTTTATATGAAATTAAATAAAGATAGAACAACTGTTGCAGCTATGGATTTGTTGGTTCCTCAAGTTGGTGAAATTTTAGGTGGATCTGAAAGAGAAGAAAAACTAGAGAATTTAGATGAACGTTTTGCAGAATTTGGACTAGATAAAAAAAGTTATTGGTGGTACAGAGATTTACGTAAATATGGAACTGTTCCACATTCAGGATTCGGATTAGGATTTGAGCGTTTACTAGCATATATAATAGGAATTAAAAATGTAAGAGATGTATCTCCTTTTCCTAGAACTATAAATGATTGTAATATTTAAATACATATTTAAATTTAAAATAATATGTAATCTCCTAGAATTTATTTTAAAATTATATATAGGCATACATGTAATTAATATAACATGAACTTTAACAATATGTATTGTATTTTTTAAATCTTTTTCTTGAGCTAGGTATCTACTATAGTATAGCTTTTAAGTTGATTTTTCTAAAAACATTTAAAATCTGCATTACATAAATAATTTTTATTGTTTACTAGGATTATTAGTATGAAGTGAACATATTTAATTATTTATTAATGCATATTTATTTTTAGACAAGTAATTGCATTTTATAAAGAAGTATTATTTAAATTTCTAAAATCATTTATTAACATATCATGTTCCCAAATAATTTCTTTAGAGTCAACTAAAATCATTTGTAATTGAAGGTATAATTTTTTATATTTTTCATATATGGAAGGATAAATTAAATAGTTTACATGTATTGCTGTAGCTAATTGTAATGCTTTATTTCTATTTATAAATATGTCTTTAGAAGAAATTTTTAATTTCTTTTTTACTGTTTCTATACTTCTATTACTAATTACGTTAAAACAAGTAACTTTTTTATTAAAAAAATTAAAAATTATATTTTCTATTTTTTTATTATTTATATCATAATTAGTATTATTTTTGACATTGTTAATTAACAATAAGTTATTGTAGAATGGTACGTTTATTTTATTTATTTCATACAATAAGTTTTTATTAAAGTTTGTTTCTAAAATTAATAAGTCAAAAAATGTATTTTTTGAAAATACTAGTTCTTTTTGAATTTTATTTTCTGAATAAAATTTATTAGATAAAAAACTACAGTTATTTAACATAAATATAGATAGCAGTAATGTGTATAAAATCTTTATTAACAAACTCCTTTTATTGATATAAAATTTAGTCTTTTTAAAGTTTTTAAATGTTAAAATAACATATCTTTAGGATAGCATATTTCCTAATTTTTTTCCTCCTAATAAATGCATATGCAAATGAAAAATTTCTTGCCCGCCATGCTCATTACAATTAATAATTAATCGATATCCCTTCTTATCAATTTTAATTTTTTTTGCTAAAATAGATGATATATATACCATATGACCGAGTATATATTTATTATTTTCATTAATTTCATTAGTAGATTTAATAAATCTATTTGAAACAATTAGTATGTGTACAGGAGCGATTGGATTAATGTCATGGAAAGCTGTAACATCCTTATCTTTATAGATAATTATTGATGGATCGTTGTCTTCTATTATTTTCGTAAAAATTTTTGTATTTTTCACAATATACCTTTTTTATTAAATAAAATTAAAAGAATTTAAATACATTAAAAATTTAATATGATCTTATTAAAAATATAAGAAAATAATATCATCGTATAGTTCTTGTGATAAAATTTTTAATTATTTAAGATATAACGATCTATTTCTGTTTTTATATTGTCTGATTTAGTTCCAAACACAGCTTGTACCCCTAATCCTGACACAATAACTCCAGATGCTCCAAGATTTTTAAGTTGTTTTATATTAATTTTAGATGTATCTACTACTGTAATACGTAAGCGTGTAATACATGCGTCTAAAGAAGTAATATTGTTTTTTCCTCCTAAAGCTGATATTAAGAAGGGTACTATTTCTTTTGCATCTTTATATAATAGCATAGTTTTAGAATACTCTCTTCCTGGTGTTTGTAAATTAAATTTTGTTATGATCAAATAAAAAATAATATAATAAAGTATACCGTATGATATCCCTACAACAGGAAATAACCATAAATTATTACTATTTCCACTAAGCACTAAAAAATCAATTAATCCATGAGAAAAACTAGTACCTGATTTCATGTCAAAAAAAATACAAATAGGAAAAGATAAACCAGCTAGAATAGAATGAATTACATATAGAATAGGTGCAACTAGTATAAATGAAAATTCAATTGGCTCTGTAATTCCTGTTAGAAAAGCAGTTAATGCTCCAGATATCATAATTCCTCCTATTTTTGCTTTATTTTCTTTGTAGGAACAATGCCATATTGCTAATGCTGCAGCGGGTAGTCCATACATTTTAAATATAAAACCTCCAGATAATTTTCCTGCTGTAGGATCACCTGCCATATATCTAGCAATATCTCCATGGAATATTTGCCCTGCTGAATTACTATATTCTCCGATTTGCATTTGGAAAGGCACATTCCATATATGATGCAATCCGAATGGTAGTAAAGCTCGTTCTACTACACCATATATTCCAAATGCTAGAGTAGGATTTTGGTATGCAGCCCATTCAGAAAATATTCTAATAATATGTTCTATAGGTGGCCATATAAGAGATAATGTCAAACCAATTACTATCGAAAATAATCCTGAAACGATTGGAACAAATCGTTTACCTGCAAAGAATCCTAAATAATCTGGAAGTTGAATACGATGAAATTTATTAAACATAAACGCGGCGATAGAACCAGCTATAATTCCTCCTAATATTCCAGTATCTAATAAATGTTGTTTGTTTATTTCTATAATAGACATGTTTAAAAAAATAGGAGTTATTAATGAGAACGTTTTAGTCATAATAACATATGCGATTACTGAGGCTAAAGCAGATACTCCATCATTTTTTGTAAAACCTAGGGCTATACCAATAGCAAAAATCAAAGGCATATTAGAAAATACTGCACTTCCAGATTCAGCCATAATACGAGAAACAATATTAGGAATTAAATTAAAATGTGCAGAACCAACTCCTAGTAATATTCCAGCAATAGGAAGAATAGATACTGGTAACATTAGCGATTTTCCTATCTTTTGTAAATATGAAAATGTATTTTTAAACATATATTTTTAAAATTCCATATAATTATTGGATATAAAACGTTTATAGAGAATTTTTACATTCGTATAAACATTTACTATTAAAACTTGATAGAAAGGAAATATTAAAATTTTTTATTAAAGAGTTATGTATTTAAGATAAATTTTAATATTTTAATTTTAACTTTAATTGGAATAATTTGAAAAAATTTTGTGTAGTGTGCTCTGCGAGTTCGTCAATACTTATATTTTTTAATTTAGAAACTAGTAAGGCTGTATGACATAAAAAAGCTGGTTGATTTTCTTGTCCTCTATAAGGTACTGGTGTTAAATATGGAGAATCAGTTTCTAACAATATACTTTCTAAAGGTGCAAACTTAACAACTTGTCGCACATAATCAGCATTTTTAAATGTTATTATTCCAGAAAAAGAAATGTAAAATCCCATATCTAATATTTTTCTTGCAAAATGAATGTTTTCAGAAAAAGAATGAATTATTCCTGTGCATTCTGTTGTTCTTTCTTCTTTTAAAATATTAATTGTGTCATTGATGGAGTGTCTAGTATGTATTAGTAATGGCTTATTAAGTTTAATTGCAAGTTGAACATGTTTTCGAAATAATGATTGTTGTGTATTATGATCACATGTTTTATGATGATAATCTAATCCAGTTTCACCTATAGCAATTACTTTATCATCTTTGCAAAGAAATTCTAAATTTTTTATATTATTTTTATCTTCATGAAGATGTAACGGATGAATACCACAAGATAATAGTATATTTTCATGATTTTTTATAAATTTTTTTACATAATGAAAGTTATGTATGGATGTAGACACTGTTAATAACAATTTAATGTTATTGTCTATAGATTTTTTTAATACGTCGTCTATTCCTGAATGTATACTACTATAATTTAGAAGATCAACATGACAATGTGAGTCTACAAAGAACATAATATTTTCTCTTGTTAAAAACTTTAATTTTCATGAAATTTTAAAATATTTCCCCATCTTAATAATTGTGCAGACAGTAGTAATTCTACGTTAATTCCAGATATATTAGTTAATTTTTCATTACAACGCATCCATGATCTCAAACTTTCATCAAGTGAATAGAAGGAATATTTTTTTTCTAGATCTTTTATTATATCTATTTTATCTAAATTAGTTATATGATTTTTATAATTATATTTTATTTTTATTGAATCAAATAATAAACTGCATATCCAAAAAATTTTATTTTCTACATCTCCTAAACTAAAATCGTTTAACATGTATAAAAAGTTTTGATTTATAATAGAATATCTTAAATTACGGTAAAATGTGCTTCTTTTTTTCCACAATGATTTAAATATGAAATTTTTAGCACAAATAGGTGCTCCATTATTAATTCGAAGTGCAGTTTTAAAAGTATTTTGTTTAATTTTTATATTATTTTTTTTAAGCCAATTAATGCTAATATGTTCTAACGGCATAGGAATTTTATATAGTATACATCGACTACGCAAAGTAGATAATAATGAGAATGGATAATAATTTATAAATATAAAATATGTGTTTTCAGGAGGTTCTTCGAGGATTTTTAACAAAGCATTAATGCTATGTTCTGTTAGTTGTGAAGCATTAGAAAAATATATAACTTTATTTCCATTTTTTTTAGAAGTTTTAACTATTTGACTACATAATTGTCGTATAGTATCAATGCCTATTATATTTGTATTCGACGAATGTGTTACATTGTACCAATCGGGGTGAGCTTGTGCATACATTAACTGGCAATTTTGGCATTTTTGACAATGTAGAATTTTTTTATTTCTATGAGAACATAATAACCACAATCCAATATTTTTAGCTAACAATGTAATTCCGATACCTTTATATGCTTCTAATATAATAGAATAATTTCTTTTACATTTATCAAATTGATAAATAATATTGTTGTAGTACGTAATTAACCATGGATATAAATTCATATATTTGTTTTTAACCAAGATAAAAATTGTAATTCAAAGTTTTTTTTTACAATATTTAAATTATAGTTAGAGTTAATTTTAATAATTTTAGGATCGTTATTAATAACATCTAAATATGTTTTTCTAACTTGAGTAAAAAATTGTAACGTATTTTTTTCTATTCTATCTAATTGTTGTCTTTGCATAGTTCTTTTTAATCCAATTTCAGGATTAACATCTAAATAAAATGTTATATTAGGAGAAAAATTTTTTAAAAACATTGATTGTAACAACAATATTTTCTTTGTATTAATTTTTCTTCCTCCTCCTTGATATGCTAGGGAGGATAACATATATCGATCACTTATAATCCAATTTCCTTTTTTAAGTTCTGGTTGAACTATTGATTTCATTAATTGAACTCTAGCTGCATAAATTAATAATAATTCTGTCTCTTTAAAAATATGTTCGTTACTCATAGAATGTTTAATTAACGATCGTATTTTTTCAGATAAAGGTGTACTTCCAGGATCTCTCACACTTTTTATGTTAAAAATGCCATTTTTGAATAATAATGTTTTAGTAAAATGACATATAGAAGTTTTTCCAGATCCATCTATTCCTTCAATTACTATAAATTTATTGTTTAACATCTATATGGTTCCCACACTAAAATTGTAATATAATAATTTCATAAAAAATAATAGTATTAATATTTTTTAGATATAATTTAAGTATTTTTAAGAAATTTTATTTTTAATAAATGTACATATTGAATCTATTGTAGTAAAATTTTCTGCTTCTTCATCTTGAATTTCAACATTAAATGTATCTTCTAGAGTCATAATTAGTTCAACTCTGTCTAGTGAATCTGCTCCGAGGTCTTCAAGTAAAGAAGATGTTTTATTAATTTCTGTTTTTGTTAAGCTTAATTGTTTAGAAATTATTTTTATAATTTTTTTTTCTATATTTTTCATATATTCTTTTATATTATTTGTTAAAAGTATTATAAAATATTGATTGTTAATAAAATAGAACCCAAATATTGTTAAAGTTTTTAACATGTTTAAGGCATATACATTCCTCCATTAACATGTATAACTTGACCTGTGATATAGTTAATACGATCTGATGTTAGAAACAAAACTGTTTCAGATATTTCATCGATTTTTCCAAATCGTTTTAAAGGAATTTTAGAAAGATATTTAATTTTCTGATTACGTGTTAGATTATGTGTCATATTGGTTTCAATAAATCCAGGTGATATTATGTTTACACAAATTCCTTTGGAAGCAACTTCTAAAGCTAAAGATCTGTGAAAACCTACTATTCCAGATTTAGATGCAGAATAATTAGTTTGCCCATAATTTCCGATATGTCCCATAACAGATCCTATTGTAATAATTTTTCCAGATTTTTTTTGTATCATTTTTTTTACGATAGGTTTAGATATATAAAAAATGGAATTTAAATTTGTATTTAACACATTATTCCATGTTTTATATGTCATATTAACTAATAATGTGTCTTCCACAATACCTATATTATTTATTAATATATCGATATGTTTAAAATTTTCATAGACATCTTTTATAACATTTTTAATTGAATTAGGATTTGAAGTATCGAGAATAATGCTAGAACCATTGTTTTTTAAATAATTATTGATTATCCTTTTTCCAGTCTGTGACCGAGATGTTCCAATAACTGTAAATCCTCGGCTGGATAGTTTTTTAGCAATCCCTTTTCCTATTCCATGACTTGCACCTGTAACTAATACTATTTTTTTTTTAAATTCATTTTAAATTCTTATACAATTATTTTAAAGTTTTTTTAATAAGTGAATCTTATTATTAAGTGAAATTGATGGAATTGCAACTATAAATTTATTAAGATTAGTTAGTGTATTATTTAATCCTGCTTCAATAAACATAGATACATGTATTTTACATAAATATTTTATGGTATTAAACCATTGGACTGGACTATATAATTGTCTTACCAATGCGTTTTTAATAGCTAATGGTTCAGTTTCACATTTCGTATCAACATTATTAATTACTGGAAATTTTGGTTTTTTTAATATTATTGTTTTTAACGCTATTGATAATTTTTGTGAAGCATTCTTCATTAAAATGCAGTGAGAGGGGGGATTTACTGATAGTTTAAAAATTTTTTTAGCACCAGCTTTTTTGCAAGCAATACTTATTTTGCGCACTGTATTTTGTTCTCCTGCAATTACAATTTGCCGTGAAGTGTTAATACAAGCTATTGAAGCATTTTTTAAATATTCAAAATTTTTTAAAATTTTTTCAACATTAGATTTTTTTAATCCAATTATTACATACATAGTTCCTAATTTATTGTTCATAGATTCTTTCATAAATTTTTCGCGAAGAAAAATTAATTTTATAGCATCATAAAATTTTAAAGATTGTGAGCATACTAATGCTGAGTATTCTCCTAAACTATGTCCAGCTAATATTATAGGAATTGTATTGTTTTTTTTTTCCATAGTCGATACATAGCAATTGATGATGTTACTGTTATTAATTTAGTATATTTACTATTATTTATATCGTTTTGTGAACTATTTATTATTAGTTTATTTAAGTTAAAGCCAATATATTCAGAAGATTCATTAAATGTATCTTCTATAATTATGTTTTTTTTTATAAACGTACGTAATATATTTAAATTTTGTAATTCTTGACCAGGGAATAATATAGAATATAAACACATATTAATATTCCTTCATCGTTAGTGATTTTTGTATAAACATGTAAAATTTTCACTTGTTTTTAGTACAGTATTGCATGTTTTATTTAAAAATTTTTAAATATTTTTAGACATAAATTGTTATTAAATATATTGTTTTAATAATTATAAATTTATTAGATTATTTACAGTATGCAAGTATATTATATGTTTAAAAACTTTATAATTGTTTATAGTGCTATCTATAAAAAATAGCACTTTTACTAAAAATATAATATGTTTTTATTAAAAAATAATGAACAGTTAAAAAACTTTTATACCTTTATAATATTTTTTTGCAGTAATGTGATGTCTAATATGTATTTCTCCTGAAGTTTTATCTGTAGATAAAACTGGAACATGTAAACGATTATGAGATCTTCGCATACCTCTTTTAGATCGAGTTGGTTTGTTCTTTTGAACTGCCATTATATTTTCCCCAGATTACATTAAAATTTTTTTGAGTTATATTAATAAATAGTGTTTTTTAAATGTTAATAAACAAATTAAAAATAGTTTTTTATATTTTTATAACATTAGATTAAAATGTTTTAAAAATTTTTTTAAATAATTTCATGTTTTTTATACATAATTTTATATGTACAATATATATTTTAAAATATATCTTTATTTGAGGACATTTAAAATTTTTAAAAATTCTTTATCTATAGGTGCGGTTATAGTTATATATTTCTTTTTTATTGGATGAAAAAAGTTAATAGAAACAGCATGTAGTAATAATCTTTTAATAAATAAATTATTACTAATATTATTATCTAAATTTATTTGTCCATATTTTTTATCAAAAATAATTGGGTGATTTGCATATTGAGCGTGTACTCGAATTTGATGCGTTCTTCCAGTTATTGGAGTAATTAACATTAAAGTACTGTTGGTGTACTGTTGTTTAATTTTAAAAAAAGTTTTTGAAACTTTTCCTTTAATGTGGTTAGAAACAACAATATGGTTATTTCTTAGTGTAGTGTCTAGTAAAGGAATAGAAATACATTTTAAATTTTCTGGCCATTTTCCGTGTACTAAAGCTAAATATTGTTTTTTAATTATTTTTTCTCTGAGTTGTTTATGTAATTCTCGTAAAATTATACGTTTTTTTGCTATTATCAATACTCCTGATGTATCTCGATCTAATCTATGTACTAAATCAAAATATGAATTTTCGTTTCTTAATATTCTCATGTATTCTATAATACCAAAATTAATTCCACTGCCACTATGTACTGCTAAACCAGGGGGTTTATTTAATACTAATAAATAATTATCTTCATACAAAATACTACTAGATAATAAGCACGATAATTTTTTATTTAATTGTATTTTTTTTTTTTATGAAAATTTTCTATAGGGGGAATTCTAATATAATCTCCGATCTTTAATTTATAACTTGGTTGTACGCGAGCTTTATTGATTCTAATTTGTCCAGTTCTTAATATTTTGTAAATTACACTTTTTGGTAATTTTTTAAATTTATTGTGTAAAAAATTATCTATTCTTTGCTTTTCATTGTTTGCATTAATATGTAAAAATGATACAGGAAGCATTATACTCACTATTTATGGTCCTATAAACTAGAAATATGAATGTTTATAAATTTTAACAATACTAATCTAAAATTTTGAGCATTTTAAAAATAAGTTGTAAATATTAAAATAATATAGTACATATCTAAGCATATTTTAATTAAAATTAATATATATTTTTAATGTGTATTATAGAAATTATCATTATTCATATTTTTGCATCAAAAGAATAATTAATAAAAATATGTACAAATAATAATATTTATATTTTTTTAATGTTAAGATTCTTACGTTTTTATAATAATAGTACTATAAAAATTTGATATACTTTTTAATTTAATAATAAGAGATAGCATAATGAAAAGAATTTTAATAAATGCTACTAAAAAACATAAATTACAAATTGCTATTGTAAATAAAACAAAATTGTGTAACTTTGAAGTTGAAAATTTAAACTATACGAGGACAAAGTCGAATATTTATAAAGGAAAAATAACACGTATTGAGCCTAGTTTAGAAGCAGTTTTTGTTGATTATGGATCGTTTAAAAATGGATTTTTACCATTAAAATCTATTTCTCATGAATATTTTTGTAAAAATATTGGTCAAACTAATTATAATATTTTAAATGTTTTAAGAAAAGGACAAGAATTTATTGTCCAAATAAATAAAGAAGAAAACGGTAATAAAGGTGCTTTATTAACTACATTTATAAGTTTAGTCGGTAGTTACGTAGTGTTTTTCCCTAATAATTCAAAAATTTTAGGTATATCAAAAAAAATAGAAGGACGAGATAGAATTAGTTTAAAAAAAAAATTATATTTATTAAATATACCCTATGGTATGGGAGTGATTATTCGCACAGCTAGTATAGGAAAATCTATAGATGTTTTACAATTAGATTTGGAATATCAATTAAAGCGTTGGAACAAAATTAAAGAAATGTCCTTAAGTCATTTATCACCACATTTAATTTGTCAAGAAGATAATATTATTTTTCGAACTTTTAGAGATTATCTTAGTAAAAATATTGATGAAATTCTCATTGATAACGCAATTTTATTAAATTCTATATATAGATATATATTATTATTAGGAAAAAATGATTATAAAAATAAAGTTAAATTATATACTGGTTTGAGTTCTTTGTTTAACTATTATCAAATAGACTCACAAATTAATTCAATTTTTCAACGGAATATTACTCTTCCTTCTGGTGGTTCTATTGTAATTGATATTACAGAAGCATTAACTGCTATTGATATAAATTCTTTTCGTTCTACCAATGGAATAAATAGTGAAGAAACTGCTTTTAATACAAACTTAGAAGCTGCTAATGAAATTTCTCGTCAACTTCGATTGCGAGATGTGGGGGGTTTAATTGTCATTGATTTTATTGATATGTCAATATTAAAGCATAGAAAATTTTTAATAGATTACTTTAGAAATATTATTCAAAAAGATCGTGCACACATTAAAATAGGAACAATTTCTAAGTTTGGATTATTAGAAATGTCAAGACAGGGATTAAATTCACCGATAAAACAATTTCATAATAATATTTGTTCTCGATGTAGTAAAATTTAAACAATAAAAATATAGCATATTTATTTTTTTGAATATATTACATCTAAATAGAACATAATAAATAAAAATAAATCTTGTTTAATAAAAATTAATAATATTTTACTGATAACAAATTATACTATTTTAAAAGTTATTAATTTTTTATTTAAGTATTAAAATGTACAAAATAAATATACTATAATTAAAGTTATGAAATTAAAATTTTATAAAACATGTTAAGATATATATCTTTTTAAACCAAGTAATTTTTTTAAGATAAAACTATTTTTAATATGAAAAAATTTTATTAGATATTATAAGACACATACTTTTTAAAACGTGTTTCAAACGTACTCGTAATTAAATAATTAAACTTAGTGTATAAGAATACATAAGATTTTATTATAAGTTTATTTTAATTAATTTACCCATGAAAAAATTTATTGCATATTTTTAAAAAGACAATCATGGGATAAATTTTCAAATAATATTGACATAGATTATATAAATTTTTTTAAACTGTTGTGTGTACTCTTAAAATAAAAATTTTGTTTTATATTGATACATATATTTTATTACTATTCTTTTAAATCTATGTTAGATAATTTTAATATTTGTTTTTTAATTACTTTTGAAAATCCCAATCCGACTTTACTAATGTTTTGAGTAATAAATTGATCATATATATCTTCATATATACGTTCTTGACTAGTATTAATTAATGTATCTTTAGGAAAACTATTTCTCATACTTTTGAGCATCATATGCAAAAATAATCCTTCTATTTGTCTAGCTACTTTTGTAATTTTAATTTCGTTTGCATGTTTGATAAATTTTAATTGTTCAGAATTTTTAAGATTGATACATGAATCTATGGAAAAATAAAAGTCATTATTCATTTTATATAATCTCTATTTTAGCACGTAAACATCCTACATCGTGCATGGCTTGTAATATTGATATTAATTCGATAGGTTTAATTCCAAGAGAATTAAGTGCTCGAACTATATTATTAAGATGTACAACTTTATCTATATATTTAACGTAATCATTATCCATATCATTAACGTTCTTATTTTTATTATTTAGGTAATTATTCTGAGTGTTTACAATAGAAAATACAGAATTACCTGATGTATTTTTGGTATTGTTAATTACCATGGAAATATTTCCATGTGCTACTGCACAAGAATTAATATTTACTTCATGATTCATTACAATATCTCCAGTTTTAGTATTAATGATTATTTTAGCATCCTGAACAGGTAAATCCACATCAAGATTTTGAATTGTTGATAACATTTTTACTTGAACGGTGCTATTGGCTGGAGTGTATAATTGTATTGTTCTAGCGTTTAATGCAATAGCAGAATTTGGATATTGCATATTAATTTTATCACTAATTTTTTGAACTACAGTAAAATCTTCATCATTAAGTTGCAAAATAATAATTTTCTTATTTCCAAATTCAGTATTCATTTCTCTTTCTATTATAGCCCCCCCGACTATTTTTCCACTATTATATTGATTATCCATAGTAGTTTTAAATGAATTTGGTAAATAATGTTTTTCATCAATGGAAACGCTACCTTGAGCAATAGCATATATTTTGTTATTAATATTTCTTAGAGGCGTCATTAGTAACATCCCACCTTTTAAACTTTTTGCATTCCCAATAGAAGAAACTACTACGTCTATTTTTTGACCTACATGAATAAAACTAGGATATTTAGCTGTTACCATAACTGCAGCAATATTTTTTAATTGCATGTTTTTTTCTGAAGAAAAACCAATTCCTAGCTGGGCTAACATATTTTTAAGTGTGTGAATAGTATATGGAATATGATCAGTATCGTCACCAGTTCCATTCAAACCTGCAATTAAACCATATCCTATAAGTTGATTGTCTCTAGCTCCTTGAATGGTTATTAAGTCTCGTATTTTATCAGCATGTACATTTAAACTTATTAGAGAAAACATTATACAAATATATTTCAACAATATCTTTTTAAACATAAAACTCCTTAATTGGCTAGTTGCTAATAGTTTAAATATTTAATAATAAAATCAATAGTCTTTAAAATTTTAAAAATATTTGTATTTGTACTTTTTTATGTACTGATTTTATTAAAAAAATAAAATACTTAAAACTAAACGTTGAAACCAACCAATATTAAGTCCTTTATTGATAAAACCATCACTTATATATTCAATATGTGCATTAGCTATTTGAGTGGAGATAACAGAGTTATTTTTAGAAATAGTACGTGGATTTATTATTCCTGAAAAACATATTTTCTCCATTTCTTCATTAATTGCAATTTTTTTTTCACCTGATACTTCTAAATTTCCATTTGGTAAAACGTTACTAATAGTTACAGTAATTAGTCCAGTGAATTTGTTATTTGCAAATGAACTTCCCTTCCCAGTAAAATCATTATTAATAAAACCATTTAATCCTGTAGCACTTTTATAATTATTTTTTACTTTATTATTTCCAAAATCTATTCCAAGATTAGTATTTCCATTATGAATTAAATTATTAGATGAATCATTGCTAGCACTAATATTTTCTTGAAGAATTACAGTAATGGTATCTCCTATATTATGAGGTCTATAATCTTCAAACAACGGTTCAAAAGAATGATCATTAGTTTCTTTTTCTTGATAGTTTGAATTATTAATTAAATTTGGCCATTGTGTGGACAAATTTTTAGGTTGTAATGTATTCTTACTTAAATCTACATTTGAGCTTAAGGTACAACCGTTTAGTACTATAAAAAATACAAAAATTAAAGAGTGTCTAATCTTAAAAGTAAATAGTGTAGTCACAGAAAATTTTGCCCTGAAATAATCACAATTTAATGAAATTTTATAGTTTTTAATTTATAAATAAAAATATTACAATTGGGATAATTTTTGTAGCATTTGATCAGCTGTAGTGATCACTTTACTATTAATTTCATAAGCACGCTGAGTTTGAATCATATTTACTAATTCTTCTGCAATATTAACATTAGAAGCTTCTACATATCCTTGATACAATAATCCTGTTCCATTAGATCCAGGTATTGATATTGCAGGAGCCCCGGAAGCTTCAGTTTCTTGATATAAATTTTCACCTAAATTGGATAATCCTGAACTATTTATAAAGTTAACAAGGTTTAATTGACCTATTTGTACTGGTTGAGATTGATTTTGCATAGTTACTGTTACAGTACCATCTCTTCCTACATGCATATTAGTACTTCCAGCTGGAACAACAATTGTTGGTTGGATAGGAAATCCACTGTTAGTAACTAATTGTCCTGCTTGATCAACTTGAAATGATCCATCACGTGTATAAGCAAATCCTTCGTCTGGTAGTTGTACTTGAAAAAAACCATTTCCATGTATAGCAATGTCTTTAGAAGAATCAGTTTTTGATAAATTTCCTTGGTTATGTATTCTTTCAGTAGAAACAGGACGTACTCCTATTCCCATTTGTAATCCAGATGGCAACGTTGTATTACCTGATGATTTTGATCCAGGTTGTCTAATTGTATGATAGATTAAGTCTTCAAACATTGCTCTAGAACGTTTAAATCCATTAGTACTTACATTAGCTAAATTATTCGAAATAACGTTCATGTTAATTTGTTGAGCATCTAATCCAGTTTTTGCAATCCATAAAGAAGGTATCATATAAAATAGTTCCTCGTTTTAATTATTAATATTTAAAAATTTGTTGATAAGTTGTGCATTTTCGTCATAATGTGATAAAAGTTTCATTTGAATATCAAATTTTCTAGCATCAGAAATCATGTTTACAATGTTTTCAGATAAATTAACATTACTATCTTCTAATGTTTCTGGTATTATTTTTACGTTATAATGGTTTTTAAGTATTGAATCAACTATTGTTTTGTTATTCGTACAATATAATCCGCTATCGCTGTATAGTAAATCTTTTATATCAATGTTAACTAACTTTATTTTATCTAATTTTTTATCTATCTTAGCATTATCTTGTATTATTTTTATTGTTCCATCAGAAAGAATTCTTATATTAGAATACTTTGGTATGATTATAGGCCCTCTTTCCCCCATTACTATGTTATTTTGACTTGTTAACTGTCTTTTTTCATTTATTTTTAAATGTCCATTTTTAGTATAAGCTATGCTATTATTTTCTCTTGTTACCATTAACCATCCATTTTCATCTTTTATAGAAAAATCTAATGGTTGCATTGTATGTTTAAACAAACCTTGTGTTTGATCATATTGTGCATGAGATAAATATGTATTTTGTTCATAATTTTTATTGTCTGATACAATACTTCGAGATAATAATTCTGACTTAAATCCTATTGTTGATGCATTAGCTAAATTATTTGCTAATATTCCTTGATTATCGAGTATCTTTTGTGCAGACATCATAGCTATGTATATTTCAGGTTTCATGATTTTTAAAAGTATTTTATATAGTTTATTAAACTTACACCGAGTGTAAATAACATTTATTTGTATGTTGATATTTATTCATAATTTACAACTATGATATTTAGTAGATTGTAAAATTTTTTTTAAAAACATTTTGTATAAATAACTGTATTTAAAAGTATGATCATAATTTAATATTTTTTAAAAAAAATATTAAAAATTTTAAGTTACACAATAATTTGTTAATTATTATAAAAATTTTACAATACTTCCAAACATATGTAATTACATTATTTTTTATATTATCAGAAAACTAGTTACATAGTATCTTAAAATTTTAATGAGTAATAACTAATGTTTATATATTATTAAATTTCTTTTTAAAATAGTGTATGAATCTATTGTAAGATAGTATACACTATTTCCCTTAAATATTTTTGTTAATAACAATACTATTATTATTTTAATTATTTAGATAAGTATAATATTAAGAGTATATTCTTAAAATATTAATATATTACTAAATTTTTACTACAGTTTGTTTAAAAATATTTTTATAATTATAAAACATTATTAACTATGTTCTATTGTCCTATGGTTAACATTTTTAAAAACATAGTTTTTGCAGTATTTAATATTTCTAAATTAGCTTGATAAGCTCTTGATGCCGCTATAGCGCTAATAGTTTCAGTAACTATATTAACATTAGAAATTTCTGAAAATCCTTTAGAATCAGCAATAGGACTATTTGGATTGTATATTTTTTTTAAAGGTGTTGTATTTTCTATTATTTCTTTAACTTTTACTCCACCAAATATAGACTTTTTTGTGTTGTCAAATTCTAAAATAACTTTCTTAGCTATATATGGATGAAGTTTTCCATTCTTACTAGTTAAACTATCAGAGTTCGCTAAATTACTAGCGTGTATTTGCATTTTTTTAGATTGCGCGATCATTGCTGAATTTGCAATATCAAATATGTTTAATAAAGACATTTTTTATCCTTTTAAAACGTTCATAATATTTTTAAATTTACTGTTTAAAATAACAATATTCATTTGATATAATAAACTATTTTTTATAAAATTTACTTTTTCAGTATCTATATCTGTTTTGTTTTTTCTTATTATATAATCTTTATCTATAATTTCATTATTATTATTTAATTTTTTGCTATCTGAAATAGGAATGTGTTTTGCAGAAGTTATGTATAAGTTACTTATTGGTTGACAAGTTTTCTTTTTTGTTAATTTTTGAAATGTTTCAAAAAAATTTATATCTGATGGTGTATAATTGGGTGTTTCAATATTTGCAATATTAGAAGCTAATAGTTCTTGCCGACGCGAATATAAATTTAATAAATATACGTTAAGATCAAATGCTTCATTTATTTTATTAAACATTATTACCTCATACATTATTTAAAATAGTATTTCAATTGCTAAATATATTATTTTTATTGGTAAACTATAATTTTTATAATTTTATGAATACATTATATTATTGTATAATAAGTATTTTATAAAAAAATGCAATTATTTAAAATAATAAATATACAAATACTTTTTTTTATAGTTTTATATTCATGAAAATTATTATGTATATAAATATTTTTACAAGAATATGTATTAATAATTTTTTTAATGTCCATAATTGTACACGGAAAATATATGATTTTTAAGATACGTATATTATTAATTTCATTGTATTTTATTACTTTTTCAATTAAAGCTCACATGTTGCCGGAACAACTCATTGATTTTTTAAAACAACATAATCATTCTATTTCTAAAAATGTAAGTATTACTTTATATAATAATATTCCTTCAAAAAAATGGCTAACATGTGCTTATCCTAAATTTGTTTTATTAGATATTATAAAACGTTCACAGTTAACTAATATAAAAGTTATTTGTGGAAAATCTTATCAATTTTTACAAGTAGAACTTAATGTTAAAGGTAAATATTTAGTAGCTGCTAAAGATATTAAAAAAGGAGAAAAGATAAATAGTTCAGATGTTTCTATTAAATATGGATATTTAAATAAAGTTCCATTGGATACATGTTTTAGAAAACGTGATATGCTCAATACAATAAGCACAAAAGATATTAAAAAAAATGAATTTATAACTAAATCTTCATTTCGCCCAGTATGGTTAATTAAATTAAACCAAAAAGTAATAATTACACTTAAGGATTCAGGATTTACAATTATTTCAGCAGGAAAATCAACTAATAATGCCTATAAGGGTGAGCAAGTAATAGTAGAATTAGAAAATGGAAAAAAAATATCTGGAATAGCATATGATAAAAATAATGTTGTTGTTGATGTATAAAC
This sequence comes from Buchnera aphidicola (Schlechtendalia peitan), assembly GCA_039830055.1. Taxonomy (GTDB): domain Bacteria; phylum Pseudomonadota; class Gammaproteobacteria; order Enterobacterales; family Enterobacteriaceae; genus Buchnera_B; species Buchnera_B aphidicola_BB. The sequence continues at coordinate 362,308 of CP140043.1, read as the reverse complement.
TAGTTATTTATTGACCATTTCATAATTTTTCCAGCTAGAAATGGAATAATAAATTTTTTTCCAATAAAAATTTTTTTTGGTACTTTCCATTTTTTTTTTACTAATGTAATAGTATCTTTATTTTCCGGTAATGAATAAAATAATGCACCATTTTTTGAGCAAAAGGATTCCAAATGGTTTAAAGCATTCATATTTTCAAATATTTCTGTATATATTGATAATGATGATAGTGCGTTGAAGATACCTGCTGCTCCACAATGATTTTCTTTTTTATAAGAATAATGAGGTGCACTGTCAGTGCCTAAAAAAAATTTTTTGTTTCCACTAGTTATAACTGTTTTAAGAGCACTTTGATGTATTTTAGATTTCAGTATGGGTAAACAATACAAATGCGGCTTAATACCTTTAGATAACATGTCACTTCTATTGTACAATAGATGATGAGGAGTAATTGTAGCTCCTAAGTTTTTATTTGTAGATTTTATATAATCTACTGATTCTTTTGTACTAATGTGTTCTAAAACAATTTTTAGTTCTGGAAAATTTTTGTGTAATTTAACCAAAATTGTATCAATAAAAATTTTTTCTCTATCAAATATATCAATATTTTTATCAACTATTTCGCCATGAATTAGTAGTGGCATCCCTATTTTTTGCATACGTTCTAATACGTGATTTATAGAATTAATATTAATAATTCCTTGTTTAGAACAATTAGTACTATTTTTAAGATATAATTTTGCAGCAAAAAATATTTTATTGTAAAAAGCATATTCAATGTCATTAGGATTAGTATTTTCAGTTAAATAACAAGTTATAAACGGTTGAAAAGTAGATCCTTTTTTTAAAACATTCACAATATTTTTTTTATAGTTTTTTCCAAATTGTATAGTAGTAATAGGAATACGTAAATTTGGCATAATCATGGCTCTTTGATAGATATCACTGGTGTACTTTACTATTTCTTTTAAAATTTTCCCACTTCTAAAGTGAACATGCCAATCATCTGGTTTCTTTATAGTGATTTTTTTTAATTTAATCATGAAGTTTCCGTTATGAAATAAATATAATACTAATTATTGTAAAGAAAAATTAAAATCATTGACAACTATTTTAACAATAGATTGTTAATTTTTTTAAAATTTAGAACACTTGTGACAATGTAACATTGTATTTTTAGTGAACTAATTATTTTCGCATGAAATCATAAATAATAAATAAGAGAATTTTAATGTTATGAATATTTTAAAACCATTATTATCACTAAGTGTTATAACGTTTTTTTCTAGAATTTTAGGATTTGTACGAGATGCACTTATTGCATATATATTTGGAGCTTCAGAATTAACAGACTCTTTTTTTTTAGCGTTTAAAATTCCAAATTTATTTCGAAGAATTTTTACAGAAGGTTTATTTTCTCAAGTTCTTATTCCTACTTTATTAGAATATAAGAATTTTTATAATATTAAAATTGTACAAAGTTTTTTTTCAAATCTATTAGGCTGTATGATTATTTTTTTAAGTATTTTTACAATTTTGGGAATATTTTTTTCACCAGAAATAGTGTCGGTAATTGCACCTGGATTAAATAGAAATTCTTATAAATTTCATTTAACAATAGAGTTACTTAAAATTATTTTTCCGTATATATTTTTTATCTCTTTAGGATCATTAATGGGATCAATTTTAAATGCTTGGAACTATTTTTTTATACCTGCTTGTTCTCCGATTTTATTAAATACAAGTATAATAATTTTTATTACATTTTTTTCATCCTATTTTGAAGCATCTATTTTTGCTTTGGCATGGGCAATTTTGTTTGGGGGATTAATTCAATTAGTTTATCAAATTCCAATTTTAAAAAAAATCAATATTTTAACATTTCCAAAATTTAATATTAATAATGTAAGATTAAAAATAGTTTTTAAAAAGATGGGTATAATTATTATGGGAATTTCTACTAGTCAAATTTCAGTAATTATAAATACTATTTTTTCTTCATTTTTAGTTACTGGATCTATATCTTGGATGTATTATTCTGATAGATTAATAGAATTTATTTCTGGTATTTTTGGAGTATCTTTAGGAACTATTCTTCTACCTGTATTATCTAATAGCATAATTAATACAAATATAAAAGAATACCACAAAATATTAGATTGGTCACTCCGAATAGGATGTTTAATAGCTATCCCTAGTGCTATTTCTTTAGCAATTTTATCCAAAGCAATAATTATTGTATTGTTTCGATATGGAAATTTTTCAATTTACGATGTTACTATGACAAAAAATATTTTAGAATTATATTCTATTGGATTAATTCCATTAGTTTTAATAAAAATTTTGTTGCCTGGTTTTTATTCTAACAATGATTTTAAAAGCCCTGTAGTAATTTCTATTTTTATACTGATTTTAACACAATTAATGAATTTTTATTTGTTACCACATTTTCAACAAAATAGTTTTGCTTTATCTATTAGTATTGCATCTTGGATTCATTTTTCATTTTTATATTTGAAATTATTGAAAAATAAGTTTTTTTTTCCTACGTCTGGTTGGTTAATTTTTTTAGGAAAAATTTTTGTTTCTTCTACAGTTATGATAGGTGTTTTATTTTTTAGTCTAAGCGTTATTTCTGATTGGAATACAATGTCAATAATATCCAAAATATTTCAATTATTATTGATTTGTTTATTATCTGGTTTTAGTTATTTAATAACACTTTTTATATTAGGATTTCGTTTGCGTCATTTTTCATTTATTATATCTAATAATAATTAACATGTATTTCGGAGGAAGAGGGATTCGAACTCTCGGATGATTTCTCATCGGCGGTTTTCAAGACCGCTGCCTTAAACCACTCGGCCATTCCTCCATATGTTACTTTTCTTATTTCAAATATTTATTATACAATAATATTAACAAATTTTAAAGAAATACTTTTTATCATAATTATTTTAAATTGATTTCAATAAAAACTAAAATGATATTAAAAAACTTGTAATTACTATTTAATATGATAAAATCTACTTTTATGGCGCGTTGACAGATCGGTTATGTAGCGGATTGCAAATCCGTCTAGCTCGGTTCGACTCCGGGATGCGCCTTTATATATATTTTGCCCAGATGGTGAAATTGGTAAACACAAGGGACTTAAAATCCCTCGGCTGTATAAGCTTTGCGGGTTCGATTCCCGCTCTGGGTAGAACATTATTCATATAGTTATTGTTATTTTATTTTATTTTTTTTATATGCTTGATATATTGTAAAGTTTTTTTCTTTTTTTAAAACATTATAGTATGTAAAGGTATTTTTGAAAAATTTATGACAAGATATATGAGAATTAACAACAATTCTTATTTCACCATTTTTTTTTAAGTATTGCACTGAATTTTTAATAATTTCCTGTATACAATTTAGATTTGTTTTCGAATTTTTATGTCGAGGAGGATTAGAAATAATTAAGTCAAATTTTTTATAAACATTTGAATAAACATCGCTTAGTAATACATTTCCTGTAATATTATTACTTTTTAACGTCAATTTGCTTGATTTTAATGCTGCTATATTTGTATCTACTAATGTTAGTTTAACTTTATTAGAAAACTTAGCTAATAATATTGATAAAATTCCTGAACCGCATCCTATATCAAGTATATCTCCCGTAATTGAATTTGTAAATGTTGATATTAATAACTGAGAACCTACATCAATTTTATTGTAACTAAATACCCCTGGTATAGTTTTTATATTAACATTTTTATATATATTGCTAAATATAAAAGTATTAAATTTAAATTTAGGTCGCAAATGTATTTTTCCAAAAAATAAGGAACAATGTTTTGCGGAATCTATTTTTTTAAAAAGTATCCATTTATTTAATAAGTTTTGAATTGTATTTATTCCGCTTTTATTTTCTCCTACTAAAAAAATGGAACTGTCTTTAGGAACTAAAGAAAAAATATATTTTAAATGAAATATAGCTTCACATTTACTATATGGCCAAAAATATAGTATGATATCAGAATTTATGATTGTTTCTTTTTTTGCTAGTAAAAGAAACTCTATGTTATATTTAAATCGATTAAATTCAATCCAATTACTAAGTTTTTGGATCCATATTATTGAATTTTGATATAGTTTATTTAAATATAGTGTACTATATACATTACCTGATATAAAAATTTTTTTTTTAAAAATAAATTTATATTTTTTAAAACAAGTTTATTGGTATTTGTCATAATTATGCATTGTTAAATTTTAATAAATATATTAAATATAAATTATAATATTATACGAAATACAATATGTATATTTAAAGAGTTTATTATATTTTTAGAAAATTTTTGTACTAAACCATTAAAATATTTTATATTTATAGTAATATTTAAAATAATGAAAATTTTTTCGTTAGAATTACAAGAAAGTAATTTTAAAATTTTAGTCCTTTATTTAAGAACTAATTCAACTATATTAATATCTCAGGAATTAAATAAGAAAATTTCAATTTCTCCTAACGCTTTTAAAAATTTACCAATAATAATTGATATAGAAAAAGTTTCTAACATAGAAAATTGGAATATTATAAAAGACATAATAAATTCATTTAATTTGCACATTATAGGGGTTAGTAATTGTCAAAATGATAATTTGAAACAATTAATTAAAAAATCTGGATTGCCAATTTTAAAAAAAATTGAAAATATTTCAAATAAATTTCATTTATATAAATCAAATTATAATAATTATGCTATAAATAATAATAAAAAAACTAAAATTATTGATTTTCCTATTAGATCTGGTCAAAAAATTTATGCTAATAATTCTGATTTAATTATTATTAGTCATGTTAGTTCAGGAGCAGAAATAATAGCTGATGGTAATATTCATATTTATGGAAATATGAGAGGTAGAGTATTAGCAGGTGCTAATGGGGATATGACAAGTCAAATATTTTGTATGAAATTTTTTGCAGAATTAGTTTCTATTTCAGGAGAATATTTATTAAGTGATCAATTTTATCCAAATTTTATAGGAAAAAGCGTAAGAATTTATATACAGAATAAAAAATTGAATATTTTAAAGATTGACTGAAAATCTTATTAAGGACATTTTTATGACGCGTATTATTGTAGTAACGTCAGGTAAAGGAGGTGTAGGAAAAACTACTTCTAGTGCAGCTTTAGCAACAGGTTTTGCACAGAAAGGGAAAAAAACAATAGTTATTGATTTTGATATAGGCTTACGAAATTTAGATTTAATTATGGGTTGTGAACGTAGAGTAGTTTATGATTTTATTAATGTTATTAATGGAGATGTTCACTTAAATCAAGCATTAATTAAAGATAGAAGAACAGAAAATTTATTTGTTTTACCAGCATCGCAAACTAAAGATAAAAATTCATTAACTAAGTTAGGTATTAACAAAGTTTTTAAAGAACTCATTGATATGAACTTTGAAATCATTATTTGTGATTCTCCTGCTGGAATAGAATCGGGAGCAATTTTAGCTATATATTTTGCAGACGAAGCTGTTATTACTACAAATCCAGAAATTTCTTCCATAAGAGATTCTGATCGAATTTTAGGAATTATCGCATCAAAATCATATCGTTCAAAAAATAAACACGATCCTATAAAAGAGCACTTATTATTAACTCGATATAATCCTATTAGAGTACAACATGGAGAAATGTTAAGTACCCAAGACGTTGTAGATATTTTAAGAATACCATTAGTTGGAGTTATTCCTGAAGATTCTTCTGTTTTAAAAGCGTCTAATAAAGGGGAATCTGTTATTTTATATCCTACTTCTAATGCAGGACAAGCATATTCTGATACTGTTGATCGTTTATTAGGAAAAGATACCCCATTTCGATTTATAAAAATAGAAAAAAAAAGTTTTTTAAAACGATTGTTTAGGAGATAAATGCAATATGGCTTTATTAGATTTTTTTTTATCTCGACGAAAAAACACTGCCAGCGTAGCTAAAGAAAGATTACAAATTATTGTTGCTGAACGCAGAAAAAAAGATAATGAACCAAATTATTTGCCTGAGTTAAAAAAAGAGATTTTACAAGTAATTTGTAAATATATTAAAGTAGATCCTGAAATGATTTCAGTTCAGCTAGATCATAGGGGCGAAGATATTTCTATATTAGAATTAAATGTTACTATTCCTGAGTAAAAAAAAGTAATATTAATTATTTATAAAATTATAGAATTGTGAATTTTAATAAGTATCAATCTAGTATCATAGTGATATATTTTACATTAACATAGTATAAAATATTATTTAAATAATATTTTTTTAAAATAAATTGGAAGTATTGTATGAAAAGTTGTATGTTTTCGATATCTTTTATGCGATAAATACAAAGAAATAATAAACTCTGATTTTGGAAAATCAATATGTTTAAATATTAAATTTTTATAAATATTTTCTGAAAATAGTTCTAAATTATTTCCAATTACTATCCATTTTTGTTTTAAAGTATAGAGTATTTTTACTGTTTCTTCGATGTTAAATATTCGTTTTGATTTCTTATTATTCCAGTAATTTTTTTTATTTTTTATATATTTTATTACATACATTTCAGTATTATTAATTTTTAAAATAATTAATACTCGATTTGCATTAAACATCCTAAAAGCTTGTTCAGCTATAATTAGGGTAGTAGATAATGCAATAATAGGAATATTTAATCCTAATGATAGACCCTGAGCAATGGCTATTGTAGTCCTGGTGCCTATAAAATTTCCTGGGCCTTTAGAAATAGCTATAATATCTATTTCATTTAAATGTAAAGAATTTTTTTTTAATATTGTTTGTATCATAGGTAAAATGTATTTAGTCTGATTTTTATTACAAATTCTATTATTATTATAAATATAGTTTTTATATAATAATGAGATAGAACAATTAGACATTGAAGAATCAAACGCTAAGATAGTTTTAGACATTTTATCTATTTTTTATATATGTATATATTAATATTCTACATTAAACGTATATGAAATTATACATATCAGAACATAAATTATTTTTATAATAATAGAAAATCATATATTTTTTAAAATTTTGTCAATTAGGTTGTATTATTTTTAGTAATTCTTACTAAATTAATACGATATTGTGTGGCTTCTACAATATAAAACTTAAGAGGAGGGATATTAATAGTTTCTCCTGAAGTAGGTAACTGACCCTTTTGAGAGATTAGTAAACCAGCTAAAGAAGCATAACTTTCTTTTTTTTTAATTAGTTTTGTAGTATTTAAAAATTGTTGTAAAGAATGTAAATCTGTGCTCCCCTTTACTAGCCAACTATCTTTTTCAGCAATAATATCAGGAGTTTCATCTGCATCAGGAAATTCACCAGCAATAGCCTCTAAAACATCTAGTGGAGTAATTAACCCTTGTACTACACCAAATTCATTAGTAACAATCACTAAACTTCCTTTAGAACGTCTTAACACTCCAAGTAAATTAATTGGATCAAGAGTATCTGGTATAATTATTGGAGGAGTATTAGAAGAAAATTTTGCTACATCTATTTTATTTTCGATTGCTACTAATAATTCTTTAGCTCGGACCATTCCTATTATTTCATCTAATTTCCCCTGACAAACAGGAAATAAACTGTGAGGGGTATCTAACAATTGCATGCGAATTTTAGAAATAGGCTGTTCTACATTTACCCAAGAAATTTCGCTTCTAGGCGTCATTATACTTCTAATAGAACGCACTGCTAATGTTAGTACACCATTAATCATATATTTTTCTTCTTCTTTAAAATCTCCAATATCTGAAGAAATATGTTGGGATTTTTTTTCTGTGTTATCGTTTATATGCATTTCTTTAGAATTTTTAAATTGATCTCGAACCATTAATCTTAATATAGCTTCTGCAGCTCTTTGTCGCATAGGACGACAAGATTGATGTCGAATAAAATTTCGACGTGCAATTTGATTAAACAACTCTATAATAATAGAAAAACTTATTGCAGAATATAAATATCCCTTTGGTATAACAAATCCTAACGCTTCTGATACTAAACCAAATCCTATCATTAATAAAAAACTTAAACATAAAACTACTACAGTTTGATGTAAATTAATAAAATTTGTTAAAGCTTTAGAAGAAAATAACATTATAGTCATAGCAATAATTACTGCAAGCATCATAATTGGTAAATTATTAACTATTCCAACAGCAGTAATAATAGAATCTAAAGAAAAAACAGCATCTAAAATAACAATTTGAATTACTACAGTCCAAAATCCAGCATAGTGTTTATTATTTTCGTCTTTATGTACATTATTATCTAATCGTTCGTGTAGTTCTACCGTTGCTTTAAACAATAAAAAAAAACCACCAATTAATAATATTAAATCACGCCCCGAAAGAGAAAAATATTTATTACTAATTATTATGGACGTTAGAGTGACCATCCATGACATTAACGAAAGCAAACTTAATCTCATTATGAGTGCTAAACTTAATCCAATTAAACGAGCTTTATCTTGGCTACATGGTGGTAATTTTTCTGACAAGATAGCTATAAACACTAAGTTATCGATACCTAATACTACTTCTAATATAACCAGTGTTAATAAACCTGCCCAGCTCGATGGATCTAAGAAAAACTCCATTAGAAACTCCGTAAAAAATAATAAGATACGAATAAAGTTTAATTTTTTAAATTAATATTTTTGAATTAAATTATTAGAGAACAACAATGTTAGATTTATACGTGTCTTATAAATTTTAAATTTATTGTTGTTACATCAAAAATTTTAAAAACAAAGGCCTTGTGCAATTGTACATAGGCCTTTATCAGATCTTTTAAAATATTCTTATCATTTAAATAAATCTTAAAATTTAAATTAAATTATAAATTTTCAAATATACTCTTATAAAAAAGAAAAGGAATAACCTTTCCAGTCAATTATATTAAAAAATATATATTATATCGTTTAAACATTTCTATAATGTATGTTTATAAAAATCATATATATATTATAATTATTTAGATTAAATATTTTTAATTAAATTTTTTATTATAATATATGTTTTTTTAAAATAAGATTTAAAACTATGTAAAAATTTATTTTAAAAACATATGAAAATTCTTATTTGTTTTTTTAAATAGTTTTATATACTATAATGTTACATGTATTCTCTATTATACAAAGCATTAATTCGTTTTTCTAATGATGGATGAGATGTAAATAAGTTTAAAAAATTATTTGATCTCCCATTAATACAAAAAGCTATCATACTACTAGATTCTTGAGGTTCGTAACTCAGTTTTAATTTTTCTAATGCTGCAATCATTTTATGTGTTCCTACTAAATCTGCAGATCCAGCATCGGCATAAAATTCACGTTTTCTAGAAAACCACATAGTAATTATACTAGCAAAGATACCAAAAATTAGTTCTAAAATAGTAGATGTAATTATATATATCCATGTATTTCCAGAAAAATTTTGATTTTCGTTTTTTTCTCCTGAAAACATGTGTGATACCATTCGCGCAATAATTCTAGATGTAAAAATTACAAAAGTATTTACTATCCCTTGTAATAAAGTCATTGTAATCATATCACCATTAGATATATGAGTAATTTCATGAGCTAACACTGCTTCAGCTTCATCTTTATTCATGTTATTTAATAAACCAGTTGAAACAGCAATAAGTGCAGAATTCCTTCTTGCTCCTGTAGCAAAAGCATTCATATCAAGAGAATGGTATACTGCTACCTCTGGCATAGTAATACCTACTTTTTGAGATTGATATTGAATGGTATTAACTAACCACATTTCAGTATCGTCAGTAGGATTATTAATTTTTCTTCCATTTACAGATTTTAATGCAATCCATTTTGACATCAACAATGATATTATAGATCCGCCGAATCCAAATACAGTCGACATAATTAGTAATCCATTAATACTTTCAGATTTAATTCCTGTAATACTTAAAACAAATCCAAAAATGCACATAACAGCTAAATTCGTCAATAAAAAGAGAATTATACGCATAATATTTTTCCTTAAAATTTTGTATAAAATAGATGTTTAAATATTATAAATAAAAATTTAGTTTTTATATTATAGTAATAATTATTATATTTATTGAAATTTTTAACTAATATTGTAGTTACATAATTTGTAAATTTTAAAATTTTTTTAATATATTTTTTATAAATAGATAACAATTATTCTAATAATAATTATCTAAAAACATATTGATTTGCGTTTTTTTATTTATTAAATATTTTTGAAATTATTGCTTTGTATTTTTAAAAATAATATTTATTAAATATTTAATGAAATGTATGATTAATACAAAGATTTGTTCTAATTGAAATTAATTTTAATATTAATAAATTTTACTATTTAATAGTATTAAGTCATACATGAGTAAAGAATATTTGTATATTATAAAATATATCTATATAAAAAGTTTTCTAAAATTCATTCCATCTATATCCATCATTTTGAATCATAATATTTGATACATTAGGACCACATGTTCCTGCAGAGTACAATATTGGAGAATTTTTCTGTTCTTGTAAAGAATTAAAAATGGAATCAATCCACTTCCATGATAATTCTACTTCATCTCTTCTCACAAATAAAGATCGGTTTCCTTTAATTCCTTCTAATAATAATTTTTCATATGCATCGAATAATTGTAATGTTTCAAAGTTTTTAGAATAGTTAAATTCTAAATTTATTGTATCGAGATCATATTTAAATTCTAATTCTGGAACTTTGTTTAAAATTTGAATATTTATGCCTTCATTGGGTTGAAGAAATATAGTTATTTTATTTTTAAATAAGTTATGACGATGATTATTAAAAATGTTAATAGGAACTGGTTTAAAAAAAATAACTATTTCTGAATGTTTTTTTGGAAGTCTTTTCCCCGTTCTTAAATAAAAAGGAACTCCATCCCAATGTTCAGTATCAATATTTACTTTCATAGATACAAACGTTTCGGTTTTACTTTTTACATGATTTCCTATATCATCAAGATATGAAGGAATATTTTTTCCAGACATTATTCCTGAAGAATATTGACCTAGTATAATTTTTTTATTAACGTGAGTTTTATCAAAAGGTCGTAATGCTTTTAAAATTTTTACTTTTTCATTTTGAATACTATCAGAGCATAAATCAATAGGTTTAGACATTGTAATAATAGTTAAAATTTGTAATAAATGGTTTTGTACCATGTCTCGGATTTGTCCTGTGTTATCAAAATATCCTTGTCTATCTTCTACACCTATTTCTTCAGCTATAGTTATTTGTACGTGATCAATAAAGTTTTTATTCCAATTATAATAAAAAATAGAGTTAGCAAATCTAAATGCTAATAAATTCAATATCGTTTCTTTACCTAAGTAATGATCTATTCTAAAAATTTGGTTTTCTTTAAAATATTTACTGATTTCATTATTTATTGTCTGATAAGTTTTTAAAGAGGATCCTAATGGTTTTTCAATCATTATTCGAGTAGGTTCAAAATTAAGGTTTATTGCTCCTAGTCCTTTACAAATTGCTCCAAATGTGTCTGGAGGCATAGCAAAATAATTTATCGTTACTCTGTTTTCGTTACCAAGTATTTGTTTAAGTTTTACAAAACTATGAGTGTCATTGACATCAAGATCGCAAAATTCTAAACGTATAGAAAACTTATGCCATATACTTTCTTCTATTTTTTCTTTTAAAAAATTTTCTAATGATTTCCTAACTATAGATGAATACATGGTTTTATTCCATTTTGCACGTCCCACTCCAATTATTCTCATATTTTTGGACAATTTATTCATTGTTTCTAACCGATATAAAGAAGGCAAAAGTTTTCTACAAGCAAGATCTCCTTTTGCACCAAAAATAACTAAATCATATGTTTTTTGTATATTTTTCATAATTATTTCCTTGTTGCCTTCTGATATCAATTGCTAAATTTTCTTTTTAATAGTTCATGTTCAATATTTCAATTGTAATCATTTTTTATAGTAATATGTAAAAATAATATAAATATATATTTTTAACATATATTTAACATAAATTAAGTAACGAATTCATTTATGTTTGTGTAATGCTTAGTATAATATATGTTAGCATTATACCAAATAAATAAAAAATAAAATTTTTATGATTTCATTAAATAGCTAAAATTTAAATGTATACTATATTATATTTTTACATTAAACATAGTTATAACAGTATAAATCTTACAAGAGATAAATATAATGAAGCATCTTAAACGAACTAAAATTGTTGCTACTTTAGGTCCATCTACAGATAACAATATTATTCTTAAAGAAATGATAAAATCAGGAGTAAATGTAGTACGATTAAATTTTTCTCATGGTACTAAAGAAGAACATAAACTGCGCGCTAAAAACGTAAAAAGTATTACCAATGATTTAGGTTTACACGTTGCGTTGCTAGGAGATTTACAAGGTCCTAAAATTCGAATTTCAAGATTTAAAACAAATCAAGTAAGATTAAGTTCGGGAGATTTATTTACATTAAGTTCTTCTTTAGATGTTCATTTGGGAGATCAACATCAAGTAGGAATAAATTATAAAAAATTACCTCAAGATGTTTTTAAAGAAGATATATTATTATTAGATGATGGAAGAATACAATTAAAAGTAATAGATGTTGACGAAGAAAAAATTTTAACTAAAGTAATTATAGGCGGAATATTGTCTAATAATAAAGGAATAAATAAGTTAGGAGGTGGACTATCAGCTAAAACAATTACAGATAAGGATAAAAAAGATATTAAAATTGCATCAGATATTGGTGTTGACTATTTAGCAGTTTCATTCCCTCGATGTAGTCAAGATTTAAATATTGCAAGAGATTTGGCATTAAAACTTGGTAGTTCAGCAAAAATAATTGCTAAAATAGAACGTGCTGAAGCAGTAGCTAACTCGAGTATTATTGACGAAATTATATTAGCATCGGATGCTATTATGGTTGCTAGAGGTGATTTAGGTGTAGAAATAGGTGATTCAGAATTGGCTGGTATTCAAAAAATTTTAATTAGGCGTGCAAGACAATTAAATAGAATAGTAATAACAGCAACACAAATGATGGAATCTATGATTATTAATCCTATGCCTACTCGAGCAGAAGTTATGGATGTAGCTAATGCTGTTTTAGATGGAAGTGATGCTGTCATGCTATCAGCAGAAACAGCTTCAGGAAAATATCCAATTGAGACAATAAAAATTATGTCTAAAATTTGTAAAGGAGCAGAAAAAGTACCAAGTATTAATGTATCTCGTCATAGAATAAATGATAAATTTTATGATATTGAAGAAGCAATTGCTATGTCAGCTATGTATACTGCTAATCATTTAAGTGGAATAACTGCAATTATTACTTTAACTGAATCAGGTAAAACAGCTTTAATGACATCTAGAATTACTTCTGGCCTTCCTATCTTTGCATTATCTTCTCAAGTAAATACATTAAAGTTAACTTCTTTATATCGTGGAGTAACTCCTATGTTTTTTAATAGCAAAAATATAGGTGTATCAGCAGCTCATGATGCAATTATTTTACTTAAGAAAAAAGGTTTCTTAAAAAAAGGTAATTTAGTTATTATTACACAAGGCGACATTATGGGAAGAGTAGGAAAAACTAATACTAGTAGAATTTTAAGAGTATGATATCAATTGCTAAGCGTTTTAAAATATTTGATTAAAAACTCTAAAATCTAAATGTTTAAATGTTTTCGAGATAGTTTGCTATTTTATGAGAAGACTTTAAATAAATTTTCAAATTTTTTCCTGATAATCTTTCTAAGATTATTATCTTTTCTGGATTTACAACTTTATTTTTTAACCATACTTCATAATGTAAATGTGGTCCAGTAGAATAACCTGTATTTCCAGATAATCCAATCTTATCTCCTTTTTTAACCTTTTCACCGATTTTAACTAATATTTTTTTTAAATGCATGTATTTAGTTATATATTTTCTACTATGTTTAATAGCAATGTATTTTCCTGCAGCTAAACTAGATTGAATTTTTATAATTTCTCCATTTCCTATTGATAAAATAGGAGTCCCGATTGGCATAGCTAAATCTATTCCCTGATGAGGAGAAATTTTTTTAGTTATTGGGTTTAATCTATGTGGGTTAAAAGCAGAAGAAATACGATATTTTTTTAAAGATGGAAATTTTAAAAATGTTTCTGTTAAACTAAATCCTTTTATGTCATAAAATTTTCCATCATTGGCTAGTATGCCATAGTAATTTAGATCGTTGTTATATATTTTTAAACCTACAATTTTATTTTTATAAACTTTTCTATCAAATACATTTTGTTTGATCAAAATACTAAATGGACTTTTAATACTTAATTTATAAAAATTAATTTGATGTGTAATAATGTTAATTACATTTTTAATCTCATTGACATCTAATCCATAATTTTTAGAATTTTTTAAAAAATCGTCATTTAGTACTCCTTTAACACTTAGATATTTACAACATGTTTTTGAGTAATGTACAAGAACTCCATTAAACATTTTTTCTGTATTACGTATTAGAAATTTTTTAAAAAATGTATTTTTGTATAGAAATGTATCTGATATATATAATTGATTTAATATTGGATTAGTTAAATGATCTCGAGTAAAAGTGCTTAAAAGTATATGATTATTAAAAAAGTTTAAAATATACCACTTTATAGAACATAAAAATTTTGAAGAATTAACATTTACAATGACATTTTTTAAAAAAATATTTTTTTTAAGTTCTTTATAGTCATAAAAATCTTTTATTTTAATTTTACAATTAAGATTACTCAAATGTACATTAATTAATAAAATTAAATAAGCAGCGATTATCAAACAGCTAATTAATAGGGTATAAATTTTTTTAGAGAAAGTTAATAGAATATTCGTAAATTTTAGTAACACGTTTTTTGTCCTATTTCTCCTTGTAAACTATAAGTTTAATATTTTATATAAAATTATTTAATTTATACATATATTTTAATAAAAACATTAATCTCATATTTATTTCAAATATATTTTTTAGATATTATTACTTAATAAATCTTTAATAAATATTTTAATATCTAGTATGGAGTATTTTATTTGTAAATACTATAAAATACAAATATAATTATATCAAACTTTTTATTTTAAATAAATACTAGTTCGTGATATTATGCCTATATTAGCTGTGATATATAACTTTTTTGAAATATGGAATTTTTAATTTTACTAAAAGATATTTCAGTAATTTTTAACAAAAAAAGAATCTTATCTAATATTTCATTATCTTTAACTCCTAATCGCATTTTAACATTAATTGGTCCAAATGGTGCTGGGAAATCTACTCTAGTAAAAATAATATTAAAACTATTAAATCCCAATGAAGGAACAGTAATATATAATAAAGATTTGCGAATTGGGTATATACCACAGAAATTGAATTTTAATTCTACTCTTCCTATAACAGTTAATAGATTTATGTATTTGTCTAAAAGCCAGAGATCCATTAAAAGCGTGTTAAATTGTGTAAATGCTATTCATTTACAGTATATTTTATTAAATCAATTATCTAGCGGGGAAATACAAAAAATATTATTAGCACGTGCTTTATTAAATAATCCTCAATTGTTGATTTTAGACGAACCAACACAAGGACTTGATTTTTCAAGTCAAATTATTTTTTACAAACTAGTTAATCAAATTAGAAGTGAGTTAAAATGTTCTATTTTAATAGTTTCTCATGATTTGAATATAGTAATGTCTAATACCGATGAAGTAATTTGTTTAAATAATCACATTTGTTGTTCAGGAGCACCAGAAATAATATCGAAAAATGCTAAATTTATTGCTATTTTTGGACATTTAGAAAAAAATAAATTAACTTTATATCACCATAAACATAATCATTATCATAATTTTTAATCGTATTAACTAATATTAAGAGAAAATGATTAAAAATGCATAAATTAATTATTCCTGGATGGTTAGCTGGAATACTATTGATATTAGTTACTGGGCCCTTAGGGTCATTTATAATTTGGCGACGTATGTCTTCATTTGGTGATACTTTGTCACATTCAGCATTACTAGGAATTTCATGTGCAATACTATTGAATATACATCCATTTTATATTGTTTTTATAGTAACTGTATTATGTGTAATTTTTATTAATTGGATTAAAAATAGTTCTTCTTTATCTATAGACACTATTCTTGGAATTATAGGTTATAGTTCATTATCATTAGGAATGATTATAATGAATATGATATCTAACGATCAAAAAGTACAGTTTACAAATTATTTATTTGGAAATTTGCTATCAGTAACTTATTACGATTTAATTATTATATTTTTAAGTTGCGTGATAATTATTGTAACACTAATAAAATATTGGAATAACATTCTATTAGTTACTATTAACTCAGATTTGGCTAAAGTAGATGGAATTAATGTTTTTAAAATAAATTTTATTTTAATTTTTTTAATTGCATTAACTATTAGTATTGCAACAAAATTTTTAGGTACTTTAATTATCATATCATTATTATTAATTCCTTCAGCTACTGCACAACGTTTTTGTTTTTCTCCAGAAAGCATGGCTTTTTTATCTATTATAATAGGAATGATTTCTTTGACTGGCGGGATAATTTGTGCACAATTGTTTAATTTCCCTATTAGTCCATCTGTTGTGTTATTTTCAGCTAGTATATTTTTAATTAGTAATATTATAAGATAAATTCTTATTAAAGAAGTATATAACTTGTTTATATTTTTCAATAATTTTATAAAATTATATACAATTATTTCGTTATGTTTACATTAAGGGTATTCGGGGCTTCAGTTGTTAAACATGAAGCAGTAGTAGTTTTTGGAAATGCTATTACATCTCTAATATTTTTACTATTTGTAAGTAACATAGTAATTCTATCTAATCCTAAAGCAATTCCAGCATGGGGAGGGGTCCCAAAACATAATGCTTCTAAAAAAAAACCAAATTGTTTTTTTTGCACTTCTTTATCAATTTTTAATATATCGAAAACATGTTTTTGAATTTTTGCATCATGAATACGAACTGATCCACTACCAATTTCGTACCCATTAATTACTAAATCGTATGAATTAGCACGAATATATTCTAAGTTCTGTTTTAGAATTAAATGATTTTTGTTTTTAGGTGCAGTAAAAGGATGATGTGCAGAAATATAATTGTTACATTCGTTTTTTAAAAATAATGGAAAATCAATAATCCATATAGGTTGCCAAGAATTTTTATTAGTAATGTTTAATGCATTTCCAATTTTAATTCTTAATTTACTCATAACATGATTCGCTAAATTTCTAGAATCTAAGAAAAAGAATATCATATCTCCAATTTTTGCAGAAGTTTTTTTAAGTAATGCTTCAAAAAAATGATTATTAAAAAGATGTAAAAATGGACTGATAATATTTATTTTTTTTTGGTGACCGTTAATTTTAACAAAAAATAAATTTTTATTAGTATGTTTTTGTATAAATTCTTGATATTTATATAATTGTTGATTGCTTAAAATTGATCCGCCTGGTACGCATAATGCAACAGCCCGGTCGTTATCTGTTATTTCATGTGTAGAAAAAGCTTCAGTCTTTATATTTTTAATGAGATCTATGATATCTACAAATTGTATAGGATTTCTTAAATCTGGTTTGTCAGTACCATATTTTTGAATAGCGTATTCGAATGTGTATACAGGAAATTTATTTAAATTAATTTTTAAAATTTTTTTCCATAGAAGTTTAATCATTCTTTCTATTATTTTTCTTATTTTACTTCCTGTTATAAATGATGCTTCAATATCAATTTGAGTAAATTCTGGTTGTCTATCTGATCTTAAATCTTCGTCTCGAAAACATTTAGCAATTTGGTAATATCTATCTATTCCAGAAATCATTAATAACTGCTTAAATAGTTGAGGAGATTGCGGTAAAGCATAAAATTTATTTTTATGAATTCGGCTGGGTACAATATAATCTCGCGCTCCTTCTGGTGTAGATTTAGTTAATAAAGGTGTTTCAATGTCTAAAAACTTATTTCTTTGCATAAATAATCGAATTATAGTGGTAATTTTATTTCTTATAATCATATTATAAGTCATATTAGAACGTCTTAAATCTAAATAACGAAATTTCAATCGTAATTCTTCTAAATTTTTTTGATTAAAATCTAATGGTAAGGGTTTTGATTTATTTAGGATTTTTAATTTTAAAGCCAATACTTCTATTTCTCCGGTAGGATAAGTATAATTTTTATTTTTTTTACTTCGTTCTTGTACAATTCCTACAATACGAATACAAAATTCATTTTTTAAATCTGTAGCTTTCTTAAATAAAAATTTAGAAGAATAATGGAAAAATACTTGAACAACACCTTTGATATCTCGCATATCTAAAAACAATATCTTTCCTAAGTTTCTAAATTTATTAACCCAACCACATAATATTACTGTTTTATTTATATGATTTAAATTTAGTTCTCCACAATATTTCGTACGCATGTTACGATTCCTTATATTTTTTAAATTTTTTAAACGTAATTTAAAATAAAAGTGCAATTTAAATATACATATATTATGTATAAAATATTTAATTGTTTTTTTTGAACATTTAATTGTCTAAATATTGCAAATTAATATAAATAAATCATATAAAACGTTTGGAAAGAATATTTATTTAAAACTCTTAAAGAACAAATAATGCTATTACTTTATAAGTTTCAAAAATGTGTATTGAATATGTTCATATTATATTATCGACTTCTAAACGTAATTCTACCCTTGCTTAAATCGTAAGGAGTTAATTCTAACGTTACTTTGTCTCCAGTGAGAATACGAATGTAATTTTTTCGCATTTTTCCTGAAATATGTGCAGTAACCACGTGTTTATTATCCAATTCAACACGAAACATAGTGTTTGGAAGCGTTTCAATTACCGTACCTTGCATTTCAATATTGTCTTCTTTAATCATTTATTTAATCCTGTACAATGTAATATATTTTTGCATAAAAATAAAACTATTTATTGATATAAATAATTAAATTTTTTAAATTTAATCAATTAATTTTAGTTGATCAAGATATTTTTCTGCATCTAAAGCTGCCATACATCCACTTGCAGCAGCAGTAATAGCTTGTTTATAAACATGATCTATTACATCTCCAGCTGCAAAAATTCCTGGAATATTGGTTTTAGTATAATAGCCGTGTATTCCAGATTTAACAATAATATAATTATTTTTTATAGAAATTTGATTAAGAAATATTTTTGTATTTGGAATATATCCAATAGCTATAAATACTCCAGAAACACTTATTGTATAATATTTTTGTTTTGTTTTATGGCCATTTGTTAATATACTAATTCCTGTTACACCTTTATCATTTCCTAAAATTTCATGAACTATACTATTTTTATGTAATATAACGGTATTTTCTTTTACTTTTTTTAATAATCTTTCAATTAATATTTTTTCAGCACGAAATTCGTTTCTTCGATGAATTATGTGTACCTTCGATGCTATATTAGATAAATACAATGCTTCTTCTATTGCAGAATTACCCCCTCCCACTACAGCAACATATTCATTTTTATAAAACGCTCCATCGCAAACAGCACATGCTGAAACACCCCTACCTTTAAATTTTTCTTCTGAGGGTAAACCTAAGTATTTTACTAATGCTCCTGTAGCAATAATTACTGCATCACAAGTATATTTTGTATTTGATTCGCTTATTATTGAAAATGGGCTTTTTCTAAAATTTACTTTTGTAACTTCTTCAGAAATGATAGTAGTATTAAACAGTTTAGCGTGATCATGCATTCTACGCATTAATTTTGTCCCAGTTGTAGTTGTTAAGTCTCCAGGCCAATTTTCAATTGCGTTAGTATTGATTAATTGCCCCCCGGGGTGTATTCCAGTAAATAATACAGGGCATAGATTAGCTCTAGACGCATAAATAGCAGCAGTATATCCTGCTGGTCCAGATCCAATAATAATTAATTTTTTATGTTGAGTAGTATTCATATATATTAATACTTTGTTATGTAATTTTAAGTATGTTATCTAACTTAATTAATTATTTTAGCACATAATATAATTAACAAATTTAAATAAAATAAATTATTAACATAATTATATAACATAAAATTTAATTATAAAATATAGTTTTAAATTTCAGATAAGAAATTATATTTTTATAAATTTAGATTTTAATCAACATATTTTTACGTAATTTGTTTAATATTATGTAAAAATTATAGAGAATTATTAGGACAAATAATGTACAAAATAATACAGAAATTTTTAAGAATTTTTATATGTATATGTTTTTTTAATCTTATACAAATTTATTGTGCATTAGCAAAGGATTTAACGTTTCAACATAGAATTTCTAAAATACATAATTTTTATTCATATTTTAAACAAGATATCATTGATGAATTAGGAATACTTGTCCAATCTAGCATAGGAGAAATAAAAATAAAACAACCTGGATGGTTTAATTGGTATGTATTTTATCCCAATAAAATTAAAATTATTTCTAATGCTAAAACAATATGGATCCATGACTTTTTAACAAATCAAGTTAATATTTTTTTTGTTAAAGACATTATTAAGAATACTCCATTTGTTTTATTTACTAAGGAAAGTAATAATTATTTTAAAAATTATAATGTCTTTAGAAACAAAGATTGTTTTACATTATTTCCAAAAGACAACATAGATACAATCAAATATTGTACAATTTGTATTAACAATAATAAAATAATTGAAAAAGTTATCTTTGTTGAAAAAAATGGTGCTAAAAATATTATTCGTTTTTACAATCAAATATTGAAAAAATTTGATAGTAATCAATTTGTTTTCAGATCTTTTCCAGGTTTAACTGTAGATGATGAAAGATTATAGAAATATAATGACAGTTAATATTAACAAATTTATAAAATTTTAGTATTCGAATACTATTATTAATATGATACTAAATATTACTTTAATTCCAACGCACAATGACTTTAAATATGTTAAACATTAAATTATTACGGAAAAATATTATTTTTTTTGCACAAAAATTAAAGAGAAGAGGATTTTATTTAGATGTAACGTATTTTATTTCTTTAGAAAAAAAAAGAAAACTATTACAGGTACATACCGAGAATCTTCAATCAAAACATAATGTTATTACAAATCTTATCAAAAAAAAGCATAATACTGATCAAGATTTTTCAGATCTTAAAGATAAAGCTAATATAATTATTAAAGAATTATCATATACTAAAACAAAACTAAAAAATTTGTTAAAAAAGATTAAAACGTTTTTAGATTATATTCCAAATATTCCTGATGATTCTATTCCCCTAGGTCTTAATAGCCAAGACAATATAGAAATTAGTCGTTGGGGAAATATACGCGATTTTTCTTTTAGAATAAAAGATCATATTGAATTAGGAAATGATCGAGGTGAATTAGACTGGATATCGTCAGCTAAAATATCTGGATCTCGATTTGTTGTTATGAAAGGTAATATTGCTTTATTGCATCGTGCATTAGGACAATTTATGATGGATATACATACTATAAAACATAAATATATGGAAACATATGTCCCTTATTTAGTATCTAAAAATAGTTTATATGGAACAGGGCAATTGCCAAAGTTTAGTATGGATTTATTTTACACTCAATTATCTTCTGATAAAAAAGAAAAAAATAATTATGTATTAATACCAACAGCAGAAGTACCATTAACTAATTTATTTCAAAATTGTTTATTAGAAGAAGATAAATTACCAGTTATGTTAGTAGCGAATACTCCATGTTTTCGTTCAGAATCTTCTTCATATGGACGTGACACTAAGGGTTTAATTAGAATGCATCAATTCGAAAAAGTTGAAATTGTTCAAATTGTGCATCCAAATAGTTCTATGAAGAAATTAGAAGAACTCACAACTCATGCAGAAAAAATTTTAAAATTATTAGAACTACCATATCGCAAAGTATTATTATGCTCAGGAGATATTAGCTTTTCATCTTCAAAAACTTACGATTTAGAGGTTTGGTTCCCATCACAAAAATCTTATCGTGAAATATCTTCTTGTTCTAACATGTTAGATTTCCAGGCACGTCGTATACAAGCTCGATTTTATTCAAAGATTGATAAAAAAAAATATTTTCTTCACACTATTAATGGATCAGGATTAGCTATCGGTAGAACGTTAGCAGCAATTTTAGAAAATTATCAACAAGCCAATGGACAAGTAAAAATACCTAAAGTATTACAAGATAATTATATGAAGGGATTAAAATTTTTATAAAAATATTTAATTAATATTTAATTCTCATTATTTAAATATTAATATTTATATTATAGTTTTGGGAAAATATATGGATACGAATGGAAATAAAATTTATAACTTTAGTGCAGGACCTGCTATATTACCGCAAGAAGTTTTAAAAAAAGTGCAAATAGAATTGTGCAATTGGAACAATTCTGGAAAATCTATAATAGAATTTAGTCATAGAAGTAAGGAATTTACGTTAATATTAGAAGAATTAGAATATAACCTTCGTGATTTATTAAATATTCCTTCATATTATAAAGTAATACTGTGTCATGGTGGAGCGCGGGGGCAATTTTCTGCTGTACCTATGAATTTGTTAGGAAATAATTCACATCCTGATTATATCAATAGTGGATATTGGTCGTATAACGCAGCTATAGAAAGTAAAAAATACTGTATTCCTCGTATTATTAATGTTAAAAAAATATTTGATAACATAATTTCTATATTACCAATTGATGATTGGAACATAAATTCTAAAAGCGCATATTTGCACTATTGTCCTAATGAAACTATTGAAGGTATATCTATACACGAAGAACCTAATTTCGGTAATATTACTGTAGTTGGTGATTTTTCATCAACACTTCTTTCACGTGTTATAGACATTAAAAAATATGGTATTATTTATGCTAGTTCACAAAAAAATATCGGTCCTCCTGGAACAACTATTATCATAATACATCAGGATTTATTAGGAAAATCAAAAAATACATGTCCTTCTATTCTAGATTATAAAATACTTTCTAAAAATAACTCTATGTTTAATACACCAGCTACATTTTCTATATATGTGTCTCATTTAGTTTTAAAATGGATAAGAAAATTAGGTGGACTAAAAGCAATAGAAAGATATAATAAAGAAAAATCAGATTTACTGTATAAAATGATAGATAGCACAAGTTTTTATGTTAATAATATAGACGATAGGAATCGTTCTCATATGAATGTAACATTTACTATTTTAAATAACAATCTATATAATGTGTTTTTTAAAGAAGCTCATAATTTTGGATTGCATTGTCTAAATGGACATAGTGTTGTTGGAGGGATTCGTGCTTCTATTTATAATGCTATGCCAATAAAAGGTGTGGTAGCATTAATAAAATTTATGAAAATTTTTGAAAAAAAATATAAATAGTTAAATAGCATCTTTAAAATTATTTAAGTACTATACACATATTTTTAAACTAGATTAGTAAGTATTTTAGAGAAATTTACAATGAAAGATTCATTAACATTAAATGCAATTTCATTTATTAATGGAATCATACATTTACCAGGTTCAAAAAGTATATCTAATCGAGCATTATTATTATCAGCTATGTCCCATGGAGTTACCGTATTAAAAAATTTATTACTTAGTGATGACACTCGACATATGTTAAATGCATTGAAAGTTTTTGGAATAAATTTTACTTTTTCAAAAAATAATACTATTTGTACAATTAAGGGAAAAGCTCAACCATTATATATAAATCAAGAAATTACGCTATTTTTAGGAAATTCAGGAACTTCTATGAGGTCTTTAACAGCAATTTTGTCATTAAGTAATAACAATATATTGCTAACGGGTGATGAAAGAATGAAAGAAAGGCCAATAAAACATTTAGTTAATGCTTTACAGAAAGGTGGTGCAATAATTAAATATTCTGAAAAAAAAAATTATCCTCCTATTAAGATCCAAGGAGGATTTTCAGGAGGAAATATAATTATTGATGGATCAATTTCTAGTCAATTTCTAACAGCTTTATTAATTTCAGCTCCATTAGCTATACTAGATTCTACAATTATGGTAAAAGGAACATTAGTTTCCAAACCCTATATAGATATAACTTTAAAATTAATAAGAATATTTGGAATTGATATAAAAAACGATTCTTACACGTGCTTTTATATTAAAGGACGTCAACGTTATATATCTCCAGTAAACTATTCAATAGAAGGGGATGCATCTTCTGCTTCATATTTTCTTGCTGCAGCTGCTATTAAAGGTGGATCAGTATGTGTAACAGGAATTGGTAAGAATAGTATTCAAGGAGATGTTAAATTTTCGAATATACTTAGAAAGATGGGTTCATTTATTACTATAGGAAACAATTTTGTTTGTTGTAGAGGAGGAGGAGAATTACACGGTATTGATATGAATTTAAATGATATCCCTGATGCTGCTATGACAATTGCTATTGTAGCTTTATTTTCTATCGGAAATACTATTATTAGAAACATTTATAACTGGAGAGTTAAAGAAACTGATAGATTATCAGCCATGTCTGCTGAATTAAGAAAAATAGGTGCTTTAATACACGAAGGAAATGACTATATTTGTATTTCTCCACCGAAAAAATTTTTATATGCAAGTATTAATACTTATAACGATCATAGAATAGCTATGTGTTTTTCTTTAATAGCATTAGCTAATACAAAAATCACTTTATTAAATCCTAATTGTGTAAATAAAACATATCCGAATTATTTTAAAGAATTAAATTCTATTAGTTTTTGATATATTATCATATAAATTTTTAAATATTAATATTACATGTATTTTAGAATATATTAAAATATAATATAAATAATTTTATATAATATATAATAAATGATATGTTTTAACATTAGAATTTAAAACGTTAAAATGTTAATATTTTGTATTAAGGTTTTTGAAATGAATATCCCTGTTATTACAATAGATGGTCCAAGTGGATCAGGCAAAAGCGAGTTATGTAAAAAAATTTCTCAAAAACTACAGTGGAATATTTTACCATCGGGGCTAATATATAGAATTCTAGCTCTTATTATTTTACGTAATAGAAATTTTATAAAAAATAAGAATTTCTATTTTTTACAATCTTTAAATTTTTTTAATATTATTAATGAAAACATTTTAAAAAAAAATACCTTTAGCATATTAATAAAAAATATTAACACAGAAGAAATAGGAAATTTTGCATCTAAATTAGCTTGTATTCCATATATTAGAAAATATTTATTATTTAAACAAAGAATTTTTCGCCAGTTTCCTGGTTTAGTAGCTGATGGACGAGATATGGGAACTGTAGTTTTCCCTGATGCATGTATTAAATTTTTTTTAAAAGCTGATTTGAAAATAAGAGCACAAAGGCGTTTATTAAGTTTAAAAAAGAATACAAATATTAACTTTAATCAGTTATTAAATATTATGAAAGAACGAGATTATCGTGATAATAATAGATTGATATCACCATTATTTCCTTCCGCAGGTTCTATTATAATAGATTCCACTTATATGAATATACAACAAGTATTTAATTTATGTATTAATTATATAATAAAACTAAATAACATTAAAACACTCAATATTCATAAAAATCTATGATAAATAATATCGTAGGATTCACAAAATAAACACTATTTTATATTCTATTAATAATAGATGTTTTCCAACCTTATATACTTGAAGATTATAAATATGACTGAATCGTTTGCTCAATTGTTTAAAGAATCTCTAAGAACAATAGAAACTAAACCAGGATCTATTGTTCAAGGTGTTGTTATCGCTATAGATAAAGATGCTGTGTTAGTTGATGCTGGACTAAAATCTGAATCAACTATTCCTATAGAACAATTTAAAAATAGTAAGGGTAATTTAGAAATTAAAATAGGAGATAAAGTTGATGTGGCGTTAGATGCTATTGAAGATGGATTTGGTGAAACAATTTTATCACGCGAAAAAGCTAAACGTCATGAAGCATGGTTGATATTAGAACAAGCGTATAAAGATTCTAAAATAGTAATTGGCACAATTAATGGAAAAGTAAAAGGAGGATTTACTGTAGAATTAGATAATATCCGAGCTTTCTTACCTGGATCTCTAGTAGATGTTCGACCAGTAAGAGATACAAACATTTTAGAAGGAAAAGAATTAGAATTTAAAGTTATTAAGTTAGATCAAAAACGTAATAATGTTGTGGTATCTCGTCGAGCGGTTATTGAATCGGAAAATAGTGTTGAACGTAATTTATTACTTGAAAATTTACAAGAAGGCATGGAATCTAAGGGTATAGTGAAAAATCTGACTGATTATGGAGCTTTTGTAGATTTAGGAGGAGTAGATGGATTACTGCATATTACTGATATGGCTTGGAAAAGAGTAAAACATCCTAGTGAAATTGTTAATATTGGTGATAAAATTGAAGTAAAAATATTAAAATTTGATCGAGAAAAAATAAGAGTATCATTAGGACTAAAACAATTAGGTATCGACCCATGGACAAAAATTTCTAAAAAATATTTAGAAGGAACAAAAATAACCGGAAAAGTGACTAACTTGACTGACTATGGATGCTTTGTAGAAATTGAAGAAGGGGTAGAGGGATTAGTACATGTGTCAGAAATGGATTGGACTAACAAAAATATTCATCCATCTAAAGTTGTTAATATAAATACTGTCATTGAAGTTATGGTATTAGACATTGATGAAGAAAAAAGACGTATTTCTTTAGGATTAAAACAATGTACTATAAATCCATGGAAAAAATTTTCAGAAAAAAATAGTAAAGGAACATGCGTACAAGGAAAAATAAAATCTATTACGGATTTTGGGATTTTTATCGGTTTGCATGGTGGAATCGATGGATTAGTACATTTATCCGACATATCTTGGATTGAATCTGGTGAGGAAGCAGTCAAAAAATATAAGAAAGGTGATGAAATTTCAGCTGTAGTATTACAAGTAGATTCTGAAAAAGAAAGAATTTCTCTAGGTATTAAACAATTACAAGAAGATCCGTTTAGTCAATATATTTCTAACTATAAAAAAGATGATGTAATTTCTGGAATCATTGAGAAAGTAGATAAAACAATAGTTACAGTTCAATTATCTAAATTAATTAAAGGATATATTAAAGTTTCAGAATTAACTACTGAAAATAATGATAACATTTTACATTCATCTAATTTTATTGTTGGTGAAACAATAAATATAAAACTGTCTAGTATAGATAGAAAAAGTAAAACAATTTATTTATCTATTATATTACCTAAAAATTCATTAAAAAATAAAGGTATGGATAATCAAGATATAAAAAAAGAAAAGGAAACTGAAAATTTTTCTAATGCTATGACTGAGGCTTTTAAAGCAGCTAAAAATACAGATTAAACGTAAATTATTTATAATTTCTTTTATGCTACAATAAAAAACTGTTTTTATTGCAAAAATGTTTAAATTAAATATTTATAAAATTATGTAAATCTATTATAGAATATTATTATACATATAATGTAAAAAATATAACTAACGTGTTTCATACTAAGTTACTAACGCAATAATTCTAAATTAGTAACTTAGTTCAGAGTATTATATAAGGCACGAAATGAAAAAGAAATTTATTATAGCTAATTGGAAATTAAATGGAAGTAAAGAGTTGTTAAACAATTTGTTAATACCTATGGTTGATTTCGTCAACATAAATAAAATAACATCAACACTAATTATTGTTCCCCCATTTGTATATTTGGATCGAGCATATAATATAGTTATGAATACTAACATTATGATAGGAGCTCAAAATGTTGATATACATTCTAGCGGTGCTTATACTGGAGAAATTTCGATTGCTATGTTGAATGATATTAACGTTAAGTACGTTATGATTGGGCATTCTGAAAGACGATTATATCATAAAGAAAATGACTTGTTAATTGCAAAAAAATTCTACATAATCAAAAGTTATAAATTAATTCCAATATTTTGTATTGGAGAAACAGAACAAGATTATAAATCTCACATGACAAAAAAAATATGTCAGCAACAAATAGATGTTATTTTTAACTCAATTGGGGAACATGCATTTCATAATACAATAATAGCTTACGAACCGATTTGGGCGATTGGGTCAGGAAAAATTCCATCAATTGCATTTATACAAGATGTATGTATTTTTATAACAAGTTACATTTTAAACAAACAAAAAACAAGTAAAAAATCATTTTTTATTCAATATGGTGGTTCTATAGATGAAAATAACATTAAAGAACTATGCACAATATCTGGAATAGATGGTTTTTTAATTGGTTCAGCGTCATTATCTATTTCTCGTTTTTTAAAAATATTAAATGTTGTATCACATTCATAAGTAATCATTTACATTTTTTTAATTTTTATATAATTTATAAAAATATACAGATGCAATAGATCCTAATATTGTTCCTAAAATGGGTATAATAAAATAACTCATACTTATTCCACCAGTAAATGCTATTTTTCCCCAACCTAATAAACATATGAATATGCGAGATCCAATATCATGTGCAGGATTTAATGTAAATGAAGTCCATGGAGAAATAATTATATTTATTATGCATACTAGCATTCCTATGAATATAGGAGTGAGAATATTTTTAAAATAAAAAAAATTTTCATTTTTACGTATAGAAATAATTATAGACATAAATATAAAAGTAGCGATAAATTCTAGTATAAATATTTTAACGATACTTACATTTTTATTCGGGAAAAAAGAAAAAATAGAAGCTGAACTTACGCTTTCTATGCTTCCTCTTAAAATTTTTTGTTGACATTCAAATTGTATTAATACGTTATAATATAATTTATATACTATAGAAGAAGCCAAAAAAGATCCCAATATTTGAAATATAATATATGGTATTACTTTTTTCTGATTAAAATTAAATAATAAAAAAAATACCAATGTAACAATTGGATTTAAGTGTGCACCAGATATAAACAAACTTGCATAAATTGCTATACAAGTACCTATTCCCAATATACAGCTTATTTCCCAAGAACTAGTTAAACTATTAGTTAATTTCGATGATGCAGCACAAGTAGAACTTATAAATATTATTAATCCTGTACCAAGAAATTCAGAAATGCATTGTGTTAACAAAATATATTTCTTCCTTAAATTTTTCATTTTAAAATTCCTTTGGTATAGGATTAAATAAACATTTAATTTTTATTAAATTACGAGATACGTTTTAAAACGTAATTTGGATTATCAATATAATTTTTTTGCAGTAATTAGCCAATCAAATTTAAATGGTCTTTTCATATTTTCAAGAGCATCGGAGATATCATGATGTACCATTTTTTCGTTTCTAACACCTATACATTGCCCTTGATATCCTTTTAATAACAATTCTACTGCATATTCACCCATTCTAGAAGCTAAAATTCGATCAAAAACTCCCGGAGCCCCCCCTCTTTGTATATGTCCTAGAATGGTTGCTCGGGTTTCTCTCCTTGTTTCATGTTGAATATATTTTGCTAATTTTTCAACATCACAAATATATTCGGTAATAGCTACTATTGCATGTTTTTTTCCTTTTTTAATTCCAGCTTTAATCTCTTTTATTAAGTCTTCTTGTACATAATCAATTTCTGGTAATACTATAAATTCACATCCTCCTGCTATAGCTGCAGCTAATGTTAAATCTCCACAATTACGACCCATAACTTCTACTATAGAAATTCTTTGATGAGAAGAAGATGTATCTCTTAATCTATCAATGGCTTCTACCACTGTATCTAACGCTGTATAATATCCTATTGTATAATCGGTCCCTGCAACATCATTATCTATAGTTCCTGGTATACTAATACATGGAAATCCCATTTTAGTTAATTTTTTAGCGCCTACATATGATCCATCCCCTCCAATTACTACTAAAACATCTATACCACGTTTTTTCATATTTTGGATAGCTACTAATCGTATATTCTTTTTTAAAAAATTTGGAAAACGAGCAGAACCAAGAAAAGTGCCTCCTTTATTAATTATATCTGAAACACTATATCTATCTAAATTAATCATTCTATCTTCATATAATCCAAGATATCCATCGTATATGCCAAGTACTGATAAATTTTTACTCAGTGCAGTTCTTACTACTCCTCGAATTGCAGCATTCATTCCTGGAGAATCTCCACCACTAGTTAACACTCCAATTGTTTTAATCATATTTCTCTCTAAAATAATATTCTATAAGAGTACATAAATGTGCAATATTTAAAACGATGTTAAAAAATCTAAAATATTAAATCTTATAAATATTTAAATAAAATCGTACTATGGTATTACAGATATAATAATTTATATATACTTTGCTTATTTTGATATGCATTATGTATTTAAAATTATAAATAGTGGTATTTTATAGGTTGGAAATATCTATCAAACTCGTATACCATAGGAATTCCAGTGGCAATATCTAGTTTCATAATATCTTGATCACTCATGTTACTTAAATATTTAATTAACGCACGTAGAGAATTTCCATGAGCTACTATAATAATCTTTTTTTTCTTTTTTAAGTTAGGAAAAATAACTTTCTTCCAAAATGGAAGAACTCTTTTAGAAGTAGATTCTAAACTTTCAGATAATGGAATATCGTTAAAATTAATATGAGAATATTTTGGATCTATCGCTAAAACTTCTTGTTCCGATATACTTATTTGAGGAGGAGAAATATTGAAACTTCTTCTCCATTGTTGAACTTGATTATTTCCATATTTTTTAATTACATCATCTTTATTTAGTCCTTGTAGGGCACCATAATGGCGTTCATTTAAATGCCAGGATTTTTTAATTGGAATCCATGATAGATTTAAATACTTTATAATAGTCCACATAGTGTGAATAGATCGCTTTAAAACAGAAGTATATGCACAATCAAAACTAAATTTTTTTAGTTCTAATAATTTAGCACATTTTACTGCTTCAATAATACCTATTTCAGATAAATCTATATCTCTCCATCCAGTAAATCTATTTAATTTATTCCATTCACTTTCACCATGTCTCATTAAAATTAATTTGTATGTTGTCATAATAATGTAATCCTGAAGTTATATGTTTTAATAAATATTAAATTTATTTTTTTAATTTCTATTTGTTTTAAAATAACTGAAATATGTTTAATGTTATTATTTTGATGTATCCATATTTTTGTTAGTGTAATATATACATAAAAATAAATTTATGTTTATTTCATTTTTTTTAAAGCTATGACAAAAATATAAATTTAAAATATCATAATGTACTTTTTATTTTATTATAAAACAATATTAATTTCTTAAAAAGCGTAAATTTTAGAATTACATTAAAACTTTATTGAATTACTTATTTAAATTTCTATTTATTTGAATTACGATAAAATTTTCATTATTAATACATGTAAATTAATTGCATTATATTTTCTTATATTGTTAAAAGATATCTTTTAAAAACAAAAAAAAAGTATTATTATTTATAAAAATATATTAAAAATTAATTAAAAGTTTCTACAATCTATTAAAATGTAGTGTAAAATGTAATTTATTATGTATATAAAATATGTGATATATCATATAGATTTCTAACTATTATAATTGCATAAATATGTTTTTACTTTTCAAAATTACATATTGTATTTACACAATTATTAATATCAAAATTAATGATACCATCAATTTGGTATTCAGAATATTTAAATAATTATATCGCTTGTACTAATGCATATTATTCAAACTTATCATTTAAAATTATATAAAAATGTACTAAATAATAGGAAATATGAATGAAATTGAATAAACTACTAAAAGTAATAACTTTGACTATACCAATAATAGCAGCATTTTCATGTAGTTTTCAAAAAGATACATTAGATGCAAACACTTATGGTCAAAATGGTCAAATGGAAGATACACAGATAGATACACATGTTCCTAAGCAATCAGATTTTCTGAAAAAAGAAGATGTTATTTACTTTGATTTGAATAAAGCAAATATTAATTCAAAATTTTCTACAGTTTTAAACGATACTGTTACATTTTTATATGAACATCCTGATACTAACATCATTATTGAAGGACACACAGATAAAAGAGGAACAGAAAAATATAATATTGAATTAGGAAAACGTCGTGCTTACGCAGTAAAATTATATTTAGAAAGTCGAGGGATATCATCTAAGAAAATTTCCATAATATCTTATGGATCGGATAAACCTGCTGAAGTTGGAGATCAAGAAAACTCTTATTCAAAAAATCGAAGAGCAGTTATAATATATTAATAAAATTTATGTAAATGTATATATTGGTGCTAAGATTTATCATAGCACCAAAAATTTTTTAGTTTAAAACGTATTAAATAAACTTGATATTTTATTATATGCTTAACGTAATTCTATTAAAGTCTTCTAATAGTTCTTTGATTCTTAATAAAAATCCTACTGATTCTTTTCCATCTATCAAACGATGATCATATGTAAGTGCTAGATACATCATAGGAAGTACTTTTATATTACCTTGTACAACCATAGCTCTTTCTTTAATAGTATGCATTCCTAAAATAGCTGATTGAGGAGGATTAATTAATGGAGTAGAAAATAAAGATCCAAAAATTCCACCGTTTGTAATAGTAAAATTTCCACTTTGCAAGTGATCTATAGTTAACGTAGAATTTTTACTCTTCATTGCTAGTGTTTGAATCTCTTTTTCAATATCTGATATGCTCATTAAATCTACATTTCTTAAAATAGGTGCTACTAATCCTCGGGGTGTAGAAATAGCAATGTTAATATCAAAATATTTATAATAAATAATATCGTCTTTATCAATTGAAGCATTAATTTCAGGAAAGTTTTTAAGTGCTTCTATTACTGCTTTTATACAAAAAGACATTATACCTAATTTAACTTGGTATTTTTGTTTAAATAATTCTCCATATTTTTTTCTCAGATTTAGAATAGATTCCATATTGACTTCATTAAAAGTAGTAAGTGAAGCTGAAGTATTTTTTGTTTCTAATAATCTTTCAGAAATTTTTTTTCTTAATGCAGTCATTTTTACACGTTTAACATTACGATTTACACATACATTTTTATATTCCTGTTCTTTAATTTGATTAGACATATCATCTAAGTTAGTATTTTTTATATTAAATTTTATATGTTGCATTACATCTTCACGTGTAACGCGACCTTTAAATCCAGTACCTTTAATATAAATATTGTTTAAATTATGTGTAGATATTAATCGTCTAACAGTAGGACTGAAATGATTTTCAGAGATCACGCATTCTTCATTTTTTTTTAAATTTTTACTGGTATCATAGTTATCAATTGATGTGTTATTTTTAATATCTGATCGTATTAACGATCCTATAATTTGTCCTGAAATAACTTTTTTTCCTTGTTCTTCGATAATACTTTCTAATTTTCCATTAAATAGCGATGGTATTTCTAAGACTATTTTATCAGTTTCGAGATCAACTAATATATCATTTTCTTTTAAAACATCACCAGGTCGTTTATACCAAGATATAATCGTAGCTTCAGTAATTGATTCTGGAAGATTAGGAACAAGAATATTTACTATATTCATCATATATCTCTTATTTTAACTTATATTTAAAGCATCACATACTAATTGTTGTTGTTGTTTCTTATGAATATTAATATATCCAGTAGCTGTAGATGAAGATTTAGAGCGTCCTACATAACTTAATGAAGATGTTTTAGGTAATATTTTTTTCAAATAATATTTACTGTAAAGCCATGCACCTTGATTCAATGGTTCTTCTTGACACCATACAAAATCATTAACGTGTAAATATGATTGCAATATTTCTGATAACACATTACTAGGAAATGGATATAATTGTTCTATTCGTAAAATAATAATATTTGTTTGTTCTTTTATGCGTCTTTCATTTAATAAATCATAATATATTTTTCCAGAACATAAAATTATTCTTTTTACTGTTTCAATGTTTATATTATCTACTTCATCAATAACTTTTTTAAAAGCATTCTTCGAAAATTCATGTAGTAATGACGATGATAGTGGATGACGTAAAAGAGATTTTGGTGTCATGATAATTAAGGGTTTGGTAATACAGTTTAGAGATTGTCTACGTAAAACATGATACATTTGA
Organism: Buchnera aphidicola (Schlechtendalia peitan); assembly: GCA_039830055.1. Classification (GTDB taxonomy): domain Bacteria; phylum Pseudomonadota; class Gammaproteobacteria; order Enterobacterales; family Enterobacteriaceae; genus Buchnera_B; species Buchnera_B aphidicola_BB. The sequence continues at coordinate 327,975 of CP140043.1, read as the reverse complement.
GAAGCAGTAGTAGGTATACAAATTTGTATATTATTCTCAGCAGATAATTGAAGATATCTTTCTAATCTAGAAGAAGAATGCTCTGGTCCCTGTCCTTCATATCCATGAGGTAAAAGCATTACTAAGTTACATGAAATTCCCCATTTATTTTCGCTAGAACAAAGAAATTGATCAATAACAATTTGTGCTCCATTTGCAAAATCTCCGAATTGTGCTTCCCAAATAGTTAATGTATTTTTTTGACTAATAGCATATCCATATTCAAATGCTAATACTGCTTCTTCTGATAAAGTAGAATCCCAAACATGAAATTCTCCCTGATTAGGGCTTATGTGCTTTAACGGAATATATAGAGAACCATCTTTTTGGTCATATATAATTGCATGTCTATGAAAAAATGTACCTCTTCCAACGTCTTCACCAGATAATCGACAAGAAATTCCTTGATTCAATAATGAAGCATACGCTAATGTTTCAGCTGCTCCCCAATCTAGAGGTTTATTCCCGCTCATCATGTTTAATCTATCTGAATATATTTTTGAAACTTTACTATGGATAATAATATTAGAAGGAATAATATTAATTTTTTTTCCTAGTTCTTGTAATTGATTTATAGAAATATATTTTAATTTACTAAATAATAATGAGGAAAAATTATTGTTATAAAATATTGTTTTATTATTGCATTGTATTCCTTGTTTATATTCTAAGTATTGTTTGTCAAGCATCATTTTATACTTATTAGTATTAATATTAAAATAATTAGCGTTAATTATATGTTCGTCTATTAGTTTTGAATTATAAATATTACAAATAGTAGGATGTTTTGCAATATTTAAATACATTATAGGTTGTGTTACAAACGGATCGTCTATTTCATTATGTCCTCGACGTCTATAACATACAAAATCTATAAATACATCTTTTTTAAAATGATATTTAAATTCTAATGCTAATCGTATTATAAATAATACTGCTTCAGGATCGTCTGCATTAACATGAAATATAGGAGATTCAACCATTTTAGCAATATCAGTACAATATCTACTACTTCTTAAATCGTTCAAATTAGAAGTAGTAAATCCAATTTGATTATTAAGTACAATGTGAATAGTTCCATTAACGCTATATCCTCTCACCTGAGACATATTTAATGTTTCTTGAACTACGCCTTGTCCAGAAATAGCTGCATCTCCATGAATTAATAGAGCTAAAACATCTGTACTATTATTTTTTTTAATGTTATCTTGATATGCTCGAACAGAACCCACTACTACTGGATTAATGATTTCTAAATGTGAAGGATTAAATTTTAAATCTAGATTAACGATACCTAATGGAGTTATTTTATCTTTATTAAAACCCATGTGATATTTTACATCACCATTTTTAAGATCTTGAATTGGATGTATTTCAGAAAACTCATTAAATATATCTTTTATAGGTTTTTGAAAAATATTAATTAATACATTTAATCTACCTCGGTGAGACATACCTAATATTATTTTATTAATTTTAAATTTTGGGCTATAGTTAATAATTTCATGTAACATAGGTATTAATGATTCAGCACCTTCTAAAGAAAAACGTTTAGAACCAGGAAATTTATATCCGAAGTATTTTTCTAATACTTCTGCTGAAATTAAATTTTTTAATATACTCTTTTTTTCTTTATAGGTAAATATATTTTTATCGAAGTTATGTTCAATATAATTTTGAATCCATTCTCTTTCTTTTTTACAATCAATATGAGCATATTCATATCCTATATTATTACAATAAATTGTATGAAAGATAGAATATAAATTTTTTAAAGTAATATTATTAAAAGAAAATTTTGATAATTTTATTGAAAAATTTTCGTTTATAATTTGATAATCGTTTTCATGTAAAAACGATTCTATTTTTGGAAAAGATTTATTTTTTTTTAAATTTAATGGATCTAGTTTTGCAAATTTATGTCCATATTTTCGAAAAGTATCAATTATAGTATATGCTATATATTTTACATTTTTTTGATTCTCAAATGTTTTATTGTTATCCATTTTTAATGTATGATCAATACTTAATGTATTAAAAAATTTTGTAAAAAAAACTTTCCAAGATTGTTCTATAGAATTTGGATTTATTAAAAATTTTGTGTACATATTTTCTAAATAATATTTATTAGCATTCATTAATAATGAAAAATTTAATCTATTTTTAAACTCATCTTTTTTCATAATTTTCCTCAATAAAAAGTAACATTGTAAAGATGATGTTTCATGTCTATACATCAGTTGAAATTTTAAACAATCAAATAATGTTATATAAACATATAATGTTGTTATAAAATGTAAAAATTAGTGCGTACAACATATTATTAATTCACAATATAAATTTTATTTCAATTAATAAAAAAAGATTTTAAAAAAATTATATATTTATATTTTTATATTTTGATTTTTTTAAGAAGTACTATGTGCATTTTAACATGCATATATTAAAAATATTTAATTGATCAAAAAACTACAATAAGTATTTTTAAAGAATTATTTAATAATATCATTTTTTTAACAATTTTTTTATAACATTATGTCAATGTATATTTAATTATGTTGAATTAAATAGTACTAATATTAAATAGGATTATGAATATTAATAAAATCAGCATCTAAATTATTTACATTTTTTAACCAATTAGTTAATGCTATTATCCCTCCACATTCACTAGCATGATGCCCAATTGAAAAAAAATGAAGGTTGTTTTCTCTAGCAACATGGATAGTTTCTTCTGATACTTCTCCTGTTAAAAATGCATCTACTCCAAATTGCGAAACAGAATTTATAAAATTTTGTCCCTTTCCACTACACCATGCAACTTTTGAAATCATTTTAGAAGCTTTATATTGATAATGAAAAGGAATTCTATTAAATTTCTTTGTTATTGTTTCAATCATTTTATTTACAGTCATATCCTTCTCCAATGTCCCCCATGGAACTAACGGTAGTATATATCCTTTTAACTTAATTTTTAAAGTTTTTCCTATTTGAATATTATTTCCTAATTCAGAATGGAAATCCAGAGGTAAATGCCAGCAATATAAATTAATATTATTTTTAAGTATCGTTTTAATCCTATTTTTCAACATCCCCTTTATAGTCCGTTCACTATTGTTCCAAAAATACCCATGATGTACTATTATAGCTTGTGCTTTTTTTTCAACTGCAATATCTAGCAAATTTTGACAAGCTGTAACTCCAGTTATAATTTTTTTTACTTCTTTTATTCCCTCTATTTGTAATCCATTGGGGATACAATCTTTGAATTTTAAAGAATTTAATTTTTCATTAATAATTTTTTCGAGTATAGTATTTTTCATAATCTCGCTTATATACATTTAAAATTTTTTTGCATGTTTAAAAATTTTTAAGACTGTTTTTTTTGAATCAATAAGATTAATTATTGGATTAGGATAATCAATTATTTCTCGTATATGTTTATTCCATAAGTCAGGATTATGAATTATATTTGAAGGAATATTTTTTAATTCAGTAACATATTTTTTAATAAATATTCCCATTTTATCAAATTTTTTAGATTGTAATATAGGATTGAATATTCTAAAATATGGCATACTATTGCTGCCTATTGAAGCAATCCATTTCCAATTACCATTATTTAATGCTAAATCACCATCAATAAGTTGTGACATAAAATATTTTTCTCCCTTTCTCCAATCAATTAATAAATTTTTTACTAAAAAACTGGAGGTAATCATACGCAAACGATTGTGCATCCATCCTAATTTCTTTAATTGTCGCATTCCAGCATCTATAATAGGAAAACCTGTTTTTCCGTGTTTCCATGCGTTTAAATATTTTAGATTATTTTTCCATTTGATATTTTGTTCCCAATTACAAAATATGCTTTGTTTACTTAAATTTGGATAAAAATATAATAAATGTTTAAAAAATTCACGCCAAATCAGTTCATTAATCCAATGACATTTTTCAATAGAACATTTACTTGCATTAGAATGATATTTTAAAAAGAACGAAAAACACTGTAATGGGGATAATACACCAATAGACAAATGAGCAGAAATCATACTAGTATTATCTAATGCGAAATAGTTGTGATTAACATCGTAATCATAAATTTTCTTTTTAAAAAATAATTTCAGCTGTCTAAGTATTTTTACTTCTCCAATTGGAAATAATTGTTCATAAATTTTTTTTATAGGAAAGTTAAAAAATGAAATTTGAAAATCGGATTGTTTAACAAGAGTATTTCTTTTTTTTGGCATAAAATTTGTATGTGAAAAATTTTTTAACAATATTATGCATTTTTTTTTAAAACAATTGTATTTTTTATACATTTTTCCATGTTGATTAGTAATTAATCCGGGTTGAATTAATGTTGAATTATGAAATCCATATGAAGAAATAAAATTATTTTTTATCCTCTGGATTGCTATAATATCTCTCTTTTTTTCGAGATATTCATATTCATAATTAAAATATAGTTTGTTTACTTTATTTTTTTTACAAAATTTAACGAGATAATTAATGGATTTTATAAAAGTTGTAGATTCATAATAATGTAAAAAAATATTTAATTTCATCAATTCTTTTTTCAAATATACAACATTCTTATATATTAAATAAGTTTTTCTAGGAGAAATAAAATTTTTTTTCCATTGTTCAGGAACAGAAATAAATAAAGCTAATACAGTAGATTTACTATCTTTACAAGCGTAGTACAATGCTAAATTATTTCGTATTCTTAAATCATTTCGAAACCATACAAGATTAGTATTCATGATGTTTTTAACTTAATAATGATTTATTGAAATATTAAATTTAAAATACAATACTTATACAAGATTTTTTTATGATATAGTTTATTTTATATTTTTGACAGTCATGTAGTTTATACAATTAATAATTATATATTAAAAAAATATTAAAAGAAGTAATTAGTATTTTAAAAATAGCATTTATAATAATTCTACTATTGTATAATTGTACTTATATAATGTAATATATCGAACAATACAATATTTCTCTTAATCTAATAACAGTTAATATTTTGTTAAAACAAAACATTTTTTAAAATTTATTTTTATATAAATATTCGATAGGAAATTTTATTAAATATTGTAAGGACTATACATGATGAAAGATATAGGAATTTTTTATGGTAGTGATACAGGAAATACAGAAAAAATAGCAAAAAAAATCCAATACTATATAGGTGAAAATATATCTTCTATTTATGACATTGCCAATTCTAATAAAGAAAGTATGGAGAAGTACAATACTCTTATTTTAGGAGTTTCTACATGGTATTATGGAGAATTACAATGTGATTGGGACGATTTTTTTTCAACATTTACAACAATAAATTTTCATAAAAAAAATATTGCTTTCTTTGGATGCGGGGATCAAGAAGATTATTCTGATTATTTTTGTGATGGAATTGGAATATTGTTTAATGCTATAAAAAAATCAAACGCTTGTTTTATTGGAAAGTGGTCTACTGATGATTATTATTTTGAAAGTTCTAAAGCACTGTACAATAAGCATAGTTTTTTAGGATTAACTATAGACGAAGATCGACAACCAAATAAAAGTCAAAAAAGAGTAATACACTGGACAAATCAAATAAAAAAAGAGCTTAAAATTGCACAATAATATTTTTAAAATATATTTAAAAATTAAACGTCTATAATGTTTTAAACAAAGGCATAAAACACAAATGTCATATGACATTATTATTCATAATGTCAATATGAAATGTATAAGTTTTAAATAAAATTTTTAAAATTAATGTACTATTTTGAATTTACTAATTCTACTAAATCTAGTACTTTACTAGAGTACCCAGTTTCGTTATCATACCAAGCTATTAATTTCATAAAGTTCTTGCTTAAACATAATCCAGCTGAAGCATCAAAAATAGAAGTAAGTTCACTACCGTTAAAATCTGTTGATACAACTTTTTCTTCAGTATAACCAATAATATTTTTCATATTAGTTTCAGAAGCAATTTTTATTGTTTGACACACTTCCGAATAAGTAGCTGGTTTTTTTTGACGAATAGTTAGATCTACTACAGAAACATTAGCGGTAGGAATTCGAAAAGCTATCCCTGTCAATTTGTTATTTAATTCAGGTAGAACTTTTCCAACAGCATGTGCTGCTCCTGTAGTTGAAGGAATAATGTTTTGTAGAGCACTTCTTCCTCCTCTCCAATCTTTATGTGATAATCCATCAACAGTTTTTTGGGTGGCTGTAGTAGCATGCACTGTTGTCATTAGTCCTTCTAAAATTTCATATTTATCATTGATAATTTTTGATAAAGGAGCTAAACAATTTGTAGTACAAGATGCATTTGAAACTATTTTTTGTCCTGAATACTTTTCAAAATTAGCCCCTCGAACAAACATTGGAGTATTATCTTTAGATGGTCCAGTTATTACTACTTTTTTAGCTCCAGATTTAATATGTTTGTATGCATCTTCAGTAGTTAAAAATATTCCCGTAGATTCTACTACTACATCAATATCTAAATCTCCCCAGAGTAATTTTTCTGGATTTTTCTCATTCGTTATACATATTTTTTTCTTATTTACGATGAGAACATCATCTTTAACTGAAATAGTTCCACAAAAACTACCATGTGTAGAATCATATTTCAGCATATATGCCATATATTGTGTATCAATAAAATCATTTATTGCTAATATTTCAATGTTAGAACGTAATTGAGCTAATCTAAATACCATTCTCCCTATTCGTCCAAATCCATTAATACCTACTTTAATAGTCATGTTTTTACCGATTATTGTTGTAAAATAAAAATGTTTAAAATAAATAAAATTTATGTTTAATATTTTAATGTATATTTTTTTAATAAAATATCATCATAAATTATCTCAAAAATTTTTCCAATAATAAAATTATATTTTTAAAAAACAGTAGAATTTAATACATGATTACATAAAAAAAGATTCTATCTTATTTAAAAAATATTGTGTGTTAAAAAATATTTTTTTAATTTCACGTTCAAAAATATTATTTCTAAAACGTTGGTGAATTTTACGTTTATGTCTTTTATAACGTGTGTTTTTAAGTCTTCTATTAGTTACCTGCATTATTTATCCTAACAGTTTTTGTATAAATTTTCGTTGTAACTTGAAATAAATATTTATAGTATTTAAGTACATTTTAATGTGTAATTATATTACTTAATATTTTTCAAAATTTCTACAGGATTAACTTTACTAGCATGATAAGCAGAATAGTAACTGGTTATACATCCTATTAAAAATAAGATCAAGAATATTAAAAAAATATCTGAATAGGCAATAGAAATAGGAATAGAATCAACAAAATAAATAGCATTCGATAATAATTTTTGACCTAAATATTTTTCAATATAAGATAAAAAATATTTAAAGTTCCATAATGATATTACGCTTAATAATAAAGAAAAACATCCAATGGTCATAATAGATTTAATTCCATGAATTAAAAATACAATTAGAATAAAAATATTGTTCATTCCTAAAGTTTTAAGTATTGCAATACTATTGATTTTTTTAGATATTTCTAAAAAAGTAACAGATGCTATGTTAAAACATGAGATAACAATTACTAATGTCATAGTTACATAAACAATAGTTTTTACTAATTTAATATCATGATATATATTACCATATTCAAATATCCAATTTTTAATAAAAAAGTTCTCAGGCAAGCCTAATTTAATGTTTTTAAAAACTTTAATTGTATCAAATGGATTTTTTACAGATATTTCTAATCCTGAAACATTAGCTTTCATATTGAGATACTTTTTTAAATCTAATATAGGTACTAAAGCTAACGTATTATCTATACTTCCATTTATTTGAAAAAAATCTAATATTTTTAAAGAAATATATTTAGGATATAGTTCTTTATGATTATAATTACTAGGAATTATTATGTTTATCCAATCTCCTTTTCGGATAGATAAAGATTTTGCTATGTTTTTTCCAAGAATAATCTGATTATGATTTTTTTTTATCATTTTAAAAGTTTTAAATTGTATAAATTTTTTAAACTTATGAAGTTTATAATTTTCATTAAAATTTACTCCTCTTAATTGAATTCCTTTTATACCGTTTTTATGATTAATTAATGCTGTAGTACTAATATATGGAGTTACGGACACAATATCAGACGACGATTCTAACAAACGTTTAATTTCTTTCCAGTTTTTAAATGAATGATCTATTGGAAATATTTCTCCATGAGGAAGTATTGAGATAATTCTATTATTTAATTCAAGTTGAAATCCGTTTAAAGCACTTAAACTAACTATCAATACAAATATTCCTAAAAATATACCTATTTTAGAAATTATTGAAACTATAGGGATTATACTATTGTTTCTAAATTGAGAATTAAATCTTTTAGATATTAAAAAAGATAAATAGATCACTGAATTATGTCCTATTTAAAAACTAATTGTATGTAATTTTCCAAATTTTAATTCCATTTTTAATGGTATATTTTTAATAAATGTAAGATCATGTGTAACTATTAAAAAAGTTGTTTGATATTTATAGTTAAATTTCAGTAATAAATCAAAAATGCGAGTAGAATTTTTTCTATCTAAATGTCCAGTAGGTTCGTCAGCTATAACTAAACTAGGTTTTGAAACTAATGCTCTGGCTATAGCTACCCTTTGTCGTTCACCTCCAGATAACTCTGATGGAAAATATTTAATTTTTTTTTCCATTCCCACATTTTTTAAAATGTTATGTGCATTATCAAAAGCTTCTAATTTATTTTTTTTTTGAATTAATAAGGGGAGAGCTACATTCTCAATAATATTAAAATCTAATAATAAATGATGCAGTTGATATATAAAACCTAAATGATGATTTCTCAATATAGATTGATTTTTGTTTGAAATGTTATGTATATTTTTTCCTAAAAAAAAATTTCTCCTGAATCTGGGGAATCTAGACCTCCAGTAATATGTAAAAAAGTACTCTTTCCTGATCCAGAAGAACCTATTACAGATAACATGTCGCCCTTATTTAATATTAAAGAAATATTTTTTAAAATATAATTTTTAACTTTTCCATGTGTATAGGATTTATATATAGATTTACATTGTAGTATATTAAGATTATTCATGCGCTAATCTCTTTGATGGCAATATTACAGTTGCTTTCCAGGAAGGATAAAGAATAGATAAAAAAATACATGTTATAAAAGAAAAATTAATTAATGTAATTTGAGATGGAATAATAATACAAGGTAATAAAAAATCTAAAGAAAATACTTTTGATATTAATTTTAATCCCATAGATGTTTTCATAATACAAAAACTTAGCATAGTTCCTATAAAAATTCCAATTATCCCACTCAAAAACCCTTGAAAAATAAAAATTAACATAATATTACGTCTAGATAAACCTAATGTTTGAAATATGGCAATATCTCTTTCTTTATCCATAATAAGTAAACTAATAGAAACAATTAAACTAAAAATAGAAATTAAAAGAACTAAACTAAATAATAGTGTCATCATGTATTTTTCCATTTTTGCAGCTTGCAACAATTCTCCTTGACTATCTTTCCAACTTTTTATTATCACATGCGATAAATGAAGATTATGTAAATAATTTTCGATGTTTAATGGATCTTTTAACCATAATTGTAATCCTGTAATGTGATTTTTAGGATAATGTAAAACGTTAGACAAATCTTGCTCATTGACTAATATTTGATAATAATCCACTTCGTTATTAGTAGAAAAGGTATCAACTAATTTAAAAATACGATTGTGAGGAATATGTCCAAACATCAAAGATTGATTGAAATTTGGAACTATTAATTTAAAAGTATCTCCTATTTTAATATTTAAAATACTAGCTAATCTTTCTCCTAAAATTGCATTATAACTATTATTTTTTAATAACTTTAAACTATTATTCTGGGAGAAATAAGGTTCAAATAGATTATTATTTTCATGGTACATAGATATTGCTGAACCGATCGAAAGTCCAGAATAACTTTGAACAATAACATCACTAAAAACAACTTTAGAAATTTTACTAACATATTTTGAAGTAATATTTTTTATGTTAACTGTTGATTTATCCATACTACCGTCAGAATTTTTAATGATAATATGAGGAATAAAATGTAAGATATTTTTTCTTAACTCAAATTCAAATCCATTCATAATAGAAATAATAGTAATAATAGAAAATATTCCCAGTGACATGCTAATAATTGACAGGATGTTTGTTAAGTGTCTAGAAAAAAAAATAGATTTACTAAAAAAGTAACGTAATCCTAAAAAAAAAGTAATAGACAAATTCATATAAATGCATCTTACAATACAATTTTAAAAACATTATGAAAAAACGTTATTTTAACAAACACTAAAAATCAAAAATATATTGCATACAAACTATATAACGTGAACGATGTAATATATAAAAATATAATGTAATTATTTTATAAAAATTTATTTATATTATTTATAATTATTAATGATTTTTATACACAAATATTAAATATGAGAATAACATAATTAAATTTTAATATGCATTAAAAATCACAATACACGACTATTATTGTCATAAAATTTATAATTGTGAATATTACTTGTAAATATAAAACATTAAATGAAAGGATATAAATAGTTTTGGTTATAAAAATTACTATAATTTATTTTAAAAAAAATACAATACAATTATATAAAATATTTTTGAAAATATTTATACAACATTGAAAGTTAATAATAATAAAGCTCTTTTAAACTTCTAGTTAAATGGAGTTTTATGAATTTTTAAAAATATTTCAATATAAATCGATAGAATGTTAATGTATTGAAATAAATTTTTAAAATATATTTAAATTTAGTGTAAAATTATTGTTAAATATTATCTAAACCAAATAGGGTTTATAAACATACAATAACTTTTTTTTGTTGAAAATATATTGTTTAGTTTCTGTTCATTGTATAAGTATTAATGTTTAATTGTAAAATTAAAATTATTTATATTAATTTTAAAATTAAATTTGTGCTATATATAAATTTTTTTTATTATAATATTTAAAATCTTAAAATAATCTGTAAAAAATAATATAACATTCTTAAAACACCATATTTTCATGAAATGTTTTTAAACATGATATAAATATTACATATTTGAGATATTTGCATTATTTTAGAAAAATTAGTTTTTAAAACAGAATTTTAATATCTTGTTATATATTATTTCTATTATGTTTTATATATCCAAATTTAAAATTTGTATTAAAAACTTTTTCAAAGACCAAGATCATATCTTGAATATTTTTTAATTATTTTAAATAATATAACAATATGTAAAGTCTACTTACTAAAATTATGTTTTTACCTTTTTTTACATAAATTGTTTTTTAAATCTTGATTTTTATTTTTATTATAAATACAAACTGTTCGTAATAACTTTTATTTTAATTTACTTTTTTAATTTATATATTTACATATTATTCGTTCAAATTTAATTTTAAATTTGAACGTATTATGTGTAACATAATTATTTATAATTCTTGATATAACTAGAAATTACACAAATATTATTAAAAATTAATAAAAATTTTTATTTAGAATATTGCTATACTTATTATTCTAATGAATTTAATAAATATTTTTTAATATTTAGTCTAATGTTTAAATTATAGTGTATATTACTGTATTTGAATTTACGTATTATAGTCAAAATACTAAAAATTTTTACATTTCTAATAAAAAATATAAGTAAATATTAATTTAATTAATCGTTCTATATTGTATTTAAAATATTATGTTTTATGCAAAAATAATTTTTAAATCTTATCTTCTTTTATTCAATTAGGAACTACAAAAATATGAAAAATATAGTTTATATTTCTAGTTCGGATAGTCAACAAATTGAAGTTTGGGAGTTAAATTCAGATTCATCTTTATCTCTAATTCAAATTTTAAAATTAGATGGTGAACCTCAACCAATCATTATTGCAAATACTAGAAAACGTTTGTATATAGGAATACGTCCAAAGTTTTGTATTTATTCATATAAAATTAATGTAAATGGAACTTTAGAAGAAATTGGACGTTCTAATATTCCTAACAGTATTAACCATCTTGAAATAAATAAAACTGAAACATATTTATTTTCTAGTTCATATCATTTTAACTGTATTAATGTTTCCCCAATTAATTCATCAGGAATTGCTCAATCTCCTATACAAACAATAACCGGGATAAAAGGATGTCATGCATCGTTAATGCATTATAATAATCGATATATTTTTGTATCATCTTTACAATCAGATCGTATTTATTTATATAATTTTACACATGAAGGCGTGCTTTTAGAAAGCCAAAAAAAATTTATATCAGTAGGTAATAAATTCGGTCCAAGACATTTAATCTTTCAAAAAAATACTGATCGATTATTTCATATTAATGAATTAAACGGATCCATAAGTATCTGGAAAGTTAATAAATCATGTAATGAAGTTATATTTTTAAAAAATATTAATATTATTTCTAATAAACTAAAAAAAACTGCGTGGTCTTCAGATCTTCATATGTCTTCGTGTGAAAATTTTTTGTATGCATCTGATAGAAATAATAATAGTATTACAATTTTAAACAATCATGTAAATATTGATAATATAAAAGTAATTGAATATGTTCAAACAGAAGTGCAACCAAGATCATTTAATATTGAAAAAAATGGGCAACATTTAATTGTTGCTGGAGAGAAATCTAATAGTATAAGCATATATAAACTCAATAATATAACAGGAAAATTAAAATTTAAAAATAGATACCCAACTGGAAATAGACCAATTTGGATATCTATTCACCGAATGTAATACAATCAAACTATTCGTTAAATATTATATTTACCAAATTAAAATATAATTTATTTTATGAAGAAACATTTATAATCTAATGCAATAGAAATACATTTTATAAGTTTTTTTAAAGAACTTTTATCAATAATATAGGGAGGAGTTAAATAAATAATGTTTTTAAATGGTCTAATCCAAACACCATTTTTTACAAAAAATTTTTGTATTTTAGAAATGTTTATAAAGTATATACATTCGACGACGCCGATTGCACCTAAAATACGTACATCTTTAACTTTTGGATGACTTGATAATGGTAATAAATTTAATCGAAAACACTGCTCAATATTTTTTACCTGTACTTTCCAATTATTTTCTTGTAATATTTTAATGTTTTCATTTGCTACTGCACATGCTAAGGGATTTGCCATAAACGTAGGTCCGTGCATAAAACACCTTGATACACTAGTGCTAATTGTTTGTGCAATTTTTCTTGTAGTCATCGTTGCAGATAGAGTCATAGTACCCCCTGTTATAGCCTTTCCAATACAAAGAATATCTGGAACAATATTAGCATGTTCAAACGCAAAGAACTTTCCAGTTCTTCCAAAACCAGTCGCAATTTCATCTAAAATTAACGGAATATTAAATGTATTACATAAATATCTAACTTTTTTCAAAAAAGTAGGATGATAAAAGTTCATTCCACCAATACTTTGTACAATAGGTTCTAAAATTACAGCGGCAATGTCATTGTGATATTTTTTGATTAAATGATTAAATGAACATATATCTTGTTCATCCCATTTACTATAAAATGAACATTGAGGAACATCAGAAAATAAATTAGTTGGAATGAAATTACTATAAAAATTATGAAAAGCACTGGTAGGATCACACACAGAAATAGCAGACAATGTATCGCCATGATATCCATTTTTAATAGTTAAAAACACAATTTTATTTTTACTTAATGATTTCCAATATTGTAGTGCCATTTTCATAGCTACTTCAATAGAAACAGATCCGGAGTCTGAAAGAAATATGCAATCTAAATTTTTTGGTGTAATTTGTATTAATTTTTTACATAATGCAATTGCTGGATAATGTGTTATACCACCAAACATAACATGTGACATTTTATTGATCTGTGCTTTTAAAGCGAAATTTAATCTAGGGTGGTTATATCCATGAATCACTGACCACCATGAAGACATACCATCGATTAATTTTTGTCCATTGTCTAATGTTAGAAAAATTCCTTTAGCTGACTTTATTAAATAGCAAGGTAAGGGATCAATCATTGAGCTATAAGGATGCCAAATATGTTGTTTATCAAATATTAATTTAGACTTATGCATAATAAGTTTCATTAAAAATAAAATATTATTATAAACAGTTACGTATTTAAATAAATAATTTTGGAATTTAAAATGAAAAAACAATGGAATTTTAAACAAGTAAAATCATTATTTGACTTGCCTTTTTTTGATGTTTTATTTTCTGCACAAACTATTCATAGAAAACATTTCAATCAAAATGAAATTCAAATTAGCACTCTATTATCAATAAAAACAGGTTCATGCCCAGAAGATTGCAAATATTGTCCTCAAAGTTTTAAATATAAAACTAATATACAAAAAGAGAAATTATTAGATATAAAAGAAATATTAAAATCTGTTAAAAAAGCCAAAGAAATGGGATCTGAACGATTTTGTATGGGAGCAGCATGGAAAAGTCTTAAAAATAAAGACATCCCGTATTTAGAAAACATAATTAAGGAGATAAAGAAAATAGGTATGGAAACATGTATGACTTTAGGTACTTTAAATAAATATCAGGCACAAAAATTAGCTCAAGCAGGATTAGACTTTTATAATCATAATTTAGACACATCAGAAAATTTTTATAAAAAAGTTGTAACAACTAGAAGCTATCAAGATCGATTAAATACTTTAGAAGTAGTTAGAAATTCTGGAATAAAAGTATGTTCAGGAGGAATAATTGGATTAGGAGAAAAAGTACATGATCGAATAGAGTTATTAATACAATTATCTAACTTATCTAAAGTTCCAGAAAGTATACCAATCAATATGTTAGTTAGGGTAAAAGGGACACCTATGGAGCATAATGAAGAAGTAGATGCATTTGATTTTATAAAAACTATTGCAGTAACACGAATAATGATGCCTAAATCGTATATACGTTTATCAGCTGGAAGAGATCAAATGAATGAACAAACTCAAGCTATGTGTTTTATGGCAGGTGCAAATTCTATTTTTTATGGCTGTAAATTACTGACAACATCTAATCCTACACAAAACAATGATTTAAATTTATTTAATAAATTGGGATTATATCCAAAAAATAATCGTGTTAATTTTAGAAATTTTGAAAAAACTGAAACATTCTTAAAAAAAGAACAAAATCATTTCTAATAAGAAACATTATTTTATAAAATAATTATTATTTAAAAAATTTTATAACATCTATGTTTATTATAATTAAAATTATTTAAATTTTTATTGAATGATATATAAATTAAATAAATAAATCTTAATGTGAAATCCATAAGTAGTTCACTATTTAAAATAAACTAGTAAATTCGTATAAATAGATGTTAAAAAACCCATTTTAATTTACATGAAATTGGATCTAATAGATCTAATTTCATTACCAAAAATTATAACGTTCTTATTTGAACATTTTTTAAATAAATGTAAGTTTTTGCAAAAATACTATTTAACTTTGCACTGATTACTAATCTATTATTAGAAACAAAAATAAAGTAAATAAAATAGTATATTATACATAAATATTATAATGTTAAAAATAAATACGTCTTAAGTACAAAAATAGTTGTTATAAAAATTTTAAAATACATAAAGATTGTATTGTTAATTTTTTTATTCTATTTTAAAAATAGATAACAAATTTTTTATTAATTTATAATATTAGTTAAATTAAACTATTAATTGTAAACAATTAATATTTTAAAAATATTAAATATTAAACAGTATATTTATATTATTTTATATTTTAAAAAAATTGTAGCATAGTGTGAATACTATCGTTAAAATTATATATGATACAAATTGCACCGTATTATATTTTAAGAATATTAAATATTTTTAATAAAAAATTCGTACAAAAATATGTATAAAATTAAACTTTAACCAATACTTTAAAAATAAACTTGATAAAATTATTTAATTTTTATAAATAAATAGCGACTTTAGCACATTAAGTAATATGATTTATCCTTAGTAATTAAATTGATACTTACGGAAGATATATAGTATGTTCTATATTTATAAATTTAATTTTAAATAGATGTATACATATAATGTGTTAACTTTTTTTAAAATATTATGATATTAATAAGTATTTCTATAAACTTTAGTATTATGAAAAAATAGTAATATTTTACTTCTAAATGTTAAATATATTTTATATTTTTAATATAAATTATTAAACTATAAAAATTTTAAAATATTAAAAATATTATAAGATGTAATGCATATTAAATATATTAGTTTTATTTAGACTCAAAATATTTTATATGAATATTAATACCGACTTATTGTTTATCAAATGTAAATATATATTTATATCAAAAAAAAACTTTTAAACTATTTATATTGATTTAATTTAAATCAACAATAAATTTTAATAAATAATTAAGTTCTAGAATAATAAATATAAGAAAAATTACAATATATTTAATTCAATAAATGTTTTAAATTATAGATTTATTTCCGGAGTTAAATATTTATGAATAATTGTTGGTTTATTACTGGTACCGATACAAACATTGGAAAAACAATTTGTAGTATATTATTGTTAAAATTAGCATGTAATAATGGATATAATACAGCTGGATATAAACCTATAGCTTCTGGATCGTATAACCATGGTAATAAGAATGAAGATGCAATCTTATTACAACGCTTTAGTACTATAAAATTAAAGTATAAAGAAATTAATCCATTTTTTTTTATTGAGAACACTAGTCCACATATAGCGAGTAAAAAACATTCTATTTCTATTTGTAAAAAAAAAATATCACTAGGTTTATATAATTTAAAAAAAAAATCTAATTACATATTGATAGAAGGAGCTGGAGGATGGTTTACTCCATTTTCAGAAACGGAAACTATTGCTGATTGGGTAATAGAAGAAAAATTAAATGTTATTTTAGTAGTAGGTATAAGATTAGGATGTATAAATCATGCTATTCTAACACAAAAAGCTATATTAGATTCTAATCTAAAAATTTCTGGTTGGATTGCAAATTATATATTACCTAATAATAGGTATGATGTTGAATATGTTAATACTTTGAAAAAATTTTTACAATCTAAATGTCTAGGTTACGTAAAACATTTTCGTTCTTTAAATAAATTTTATAATTCTAAAATTACAATAACATTACCTGATTTTTTATAAAAAATAGTATTAAACTCACAATAAATATGCATAGTTATATTATCATGTACATTACATTATACCATCTATTATAGAGATGGCATAAAATATTTTATATTATTTTTTTATATTGTGTAAACAGGAAATATTTTACATAAATCTAATATTTTTTTCTTAATATTCAAAATATTATCAATATTTTTAACATTATCTAATATATCACTAATCCAATGTGATAGTTTATACACTTCTTTTTCTTTTAAACCCCTACGAGTAATTGCTGGTGTCCCTATTCGAATTCCTGATGTAATTAATGGGCCTCGAGGATCATTTGGGATACTATTTTTATTTACAGTAATATTCGCTTTACTTAAAAAATTTTCTGCTTCTTGCCCAGTTAAATTTTTATTAGATAAATCTAATAAAAATAAATGGTTAAATGTATTTCCTGAAATTACTTTATACCCTCGATTTATAAAAACTTTTACCATAAGTTTAGAATTTTCTATTACTTGTTTTTGGTAATCTTTAAAAGAAGGCTCCATTGCTTCTTTAAAAGCAACTGCCTTAGCTGCAATAATATGCATTAGAGGCCCACCTTGACAATAAGGAAATACTGCAGAATTTATCTTATCAAATAGAAATGAATTTTTTTCTCCTTTTGATAATATTAACCCACCTCTAGGTCCAGCAAGAGTTTTATGTGTAGTAGCAGTAACAACATGTGCATATTTTAATGGATTAGGATATAAATTTGCTGCTACTAAACCTGCAATATGTGCCATATCTACGAATAAGTATGCGTTAACTGTATCTGCAATATTTCTAAATAACTTCCAATCGCAAATTCCAGAATAAGAAGAAAAACCACCAACAATCATTTTTGGTTTATGAATATTAGATAATTTTTCTATTTGAGAATAATTAATGTTACCATGATTATCCAATCCATAAGATACTGATTTGTATAGCCTTCCTGAAAAATTTACGTGAGAACCATGCGTTAAATGTCCTCCATGAGAAAGATCCATACCTAATATAGTATCTCCTGGATTTAACAATGCACTATATACAGAAAAATTAGCTTGTGATCCAGAATGCGGTTGTACATTAGCATAATCTGCATTGAATAAAATTTTTGCTCGCGCGATTGCTAACTTTTCTATCATATCGACATACTTACAACCTCCATAATATCTTTTTTCTGGATATCCTTCTGCATATTTATTAGTAAGCTTAGAACCTTGCATTTCCATGACACATGAACTAGCATAATTTTCTGAAGCAATTAATTCTATGTGATTTTCCTGACGATGTTCTTCTTTTTCTATAATGTTCCATAGATCTGAATCATATCTTTTAACATTTTTAAGAATATTAAACATAAATATATCCTTTTTAAATTAATAAATTTTATATATCTATTAATATAGACATGTCATTTGATCAAAAATTAATTAGTTTTTTTTAAAATTTTAATGTTTAAAATATAATTTTTGACTTAACAAGTGTTATTTTAAAAAAAAAGATTTTAATTCGTCAATTACATTTTTAATAAAAAATATTTTCTGTTTTTTAGATGCTAGATCTTTCATTAATACTGTTTTGTTCTGTTCTTCTATAGATCCTAACAGTAATACTATTTTAGCACCTAACTTATTTGCTTTACTAAATTGTTTATTTATACTACCACTTGAAAAGTTAACTTGGACTCTTGTATAAGGTAATTTTGTACGAATTTTTTCTGATAATTTTATCGCACATAACTCTATATTCTTTTTTAAAAAAATAATAAAAATATCAATGCGATTAGTAGTTTCTAATAACTTATTTAACGATTTTAGCAATATTATCAATCGTTCCATACCAATTGCACAGCCAATAGCAGGGATATGGGAAACCCCTAAGGATTTCGACAAATAATCGTATCTACCACCTGCACAGATAGTATTTTTAGATTCTAATTTATTTGTAGTCCATTCAAAAACAGTATTATTATAATAATCTAATCCTCTAACTAATTTATAATTAATTACATAAGATATTCCTATTTCATCCATATATGTACATAATTTTTTAAAATGTTCTAAAGAATCATTATCTATATAATTAGTTAAAATAGGAGCTTTATTGATAATATCCTGTATATTTTTATTTTTACTATCTAGAATTCTAAATGGATTTGTATATAACCGACGTTTGCAATCTGCATCTAATAAAGATTCATATTTCTTGAAATATAAATATAGTAATTTTTGATAATTCATTCTAGCATTAATTGATCCTATAGTATTCAATTCTAATTGAACATATTGAGAAATGTTTAAGTATTTCCATATCCTCTGAATTAACATAATAATTTCCAAATCAGCATTAGGACTGGATAAGCCAAAATATTCAATACCTAATTGATGAAATTGCCTATATCTTCCAAATTGTGGTTTTTCATAACGAAACATTGGACCTAAGTACCATAATTTTTGTTCCGAATTTCTTAATAATCCGCTTTTAATACAAGATCGCATACATCCTACTGTCCCCTCTGGGCGAAGCGTAAGACTATTATCTTTTTTATCTTTAAAAGAATACATTTCTTTTTCAATGACATCAGTAGAATTTCCAATTCCATGTTCAAATAGTTTTGTTTGTTCTATAATAGGAAAACGAATCTCTTGATAGTTGTAACTAGTTAATACACTTTTTAAGATCTCTTCGACATATTGCCAAATTTTTACATCTTTAGGAATATAATCATGCATTCCTTTTACAGATTGAATTATTTGATTCATTCATTTATCTTTCCAAAAAAAAAATTTTAATATCATCAGATTGATCTTTGTATGTAAATAAATATATCTTGAAGAAATTTTATATACTTTGTATTTTAAAATTAAATTTTATTTAAAATATTATGCGTTATTTAAAAAATAGTAATTTTTTAGATTTTTTTCGAATTTTTTTTTCTAATTCATCTATAATTTTATCATTATCAATTCGTTCTGATGTTCGAATTCCATCTTCATATAGTACACTACTTTTTCTATAACCAGTAATGCCTACTGTAGAAGTAAGAGCTTCTCCTAAACCATTGACTACACATCCAATAATAGAAACATTCATAGGTATTTTTATATCTTCTAATCTATTTTCTAATGTTTTTACTGTTTCTATAACATCAAATTCTTGACGAGAACAAGTGGGGCAAGCAATAAAATTAATTCCTCTTAAACGAATATTTAGTGATCTAAGAATATCAAATCCTACTTTTACTTCTTCAATTGGATTTTCTGCTAATGATATTCTAATCGTATCACCAATCCCATCTAATAAAAGCAATCCAATTCCAATAGAAGATTTGACTGTCCCATTTCGAAATCCTCCAGATTCAGTGATACCTATGTGTAATGGTTGGTTTATTTTTTGTGCAAGTTTTCGATACGATTTTACAGCTATATATATATTAGAAGATTTTATACTAACTTTAAATTGATCAAAATCAAAATGTTCAAGATAATTAATATGTCTCATGGCTGATTCTAATAGTGCTTCAGATGTTGGAAATTTATATTTGTTTAAAATGTCTTTTTCCAATGATCCAGAATTAATACCAATTCTAATAGGTATATTTTTATATTTTGCACAATCTATAACTTGCCTAATTCTATGTTTGTTACCAATATTTCCAGGATTTATTCTTAAGCAGTCAGCTCCATTGTTTAATACCTTTATTGCAATTTTGTAATTAAAATGTACATCTGCAATTAATGGGACGTCTACTTGTTTTTTAATTTTTTTAAAAGCTTCTGCAGCTTCCATAGTAGGAACAGAAATTCGTACAATATCTGCTCCAACACGTTTCATTTGTGTAATTTGTTTTACTGTAGAAGTAATATCAGTAGTTTCAGTATTAGTCATTGTTTGTACTGAGATAGGTGCATTATTTCCAACAGGAACATTACCAACATAAATTCGATTTGATTTTCTCCGTTTGATATATCTGTTCATATTTGTTCTAGTATCCATTATTGTGTAATTTTTATGTAAAATTACTTTTAATTATATTAAGATATCATTATGTATATTAAAATTATTTAATTTTTAAATTTGAACAATATTGATAGTATTTCCCGTTAATTGTCCACATGCAGCATCAATATCAAAACCTCTTGTTTTTCTAATTTTAGTAACATATCCATTTTTAATTAAGATATCAGAAAAGGTTTTTATGCTGGTACTATCACTAGAAATATAATGACTATTTGGAAAAACATTCCATGGAATGAGATTAATTTTACTAGGAATATATCTCAATAAAGTAGAAAGTTCTCTTGCATGATGAAATTTATCATTTATATTATTTAGCATAACATATTCTATTGTTACCTTGCCTCTATTAGCACAAGAAGTTTTAAGATATGATCTTACAGAATTTAGCAAAGATGCAATATTATATTTTTTGTTAATAGGCATTAACATATTTCTAATAATATCATTAGGTGCATGCAAAGAAATCGCTAATGATACATCTATCATATTTTTTAATTTGTTTAAAGCAGGGACAATTCCTGCAGTAGATAAGGTGACACGATTTTTAGATAAGTTAAAACCTATATCATCCATTATAATAGATAAAGAATTAACAACATTATTTAAATTTAGTAACGGTTCTCCCATACCCATCATAACTATATTAGTAATTTTTTTTAAATTCTTTAATTTCTTATGATATATTAATTTTCCAATATACCAAACTTGTCCTATTATTTCTGACGTAGTTAAATTACGTTTAAATTTTTGTTGTCCAGTAGAACAAAATGTACAAGATAGAGTACATCCTGATTGAGATGAAATACACAATGTTGCACGTTTTTTCTTAGGAATATATACTGTTTCTACAAAATTATTATCAATAGAAACACACCATTTTATTGTTCCATCAACAGAACGAATGTGATTTGAAAAATAAGGAGGGGCAATATAACATAATTGTGACAATTTTTTTCTTAAACTTTTACTAATATTTGACATTTTTTCAAAATCATCACAATAATATTTATATATCCATTGCATAACTTGATTAGCATAAAATTCACGTTCGCCTATAGATGTAAAAAAATTACGCATTTGTGTCAAATTTAAATTTAATAAATTTATTTTAAAATTGTTTGAAGTACTTATAAAATTTTCCACGTTATTTATCCCAAAAATACTACATACAATATATGTAAAAAATAAAAGTAATATTTGATATAATTTATAGTTTAATTTCTTCAAATCAAAATGAATATAAGAAATTAATTTTAAAATTTATAAAATTAGATTTGAAATTCTAAAAATATTATCAATTATAGTTAATACATGTATAGATTAAGAATATGAAAAGACAAAATTATGAATTCATTATATAATCAATTTTTACTTTAAAATAAGAAAAAATTATGCATCCTGTTCTTAATATCGCTATTCGAGCAGTTAGAAAAGGTGGAAATATACTTATTCAAAATTATGATCACCAAAAAATTAATCATGAAGATCAGATTAAAAAACAAGAACTAACTAATAAAGTAATTAAAATGTCAGAACAATCTATGATCAATATCATTCGTAAATCATATCCTGAACACATTATTTTTACAAAAAAATATACTCATTTAGTTTTTAAAACATCAGACGTTGTATGGATTATTAACGCATTAGATGGAATTAGTAATTTTAAAAAAAATTTACCTCATTTTTGTATTTCTATTGCTATCATAATACGCAATATTACTGAAATATCTGTTATATATGACCCTCTTAGAAACGAATTATTTACTTCTGTTAAGGGGCAAGGAGCACAATTAAACGGGTATCGTATGAGATGTAATAGTAACCGTTTCTTAGATAACAGTTTAATTGGGATTACTATTTCATATAAACAATCGAGTTTTAATGATAAAATTACAAAAATTATAAATATGTTTTTATTAAGAGATGTCGAAATACGATCTACAGGTTGTATAAATCTTGATTTTAGTTATATTGCTATTGGAAGATTAGATTTTTTATTTAATTTTAACATTCATCCTCTTGTTGTTACAGCTGGATCATTACAAGTAAAAGAAGCAGGAGGATTAATTAGTGATTTTAACGGGGAAGCTAATTATGTATCATCAGGATCTATATTAGTAGGAAATTCTAAATTAATGCGAGAAATTCTTTTAAAAATTAGAACATGTTTAAAATAAAAATGATTAAATAACAAAGCTTTTATTACATATATATTTATACAAATATTAATATATTTAAAAAAACGTAGTTGAAAATTTAATTTTATAATTTTTTGTAAATGGCTTAATAATATAAGATAAAAGTAACACTATTTTTGATAAAAATATTTGCAGTATTTAAAAAATTATTGAATATACAAAAATTATACTTATTTTTTAATAATAACAATGTGTGTACTTAATATATAAGATCAATATTTATTGATACTAATAATATTTAAGTATTTGTTGTTTTTTAATCATTTATTAAAATGTTAATAAATATTTAGTTTACTTAACAAGTGTTATTAATATTTTCATATTAATTAACTTTAATATTAAATATTAATAAATATTTACATTATTAAAATGTAATAATATTTTATAAAGAGTTAAAAAAATTTAACTGAGAAATAGATAAAATTTTAACAAGTTTAAATATTGCTATTTTTATTGTTTAATTTATATTTTTAAAAACTTACATATCACATGTTCTATATTTTTTTTTAATGTCAAAAACAAAGAATCCAATGCTGTTTTTTTGTTAGTATACTTAATTTTTAATATAGAAAAATTCTTCATTTTAGACATAATAAAGTCGTCACTAGTTCCAATACTATCTATTAATCCTTTTTCAAGTGCTGTAGATCCGAACCAATGTTCTCCAGTAGATACCTCTTCAATATTTAATAATGGGCGCATATCATGAACAAATTTTTTAAAAAGAGAATGAGCAAAATTAAGATCAGTACAAAATTTTTTTCGAGCTTCTATTGTGTTTTCTCCAAATATAGTCAGTGTTCTCTTATAAGATCCAGCTGTATGTAATTCCATATCAATATTGTTCTTTTTCAATAATTTGTAAAAATTTGGTATTTGTGCTACCACTCCAATAGAACCAAGAACAGAAAATGGGGAAGCAATAATATGATTAGCTACGCAAGCCATCATATATCCACCACTAGCTGCAATTTTATCAACTGAAACTGTTAAGTAAATGTTATGTTTTTTTAACCTAAATAGTTGAGAAGATGCCAATCCATATCCATTTATTATCCCACCCCCGCTTTCCAAACGTAGTAAGACTTCGTCATATTTTTTTGCTACTAAAATAATAGCAGATATCTCTTCACGTAATGATTCTACTTCAGTAGCATTAATATTTCCATTAAAATCTAACACATATAATATTGGTTTAGTATTATTTAAAAAATGTTTGTTTTTTTTAAAAAATTTTATATTATTTTTTAACGCATCTTTTATATCTGTTTTGTTTCTTTTATTCCAAATTTTTTTTTCATATTCTGAAAGCATCGAAAAAATAATTTTATTTTTAATACATGTATAATGGTCATTTAATGATACAACATCTAATTCAAATTTTTTTTTGTGTTTTTTTCGTGTAATACTTAAGCATATTAAAAAAGTAATTAAGATTAATGCACAAATAGTGAATATTTTAAAAAAAAATAATACATAACTAGAAATAAAATTCATAAAAATACCCTAAAAAAATGCATTAAATTGAAACAATACACGTGATGTTTAATAGAATATATAAGTTCTGAATTGTACAAAATATTGATTAAGATTAACTGAATATTTCTAATAAAAATAAAATTTTATAATCATTATTTATAAAATATATGACATTTACATTAAGTTAAAAAATCAATACAATATTTTTTTGTTATATTCTTAATTAGAGTTATCTATGAAACATTTATGTTTTTACCTGTCTAAAATAGTTAATTTTATCATATTAAGATGATTTATTACATTAAATAATTACAAATATTAAAATTATTTTATAATTTTTCTATAAATTTTTTTTAAGTATTCATAATTAAATGGAATCATAGTCAATAATATGCTATTCATTAAATAAATTATAAGCGGGAATTGATCTGGTTTAATACAATGTCCATAAACGAATTTTTCTAATACTACATTTATTATTGGAAATATAAAAAATACAATAGAAGCATAAAAAGGATGTACTTTTTTTTGTAAATAAAAATATGATAAGATACCAAATACTCCTGAGAAATAACTTAAGTAACACATTGCTAAAATAGAAACATTAGAAAAATTATTTAATTGAGGATGTTCTATTATATTAGAAATAAATAACAAAAATAAACCAGAAAATAATGATGGAAGTGCGTTAAAAGTTAATATAGATATATTCGAATATTTCTCTTGAGAATATAAATATATTATTGCATGGCTGATAACAGCTAATATTAGTGCTACTATTCCCTTTATTGTGTATTCATCACCTAATTTAATTTCTTTTAATAAAAGTACTGATAAAATAGAAACTGCTAGTGTTAATCCTATATATTGAGTAACATATAATTTTTTATTAAAAAATAAAAAAGAAAATAATAGTACTAATATCGGCATATTAGAAAAAATAATAGATGCAATAATTGAATTAACATAAGTACCACCATATAACATTAATGAAAAAGGTATCAAAAAATAAAATATACATATAATTAATTGAAACAATTTTTTTTTAGGAGGAAATAATAAAGGAGTTTTAGTATATATACATATACCTATGAGTAATATTGATGCTAAAAAAAATCTAGTTCCAGTAATGAATAAAGGAGGAATAGTACTTACAGCAATTTTTATAGCCATAAAAGTAGTTCCCCAAGTTATAGATACGATTGAAAATAGTAGTAATATTATTATTTTTTGTATCATTTTTATTTCCAAGATGTCATAACCAATATCATCAATCTTAATAGTAAAACCGTGCATTAATTTAAAAAATACCAAAAAAATTTTCTTAACTTTTAAACTTATTGAAATTGTAATGATTTTTACATATTTTTATTAATTAAATATAAAAATTTTGTTGAAATAATTGCGAGATTAATTCAAATATAATTATATTTAATATATAATTAATAATATATACAAATATTACGATTTACTATTGATTTTAATTAATTTTAAAATTATAAGTATATATCTTTAATATGAGATATGAAATGAAAACGATATTAAATAAAATTTATTCAGGTTATTACCTCACTGAGGTAGAAACATATACTTTATTTAAGTCAATAATGACTGGAAAAGTTAATGACATACAATTGTCTGCTATTTTAATAGCTTTAAAAATCCGGGGGGAATCTGAAAGTGAAATAATAGGAGCTACTCGTGCTTGTTTAAAATATATCAAGCCGTTTCCTAAATTAAATTATATGTTTGCTGATATTGTAGGAACTGGAGGAGATTGTAGTAATAGTATAAATATATCTACTGCTAGTGCTCTAGTAGGAGCAACCTGTGGATTAAAGATAGTTAAGCATTGTAATGCTAGTATATCTAGTAAAACTGGATCATATGATCTTTTAAAGGAATTCAACATTGATATTAACGTATCTCCAAAAAAATCTCAAGAAATGTTAAACGAATTAGACATTTGTTTTTTATTTGCACCTCAATATCATGTTAGTTTTAAATATGCTTCAACAGTTAGAAAAACTTTACAAATTAAAACTTTATTTAATATATTAGGTCCTTTATTAAATCCATCTCAGCCACCATTATCTCTTATAGGTGTATATGACATTAAACTAATGATTCCTATTGCAAACGTACTAAAAAAATTAAATAATTGTCACTCAATAATAGTGCATAGTAATAATACCGATGAAATTACTTTACATAATTATACAAATATCATTGAATTAAAAAATTCCAAAATTTTTTCGTATAAGTTATGCGCAGATGATTTTGGCGTAAAACATTGTGAGAAAAATGCTATTATAGGGGGAACACCACAGGAAAATTACGAAATTATTAAAAATATATTCCAAGGAAAAGGCCCTGATTCAATTTCAAATACTATAGCTGCAAATGTAGCTATATTATTTAAATTATTTGGTTATGACAATTTAAAAAAAAGTACAAAATATGCTCTAAAAATCATTTATAGTGGAAAAGTTTATGAAAAAATCATTGCACTTTCTAAATTTTAAAGAGGATTATTATTTTGGAAAGTATATTAAAAAAAATAGTCATAAGTAAATTAGATTGGATTGAATCTCGAAAAAAAATGCAACCATTATCTACTTTCAAACATAATCTCACATTATCAAATCGTAACTTTTATCAAGCACTAATAAATATTCATCCCTCTTTTATACTAGAGTTTAAAAAAAAATCGCCATCTTTAGGAATTTTAAATAATTTTAGTCCAGAATATGTAGCAAATATATATAAAAAATATGCTTCAGCTATATCTGTACTAACTGATGAACAATATTTTCACGGAAAATTTGAATTTATATCTATTATCCGAAAAATTGCTGTAAATCAACCGATTTTATGTAAAGATTTCTTTATTGATCCATATCAAATTTATTTAGCACGGTATTATCAAGCAGATTCTATATTACTTATGCTATCTATTTTAAATGATAATCAATATCTTGTACTTAAAAAATTAGCTATGTCTTTAAATATGGAAGTATTAACTGAAATAAGTACGCAAGAAGAATTAAATAGAGCAATCAATTTGCATGCAACAATTATTGGTATTAACAATCGAAATTTACATGATTTCTCAATTTCAACACTTAATACATGTAAATTAGCGCCAAAAATTCCTAAAAATATAATTATTATTAGTGAATCTGGAATTAAAAATTACCATCAATTAAGACAGTTAAAAAATTATGTACATGGATTTTTAATTGGTTCTGTATTAATGATAAAAAAAAATTTAGAAAATTCTATTTGTAAAGTAATCATGGGTAATAATAAAATTTGTGGACTTACTAGATTACAAGACGTTGAAGCAATAAAAAATTCTGGAGCCATTTATGGAGGGTTTATTTTTTGTAAATTATCTCAAAGATACATTGATCTTAATCGAGCGATTGATATAAGTAAAACTATTTCTATGAAATATATAGGAATATTCCGTAATGAATTAATTGAAACAATTGTGTACATAGCAAGTAAAATTCCATTTTATGCTATTCAACTCCATGGACAAGAAAATCAGATATATATTAATCGTTTAAAAAAAAGAATATCACCGAATATAAAAATTTGGAAAGCAATATCATTAAAACAAAATGATAAATATAAAAAATATTCATTTAATAATGTGAATACATATATTTTTGATAATATGGATGGAGGTAGTGGAATACCATTTAATTGGTCTTTATTAAAACATTACAATGTAAATAATATTATACTAGCTGGAGGTTTAAATATTAAAAATTGTATTCTAGCATCTAACTTAGGTTGTTATGGTCTGGATTTTAATTCTGGACTAGAAATTTCTCCTGGAATAAAAAATAAAAATAAAATTTCTTTGCTTTTTCGTTCTTTAAGAGAACATCGAATAATATTACAATAAATATTTATAAATTAGGAATGCATGCATAAAATGACTTTATTAAATTCATATTTTGGTGATTTTGGTGGTATGTATGTTCCACAAATTTTAATGCCTGCGTTATATCAATTGGAACAAGCATTCGTTTATTCTTTACATAATTCTACATTTCAAACAAATTTATCTGATCTTTTAATACATTATGCAGGTAGACCAACACCACTGACATTATGTCGAAATCTAACAAAAGGTACAAAAACTCGGATTTATCTTAAACGTGAAGATTTGCTTCATGGGGGGGCACATAAAACTAATCAAGTTTTAGGGCAAGCTCTATTAGCTAAACAAATGAAAAAAAAAGAAATTATTGCAGAAACAGGAGCAGGACAACATGGTGTTGCGACTGCTTTATCATGTGCTTTGTTAGATCTTAAATGTCGTATTTATATGGGAGTTAAAGATATTAAAAGACAACAACAAAATGTTTTTCGAATGAAACTTATGGGAGCAAAAATAATACCAGTAGAAACTGGAAGCAAAACCTTGAAAGATGCATGTAATGAAGCTATAAGAGATTGGTCTAAAAATTATATTAATTCACATTATATACTTGGAACTGCTGCTGGACCACATCCATATCCCACAATAGTTAAAGAATTTCAAAGTATTATTGGAAAAGAAGCTAAAAAACAAATTTTTGAGAGAGAAAATCGTTTACCAAATTCTGTTATTGCATGTGTTGGAGGGGGATCTAATGCTATTGGAATATTCTCTGCATTTATTCAAGATAAATCTGTAAATCTCATTGGGGTGGAACCAGGGGGGAGGGGAATTAACACTGAAAAACATGGAGCTGCTCTGGTTTGTGGTGAAACAGGGATTTTTTTTGGTATGAAAACAAAAGTATTACAAACAAATGAAGGACAAATTAAAGAATCATGGTCTATTTCTGCTGGACTAGATTTCCCAGCTGTAGGACCTGAACATGCTTGGTTAAACAGTGTAAAACGTGCTACATACGTGTCTATTACTGATTACGAAGCAGTACATGCGTTTAAACTTCTGAGTCAATTAGAAGGTATTATCCCAGCATTAGAATCATCTCATGCATTAGCATATGCATTGAAATTAATGAATAATCACCCTAATAAAGATCAAATTTTTATTGTAAATATTTCAGGAAGAGGTGATAAAGATCTTAGTACTGTGGAAAACTTCTTAAAAAATACAGAGTAATATTTATAATGAACCGTTATCAAAATTTATACAAAACACTTATACCTTACAAACAAGGTTGCTTTATTCCATTTTTAATTCTTGGCGATCCATTTTTTGATATGTCATTAAAAATAATTGATACTGTAATCAACAATGGAGCAGATGGACTAGAATTAGGTTTTCCTTTTTCTGATCCCTTAGCAGATGGAGAAATTATACAAAAAGCTAATTTAAGAGCATTGAATTCTGGAATAAATATTAATGCTTGTTTTGAAATGTTATACACAATACGTAAAAAATATAATACTATTCCAATAGGATTATTATTATATGCAAATTTAATATTTAAATTTGGAATTAATAAATTTTATTCAAAATGTTCAAATATTGGAATTGATTCGATATTAATAGCAGATGTTCCTATGGAAGAATCAATCGATTTTCGAAAATTCGCTCATAGTAACAATATATTATCAGTATTTATATGTCCACCTGATGCTAAAAAAGACATAATTAAAAATGTTTCTATGTATAGTACGGGATATATTTACCTATTGTCGAGATCTGGGGTAACTGGAATAGATAAAAAAGTAATAATGCCACCATTAAATTTAATTAATCATTTAAAAAAATTAACCCAGGTACCGTTAATACAAGGTTTTGGAATTTCTCATCCAAAACAAATACAAAAAATTATATTATCAGGCATATCTGGAGTTATTTGTGGATCAATTATTATTAAATTAATTGAAGACTATTATAAAAATGAAAGAAAATTAATAAAAGAAATAATATGTTTATCTCATTCCTTAAAGCAAGCTACAAAAATTTTTAATTAAAATTTTAATTAAAAATTTTAAAAAATATACATACATATTATTTTGAATAAATCAGATATAACATTTTTATATAATTACTTTAAAAAAATATTATACGATTTTAATTTTATTAAAATGTTATATCTGGTATTACGAAATTTTATATAAAGGAGAATTCATGCATATTACAGTAAATTTGTTATATCGTGATACTATTAACTTTTTTAAACAAAAGAAATTAGTAATATTCATTATTATAGTTATTGCTTCTAGCATAACTATTACTTTAGATAATATTTTCGATGTAAATATAAATGTTTTAAAAATATTTTATGAATTAAAAAATAATACACATTATTCCATTTTTGATCTTATAAAAACTTTAACACCACATCAACAAAAACAACTATTACTTTCGTCTATAATAAAAGTATTTTCATCTTTAATAGGGACTACCGTATTAATAGGACTTTTAACAATTTTTATAAAATCAATGTCATTCGATAAAAAAGATTTTATTTCAGAATTAAAACAGTATAATTTACATATTTTTATAAACTTATTTATATTAATGTTTGTTATTACGACAATTATTCAATTAGGATTAGTATTATTAGTTATTCCTGGAATAATAGCTTTTGTGTTACTTGCTTTATCCCCAATTATATTAATATTAGATCATAAAAATATAATACAATCTATTATTTCTAGTATACAAATAACTTTACAAAATTTTACAATAATTTGTCCTGCTATTATACAATGGTTATTGTCAAAATTTGTTATTTTAATATTTATATCAGATATAAAAATATTTTCTGAGTCTATATTATTGTTTTTTGTAAATATAGTAACTAACTTAATTTCTTCTATATTAATTATATATCTATTTCGTTTTTACATGTTGTCATCTCATAAACAAGTACTTACGTAAGAAAAATTCTGGAACTATATTTATGAAACACTTTTTGAACTTTTTTCCTATACTCATATTTTTTATAATATATAAATTTTATGACATCTTTATTGCATCCGCTGTATTAATAATTTCAACGATTGTAACATGTATATTAATTAAATTTCTTTTAAACGAAATGGATAAAACAGATTATATCAATTGTATATCATCTTTTTTATTTGGATCTTTGACACTTTTATTTCATAATAGTAATTATATTAAATGGAAAGCTACAATAATATATTTAATACTTGCTCTCATATTATTAATGAACTATTTGCTTAACAAAAAATCATTAATTCAACATTTATTAGAAAAAAAGATAACATTAAACAATTCAATTTGGAGAAAACTTACTATTATTTGGTCTTTTTTCTTTTTAGTATGCGCTAGTATAAATTCGTATGCTGTACTTTATTTATCAGAAAATACTTGGATAACTTTAAAAGTTTTTGGATTAACTTTTCTTACATTATTGTTTATGTTATTTAATGGAATTTATATAAATCATTTAATATCGAAGCACAAATAATTATTTTACTGAGAGAAAAGTTGTTTATGAATAAACACTATCAACTACCAAGAGGAAAAATGGTTCTTAGAACCTTAGCAATGCCAGCGGATACTAACGCTAATGGAGATATCTTCGGGGGATGGATCATGTCTCAAATGGATATGGGGGGAGCAATTTTAGCAAAAGAAATTGCAGGTGGAAGAGTAGTGACAGTTAGTGTTAATGGAATGACGTTTTTAAAATCAGTTACTGTTGGAGATGTTGTTAGTTGCTATGCACGTTGTATTAAAATAGGAAACAGTTCAATAACTATAAAAATTGAAGTATGGATAAAAAAAGTAGCTTCTGAACCGCTTGGATTACGATATTGCACTACAGAAGCTATGTTCGTGTATGTTGCTGTAGATAAATTTGGAAAACCTAGAAATTTACTACCATTAAGTATTATTTAATACATATTAATAATTCATTTTATAATATTTAAAAATATTAAGAATTATAAATATAATGTATGTTTTGGAATATCTGTACAATTAGTAATTATAAAGAAAAATTTATTATACTATTAATAATAATCAATAATTATATGCTTTATAAAAATTTTAGTTTCATAATTTTTATTTAACATTTGCTTTAAAATAAAACATAATTATTGAATATTGAATTCACGTATTGTTATTTAACATTTAAAAAGGTATTAACTGGATCATTATTAAAATGGCTAATTTTTCTTTTATAATCACTTGGTTAATCATTTTAGGATATTGGTTATTAATTGTTACTGTGACAGTTCGTATATTTTCTAAACGTCGTGAGATATCTTCAGTAATAGCATGGTTATTATTAATGTATATGTTTCCTAAAGCTGGAATTATAATTTGGTTATTTTTTAAAGAATTCTATCTTGGGAAAAGACGGTTAAAATTAGCCAGTGCTATGTGGTCAAAAAAAAGCAAATGGTTAAATAATTTAAGATCATGTAATTTCATTTTTGAAAATAAAAATAGTGAGGTAGCTACATCGGTATTTCAATTGTGTAAGCATAGGCAAGGAATATCAGGAATTAAATATAATAAATTAAAATTATTAAAAAATACAAAGAAAATTATTAAAACATTAATACAAGATATTTATTTAGCTAAACAAAATATAGAAATTGTATTTTATATTTGGAAACCTGGTGGGTTAGCAGATGATGTAGCAATAGCTTTAATAAAATCAGCTCAAAGGGGGATAAAATGTAGAATTATGTTAGACTCTGCTGGAAGCTTAGAATTCTTTCGTAGTAAATGGGTTTCTATTATGCGGAATTCTGGAATTCAAATAGTTGAAGCATTAAAAATAAGTTTTTATAAATTATTTCTTAGACGGATAGATTTAAGACAACATCGAAAATTTATTTTAATAGACAATTATATTACATATACAGGTAGTATGAATTTAGCAGATCCAAGTTTATTTAAACAATCATCAAAAGTTGGAAAATGGATAGACCTTATGATTCGTATAGAAGGCCCAGTAGCTACTACTATGGGAATAGTATATTCCTGTGATTGGGAAATAGAAACTGGAAGAAAGATTTTTCCTAAACAACCAGAACATAAATTTATCACTCTTTCTAAAAAAAATACTTCTGCTATACAAATAATAGCTTCTGGACCTGGGTTTACAAAAAATATAATTCATCAAGTGTTATTAACTGCTATTTATTCAGCTCGAAAAAAAATAGTAATTACTACTCCTTATTTAGTACCTAGTGATGATTTATTGTATGCGATATGTTCTGCCTCCCAAAGAGGCGTAGAAGTGGCTTTAATAATTCCAAAAAGCAATGATTCTATACTAGTAAAATGGGCTAGCCGTGTTTTTTTTAGCGAGCTTTTAGAATCCGGAGTAAAAATTTATCAATTTGAAAAAGGATTACTACATAGTAAAAGTATTTTAATAGACATGCAATTAAGTTTAATTGGAACTGCAAACTTGGATATGAGAAGTTTATGGTTAAATTTTGAAATAACTTTAGTAGTAGACGATAACCATTTTGGACAAGACTTATTTATGTTACAAAGAGAATACATGTCTCATTCTCAATTAATAGATCCAAAAGTTTGGGCTATTAGATCCTATTGGAAAAAATTTATAGAAAAAATTTTTTATTTTTTAAGTCCGATACTTTAATTCTTTGATACTTAGAATTATGTACATTTAAAAACTTCAATAATTTATTTAAAAAATAATATTTGATCAAAACATATATATTTGATAAATATAAACTCAAATAAAAATATTTTTATTATATAGTATATATGACATTAAGCATACATAAATATATGTAAAACACTCAAAATAAGTGTATTAGTTTTACAATCTAAAATCAAACAATATGTTCAACATCTAAATTTTAATTTTTTGCTCAATTATAAAAAATAGAAAAGTTTATGAAAATATATTTTTTTAAATTATTGTTTGAATAAATGTAGGAACTATATTTTATAGTACATACAATTTTTGAATTTTATGTTTATAATAACAAAAAATTAAAAAACTTCTGAAAACTTTAAAGCAGTTAAATATTTATTTTGTGTAAATAAAAAAATTTTTTGAAAATTTCTTAAAGTTCATCAAAAATTTTAAAATCATTAAAATTTTTTAATGAGTACAATGTTAAAACGGTATAATTAATAATATAAAATAATTTTATATTATTAATATAAAACTTATTAAATAATACGCGGTAATTAAAATTAATTGTTCATTTAAAATTATTTATAGAAAATATTGTATTTAATATAATAAAATGAATTATTAACAATATTTATTTTAAAAAATAACCAAAATTATTTTAAAATATATAACAACTATTTTGATAAAAGTATATTAATTAATTTGTATAAACATTGTTTTAAATATTAATACTTAGAACATTTTATGTGATAAAATTTGTTATTATTTTAAAAATACTATTATGCATAATATTTTAATTATTATGTAGGCATTCAAAAAATAAATATATGTAAAAATGCCTACATATGATAATTGCTATTTATTATTAATAACATACTTATTTATTAATTAATTATGTATTATAGAAGATAAAATATGATATATCATTTTAATAAAAAGTGTAGTCAATATCTTAAAGTGTGTAAGAATTTTCTTAAAAATAAAACTTTATGTATAATAATATTTTAATAATATTCATTATTGATTTGTTTAACATAAGTAGTTGTATTATTAAAGTGGAAAAATATGTCCCATTTTTTTTGCTTTAGTATTTAAATATTTAAAATTATTAATGTTTCTTCCTACAACTAGTGATATTCGTTCTATAATTTTAATCCCGTTTTTATTTAATATTTTTACCTTTAAAGGATTATTAGTTAATAGTCGTATTGTTTTTATATCTAACAATTTAAATATATCAGCACAAAAAGTGAAATCTCTTTCATCTTCAGAAAACCCTAAATAATGATTAGCTTCTACAGTATCTAAACCTATATCTTGCAAAGCATAAGCTCGAACTTTATTTGACAAACCAATATTTCTACCCTCCTGACGATGATATATGAGTATTCCACTACCAGCTTTTACAATTTTCATTAACGCCAATTGTAGTTGAAAACCACAATCACAACGTAAACTAAATAATGCATCTCCAGACAAACATTCAGAATGAATTCTTGATAAAACTGGATTATGATTTTTTATATTTCCATATACTAAAGCAACATGATTTTTACCTCCATGTTTTTCTTCAAAAACAATCATTAAAAATTCACCAAATACAGTGGGTAACCGAGTTTCTGCTATCCTTTTAAGTTGCATATATCCCCCATTTTTATATCAAATATTTGTACTTATTTTTGTACATTTTTTGTATAATAATATCTTTATCTACATATAATTATTTTAAGAATATGTAATAATTACATATATCTTAATATTAATAATATCTAATTATTATATAAAGTTACCATTATTATTTAACACAATACATTTTTTTGTATAAAAATATATAAAATATAATATAAATAAGATAAATTAATCGCATTTTTATTGTTTAAATATCTATAGAATTTTTATGAAATTAATAAAGAATTTTAAAATTTGATACCATATTACTTGTTTATGTTCATTATTTCAAAATGATGTGAGAGTTTAATATGTTAGTTTTTAATATATGCGTATTTTTTTATCATGTATCATGCTAAGAATAGTAACGTTAAATTTAAATGAAATATCTGAAATATGCAAAATTTCTATTTTCAAAAAACATTTATTATTATAAATCATGTTATTATTTATAATGTCATATTTTTGTTTTAAAATCATTAAATGTTTTTAAGATTAATTATTTTAATATTCAAATAAATGATAAACATTAAGATTTTTAAAACATATACGTAGATATTTCAGTATTTAAGAAAAAACATTTTAAATTTTATATTTCCAAAACAAGAGCTATATAATATGAACTTGAGATATTTTGTTAAAAATCCAGAAATCATTATTGCTTTAGATTTTTTTAATAAAAACGAAGCTATGCAACTAGTGTACAAACTTGATCCAAACATTTACGCGTTAAAAATAGGAACAATTATGTTTTCTTTGTTTGGAAAATCCTTTGTACAAGAACTAAAAAAGTTAGGATTTAATATTTTTTTAGATTTAAAGTTTTATGATATTCCTAATACTATATTCGGGGCTATAAAATCTATAGCTGATTTAAATATATGGATGATTAGTGTACATATTTGTGGTGGTTTAAAAATGTTACAATCAGCCAAATTAGCATTACGTTATTTTAATAATAACCCACCATTATTAATGGGGGTAACAATTTTAACAAGTCTTAATACATCAGATATGTCTAATATTGGTATTAACATGTCAATTAAAAACTACATATTAATGTTATCAAAATTAGCAAAAATATGTAAATTAGATGGTATTATTTGTCCAGGAAAGGAGTCAATCGCTGTAAAGCAAAAATTAGGAAATTATTTAAAGATATTAACTCCTGGAATTCGATTAAAAGGAAATTTATGCGATGATCAAAAAAATATTATTACTCCTAATCTTGCAAAAAAATATAATATTGATTACATCGTAATTGGAAGAGCTATTACATCTCTCAAAAATCCAATAATAGAGCTAAAAAATATTCAAAAAAAATTAAGTTCCCTTTAAAATAGTTAACGATTTGTGATATTGTAGTTCCGCATGATATGATGAACGTACAAGTGAACCGCAAAAAGCTCTTTCAAAACCTATAGATAATGCTTGTTCTTCTAATTGAAGAAATTCTAAAGGACTAATATATCTTTGAACTGGAATGTGTGAATTACTAGGTTGTAAATACTGACCTAAAGTTAATATATTAACGCCACTATTAAATAAATCTTTCATTACTTGTATTATTTCTTTAGTTGTTTCTCCTAATCCTAACATTAGACCTGATTTTGTAATAACATCAGAATTTTTAATTTTAAATAATTCTAATAATCTTAATGATTGTTTATAATTTGCTCCAG
The DNA here is from genome assembly GCA_039830055.1 of Buchnera aphidicola (Schlechtendalia peitan). GTDB lineage: Bacteria > Pseudomonadota > Gammaproteobacteria > Enterobacterales > Enterobacteriaceae > Buchnera_B > Buchnera_B aphidicola_BB. The sequence continues at coordinate 289,995 of CP140043.1, read as the reverse complement.
GTCTAACAAATTTGTACAATCTTGGAACATTCTCTAAATTATGATTGAATATGTCTGGAGGAAATACACTAATCGTTTGAATGGCATCTTGTAATACACCCTTAAAATCTGGCACTAAAATTTCAATAATAATATTTCTATTTGTACGAATAGCCTGGATACAATTTGAAAAATGTTTTGCACCTCTATCTTTTAAATCATCTCTTACTACTGAAGTAATAACAACATGGTTTAAATCTAAGTCTAAAATAGCTTTTGATAGCTGTATTGGTTCGTTTACATTAATATTTAATGGCTTTCCATGATCTACTGCACAAAAAGGGCATCTTCTAGTACAAGTTGTACCCAATATCATAAATGTAGCAGTTCCTTTATTAAAACATTCAAATAAATTTGGGCATGCTGCTTGTTCACAAACAGTGTTTAATTTGTGTTTTCTTAAAATTCTTTTTGTATTTTTAATTTTATCTATATTAGATGGGAATCTCACTTTTATCCAATCTGGTTTTTTTAAAATATGATCATTAAAATTTGGTAAAACTTTTACTAAAATTTCTTTTTTATATAACTTTTTTGAATGTATATTACGTAATACGTTTATTTTTTTTTCATACATACATATGATCTTCTTATTATTTTTTTGTTAAAGAAATTTTTATAAGGTATTTTTAATTTTTAATAAATACATTAAAAATGTTTATATTTGTTTTAAATATAAAACTGAAAAATATCTTTTTATATTATTCATTAACACTAATTGAACTGTTCTGAAATTTATTTCAGGTTTAACATCAATTATCTGAGTCATTTTAATGTTATTTCCACAGGGATTAATATAGTCAAATGGAGATAAATCCATAGAAATATTTAATGCTATACCATAGAAAGAACAACCTTTTTTAATACGTAATCCAAAAGAACATATTTTTCTATTATTTACATATATTCCAGGAAAATTTTTTAAAATATATCCTGAAATTGAGAAATATTCTAAAGTAGATAAAACAGTTTTTTGTATTAAAGAAACAAATTGGTTAATATTCATCTTAAAACGCATTAAATCTAATAAAAAATATACTACTAACTGCCCAGGACCATGATATGTTGTTTTTCCACCTCTGTCACTAAACATAATTGGAATATTTTTTGGAATAACCCAATTATATGTTTTTTCGCTAATTCCAAAAGTATAAATGGGATAATGTTGAACTAACCATATTTCATCTTTTGAAAACTGATTTCTTCTAATAGTAAAATATTTCATATAATTGGATATAGTTTTAATGTGACGCAATCCAAAATTACGAATTTTAAAATTATATTTCAAAATTTTTAGTAACCTACATAATATTTTAAAAAATGCACATGTAACAAAAATATTGTATTTGATTTAAAATATATACAAATTATTTAAATATAAAATTACACGTTTTTTTCGTTAGAACAAATATTAAAATATCTAAAGATAATTTAAAAAAATAGATTTTAAACCTGCAACTATAAATTCAATACCTATTGCCATTAATAATAAGCCCATAATACGCGTCATTATATTAATTCCACTTTCTCCAATAATATTCACAATTAATGGTGAAATTTTAAATAAACACCAACATAAAAGTGAAAACAAAATAATTGTAATTGTACATCCTAATATATTAATCCAACTAGAATAATGAGTACTCCAAATTATGGTAGAACTAATTGCACCGGGGCCTGCTATTAGTGGCATAGCCAATGGGACGACAGCAATATTGCTAGTTAAATTGCTGCGTGAATTTTTGTTGATTTTATCTTTTATATTTGATACTAATTTTCCATTAACCATAGAAAATGCGATAGAAATAATTAATATTCCACCAGAAATTCTAAAAGAACTCAAAGAAATATTAAATAAATCTAGCACAATGTTACCAAAAAGTAATGAAAAAAACAAAATAAAAATTACTGCCATATTAGTAGTAAAATTTGTTTGATTTCTTTCTTGTATAGATTGAAACTTAGTCATACTTGTAAAAATAGGAATCATACCGATAGGATTAACTAAAACGAATAAGCTAAAGAAAAAGCTTATATACACAGACATGTCAAAAACAGAACTATTCATATTTCACCTCAAAATTATCATGAAATAAATATAAAATTTAAAGATATTAAAATAGGTAATATTAATAATGTTTGTTATAAAATTATAATAACATATAGAAATATTTAAATATATTTCATTATTTTCAATACATGTTAGAAATATAATTTCTAAATTATTCTAAAAGTAGAATAAAAATATTTTTGGAGTTTTTTAAAGAAATACAAACATTACGTGTTATTAATATATTATTTTTAAATAATATTAAATTTTATTCAAAAAACCATGTTGTATTAAAAAACAGGTTTACCTATAATACTTCTTGTTTCTATTTTTATATCTATTAATATAATTTTAATAACGTTAGAAATAGTATAATATTCTTTTCCCATGATATATACAATTCCTTTTTCTTTGTTAAATATGATTTCATTTTTGTTGTTATGCAAAAAAGAAGTAGGTATAAAAACATTAGCTCCATTTTCCAATAATTGCACTTTTATTCCAGAACGAAAGATATCGATAATTTTAGCATCAAAAATTTTGTTTTTATAATCCATGTTTTTAAAAAAAGATACATACAACCAATCCTCTATGTCTCTTTCTGCTATTCTCATGCGACGGCGTCGATCATTTATTTTCAATAAAATTTTATTATTAGGTATAATAGCTTTTCCTATTCCTGTAATTATTGTTTTTAATAGACGATGATTAATGATATCAGTATATTTTCTAATAGGTGAGGTCCATGTAGCATACACAGGAAATCCTAACGCAAAATGAGGGCTAGGTTTATTATTAATTTCTCCAAAAGATAAAAATTTTTGAATTCGATTATTAAGATATTCATTTGAAATTTCGTCTAGTGTACGTCGGAGTTTACAAAATCCCTCTAATGTCCTAATTTCATTAATACTAAATGAAATATTATATTTAGATAACAATTCAATAGCATATTTTGCATTAATTAATTCAAATCCAGAGTGTATATTATATATTCCAAAATTTAATTTATTGGATAATAATTGTGCAGCACATACGTTAGCTGCTATCATTGATTCTTCAACAATTCTATTAGCTATTCGTCTAGGTTCAATGTATATATCTAAAATTTTAAAATTTTCTGATAATTTAAAATTGTATTCTAAACGTTCCTTAAATAATAATGCATGTTTTTTTCTCCATTGAATTCTTAAATTACATAATTCATGTAATAGTAATAATTGATTAGCAATCAAACTGGATTCTGGAAACCATGTTCCTTTTTTTTCTAACCAATCAGATACAGATTTATATGATAATTGAGATTTAGATATAATCCATGTTAAAAAAAAATTAGTTTTTTCATGCAATATTGCACCATCACTATTAAATACAATTCTACAAGCAATAGCAGGACGACGTTTATTCATTTTTAACGAACATTTATTTTCTGACAAAATACGCGGCAGCATAGGAATATTAAATCCAGGCAAATAATTAGTAAAACCTCTATTTAATGCAATTTCATCTAATTCGCTTTCTGAAGAAATATATGCAGTAGGATCAGCGATAGCCACAGTTAAGTTAAACGTACCAGATAAATTTTTTTCTATAAATAAAGCATCATCAATATCTTTAGTAGAATGGTGATCAATAGTAATAAAATTTAAATTAGTCAGATCTGTTCTTAAATAATTATCTTTAAAAATAGTATCGCTAGTTTTACATGTAGGTTCTGAGGTTTCTAATTGATGACGTTCTAGTGTAACTAACCAAGGAACTAATGGATTATTTTTCTTAATTATAAATTTAATTAATTTTGCAGAGAACGCTCGATTTCCTCTTAATTTATGTTTAGCTAATGTAGCTAGCCCCCAATCTCCTGTTTGAATATTTTCAGGTAATATGCAGGAAACCATACAAACAATTAGCTCTTTAAAATATGAACAATATGGCTTTATATAAAATTTTTTTTGAAATATTTGAATTTGGCCAATAAATGTAGATAAAAAAGGTTCTACTAATTTTTCAGGACATGCAATTTTTCGATCATTTTCAATTTTTAATTGAGCTATAACACGATCTCCATGCATAACTTTTTTCATCTTTTGAGGTGGTATAAAATAACTAGTACATGAATTTGTTTCTAAAAATCCGAACCCTTTATTAGTACTTTTAACTATTCCCTCAATACGTGGTATTTTTGAACGTAATTTATCTTTTAACTTAGAGAGTAATGGATGATTATGAAACATAATTATATAACCTATATATGAAATAGAATAAAAGTATTCTTCGTGATGTTTATATAAATTTATATTATAAATTTTTACCAAAAAATATTTAAACACGTAATTAAATTAAATAGTAATAAATAATTAATAGATTTTATATTTTCTATCTTTAATGTATATAATAAAAATAAGTATATTTTAAAAATATTATATTATGTAAAATGATAACTATGGATTGTTAATCTTATTTAACTTATTCATAGCGGTAATATTAAATCCACCATCTACATAAATTGTTTGCCCAGTAATTCCTTTAGACAAATTAGAGCATAAAAAAGCTGCAGTATTTCCAATATCTTGCATAGTTACCGAACTACCATAAGGAGCTATAGCATTACTAAATTTCAATATTTCTTTAAAATTTTTAATTCCATATGAAGATAATGTCTTCATGGGGGAAGACGATATTGCATTAACTCGAATATTATCAATTCCCATACTATTAGCCATATATCTTACATTAGATTCTAAAGAGGCTTTTGCAACACCCATAACATTATAATTAGGAATTACTGCCTTTGCACCTATATAACTTAAAGTTACAAGAGAAGAATTCTTTTTTAACATAGATCTACATTCTTTAGCCATTCCAACAAAACTATAAGAACTAATATCGTGTACTCGACAGAAATCACTTCTCGTTATAGAAGTAATATAATCTCCAGACATTTGATTTTTTTTAGAAAAAGCTATAGAATGCACAAATCCATCAAATTTTTTCCATTTCTTAGATATATTTAAAAATAGTTGTTTAATACTCTCATCACTAGATACATCACATGGAAAAACAAGACTTATTCCCAATTTTTTTGCTAAAGAACACACTTTTTCTTTCATCTTATCAAGATGATATGTTAATGCTAAAGTAGCATTTTGTGCATGCATAGCTTTTGCAATTCCAAAAGCTAGAGAATATCTATTTGCTATTCCAGTAATTAAAATTTTTTTGCCTTTCATAAAACCCATAAAATATCCTGTAAAATAATATATATTTTATTAAATAACATTAAATTTTTAAATAACGACTTAAATTGTTAATAATACAAAAGCTATATTAAATAATAGATTATCATTACTTTTTTAAGATATTTCCAAGCCTGTAATGCTGGATGTTTTTTTTTTATATGATTAAAAAATTCTTTTTTTTTCATTTTATTTAATTTTTTAATAGCTATTTTTCTATTATCAGATAAAGTTTTTAATAATGCATTAGATCCATTTACATATGATACAATCGTCGCATATCTTAATATTTCCGTATTATAAATTCCTGATAAATCTTGATTTTGTAAAATGTGAATGTACGCTGTTCCTATATCAATATTAATGTTCGGATTATATAAATCATTAACAGAGGGGTGACCCCGTTTTCCTTGAAAACGATATACCTCTTTACCAGCACTAAACGGTTTTATTTGCATTAATCCAATTGCTTTAGAATTACTAGTAGCTTTTTCATCACCAGACGATTCTATGCAAATAATAGATTTTATTAGTTTTTGATCAACATTATATTTTTTTGAAGTTTTTTTAATAATTGTAGACCAAGTATTTATAAATTTAGTGGAACAGAAATGATTATAAATATTCTTTTTACTATTTATATAGTGTTTTTTTTTAAATTATAAAATCCAGAACAAATAATTATTAAAAAAACAATACATATTGCTGAATTAATTCTACTGTTTAATAACTGAAATTTATGCATAAATACTTATCTTATTAAATCAAATTTAATTAAAGTATGAACTTATTATTTAATGATAATATCACTGTAAAAATTTAAACAATATACATATATTACTACTATTCATAGTGTTTATAATTTTTAAAATTTTTTGCTAACTTTATCGATAAACCTAAGTAACTCATTGGAGTTAACTGGATTAATTGTATCTTTTCTTCTTCTGGAATTGCTAAACTATTAATATAACTATGAATAATAGCTGAATTAATTTTTTTCCCTCTAGTTAATAATTTTAATTTATCGTAAGCATCCCTTATTCCATATTTACACATTACAGTGTGGATAGGTTCTGCCAAAATCTCCCAATGCTTGTCTAAATCTTCTAATAGTTGAACTTCATTAACCTTCAATTGTTGAATTCCTAATATCATAGAATCATAAGCTATTATAGAATAAGCGATTACTGATCCCATATTTCTTAATACTGTGGAATCACTTAAATCCCTTTGCCAACGAGAAATAGGTAATTTATGAACAAAATAATTTATTATAGCATTAGATAATCCAAGATTACCTTCAGAATTTTCAAAATTAATCGGATTGATTTTATGTGGCATAACAGAAGATCCAACTTCATTTAAGTTGTTCTTTTGAACAAAATAATTTAATGAGATATATCCCCACATATCTTGATTAAAATCTAATAAAATAGTATTAACTCTAGATATACAACTAAAAAATTCAGAGATATAATCATGAGGTTCAATTTGAGTAGTATAAGGATTCCATCCTAATCCAAGAGACGTAACAAAATCACGACTAACGTTATGCCAATTAATATTAGGATAAGCAGAAAAATGCGCATTATAATTTCCAGTAGAACCATTAATTTTTCCTAATAAATTTATATTTTTAAATTGTATTAATTGACGCTCTAATCTATAAGAAAAGTTTACCATTTCTTTTCCTATTGTTGAAGGAGTCGCTGGTTGACCATGAGTGCGAGATAAAATAGGAAAATTATAATAATTAGATACAATTTTTTTTAATTCTTTAATAATGTCTTCCCATGTTGGAATAATAATTTTTTCTTTAGCAGTTTTTAACATTAAAGAATATGCTAAATTATTTATATCCTCTGAAGTACACAAAAAATGTACGAAATTTATAATATGATGCTTTCCTAATATTTTAAATAATTTATCTTTTAAAAAATATTCTATTGATTTTACATCATGATTAATAGTTTTTTCTATTTTTTTTATATTCTGTGCGTCAGTATCACTAAAATTATTTATAATTTCATCAAGATGAAAATTAATAGTATCATCTTTCTTGAAGGAAATATTAATTTCTTTTAATGTTAAAAGCTTTTTTAACCACAATAATTCAACTTTTACACGATATTTTAAAAATGCATATTCACTAAAAACATCTCGTAATTTAGAAGTACGATTACTATAGCGACCATCAATAGGTGAAATAGCATTGAGAGATGATAAAATCATTATTTACCTCTTTTGAAATATATTTAATTTTAAAATTCTTATTAAATAGCTAAGAAGTAAATTTCTTAAATATATTATTAGTTTGATTGTATATTTGATTTTTAAAAAAAATAAATTGAAAAAAATTTCCACCTACCTGTCTCCATAAAACAGCTGAGCGAATTCCAAATAACAATGCACAACGAATTTTATTTTGTACTAATACATTTTTTAATATTTTTTGAGATCCAAAAACTTGAATGCGAGATCCTAATTTGCTAATAACATCTAAATATATTTCTGAAAGTCGATCAGTTAACGTTTCATGTGAATGAAAAATTTTTATATCATTTGGTATCAACATAGAAATTCTCTTAAATAATACCGACCTGCAAAAAGTATTTTTTTTAATTTTTTTCTCTAAAATAATTATATTAAATATATAGCGCAATATTTTTCCAGATACATTATAATTATTAGAATTATTTAATAATGATAATAACGTTTTTATACCTAGACATAAATTTTTTTCTGCATTTCCATATACCGATAATATAGTTTTTGGATTAATATTTAATATACTGTCAATTCCTATTCTAAATTCACTATCACTACACGTTCCAGTGTGAGACAATTGATCTACAATAGCAACAGATTGACATATTCCAGAAAAAGACAATATAAGTGAATAAAAATTTTTAATCACAGTTTATACATTCCTAATACTAAAATATTTAAGTAAATTCATAATGTTAATATAGGTAACCGTTCTTTTATAATACCCCCTCCTAAGCATAATTCTGATGAATAAAACACTACAGACTGCCCAGGAGTTATTGATAAAACAGGATATTGGAACAATACCTTAATACATTTTTTTTCATGAATAAATATTGTGCATAAAACAGCTTTATGTCTATATCTCACTTTTACTGAACATGAGAAAGAATTTTTAAATTTTAATCCATTTATCCAATGTACATTATGTGCAATTAATCCTATGGACATTAAATGATAATTATTTAAACCTTGTGCAACAATCAAAGAATTGAAAACAACATTTTTATCTACTACATACCATGGAATATTTTTAATACCTTTAATTCCTCCTATTCCTAGTCCTCTTCTTTGACCTAAAGTATAATATGCTAATCCATTGTGTGTACCTATTATTCTTCCACAAGTAGTAATAATATTTCCTTTTATCTTAGGAATGTATATTTCTAAAAAATTATTAATATTTTTAGGATTTACAAAACAAATTCCAGTAGAATTCTTTTTGTTAAAAACATTTAACTTTAAACGTGCAGCAATCTTTCGTACAATTTCTTTTGTTAATGTTCCTACGGGAAATAAACATTTTTTAAGAATATTTTCATGAATAGTATATAAAAAATAACTTTGATCTTTATTAGAATCTATACCTGTTAATAAAAACGATGATTTTTTATCATCTCTTCTTCGAACATAGTGTCCAGTAGCAATAAAGTCGGCTCCAAGATTTTTAACAGCAAATTCATAAAATACTTTAAATTTTATTTCTTTATTACATAGTACATCAGGATTAGGTGTTAGTCCTAATTTATATTCTTTTAAAAATTTTTTGAATACATTTTCCCAGTATTCAAAAGAAAAATTAACCTTATTTAAACGAATTCCTAATTTACTACATACGTGCGTAGCATCTTCAAAATCTTTTTTTGCAGAACAATAAAAATTATTATCATTTTCTTCCCAATTTTTCATAAATAATCCTTCTACATAATAATTTTTTTGTTGTAAAATCCAAGCAGATACAGAAGAATCTACGCCACCTGACATAGCTAAAATGACTTTTTTTTTAAATTTTAACATATAATTATCTTTCTAAAAGTGATATTATCAAAAAATTTTTTATAAAATTAAAAATATAATCGATAAAAAATAATAGATAATATTTATAAGTACTAAAATTTATTGCAATGTAACATTAATTTGTATCATTAAATTATATAAAATATATCTATTTAAAAATAATAAAATATTTAAGTTATTTATACTAACTAAAATTCTCAGTAAATAATTTATATATTAACTCTATAAATTATTTATGATAGTCTTAAGAACAATTATTTTACATTTAATAAAATTAGATAATTTTATTAAATACACACTCTCATATAAAATATTATATAACTAAGATATATAAAATGTATTAATAATGTTTTTAATAAAGTTCATTTTAAGAAAATGATCAAATTATATAAATGGTAATTTTAAATTAAATGAAAAAAATAAGAAATTTTTGTATCATTGCTCATATAGATCATGGAAAATCAACTATTTCTGATAGATTTATTCAAATATGTGGAGGACTATCAGATAGAGAAATGCATTCTCAAGTTTTAGATTCAATGGAATTAGAAAGAGAAAGAGGAATAACAATTAAAGCACAAAGTGTTACTGTAAATTATACTTCAATCAGAAATCAGTTATATCAATTAAATTTTATCGATACTCCAGGTCATGTAGATTTTTCATACGAAGTATCACGTTCTTTATCTGCTTGCGAGGGGGCATTACTGATTGTTGATGCGGTACAAGGAGTAGAAGCGCAAACTATATCCAACTGTAATAAAGCCTTAGATATGAACTTAACTATAATACCCGTTTTAAATAAAATTGATTTGCCTCATTCCAATCCTGAAAAAGTAAAAAAAGATATAGAAGAAATTATAGGAATTTCTGCAAAAAATTCAATATGTTGTTCAGCTAAAACAGGTGAAGGTATTGTTAATCTATTAGAACAGATTACTCATGATATTTTACCTCCTCATGGTAGTATAAATAATGATTTACAAGCATTAATTATCGATTCATGGTTTGATAATTATTTAGGAGTAGTATCTTTAATTTGTATAAAAAATGGAATTCTCAAAGAAAAATCTAAAGTTAAAGTAATGAGCACAGGAAAGATATATTACGTAGAAAAAATAGGAATATTCACTCCTAAAAGAGTATATAAAAGTAGCTTGAAATGTGGAGAAATAGGTTGGATTATTTGCGGGATTAGAAATATTATAGGAGCTCCTGTTGGTGACACTTTAACTTTAGTTAATAGTTGTCCAAAATATATATTACCAGGATTTAAACAAATTAAACCTAAAATTTACGCAGGTCTATTTACTATTCAATCCAGTCAATTTTCTATTTTTAGAAATGCATTAGAAAAACTAAGTTTAAATGACTCATCTCTATTTTATGAACCTGAGTCTTCTATATCATTAGGATTTGGATTTAGATGCGGATTTTTAGGATTATTGCATATGGAAATTATACAAGCTAGATTAGAAAGAGAATACAATCTTGAAATAATATCTACACAACCCACTGTTATATATCAACTTATAAAGTTTAATAATGAAAGTTTTCTGATTGATTCGCCCTCTCAATTTCCAAAACCTAGTTCAATTAAAAAAATTAAGGAACCTATAGCTAGATGTAAAATTTTATTGCCACATGAATACTTGGGAAATATATTACTATTATGTGCAAAGAAAAGAGGAATACAAAGAAATTTAATTTATTATGGAAATCAGGTATTACTGGATTATAGTATTCCCATGTCAGAAGTTATATCAGATTTTTTTAATCAATTAAAATCTGAATCTAAAGGATATGCATCATTAGAATATGAATTTGAATCGTATAAAACTGCTAATATGCAACGATTAGACATATTAATAAATCATAAAAAAATTGATGCTCTGTCATTAATGATTCATAAAGACAAAGTTACCATTCAAGCACATACAATAATTCAAAAAATAAAAATGTTAATTCCAAGACATCAGTTTGATATTATTATTCAAGCTATGACAGACAAAAAAATAATTGCTAAATCTACTATTAAACAATTAAGAAAAAACGTATTAGCAAAATGTTACGGAGGAGATGTAACTCGGAAAAAAAAATTATTAGAAAAACAAAAACTTGGAAAAAAGAAAATGAAAAAAATAGGAAATGTTAATATACCTAAAGAAGTATTTTTATCTATTTTAAGTAATAAAACCCATTAAAAAAGGGCAAATATAATGGACAATGATGGTTTAATTATACTCTTATTAATTTTAATACTAATTACTGGAACATTTTGGATTTTTAAAAAAATATTAAATATTTTAAAAAAAAAACAGATATTAATTTTATTAATCAATTGAATCAAATAGAATTGTTTAAAAATTGTATAAACTTTATAGCATCTCTTTTTCCTATTTTTCTTATAGTGTTTCTAACTCGATCTTTTTTATATGAACCATTCCAAATTACATCAGGATCTATGATGCCTACATTACTAGTAGGAGATTTTATATTAGTACAAAAATTTTCTTATGGAATTAAAAACCCTATCACACATACTACATTAATTCGTATCAGCCATCCGAAACGAGGTGATATAATAGTTTTTAAATATCCTAAAAATATCCATACAAATTATGTTAAAAGAGTAATTGGATTACCTGGCGATAAAGTTACTTATAATATAAGTACTAAAAATTTTTATATACAGTTTAAAGATAAATGTAATAATTACACACAAAAACTATTAATTACTCATAGTAATACACAACCGAGTGATTTTTTCCAAAAATTTGAAAAGAATATAAATTTTTTAGATTTTAGTAATATTTTGAATGATAAGGAAATAATAAATAATAATTTTTTTCGCTTAAATATCTGTACAGAAAAATTAGAAAATTTGACATATCAAATATTGTTTTCCAAAGAAATAATAGATCGAAAATCTACATATTTTCAACAAAAAAATCAAAAAAAAGGAACTTGGATTGTTCCAAAAAACATGTATTTTGTAATAGGCGACAATAGAGATAATAGTTTAGACAGTCGCTATTGGGGATTTGTTCCAGAAAAAAATTTAATAGGAAAAGTAACTACTATATGGATGAGTTTTGAAAAAAAAGAAAATAGTTGGCCAACAGGAATTCGAATAAATCGCATTGGTAGTATATATTAAAATAATTAAAAATATATTCACTTCTTCGATAGTAAAACATGTTTAAAATATTAGTTAACGTATAATTACTACATTAGTATAATTGGCAACAACATGAACCATAATGTAATACAAAAATTACAAAAAACTCTAGGATATATTTTTACTAAAAAAGATTTATTAATTCAAGCATTAACTCATAGAAGTGCAAATAGTAAACATAACGAACGATTAGAATTTTTAGGAGATTCTATTCTAAGTTTTGTTATAGCTAATGCTCTTTATCATCATTTTCCTAATGTCAACGAAGGAGATATGAGCAGAATGCGAGCAACCTTAGTTAAAGGAAATACTTTAGCTAAAATAGCATACGAATTTCATTTAGGAAATTATTTGCAATTAGGTCAAGGAGAACTAAAAAGTGGTGGATTTAGAAGAGAATCAATATTAGCAAATACTATAGAAGCACTTATTGGTAGCATATTTTTAGATAGTAATTTAAAAACAGTAGAAAAATTAATTTTAAAATGGTATAAAAAAAGATTAGAAAAAATTAGCCCTGGAGATACTCAAAAAGATCCAAAAACTAGATTACAAGAATATTTACAATCAAAGCATTTACCATTACCTTCATATCTAGTAGAACAAGTATATGGGGAAGCACATAACCAATTATTTACCATTTATTGTGAAATTAGTGGTATAAATGAAAAATTAATTGGAGTTGGTTCTAGTCGTAGAAAAGCTGAACAAGAAGCTGCACAAAACGCATTAACAAAATTGGGGCTAGAGTGAAAAAAATATATCATTGTGGCACAGTTACAATTGTTGGAAAACCAAACGTAGGAAAATCAACAATAATTAATAATTTAGTAAAAACAAAAATATCTATCGTTTCTAAACGACCACATACTACTCAAGGTAATATTATTGGTATTCAAAATGATGGAATGTTTCAGACAGTTTATGTAGATACACCAGGTATATCGCGTAATAGTAGATATTTTATAAACAAAAAACAACATTGTTTTATTAAAAATATATGCAAAAATACACACGTGATATTACTAGTTTTAAACGGAATAAACTGGACATCAGAAGATGATTTGATTTTAAGAAACATAAAAAATACTTATATTCCTATAATAGCAGTTATTAATAAAAATGATAAAATTTTAAAAAAAGCGAACTTATTACCATATATAGAATTTTTAAGAAAACAATGTTTATTTAAAGAGATTTTACCTATTTCAGGGAAAACTGGGGAAAATATTTGTCTACTATCAAAAATTGTTCAAAAATTATTACCTATATCTAAATTGCAATTTCCACCTAACCAAATTACAAATTATAATTTATACTTTAAAATTAGCGAAATTATTCGAGAAAAATTTATATTCCATTTAGGAGATGAAATTTCTTATTCAATACAAGTTAGAATTGAAAATTTTTATGTGAATATTAATGAAATATGTATTATAAAAGCAATAATTATTGTCATTAGCAATCAGCATAAAAAAATTGTAATTGGAAATAAAGGAGATAAAATAAAATTATGTGGAACTATATCAAGAAAAGAACTAGAAACATATTTTAAGCGCAAGGTACATCTTTCACTATTTGTAAAAAAAAGATAAAAAAATATATATTTTTTAAAATTGATGTAATAAGTGTTAAATACATAAACATTGTTACACACCATATATTAACATAACTTTAACAAAAAAACTATAAAATATTTTTCGGAGACTTTCTTAATATAATTTATTGAAAATATATGACATAAAATATATGAGTATTATTGGAATAGGTATAGACATCTTATCTATAATAAGAATTCAAAAAATTACTTATAAATTTGGAGAGAAATTTGCAAAACGTATATTATCTAACTTTGAATTAGAACAATATAAAAATAGTACAAATCCTGTTCGTTTCTTAGCCAAACGATTTTCTGTAAAAGAATCAGCATCTAAAGCATTAGGAATAGGAATGCAGAACGGAGTAAAATTCAACCATTTTGAATTATATCATGATAAACTAGGAAAACCATATTTAAAATTTTTAAAAACTGCTAAAACACTTGCTAAAAAATTAAATATACATTCGACTCACGTTAGTATCAGTGATGAAAAAATATACGTTTTTACTACTGTTATTATTGAAATATACCGTTAAACACAAGAATATTTTATATACAATTACTTTTTCGTTTACGTTTAAAAAACGTTTGTAATATATTTTTGCATTCTTCATGCATAACATTTTTTGTAACAATTATTTTGTTTTTTCTTATTTTTCTTAATATATGACTATTAAAAACGTTATAATTACTTTTATTATTATAATGTGTTCCAAATACTAATCTAGAAATTCTACTATGAATAATTGCTCCATAACACATAAAACACGGTTCTAAAGTTACATATAACGTTGTACTTAATAAACGATAATTTTTTAAAAATTTTCCTCCTGTACGTAATGCTATTATTTCAGCATGAGCAGTAGGATCATTTTGAGTAATAGAACTATTAGATCCTCTTCCAATAATAGTGTTATCTAAAACTAATACCGCCCCTACAGGAACTTCTTGATCTATTTCAGCTAATTTAGCAAATTTTAATGCAAATTTCATAAAGTATTTATCATATTCATTCATGTATTTTTTCTTAAAAATTACTATACTAATTTTATAATAAACTACTACGAAAGACTTTTAGATTTCATAATTCGATTTTTCTCTAGTTTCCATTTATTTTTTCTTTCTATTTCTCGTTTGTCATATTGTGTTTTTCCTTTTACAATAGCTATTTTTGTTTTACACCAATTATTTTTTAAAAAGAATTCTAAAGCTACAGCAGTATAATTGTTCTTATATATTTTATTATATAAAAAAATGATTTCATATTTTTTAAGTAATATTTTCCTCTTTCTATTTGAATCATATGAAATATGAATATTATTCGTATAAAGAGAACTAAATTGGGAATCAATTAGATATACTTCACCTAAATAAAAAGAAACATAACTATCAATAATATTTATATTACCTGATTTAAATGCTTTTACTTCCCAACCTAATAAAACTAATCCAGCTTCTAGAGTATCTTCTATAAAATATCTATGTTTAACTTTCTTGTTAAAAGCAACAGTTATATTTAAATTACTCGAATTGTATTTTATATTCACTACTTGCATATCCTAATTTTAAATACTAAAATTATTATGTTTTATATAATCATGAACGTTCTTTATAAAAATATGTATCATTGAATTTTATAGTAATCATTGTTAATATAGTGGTATTTTATTACATCCTCAATAATGATAAAATAAATAACATATGAACATACAACCTATTAATATAACTATTGTTTATGCATTAAAAAATAAACAATATGTTAAAAAAATGAAATTAAAATATAAAATATCTGTAGAAGAGGCAATATTGCGCTCTAATATTATTAACAGTAAAACGATTAATATATATAACAAAAATGTAGGAATTTATGGAAACATAGTTAATTTAAGCGATTTTATAAAAAATGGAGATCGAATTGAGATTTATAGACCATTACTAATCGATCCCAGGGAGCTACGACGAAAAAAAATTATGTTACATAAAAAAAATATTCTTAAAGATGTATATTAATATATAATACAAAAATGATTAATATCATAATACTTACTAGATAATTATAATTTAGAAACTATAACCATTGCTGGGCGTAACAATCTATTATTTATTGAGTAACCTTTTTGAAGCACTGAAATAACATAGTTTTCTTTTATATTTCTTGATGATTTAATAACCATTGCCTGATGTATTTCAGGATTAAATGGAACGTTTGATTCATCAATTATCGTTATTCCAAACTTATTTAATAATGATAAAAAAGATTTTAAAACGTTTTCTAATCTACTAAATGAAGAATTTAGGATTTTATCTTCTGGTTTAAACAAACTTAATGCACATTCGATACTGTCAATAGTAGGAAGTAACGAATAAATAAAATTATTTAAAGAAAATTTATAAGTATTACTAATATCTTTTTCAATTCTATTACGTAGCAACTTTATTTTTTCTTCTGATGAAATCTTAGCCATAAGTAAATCTGAATTGAGATTTAAAATATTTTTGTTAAGTATATTCATTTCTTCTAAATCATGATCTTCTTTTGACGTTAATGCATGTTCTTGTGTATCACTATTATTGATATCATTTATATTTAATAATTTTTTGTCTTGTTCCATTATTATGGACTCCTCAATATTAAATAATTTTATAACCCTTATTAATACAATTAAATATTGTTAATATATAAAATATTAATATTTATATTACAAAAATTGTATTGATAAATTTTAAAAATCTTTAATTAAGGGTGTTCGATAGGAAATGCCCATATCCCATGGTTGTTCAATCCAGACTTTTTGAGGTATATCTATAATGTATTCATCCACTAATGACCTCCCCATTGGTTTAGCAAAAATAGTAACGAATATTGCTTTAGGATATATATGTCGAATTGTTTGAACTGTCCCACCAGTATCTACTAAATCATCTACTATAATAGTAGTAGGTTCATTTTTACTATTTATAGATGCATATTTTAAAATTTTTAAATCACGCAAACAATTGTGGTCATAACTAGATACACAAATCGTATCTACAAGTCTAACATTTAATTCTCTTGCTAATAATGCTGATGGAATCAAGCCACCTCTACTAACTGCAATAATACTCTTCCACTTTTTTACTGGAAGCAATTTATAAGCTAATTTTCTAGCATAAATTTGTAGCATATCCCAAGTAACAATATATTTCTTACTCATAAAAAACCTACAAAAATATAATTGTAAAACTGTCTTTATATAATTAGACTAAAATACAAAACTTATGCTAAAATTACTTATATAGTATATATGTTATTCTTTCATAATTTTAAATGTTTCGCCATATTTAAGCATAATATGTTACTTAATGATAAAATTATTTTAAAAATAAAAAATGTAAGTATATACGAGAAATTTTAAAAACGGTGCGGACGGGACTTGAACCCGCGACCCCCGGCGTGACAGGCCGATATTCTAACCAGCTGAACTACCGCACCAAACATCATTAATAACTTTATTTTTAATTATATAATTTAACGTAATATATGTCAACATAGTTTCACATACATTTTATTTGATCATCCATATACATTTTCCTGATTGTTTCATCATATATTTTAAATAATTTTTATGAATAACATTTTCATTATTTGTTGCTAACAAGATTTTAGATTTATATTCTTTACAAGAATATTTTTTTTTACAATGATATTGTTGAATATTATTATTATTAAAAATTGGTAAAGATGTTTGAAAATTAGTCATAAATATATATACTTTAGCTAATAATTTAGCATCATAAATAGCACTATGCATTTTTTTATTATCAGTACTAATTTTATAACGAGTACACAAAGCATCTAAAGTATTTTTTTTTCCTGGAAAAATTTTACGTGCTATTAATAACGTATCAATTATTTTACGTCTTTCTGGAATATTTATCATATTTAAACCAAGCATACTTAATTCATAATTTATAAAACCAATATCAAATTTAGCATTATGAATTATTAAATCAGAACTTCCAAGATATTTTAAAAACAATTGAACTATTTCACAGAACTTTGGTTTATTTCGTACGAAAGTATCTGAAATTCCATGAATTTTAAAAGCATTTTCATCTATTGGTCTGTCAGGAAAAATATACGAATGGAAATTATTTCCTGTAATATGATTATTAATAATTTCTATTGCTCCGATCTCAATTATTCTATGATTGTTGTAAAAACATCCAGTAAGATTCATTCCAGTAGTTTCAGTGTCTAAAACAATTTTTCTTTTTTTGGTATTCATGTTTTTATATATCATTCATATAAGGTATAATAATTATGTCAAATTTTGTAAAAATATTTTCAGATGGATCCTGTTTAGGAAATCCCGGACCAGGAGGATACAGCTCTATAATTCAGTATAAAAATAATGAACTAATAATTAGTTCAGGGTTTTATTTTACTACAAATAATCGTATGGAACTAATGGGGATCATAAAAGCATTAGAAATAATTAAAAAACCATGTACAATTGAAATTACGCTTGATAGTCAATATGTTCAAAAAGGAATATCTTTATGGATCAAAAAATGGAAATTAAATAACTGGAAAACTATAAAAAATAAACCAGTGAAAAATGTTGATTTATGGATTTATTTAAACAAGCTTTTATATTCTCATCATACAAATTGGAATTGGGTCAGGGGTCATTCAGGACATTCTGAAAATGAAATGTGTAATAATTTAGCTAAAAATTCTGCTCGGTATCCTACTCTTGAAGATATTGGATATATGTCTTAACATTATAAAATTTTGCTTGTATTTAAATAAATATTAATGTTCTTCACAATTCAAAATTGTAATATAAAATGAAAAACTAATTAATATATGAAAATTAAATATATTCCAATATTAAAAGATAATTATGTATGGATTATTATAAACAGTAATAATTTTTGCATTATTATTGACCCTGGAGATTACATACCAGTTTTACATGCAATTAAAAAACTTAATATATATCCAGTAGCTATTTTAGTTACTCATCATCATTTAGATCATGTTGGAGGAATTCAAAAATTATTAAATATATATCCTAATTTATCTGTTTATGGACCAAAAGATACAAAAATTTTTGGTACAAATAGAACGTGTAAAAATAACTGTTACATTAAAATTTTACATTATACATTCAAAATATTATTTACGCCTGGACATACTACTGAACATATATCTTACTATAAAAAACCACACTTATTTTGTGGTGATACACTTTTTTCAGGAGGATGTGGAAAAATACAAAAAGGAATGATATTAAATATGTACAACTCACTTAAAAAAATCAAACGTCTTCCTGAAGATACTTTAATTTATTGTTCACATGAATACACATTTCATAATTTAAAATTTTCTAAATCTATTTTTAAAAATAATCAAACTGTACTTAAGTTATATAAAAAAGTAAAAAATATTTTATTAAAAAATAAATGTTCGTTACCTAGTAAATTAGAAATAGAAAAAAAAATAAATCCATTTTTAAATTTAGATAATGTAGAAATACGAAATTATACAAAAATTAATAAAGATCTAATGTTTGACTTAAATATCTTAGCTATACTAAGAAAAATGAAAGATAAATATAAATAGAGATATGGAGCTAAGCGGGATCGAACCGCTGACCTCCTGCGTGCAAGGCAGGCGCTCTCCCATCTGAGCTACAGCCCCTATATTTTAAAAAAATTTTGTTAAAATTTAGTAGGCCTGAGTGGAATTGAACCACCGACCTCACCCTTATCAGGGGTGTGCTCTAACCAAGCTGAGCTACAAGCCTGCTTTAAAGTGAATCAAAAAATTCGTGTGGGTACTACCTAAAATTAAGAATTATTTATAAGGAGGTGATCCAACCGCAGGTTCCCCTACGGTTACCTTGTTACGACTTCACCCCAGTCATGAATCACAAAGTGGTAAGCGCCCTCCGATATACCTGGTTAAGCTACCTGCTTCTTTTGCAACCCACTCCCATGGTGTGACGGGCGGTGTGTACAAGGCCCGGGAACGTATTCACCGTAGCATTCTGATCTACGATTACTAGCGATTCCTACTTCGTGGAGTCGAGTTGCAGACTCCAGTCCGGACTACGACACACTTTATGAGGTTTGCTTATCTTTACAGAGTTGCATCTCTTTGTATATGCCATTGTAGCACGTGTGTAGCCCTGGTCGTAAGGGCCATGATGACTTGACGTCGTCCCCACCTTCCTCCGGTTTATAACCGGCAGTCTCCTCTGAGTTCCCGGCCGAACCGATGGCAACAAAGGATAGGGGTTGCGCTCGTTGCGGGACTTAACCCAACATTTCACAACACGAGCTGACGACAGCCATGCAGCACCTGTCTCATAGTTCCCGAAGGCACTTTTTTATCTCTAAAAAATTCTATGGATGTCAAGACCAGGTAAGGTTTTTCGCGTTGCATCGAATTAAACCACATGCTCCACCGCTTGTGCGGGCCCCCGTCAATTCATTTGAGTTTTAGCCTTGCGACCGTACTCCCCAGGCGGTCGACTTAACGCGTTAGCTTCGGAAGCCACTTCTCTAGGAAACAACCTCCAAGTCGACATCGTTTACAGCATGGACTACCAGGGTATCTAATCCTGTTTGCTCCCCACGCTTTCGCACCTCAGCGTCAGTATTCATTTAGGAGGTCGCTTTCGCCACAGGTATTCCTCTAGATATCTACGCATTTCACCGCTACACCTAGAATTCTACCTCCCTCTATGATACTCTAGTCTATCAGTTTCAAATGCAGTTCCTAGGTTAAGCCCAGGGATTTCACATCTGACTTAAAAAACCACCTACGTGCTCTTTACGCCCAGTAATTCCGATTAACGCTCGCACCCTCCGTATTACCGCGGCTGCTGGCACGGAGTTAGCCGGTGCTTCTTTTTCGGGTAACGTCATAAGAATTAATTTATTAGAAAAATTCTCGTTCTTCCCCGCTGAAAGTACTTTACAACCCTAAGGCCTTCTTCATACACGCGGCATAGCTGCATCAGGCTTTCGCCCATTGTGCAATATTCCCCACTGCTGCCTCCCGTAGGAGTCTGGACCGTATCTCAGTTCCAGTGTGGCTGGTTATCCTCTCAGACCAGCTAGAGATCGTAGCATTGGTAAGCCATTACCTTACCATCAAGCTAATCTCGTCTGGGTTCATCTAAAAGCATAAGGCCAAAAAAATAAAATTGGTCCCCTACTTTGGTTTTCCAACATTATGCGGTATTAGCCATCGTTTCCAATGGTTATCCCCCTCTTTTAGGTAGATCCCCAGATATTACTCACCCGTTTGCCGCTCGCCGACAAAAAAACAAAAAAGTTTCTTTTCGATGCCGCTCGACTTGCATGTGTTAGGCTTGCCGCCAGCGTTCAATCTGAGCCATGATCAAACTCTTCAATTAAAAATTCTTTTATAAAAAATAAAAAAATTATTTTTTAATAAATAAAAATATTAAATAATTTTATTCTTTAATTTTGGTGTACCCACACGAATTTTTTGATATTTTTTTAAAGAGCATTACTTTTAAACTTTTTACATAATTACATTTTTTCTCCTACTTGTCAACAATTTTAAATACAAATTTTTATACTTTTTATATATAATTTAAAAATTAATAAATACATCCAATAATTATTAACTAAAATTATTAATTTATATAATTAAAAGTATTAACTAATTTTGTTAACTGTTAAAACAATATTAACTATATAATTACCTATATAAATAGAACCTAAAAGAAGAAAAGCATGAATATTAAATTAACATTAAAAAAACATGTAATTCAAGCACTAATAAATAACGGGATAAAACATTATCATAATATTCTCGTTCAAAATACTTATCAAAAAAAACCATGGAATTATCAAATTAACGGTATTATCAAAATAGCAAAAGCAACTAATAAAAATTCTTATGATCTTGCTAATGAAATAGCTTTAAAAATTAGTACATATGATATGTACAAAGTAGTGCGAGTATCTCAACCAGGATTTATTAATATTTTCATAAATGAAAAATGGATGATTAAACAATTAGAAAAGAAAATACGATCATCACGATTAGATGTTAAATATGTTAAATCTAAGAATGTTATTATAGATTATTCATCACCTAATGTAGCAAAAGAAATGCATGTAGGACATCTTCGCTCAACTATTATAGGAGATGCTATTGCTAGAATTATGGAATTTCTTGGACATAACGTTACAAGAATAAATCATATTGGAGATTGGGGAATGCAGTTTGGAATGATAATAGCTTATTTAGAAAAAAATGAAAAAACATTAAAAACTATTAAAAAAATGAATTTTAATCAAACTTATCAATTAGCAAAAGAACTATATGAAAATAACACAACATTTCAAAAAAAAACAGAAGAATATACTATAAAATTGCAATCCGAAGATAAATACTGTAAAAAAATTTGGAAAACATTAGTTGACATTACTATTAAAAAAAATGAAAAAATTTATAAAAAATTAAACGTAACTCTACATAACAAACATATTGTAGGAGAAAGTTTTTATAAAAAAATGCTACCAAATATCGTACATGATTTAACAGATAAAAAAATTGCAATAGAACATAATGGAAATATCATAGTGTTTTCAAATTCTTTTAAAAATAGAAATGGAGAACCTATGGGAATCATTCTTCAAAAAACAAATGGAATTTTTCTTTATGCTGCTACTGATTTAGCATGCTTAAAATATCGTTATAAAATTCTTAAAGCAGACCAAATAATATATTATGTTGATACTCGACAACATCAATATTTAATGCAAGTAATAGAAATAGGAATTCGTGCTGGTTACATTCCTACTCATTTAAAAGTAGAACACCACATGTTTGGCATGATACTTTCTAAAAATAATCGTCCTTTTAAAACTAGATCTGGAAAAAACATAAAATTATCATACTTATTAGATGAAGCAATAAAAAAAGCTAGAATTATTGCGCAACAAAAAAATCCAACGATTTCTTTTAACAAGCTAAATATTTTAGCAAACAAAATAGGAATAGGAGCAATAAAATATTTTGATTTATCTAAAAATAGAACTAGTAATTATATCTTTAATTGGGAAGATATATTATCTTTTAATGGAAATACAGCGCCTTATATACAATATGCATACACTAGGATATTATCTATATTTAAAAAACTTAACGTATCCATCTTAAATTTAAAAGGAAATATTCAGCTAATAGAACCATGTGAAAAAAAACTAGGTTTGAAATTATTGCAATTTGAAGAAACAATTATTGAAGTATCTGAAAAAGGCATGCCACATATACTATGTTCTTATTTATATGAACTCTCAGTAATATTTTCAAAGTTTTATGAAACATGCTCTATTTTACTTACTAAAGATATCGAAATACGTTCTAGTAGATTAACTTTAGCATTCTTAACTGCAAAAACATTAAAAAAGGGATTAAATATTATTGGAATTTCTACCATTAGCTATATGTAAAATAAACAAATAAAACAAAATTAAATATAAATAAGATATAATAAGTATTTTTCAGAACACAATATATACTACAATATGCATAAAATTAAATTTTATTCTATATATAAGTGATACATAAACTATATGTACCACTCAAAATTATTAAATGATTATATATAGTTAAAAACACTTTTTGTATGTAAAATAACTACATTGTAGTTTTACGATCCAACAACACTAGTAATATGTATTTTTTTATTATTTTCTTCTAATTCTAAATTAGATAAAATAATTAAATTTGGAAATATTTTTAATAATATTTGTGATAAATTCATACGCAATGTATGATGTACTAAAAGTACTATAGGATTATTAAGAAATACTTGATTATCAATAGCTTTCTTTAGTTCTTGTATAAAATAGTTATATAATCCCGGCTCTACAACACCACCATTATCTACTCCATTTTTAAACGTTTGCAATAAAATACCTTCTAATTTAGTACCTAATCCTATAATTTTAGGTTCGTCATTATTAAAAAATTTTTGAATAATTAATTTTTGTAAGGATAATCTTACTACACTAGTTAACATTAATACATCATTTTTATAAGCAGTAGAATTCACTATTAAAGTTTCTAAAATAGTTTGCATATCACGAATAGGAATATGTTCCAATAACAAATTTTGAATAACTTTATGAAATATTGTTAAATTTATTGAATTCGGAATCAAATCCTCAACTAATTTTGGAAAAAACTTACTAACATAGTTCAATAATTGCTGCGCTTCTTGTCTTCCAAATAATTTACTAGTATTATCTAAAATAATTTGATTTAAATGAGTAGGAATTAAAACATTATCTGGAATAATATTGTATCCTTTCTGTTGTGCTTGTTTTAATAAAGACTGATCAATCCAAAACGAGCGAAAGGAAAAAATAGGTTCAAATACTTCTTCTGAAGGTAATGTATCTAATGTATTTTTCGAATCAACAGCTAAAAATTGTCCAAGTTTTACTATTCCTCTACTTATTTCAATTCCTTTAATTAATATACGATAAGTATCATTAGGTAAATAAATATTATTTCTAATATGAACTAATGGAGGTAAAAATCCAATTTCTCGAGCGCATTTTTTTCTCACAGTTCTAATTTTATGCAATAAATTATCTTCTGGGTTATTCTTAACCATATAAACCAGTTTACTACCTAATTCAATTCCTATTGAATCTTCTAATTTCACATCGTTCCAAGTAGCATCTTTATTTTTATTAAAAATTTTAGTTTGATCATTATCTAATAAATTATCTTTGAATTTTAAAGGATTTTTATACAGCAACCAAGACAATATAAATAATAAACTAGTAAATAATAAAAATATGACATTTGGCATACCAGGAACTAATCCAAGACTTCCTAAAACTATTCCACTTAATAATATTACCTTATGATTATTAAATAGTTGGCTAATCATCTGTTCACTAACATTCTGCGTAGTGCTAACTCGAGTAACAATTACTCCAGAAGCTGTAGAAATTACCAAAGCAGGTATTTGAGCTACTAAACCATCTCCTATAGTTAATATTGTATAAACTTCGGCTGCTTTTGTAAATAACATATCATGTTGACATATACCAATAATTAATCCACCTACAATATTAATACCCATAATTAATATGCCAGCTATAGCATCCCCCCGAACAAACTTACTTGCTCCATCCATTGAACCGTAAAAATCAGCCTCTTGTGTAATTTCTAATCTACGTTTTTTAGCTTGTTCTTCTCCAATAAGGCCCGCATTTAAATCTGCATCGATTGCCATTTGCTTTCCCGGCATTCCATCTAATATAAATCTAGCACCTACTTCTGCAATTCTCCCAGCTCCTTTAGTAATTACCATGAAATTTATAATTACTAAAATAATGAATACAACAATACCTATCGCAAAATTTCCTCCAACTAAAAAATGACCAAATGCTTGTATTACATTTCCGGCAGAATAAGAACCTATATGTCCATATAATAAAATAATTCTTGTAGATGCAATATTTAAAGCTAATCTCAACAATGTTGAAAATAATAAAATTATAGGAAACGCAGTAAATTCTAATGTATGAGTAGTAAACATTGAAACTAGCAAGATTATAATTGATAAAGCTATATTAAAAGTAAAAAATAAATCTAATACAAATGGAGCTAAGGGTAAAACCATCATTGATAAAATAATTAAAATTAATAATGGACCTGATAATACTTGCCACTGAACTAACCTTAATTTTTTTAAAATATTTGATACAGATAAAGTGCTAATCATGAATTTTTATCCTCTTCTATAGTACGTAATTCTAAAGGAATAAAAAAGTTATGAGGTTGTTCAGGGAAAATTCCCCCTTCTTTTTTCCAAGTTCTAATTTTCCATACCCATGCCAGAACTTCTGCAACAGCAGCATATAATGCACTAGGTATATATTTACCAATATCTGTATAATGATATAAAGTACGTGCTAACACAGATGAAAAAAGAATTGGAATAGAATGTTTTTCTCCTATCTTTCGAATTCTTAATGCTAATTCACCAGATCCTTTTGCTAATATTTTTGGAGCACTCATACTATCTTCATTATATTTTACAGCAACAGCGTAATGCGAAGGATTGACGACAATCACATCAGATTTCGGTACTTTAGACATCATCCGTCGACGTGTAATCATTCGCATTGTTCTACGAATACGAGATTTAACATAAGGATTACCTTCTGTCTTTTTAAATTCATCACGTATTTCTTTACGAGTCATTCGAAGTTGCTTATAATAACTATATTTCTCCCAAAATATATCAAAGAAAACAATAGGAACTATTGCAATTAAAATTGTTAAAATACATAAAAAAATTATAAAAAAACTATTTTTTAATGAAAAGCAAACATTTTTGTCTAAAAAATTTAAAGATTGGAAAAACAGTTTAAACATGTAAAAATGCGCAATGTAACTAATTAATAATATTTTCAATATTGTTTTAAATAATTCTATAAAAATTTGACTAGAAAACAGTCTTTTGAATCCTTTAAAGGGATTCAACTTACTAAAGTTAAACTTTAATGGCTTAATGTAAAAATTAAAATTACTAAACATTATTGAACATAAGATAGTTAAAAACATAGGAACAAAAACAATTTTTAATAAGTCTAAAATATTTGAACTTAATAATATGAAAGAATTAGAATCAAATATATATTCTTCTTGAACAATAAAAGTATCAAAAATAAAGCTAGAACGCATAATTCTTTCAAATATATTTGCTATTTTTGTTTTATTAAACCAAAAAATCATTAATGAAGTAATTAAAATTAATAATGAATTTAGTTCTCGAGAAAATCTGTTATTTCCCTCTTTTTTAGCTTTTTTTAATCTATAGCTAGTCGGATTTTCAGTTTTTTCTTCATTATAATTGTCATTCACACAAATTACCTTATATTATTAACTGATTTTATTTACAAAATATACATTTACCATAAATATAGTACATCTTTTATTAAGTGTAACTTGAAATAACAATATATGCACACTTTTAAAATGGAATTATATTCCGATGTACTAATTTAAAAATGATGTTAAAAAATAACAAATTTTATATTTACATAAACATTTATATTTATTATAAATAAAATTTAATTCGAGAAATAAAATACATGCGCGCTAAAAAATATTTATTTTCAACACTAAAAGAAGATCCAAAACATGCAGATAGTACTAGTCATAAACTTATGATACGATCAGGAATGATTAGACAAAATGCTTCTGGCATATATACCTGGTTACCTACTGGATTACGCATACTAAATAATGTAAACAAAATCATAAGAGAAGAAATAAATAAGTTAAACGCATTAGAAATTAAAATGCCGATATTACAATCTGAAACTTTGTGGAATTTAAGTAATCGAAAAAATACATATGGAAAAGAACTATTTCAAATATTAGATCGCAAGAATAATACATTTATACTAGGACCAACTCATGAAGAAATAATAACTAGTTTAATTCGAAACGAACTAAAATCCTATAAACAACTTCCATTATTATTATATCAAATTCAAACTAAATTTAGAGATGAAATCCGACCTCGTTGTGGAGTAGTAAGATCTCGAGAATTTATTATGAAAGATGCATATTCTTTTCACATAAACTCATCATCATTACAAAATACTTATAGTTTAATATATAATGTGTATAAGAATATATTTTCTAAAATGAAATTAAATTTTCACATCGTGGAAGCCGATTCCAGCTCCATGGGAGGTGAAAAATCACATGAATTTCAAGCATTAAGTAACAGTGGAGAGGATGTTATCGCATTATCTACCAAATCTAATTATGCAGCGAATATTCAGATAGCTACTTCTATAAGAAAATTTAAAAAATCTACGTTAAATACTATAATAGAACCAAATAATTTAAAAATTTTTCCACAAATTTCAAGCGAGTGTTCAGTTCCAAATACTAATACAATTAAAACAATTTTAGTAAAATATAATAATCATAAACAATATAGATTTATAGCGATATTAATTAGAGGAGACCATACTATTAATGAAAAAAAACTCTCAAAAGTAAATATTATTTCAAACCCCGTTATATTTGCTTCTAAAAAAGAAATTTTTAGTATAACAGGAACTATATCAGATTTTGTAGGACCAATTGGTTTAAACTTACCTATTATAGCTGATTATTCAGTTCTATCTCTTAAAAATTTTACTATCGGATCAAATATTACTGGAAAATATTTTAATAACGTTAATTGGAATGAACACCTCTCATTTCCTCAAGGATTTGATATTAGAAATGTTATAGAAGGAGATATTAGTCCTGATGGGATAGGAATATTAAAAATCGTAAAAAGCATTGAAATTGGGCATATATTTCAATTAGGTAATAAATATTCTAAAATAATACAAGCTCAGGTACAAGATAAAACTGGACACAGAAAATTTTTAAAAATGGGATGTTATGGTATTGGTGTTACACGCACTATAGCTGCTATTATTGAGCAAAATAATGATAAAAAAGGTATTATATGGCCTGTTTCTATAGCTCCCTTTAAAATAGCTATTATACCTATTAATTTTTATAAATCTAAAATAGTACAACATGAATCACAATGTTTATACCATTGGTTTAAAAAAAATCATATTGCAGTAATACTAGATGACAGAAACGAACATCCTGGAAAAATGCTTTCTGAAATTGAACTAATAGGGATACCTTATAGTATTATAATCAATGAAAATCTTTTAAAACAAAATAAAGTAGAATATAGAAGTAGACGCAAAAATATAAAAACCACTGTCTCTAAAGATCAAATAATTCATTTAATTTTTGATAAAATTTAGAAATATGATAAAATCATGATTAAATAACTCTTATTATAAATAAAATATTTCATTATAAAAATAGAATAAAATTTATTTATTAACATACATTACTAATACTTTTACTATATAATTTCAAATTATAAATTGCTGTAAAAAAATAATAAATAATGCAAAGTTATTACATTTTAGACAATATTTGTCTAAAATAATGTAATTTAAACACTAAAATATTTACCCAAAAACATAAAGTAATAAAAAAATTTTAAATTCAATTAAATACATAATTTGAATTTTATGTAAATTTTAAATTATTTTAGAATAATCTTTATATATTTATATTTTTGAAAATTTTATAATTTTATTTGCTATAATAACAAAATTATTACTCATTTTATTCTTTTTAACATATCCAAAAATAATAACAATTAAACCATTTTCTAAACTGAATTTATGTTTATCTAAAATAGTATCAAACACTACAACATTTAATTGAACAAAATGATCTTCTAAAAAAAATACTACTATTTTTTTATCATATTTTGTTATTTTTAATTTTAACATAGTAATAATTCCAAAAACAAAAATTTTTTGATTATCAAATAAAGTCTTTACATTGCCTACACGAATACATTGAGGATATTTATCTAATACACTTAAATATAGATCAATAGGATGACCAGTAAGATACAATCCTAAACTCTCTTTTTCCCACTCAAATTCTAATCTTTTAGACATGACGTTAGTTGAAAAATTATTATTGTTAATATCTTTTAAATTTTGTCTTAAAGATCCAAATAATTCTACTTTTTTAAACTTTTTTGTTTGTAAATACTGATATGCAGCTTTAACAGTAGCATTATAATTACTCATTAGTACTGATCTCTCTATTCCTAAGCAATCACAACTCCCTGATTTAATCAATTTTTCAATTACTTTTTTAGTTAATGTCTTTGAACTAACATACATACATAATTCGAATAGTTCAGAAAAACCACCGTACTGTTTTCTAACGCTAATAATAGAAGTAACTACACTTTTTCCAATTCCTTTTATAGCTCCTAATCCATAAATAATATTTTTATGTTTATCAACTTGAAAATAATAATTGCTTCTATTAATATCAGGAGAAATAATATTAAGTTTCATTCTTTTACATTCATATATTAACATAACTAATTTTTCAGTATTGTCTATATCAGCATTCATAGCAGCTGACATAAATTCAGCAGGATAATACAATTTTAACCATAAAGTTTGATATGATATTAAAGCATAAGCAACAGAATGCGACTTATTGAAAGCATATCCAGCAAAATTTTCTAATAAATCAAAAATGTTAAGTGCTAATTTTGAATCAATTCCATTTTTTTTTGATCCTAGTTCAAATATAATTTTTTGATTTTTTATCTCTAATATATCTTTTTTTTCTATAGCAAGGCGAAGAATGTCTGCATTACCTAAAGTATAATTCGCTAATACCTGTGCAATTTTCATAACTTGTTCTTGATATAGCACTACACCATACGTTGATTCTAAAATAGGTTTTAAAGATATGTGTTGCCATCTCGGATCAGGATAGGAAACTACTTCTTTTCCATGTTTGCGATTTATAAAATTATCTACCATACCTGATTTTAAAGGTCCAGGTCGAAATAAAGCTACTAAAGC
This sequence comes from Buchnera aphidicola (Schlechtendalia peitan), assembly GCA_039830055.1. Classification (GTDB taxonomy): domain Bacteria; phylum Pseudomonadota; class Gammaproteobacteria; order Enterobacterales; family Enterobacteriaceae; genus Buchnera_B; species Buchnera_B aphidicola_BB. The sequence continues at coordinate 259,315 of CP140043.1, read as the reverse complement.
TATTAAATCTTCAAAACAATCTGGTTTTAAACGTAAAATTAAGTCTTTCATTCCATATGATTCTAATTGAAAAATACCAATAGTATTAGACGATTGTAAAAAACTAAAACAATGATTATCTTTCAAAGAAATACAATTTATATCAATTGTACTCTTTTGATTTTTTAACAAATTTAAATTTATCATTGTTACAGCATTATGAATTATAGTTAATGTTTTCAATCCAAGAAAATCAAATTTAACTAATCCTATTAATTCAATATCCACTTTATCAAATTGAGTTACAGGATTAACTCCATTTTCATCACAATATAATGGAGAAAAATCAGTAATTTTCCCAGGAGAAATTACTAATCCACCAGCATGCTTACCAACGTTACGTGTTACTCCTTCTAATTTTTTAGAAATATCAATCAGTGTTTTCACTTCTTCATCAGAATTATAAAGTTTAAATAAAGCTGTTTTTTTAGATAAAGCTTTTTGTAATGTAATTCCAGGATCCAATGGAATTAATTTAGAAATACGATGTAAAAAACCATAAGGAAAACCTAATACTCGACCAACATCTCTTATAACTGCTTTAGCTGTTAAAGTTCCAAAAGTGATAATTTGAGATACAGATTCTCGTCCATATGTTTTTAAAACATGTTCAATAACTTTATCTCGATTATCCATACAAAAATCAATATCTAAATCTGGCATAATAACTCGTTCTGAATTTAAAAACCTCTCAAATATTAAATCAAAATGTAATGGATCTATTTCTGTAATATTCAAAGAATATGATACTAAAGATCCAGCACCTGAACCCCTTCCTGGACCAACAGGAATCGATTTTTTTTTTGCCCAATTAATAAATTCCATAACGATCAAAAAATAATCAGAAAAACCCATTTTTTTAATTATATTTAACTCAGACATTAAACGTAAAATATATTTTTCTTTAATAATATTTCTAACTTCTTTGTTAGGAAAAAGATAATTTAAACGTTTAGACAATCCTTTTTTAGCCTTTTCAATTAAATAATTGTTAATATTTCTTTCTTTTATTGGAAATTTTGGTAAAAAATGCCTATTAAATTTTAAAACAACATTGCATCTTTTTGCAATTTCTACACTATTTTCAAGAGATTCAGGAATGTCAGAAAATAACTCAGACATTTCTATTTCACTCTTTAAAAATTGTTGTGATGTATAATCATGGCTACTATGTTCGTTAGATATTACCTGTCCTTGATTTATGCATACACGAATCTTATGAATTGAAAAATCATTCTTGTTTAAAAAACATACTTCATTAGTAGCTACTAATGGTATTCCTGCTTGTATAGAAAACCATTTTATTTCATGAATATATTCTTCTTCATTTGGTTTTCCAACTCGTGCAATTGAAAAATAGAAAAAGTTTTTAAAATATTTTTCATAAAATGAAAGATTTTTGTAAAAGTCTAATTTATTATTTTTTAATATATTAATTCCAATACCACTATTACAACTTCCTAATAATATGATCATACCTTTTCGATATTCCATTAACCACGTTTTTTTTATTACTACTCCAATTCTATTATCATATCCATTTTTATAAGCACGTGATAATAATATGATTAAATTTCTATACCCTGTGTTATTAGAGGCCAACACAGTAATCTTTTCTAATCCATTTGATACGCATGCATCAGAATATATATTGAAATCCACACCTATAATAGGTTTAATTCCTTTATTAAATGCTACTTTATAAAATTTTATAACACCATGTAAATTACTAAAATCGGTAATAGCTATAGCAGGCATACCTAATTCTAACGCTTTTTTAACTAATTCATCAGGTTTGGCTAATCCATCAATCATAGAAAAATCACTATGCACTTTAAGATGAATAAATTTTGGATACAGCATAAAAACTTTTCCACATTAAAATAATTACAAGAAATATTGAGCGTATAAATTTTCTTTTATGTATCATACATAAGAGACATTTTTGCATCACACGCATTTTCACAATTTACGAATACGTTTCCTTGAAACCGTATCATATTTTTTCGAATATTTATAATATTCACATGTATTCTCATCTCATCACCAGGAAACACTTTCTTTCTAAATTTTGCATAGTAAATACTAGAAAAATAAAATATTTTTTTTTTACATAGTACACTTTTGCTTTTGCATACTAAAACATATGCAGTTTGAAGAATGGATTCTAAAATTAATACTCCAGGAACTATTGGAAAGTTAGGAAAATGACCCTGAAAAAAATATTCATTTAATTTCATACTTTTTGTTGCAATAATATATTGTTTTTTTTTATATTTAATAATTTTATCAATAAATATGAAAGGATGTCTATGCGGTAATAATTTTAAAACATCTTTAAAATTTAATATACACATTTTAAAAATCACACAATACCGTTATAAAAATTATTATTATGAATAAAATATTGTACGCAATCATTGTAAAAATATAATCTAATTATACTGTACATGATGTAATATGACAAAACTGTTTGAAATTTAAATCATTACTTAAATATTTTGTAATATCATGAACTTATAGAACCGAAACGGCGTTTTCTATTAATAAATGAAAAAATGGCCTCTTCAAAACTTTTTCTATTAAAATCTGGCCATAATACATCAGTAAAATATAATTCTGAATACGCTACTTGCCAAATAAAAAAATTACTTAATCGATATTCACCACCAGTACGTATTACTAAATCTATTGGTGTAGAATCATATGTAGATAAATATCTAGACATAGTGCATTCAGTTATGTCTTCTATAGAAAAACAACATTCTTGTACCTTGCATACAATTTTTTTTACTGCTTCAATAATATCCCATTTTCCTCCATAATTGGCTGCAATATTTAATATAAGACCATTGTTATTTGTTGTTAATTCTTCTACAACACAAATTTGTTTTCTCAAAACGGAATTAAATTTTGTTATATCTCCGAGTACTTTTAAACGAACATTTTGTTTATTTAAATTACCCATTTCACTATGCAAACCAATAAAAAATAATTCCATTAAAACCATTATTTCTAATAATGGTCTATTCCAATTTTCGCTACTAAATGCGTATAAAGTAAGAGTTTTTAATTTATAAAATAAAGAAAAAGATATTGCTCGTCGAACTGCTCTCAATCCTGCTTGATGTCCAAAAATACGAGGTTTTCCTCTCTTATTAGCCCATCTTCCATTACCATCCATAATTATAGCCACATGTTTCGGCAAAATATTTTTATGATCTTGACTTAAAGTAAATAATTTTTTTAGCAACATAAAATATACAAATTAACCTTTTCTTTAATTAATTAGCTAATAGATGTTATTTAATAAAGTTCGAAAGTATTTTATTTATTTTAATTCGAATTACTTTATTCATCTCTAATATTTCGTCACATACTTTAGGATCAGAATAAGATAATGAACTTAAAGAAGATTCAATAATCTTATAAATATCAGTAAACTTGATTCTTGAGTGTAAAAACTCAGAAACAGCCATTTCATTTGCAACATTTAGTATTATTGTAGCAGCATGGCCACTAGAAAATGCATGTAATGCTAATTCTAAACATGGATATTTCTTAAAATCAGGTTTTAAAAAAGTTAACTTTTTAATTTTTAATAAATCAAGGTGAGGTAAAAAAGATACTGCACGATACGGCCAAAACATTGCATATAAAATAGATACTCTAATATCACTAATTGATAAATTTGCTATCATACTACCATCAACATATCGAATCATAGAATGAACAATAGATTGGGGGTGAATTACTAATTCTATTTTAATATCATATGCCTGAAACAATAATTTTGCTTCAATATATTCTAATCCTTTATTCATCATAGTAGAAGAATCTACTGAAATTTTATGTCCCATAGACCAAATTGGATGCATACAAGCCTGAACAGGAGTAACATGATCAAATCTATTTAATGGTAAAGTTAAAAATGGACCTCCAGAACCAGTTAAAGTTATAGACTTTACTCCATGTTTACTTAATTTAACTAATCCTAATTTTTTTTGAATATATATAGGAAAACTTTGGAATATTGCACTATGTTCACTATCAATAGGTAATAACATAGCATTATAAGTCTGAACTTCTTGCATTAATAGACGATTTCCAATAATCAGAGATTCTTTATTTGCTAATAATATTTTTTTTCCAGATCGAACTGCACATAATGTAGGCATAAAACCATCAGAACCAACAATTGCAGAAACAACGTAATCCACTGATTTCAAGCTAGCAAGCTGACACGCTGCTTGATTACCAGAAAGTACTCGAGTTTTGATATTACGAATTTGTAGTTGAACTTTTAGTTCTTTAGCTGCTATAACGTTTTTTAAAGATACCCATTCAGGAGAAAACATCTCACATTGTTTTATCATTGTTTTAACATTTTTTTTCGCAGATAAAGAAACAATTTTAAATAACTTGGGATACTTGTAAACAATTGATAAAACATTGATTCCAATTGATCCTGTAGATCCCAATATAGCTAAATTTTTCACGACTAATTATCCAAACTTATGAATAAATACATATTTAAAAAACGTATTTTCTAGAAACATTAGTAAAATATTATCTATTCTATCTTACTCAATTTAATTATATATTGAAATATATAACGTAATTATACATTCATTAATTTTTTTTCTTTCTCTTCTAAAATCGTATTTATTTTTTTTATATACTCATCAGTAATATGTTGGATTTCATTTTGTAAATTTCTCTCTATATCCATGCTAATTAATTTATCTTTCAAATAACGTTTTATTCTTTCATTGGCATGACGACGAACATTTCGAATACAAATTTTATTTTTTTCTGCAGCATTTTTTGCCAATTTTATATAATTTTTTCTGCGTTCTTCTGTTAAAGAAGGTAATATTATTTTTAAAGTATTTCCTATAGAAATAGGAGTTAAACCTAATTCAGAATTTATAATAGTTTTTTCAACATTATTTTTGATAGACATATCAAATAAATTAATTGTCAACGTATTAAAATTTTCTACTACTATATTAGCTAATTTGCATAATTGAACTTTTTGACCAAAATAATCAATATAAATAGAATCTAAAATTGAAGGAGATACCCCGATTGTACGCAACGTACCGAGATAACTAACAAATGTTTTTATGCAGTCATCCATTTTTTTTTGTGTAAATATTTTAACTTTATTTAACATATTAATACCTTTGTAATTTTTTATAATATTAATTTGTAAAAATATTAATACTGAAAGTATATTACAATAATTTTGTTTGAATATATGTATATTATGTAACTTTAAGAGAAGATCGAATCAATGTACCTTCATTCTTACCATGTATAATCCTATGTAAAATCCCGGGAGTATATATATTAAAAATACAAATTGGTAATTTATGATCACGTGCTAATATAAAAGCAGATAAATCCATTACCTTGAGTTCTTTTTCTAATACTTCATTATAAGAAATAGTTTTATACAATATCGAATTTACATTCTTTTTAGGATCACTAGAATAAACTCCATTTACCTTAGTACCTTTTAAAATAATATCAGCTTTTATTTCTATTGCACGCAAACAAGCAGCTGAATCGGTAGTAAAACATGGATTCCCTAAACCACCAGAAAATATTACTACATATTTACTATTTAATAAATGTATGGCTTTTTCAAAATGATAAATCTCGCATATAGAACTTATTGGGAAAGAAGACATTAAATGCGTATTAATATTAACACGATTCATAGCACTATTTAGTATTAATCCATTAATAACAGTAGATATCATACCTATATTGTCAGATATAATTTTATTAATACCGATATTTTCTAATTGTTTTCCTCTAAATATATTTCCTCCACCAATAACAATGCCTACCTGTATGCCTAAATCTACAATATGCTTTATTTCAAGCACAATACGATTTAGTTCATGTATATCTATGCCAAATTTATTCTTGCCTTGTAAAGATTCGCCACTTAATTTTATTAATACACGCTTGAACTTTAAAATTACATTATTTTCTTTTTGCATTGACAAACTCATTAAAAAAAATTAAATTTCACAAGTAAAATATATGACATTGTATTAATGTATTTAATTAAGTATACTGTGAAAATATACAATAACCGCCATTAGGCGGTTTATTAAAAGTTTTATTATTTTTAGCACTTATTGTATATATATTAACATATTACATTTGAAATTAATTCTCCAACTTCAAACCGAGAAAATTCAATTATATCAATGTTTTTTTCCTTAATAACATCTCCAACAGTTCGTTGAAGATTAAAAATAAAATTTTGACCTAATAATGAATTTTCATTAGCAAACTTAATCATTCTTCCTTTTACTATCCTTTCTATTATATCTTCAGATTTTTTAGATTTTATAGCTAATTCTAATTGTATATTATACTCACGTTCTATAACTGAATTAGGAATAAGATCTGGTCTTAAATATTCAGGTTTACTAGCAGCTATATGCATAGCAAGATTTTTAATAAATATTTTATCTACATGTTCTGTAGTTTTTAGTAATACACCAATACGATTGTTATGCAAATAACTACTAATATTATCCCCACTAAGCATTTTTATACGACGCAGTATAATGTTTTCATTTATTCGTGTAATTAAATCAATTTTTTGCTCTTCAAAAAATTTTTGTATTAACACAATATCATACTTTTCTAAAGAAACAGAATAATTGATTATATCTTTTCCAAACGAAACAAAACAATCTTCTTTTGAAACAAAATCAGTCTCACAATTTAATTCTAACATAACAGAAAATTTATTATTAGTACCTATAAATATAGCACCATTAAAAGTAATTGCTGATTTTTTTTGTAATGCTTTTATTTTTCCAATTTGTCTTAAAAAATCAATAGATTTTTCGATATCTCCTTGTGTTTCTATCAACGCCCGTTTACAATCAACTATTCCAGCTCCGGTTTTACTACGTAAATTTTTTACTAAAAACGTTGTAATTTTATTCATTAAGCAATCCTTATATGTTTTTTATTTTAATTGTTAAAATCTATGCTATTAACTAATTACGAACGTGACTTCCCTAATATTGCTTGAGACACAACATTTAGATATAAATTTATAGCTCTAATAGCATCATCATTCCCGGGAATAATAAAATCTACTCCATCAGGGTCAGAATTAGTATCTACTATGGAGAATACTGGAATTCCTAAATTATTTGCTTCCTGTATAGCTATTTTTTCGTGTTCAGCATCTATAACAAAAAGTGCATCAGGTAATCCTCCCATATTTTTAATTCCACCTAAACTATCTTCTAGTTTAGAAAGTTCTCGCATATGTAATAATACTTCTTTCTTCGTTAATTTTTCAAAAGTACCATCTTTAGATTGTACTTCTAAATCCTTTAATCGTTTTATAGATTGACGAACTGTCTTCCAATTTGTGAGCATTCCACCTAACCAACGATGATTAACGTAAAATTGTCCACATAATATAGCTGAATCTTTAATTATGTTTCTAGCTGCTTTCTTAGTTCCCACAAATAATATTTTTCCTTTTTTAGATGTAATCTTTCTTAATTCATATAAGGCACAATTAAACATTGTCAGAGTAGTCTCTAAATTTATAATGTGCACTTTATTTTTAGAACCAAAAATAAAAGACTTCATTTTTGGATTCCAATAACGTGTTTGATGACCAAAATGAACACCTGCTTTCAGCATATCTTGCATGGATAAAGACAACATAAATTCTCCACTAGGGTAAGGGAATGACAAAAAATTATTTAACATACACAAAAATTACTATTTTATAAATATAATTTTTAAAAATATTTCACAAAAACGCATCTAAAAATTTTAAAACTATTCAAAAATGTTATAATGTAGTTAAATATATAAAATAACATATTCAAAAAAACATTATAAAATACTTTTTAATTTAACAATAATTTTTATTAGAAAATAAGCATATTTGTACTAAAAAATTTCATTACTAAAATATATAAAATTTATTAAAAAATTTTTAAAATTACATTTTCAAACAACAATACATATATAAGAACGTCATGACTACTATTTCTATTAAAAATGAACATGCAATTAAAAAAATGCGAATAGCAGGAAAACTTGTAGCAGAAGTTTTAGAAATGATTGGGGAACATATTAAACCAAACATTTCTACAGGAGAACTAGACTCTATCTGTCATGATTATATAACCAAAATACAAAAGGCTAAACCAGCATGTCTAGGATATAATGGTTTTCCAAAATCTACGTGTATTTCTGTAAATAATATTGTGTGTCATGGTATTCCTAACTATGACATGTTATTAAAAAATGGAGATATTGTTAATATCGATATTGCTATTATTAAAAATGAATACTATGGAGACGCATCCAAAATGTTTTTTGTAGGACAACCTACACCATTAGGAAAATTGTTATGCCAAACAACAAGAAAAAGTTTATATTTGTCACTACATCATATTAAGCCTGGAGTGTGCATTAACGTGCTTGGAAAAGTCATACGAAAACACGTAGAAAAACATAACTTTTCTATAGTAAGAGAATATTGTGGTCATGGAATTGGAACACAATTTCATGAAGAACCTCAAATACTACATCATGATTACTATGATAGTAAATCAATAATATTAAAACCAGGGATGACATTTACAGTAGAACCAATCGTAAATTCAGGAACCTGTGAAGTAAAATGTATGAATGATGGATGGACTATACAAACAAAAGATAATAGTTTATCTGCTCAATACGAACATACTATTTTAGTCAATGAAAGAGGATGTGAAATACTAACACTACAAAAAGAAGAAAGAATACCTAGAATATTAAATAATTGTTAATAAAACGATAAATATTGTACTATAAAAATATTTACTAAAAATTTATAATCAATAACTTTTTTGAAAAAGAACTTTATCTATACATGAAAAATTTAAAAAAAATCATTGAAAATACATTTAATAATCAAAATTGTATCGATTTTAAAAATGTTGATACTACTATTTCTAACGCTATTAATCAAGTTATAGCTATGTTAGATCAAGGAATACTTCGAGTTTCAGAAAAAATAAACGATTGTTGGTATACTCATCAATGGATTAAAAAAGCTATTTTGCTATATTTCCGTACACAAAAAAATAATATTTTGAAAAATAATGAAATGCGATACTATGACAAAATACAACTAAAATACTCAAAATATCAAGCACAACACTTTTCTAAAGATGAGATAAGAGTAATACCACCAGCATCTATAAGATATGGATCCTTTGTTGGAAAAAACACGGTTTTAATGCCTTCTTTCATAAATATAGGTGCATACATTGATGAAGGAACTATGATAGATACATGGGCAACAGTTGGATCTTGTGCTCAAATAGGAAAAAACGTGCATTTATCTGGTGGAGTAGGAATAGGAGGCGTATTAGAACCGCTACAAAATAATCCAACAATAATTGAAGATAATTGTTTTATCGGAGCTAGATCTGAAATCGTTGAAGGAGTAATTATTGAATCTGGTTCAGTTATTTCAATGGGCGTATACATTGGACAAAGCACTAAGATTTATGATAGACAACATAAAAAAATTTCTTATGGAAGAATTCCCAAGGGATCTGTAGTAGTTCCAGGAAGTTTGCCATCTAAAAATAAAGACTACAATTTATATTGTGCAATTATTGTAAAAAACGTCGATGAAAATACTTTAAAAAAAGTCGAAATTAATCAACTTTTAAGACATTCTGACTAATATGTATAATCACAATATTACATTCTATTTCTGTCATAAAAGTATATAAAAATTTTTTTAAAAAACTCCTACCTGAAAATAAAATATCGTAGTTATTTTCTAGGTAGGGAAATTTATTAATCTTGCATTAATAAATATATGGTTTCATTTCCACGCTTAACGTGAAAAACTAATACTATTGGTTTAGTACGTAGTAATTTTCGAAAATCGTTTAAAGAATGTATAGGATGTCTATTAATATCAATGATAACATCGTCTTTTCTAAATCCAATGTGAGAAGCTGCTGTATTTTTTTTAACATATTCAACATAAATTCCTTTCTTTTGTCCATTTAAGTAAAAATCACTTAATTCAGCACCTTCTATTCCTAAACATAAATTAGCAGAATCAACTTTATTTTTTATGCGTGGTTGTAATTCCACGATTAAAGATTGAAAATGTCCATTTCTCAATAAACCTAATTCCATTTTAGTATGAACTGGTAAAGAAGCTATTTCAGCACGCAATGCTAAAAAACTAAAAATAGGTTTTTTATTTAAAGAAACAATTATATCTCCAGGTTTGATTCCTGCAATATAAGCTGAAGATTTTAAACGTACCTGACTTACAAAAGCTCCCCTATGTACACTAAATTTCATAACTTGAGCTAAATCGGAATTTAACTCTGCGCCTATAATGCCTAATTCGTTTCGATAAACATGTCCATGAGAAATCATCTGATTAGTTAAACTTTTCACTATATTAGCTGGGATTGCAAAACCTATTCCTATATTTCCGCCTTCTGGTGCTAAAATTGCGGTATTAATTCCAATTAATTCCCCTTGTAAGTTAACTAATGCACCTCCTGAATTACCACGATTAATTGCTGCATCAGTCTGAATAAAATTTTCGTAATTTTCAATATTTAATCCACTTCGATGCAAAGCAGAAACAATTCCAGAAGTAACAGTTTCTCCTAATCCATAGGGATTACCAATAGCAATAACAGTATCTCCTACTCTTAATAAATTCGAATCAGCAACTTTTATTTCTTTTAAATTTTGGCCTTCTTCTATCTGAAGTAAAGCAATGTCAAAACGTGAATCTTTTCCAACTACTTTAGCATTATGTCGACTTCCATTGCTTAATTGTACTTGTATCTTATTTGCATTACTGATTACATGACTATTAGTAACTACATATCCTTTCTTAGAATTTATAATTACTCCTGACCCTAATGCACGAAATTTTTCCTGACGAGAACCATTATCGTACATTTTTTGACATAGAGGTGATTCTTGAAAAAAAGAATCTTCTTTACAAAATGGTAATATATTTCCAAAAAATGGTTGAAATTGATTAGGAATATACGTTTGTTTAATAATAGTACTACCTTCAACATTTATGCTCACTACAGCAGGTATTACTCGCTCTAGCATTGATGCTAAACTAGTATTAATAGATTCTGAATATACAGTATCACTTATCAATACCGGGTTATTCCATGACAAACCTAAATTTAGGAATAAAATAAAACACATAGAAATTATTCGAAATATTGATATCATAATTTTTATTCGTTCTCACTTTAAAATTAAAATTAATTATTATAAAATCAAAACATAATTATTATATTATTTAACGTTCATCTAACAAACATATTACTTATATAAGTAAAAATTAAAAACTTAATAAAAATATAAAAAATAAACGTGAATTTATAATATATCGTTTACTTCAAAAATAACAAATGTAATATAAATATATTCAAATATATTCTATTAAAACACTACTATCTATATAACGATAGAAAATTATTTTTATATCAATGTTATACAATCTATTGTCTATTAATAATTATTATAACAAAATATTATTTAAATAAACCGTAATATAACTTATATTTACAAATATATATTTTTTAAAATTTTAGACAGTATTAAATATACATAAATAACGTGTATACGTTATAAAACTTATTCTAAAATATGTAGGGGAACAGTGAAAATATTATTTCAAAATTTTTTTTTTTAATTTTAATTCCGTATATAAACATCAACAAAAAAAAAATAGACCAAACAGTGTATCTATCTGGAAACACAATGGGCACAATATGGAGAATAAAATTTTTAAATACGAATATAAATAAAAATATACTAATTAAAAATATTAACAAACAATTAGATGACGATAATCAAGAATTATCTTTTTGGGAAAAAAATTCTAGCATTTCAAAATTTAATCGTTGTAAAAATACTAAACCAAAAATTATTAGCAAAAATTTAGCAAAAATTATATTAATAGCGTTATCCATTAGTAAAAAAACATCTAATGCATTAGACATTACTGTAGGAAATTTGGTCAATATATGGGGATTTGGTCCTAAAAAACCTCCAAATAATATTCCTACATCTACAACAATTAAACATGCACTGTCATCAACCAACATAAAATATATAAATGTTATTCAAAAGAACAACAAATATTATTTAAAAAAAAAATTTCCCAACGTAGTCATAGACTTATCTACACTTGGAGAAGGATTTATTGCAGATCATTTAGGAGAATTATTAAAAAGTAAAGGAATTAAAGACTATTCTATTTCAGTCGGGGGAGCAGTTATAACTCATGTTCCAAATAATCATACTAAACCTAAAATAATAGCTATTCAAAAACCCACAGATACAGAAATAAAAGTACATGTAATAATACAATTATATAATAATGCTATTAGCACATCAGGTACTTATAGAAATTATTATTATCTTAAAACACACAAAATTATACACTTAATTAATCCTAATACAGGATATCCTATCAGAAACAATTTAGTATCAGCAAGTGTAATTTCAAAATCAGCTCTAGAATCAGATGCATGGGATACAGGATTAATGATATTAGGTTTTAATCAAGCTAAAAAACTAGCTATCAAAGAAAAATTAGCAGTGTGTTTAATTAAACAAGAAAAATCTAAATTTGTTACGTGGATTTCACCTCAATTTCAACTTTTTCTACAAAAAAATTCTAAAAATATTTTTTATAGATAATAAAAATTAATATAAAACATTTAAAACGTTAATAAAATTAAACTATCTACAAAAACAGTAGTAAACCTAATATCTTTTAAAAATTTAAACTACAATATATTGATTTACATTTAAAAATAAACATTTTATCATAAACTATAAGTTTAATTAAAAACAATAATATATATGTATCAATAGGAATATTTCTATAACAAACATTAAAATAAACAATGGAGAAAAAATGGAAATGTTGTCAGGATCTGAAATGGTTATTCAATCACTGATTGACCAGGGTATTCAATATATTTTCGGATATCCTGGGGGGGCTGTATTAGATATATATGATTCTTTAAAATCAACTAAAAAAATTAAACATATTTTAGTTAGACATGAACAGGGAGCTACTCACATGGCTGATGGATATGCAAGAGCTACCGGAAAGATCGGAGTAGTTTTGGTTACTTCTGGTCCTGGAGCTACTAATGCTATTACAGGAATTGCTACAGCATATATGGACTCTATTCCACTTGTAGTAATATCAGGACAAGTAGCATCGTCTTTAATAGGATATGACGCTTTTCAAGAATGTGATATGATTGGAATTTCACGTCCAATAGTAAAACATAGCTTTTTAGTAAAAAAGACAGAAGATATTCCTATTATTTTCAAAAAAGCATTTTGGTTAGCTTCCAGTGGCCGTCCAGGACCAATTGTTATTGATCTTCCAAAAGATATCTTAAATGCATATGACAAAAAATCATATATATGGCCTACTGAAGTCAGTATAAGATCTTATAATCCAACAATTAAGGGACACTATAAGCAAATACAAAAAGCTATCGATACTTTAAAATTAGCAAAACAACCTGTAATTTATGCTGGAGGAGGAGTAATTAGTTCAAACTGCTATAAAGAATTAAGAATATTTGCAGAAAAACTTAATATTCCAGTTACTACATCGTTAATGGCTTTAGGTGCTTTTCCAGGAAATCATCCGCAAAATCTTCAAATGTTGGGTATGCATGGTACTTATGAAGCTAATATGGCTATGCATAATGCAGATGTAATTTTAGCTATTGGCGCAAGATTCGATGATAGAACTACTAACAACGTCAATAAATATTGTCCTAATGCTACAATTATACATATTGATATTGATCCTACATCTATATCCAAAACCATTACTGCGCATGTTCCAATCGTAGGAAATGCAAAACATGTTTTACAACAAATGTTACAATGTATAAATAATAATATGTTTGTAAAAGAATTCTATTGTTTAAAAAAATGGTGGATAAAAATTCACAGTTGGAAAAATAAAAATAGTTTAGACTTTAGTCAAAATAGTAAAGAAATTAAACCACAAAGTGTAATTAAAACTATCTGGAAATTAACTAAAGGAAATGCTTATGTGACATCAGATGTAGGACAACATCAAATGTTTGCAGCACTATACTATTCTTTTAAAAAACCTAGAAGATGGATAAATTCAGGTGGATTAGGTACTATGGGATTCGGCCTACCAGCAGCACTAGGTGTTAAACTAGCATTCCCTAAAGAAACTGTTATTTGTATTACTGGGGATGGAAGTATTCAAATGAATATCCAAGAGTTGTCTACAGCGATGCAATATGAATTATCAATATTAATATTAAATTTAAATAACAAATCTTTAGGAATGGTAAAACAATGGCAAGACATAATCTATTCAGGTCGACATTCTCATTCTTATATGAAATCACTACCAAACTTTGTAAAATTAGCTGAATCATATGGTCATACAGGAATATCTATTAGTTCTCCAGAAAATTTAGAACAAAAATTAAAATTAGCATTAGAAAAACTCAATAATGGAAATTTAGTATTTGTTGATATAGCTATTGATGCTTCTGAGCATGTATATCCTATGCAAATTCGAAACGGGGGGATGAATAATATGCTGCTAAGAAAAAATGGAAAAAATATCTTATGAAAAGAATTATATCTGTTTTACTAGAAAACGAGTCTGGGGCTTTATCAAGAGTAGTTGGGCTATTCTCGCAAAGAGGATATAATATAGAAAGTATAACAGTAGCTCCAACAGAAGACCTATCTATATCAAAAATTACAATACAAACTATAGGAGATACAAAAGTAATTGAACAAATTGAAAAACAATTACATAAACTTATAGACGTATTACGAGTCACCGAAATAGAACATGAAAATCATTTAGAACGAGAGATTATATTAATTAAAGTTAAAAGCACAACAAATGATACACGAAAAGAACTTAAACAAATTACAGATATTTTTCAAGGAATAATAGTAAGTGTAACATCTTTAAATTGTATAATACAATTATCAGGAACTAGTAACAAATTAGACTCGTATTTAGCAGTTATACGAGATATATTCGAAATAATTGAAATTTCTCGCTCTGGAATTATAAGCATTCCTAGAAATTAAAAATTTTAACTTAAACAACATTTAAATATTTATAATATTATAATAAACGTTTCGACAATACATTGAAAACCAGATAATTATACTATTTTAAAAACTAATTATATTATATATCTAAAGATAAAAATTGTGAACAATATAAATTTAACTCACATTCCTGTTTTAAAAAAAGAAATAATCCAATCTTTGAATATTAAAAAAAACGGTATATATATTGACTGCACTTTTGGATTTGGAGGTCATTCAAAAGAAATTTTGAAACATTTGAGCGAAAAAGGAAAATTGTATGCTATTGATAAGGATCCACTTGCTATTAAAATTGGTAAAAAAATACAAGATCGTAGATTTAAAATTATTAAAGGCAATTTTTCTGATATTTTAAAATACTTTCAAACAAAAAACTTTCAACAAAATATTGATGGAATACTATTTGATTTAGGAATATCTTCTATGCAAATTAATGATCCTAATCGAGGATTTTCTTTTTTATCAAATGGGCCACTTGATATGCGTATGAATCCAAAATTAGGAATTACAGCATGCAATTGGCTAATAAAATCTAATGCAAAATCAATTTCAAAAGTTTTATATAAATTTGGAGAAGAACGTTTTGCAAAAAAAATAGCTAAAAAAATTGTTCAACAAAATAAAATTAAACCAATTACACAAACTAGTGAATTAGTCAATCTTATAAAAACCATTGTTCCATATAATAAAAAGCATCCTGCTACGAGAACCTTCCAAGCTATTAGAATATATATTAATCAAGAACTTGATGAACTTGAAAAAGTTTTTCAATATGTATTAAAACTTTTAAAATTTAAGGGACGTTTATCAATTATTAGTTTTCATTCTCTAGAAGATAGAATAGTAAAAAAATTCATAACTCAAAATAGTAAATTACCATTTGTTCCAACCGGATTAGCTATTAATGAAAAACAATTAAAAACTTTAAAAATAATCATGTTAAAAAATATGGGAAAGATTATTCCAACAAAATTTGAAGTTCAAAATAATCCACGAGCTCGTAGTGCAATTTTAAGAACTGCTGAAATGAGATATATTTATGAAGAATAACGTTTATAATCTACAAAAAATTATTTTTAATGATTTTAAAAATTATTATAAAAAATTATTAATTTTACTATTAATGATCACTGTTTCCGCAATTTCAGTAATTACTATAGTTCATAAAACACGTTTACTAATTTCACAAGAAGAACAACTAAACATATTAGAAAAAAAAATGAAAATAAGATGGAATAACTTGATATTGGAAAGAAACGTATTAATGTCTCATAATAAAATCGAACAATATGCTATAAAAAAACTGGATATGACATACTCTGATCCATTAAAAGAGAACATTATTCTACAATAATGATTGAAACAATAGGAAGTTTTTATACATATGAAATATATTATTAATGACACACGATTTAATAACTTTAAAAAAAAACAATACAATTGTAATAATCGATTCATTATTTTATTTTGTATAATTATATTTTCTATTAGTATAATTGTATTAAAAATAACTATGTTACAACTATTTAAAACTAAACAATTAATAAAGGCAAGTAATTCTCGATCGTCTAGAATACAAATCGAACCAAATTCAAGAGGAACAATTCAAGATAGATCAGGATATTTATTAGCTGTAAGCATACCAGTAAATAACATTTGTATTGATCCAAAACTTTTTTTTTTCAAAAAAAAAATAGCAATAGATTTAATAAAATTAAACGCACTATCACAAACACTATCAGTTCCTTTAAAAAAAATTATATTCAAACTTAACCATGCTAAAAATAGTCACTTTGCATACTTAGCACGAAAAGTTAGTCCAGAAATAGGAGAATACATAAAGAAATTACATGTACCTGGAGTATATATCAGTGAAGACTTTCAAAGATATTATCCATTTGGAAAGCTAATTTCACAGTTAATTGGTATAACTAATATAGATGGAGTAGGAATTGAAGGACTAGAAAAAAGTTTTAATAAAATACTTTCAGGAACTCCAGGAAAAAGAAAAATTAGAACAGATAAATTTGGTAATATTGTTGAACACACAACATTAATTAAAAAACAATTACCACGTAATATTAATTTGAGCATAGACATGAGATTACAAGCAATTATTTATCATGAATTAAGTCATGCTGTTAATTTTAACAAAGCTAAATCTGGAACAGCTATCTTAACAAATGTTAAAACTGGAGAAATTCTAGCTATGGTCAATAGTCCGACATATAATCCAAATAATTTAAAACATATATCTATGGAGTTAATACGAAACAAAGCTGTTACTGATATGTTTGAACCCGGTTCTACTGTAAAACCGATGGTAATTATGAAAGCTTTACAAAAAAAAATCATAACTCCAAAATCTATCATAGATACTACTCCATTTATGATAAATAAACATATAATACGCGACGTATCATATCACAAACAATTATCCATAACTGATATTTTAAAAAAATCAAGTAATACAGGCGTATCTAAATTAGCACTATCAATGCCAGCGTCTGAATTAACTGATATTTATTCTAAATTTGGTTTAGGAAAACCTACTAATTTAGGATTGATAGGAGAAAGAAAAGGGATATATCCAACAAGAAAACACTGGTCTAATTTAGACAAAGCAACATTTTCTTTCGGTTACGGGCTCATGGTCACCCCACTACAATTATCTAACGTCTATACTATTATTGGGAGATATGGATTATCTACACCATTATCTATCATCAAAAATACAAAAATAGCTAATAGCATACAAGTCTTTCCAAAATCCTTAGTAAAAACTGTATTAAACATGCTTGAATCAGTAACCCAGCCTGGTGGAATAGGAATAAAAGCAGCAATTAAAGGATATAAAGTTGCAGTAAAAACAGGAACTGCTAAAAAAATTAATTCACATGGAAAATATATTAATAGGTATGTTTCTTATGCAGTAGGGGTAGCTCCAGTTAGTAATCCACAATTTTCCTTAATTGTCATGATTAACGATCCAAAATCAGGAAAATATTATGGAGGAATAATTTCTGCACCAGTATTTAGTTCAATTATGAGATTTGCATTAAAGATAGTTAATATTAAACCAGATAATTTATCAATATATAAAAAACATAAAATTTTAAGTAAATAATGAAAAACGATTTAAAATATTTATTGCAACCTTGGATAAATATGATAACTTCACATCAAATAACAGGAATAACATTAGATAGTCGAAAAGTTAAGCCAGGTAATTTATTTTGCGCATTACAAGGTGCTAAAAAACATGGAGATATCTTTATTGAACAAGCTATTAAAAATGGAGCAATAGCTATTCTCTGTGAAACAAAACAAAAGTATCACGGTCAGATAACACAAACAATCCATAGCATTCCTATAATATGTTTTTCAAAATTATCCCAAAATTTATTTAAAATATTAAATAGATACTACAATATAGAAAACAAACTCACTCTCATTGGAATTACTGGAACTAATGGAAAGAGCTCTGTCGCTCATATTATTGCTCAATGGAATAATTTATTAAATCAAAAAATAGGAATTATGGGGACACTAGGAAACGGAACATACAATGATTTAGAACCATCTGAAAATACAACTGAATCTCCTATAAAAATATATAATTTCTTTTTAAAAATGCTGACTAAAAATATAAAAATAGTAGCTATGGAAATCTCTTCACACGGAATAGCACAAAATAGAATATTAAATTTAAAATTCTCTATTGCAATACTGACTAACGTAACATCAGATCACTTAGATTATCATAAAACTATAGACAATTATGTAGATACAAAATGGCGATTTTTATCTACATATAACATAAAAACATTCATAATTAATGCTGATGATTCTTTTGGAAAAATCTGGATAAAAAAATTATCTAAACATGATATTGTTGTCATTAGTATACATCCAAATTTCAATTATTCATCATTTAAAAAATGGATATACGCGTATCATATCATCAATAAAACATATCATACATATATTTATTTCAATTCCAGTTGGGGAAGTGGAATACTTAAAAGTAAATTAATTGGATTATTCAACGTCACTAATCTACTTTTATCTATATCTACGTTATTAATATTAGGTCATCCACTTTCTTTTCTAATACAAATATGCAAATACATAAATCCTATTTTCGGAAGAATGCAAACTTTTAAAATTCTAAATAAACCATCAGTAATCGTTGACTATGCACACAACGTAGATGCTTTCAAAAATGTACTACAAACTGTTCGCACACTATATCATCATAAAATATGGTGTATATTCGGATGTGGTGGAGATAGAGATAAATCAAAGAGATCTCTTATGGGGAAAATTGCAGAACAATTAGCTGATAAAATTATTTTGACTAATGATAATCCTCGAAACGAAAATTCAATTAGTATTATTGAAGATATTATAAAAGGATGTAAATATAAAAAAAATATTTACATTATAGAAAACCGAGAACAAGCAATTAATTTTGCTATAAAACACGCAAAACCCCATGATTGTATTATCATACTAGGAAAAGGACATGAACGATATCAAATTATAAAAGATAAAAAATACTATTTTTCTGATCAAAAAATTATTAAAAAACTTATTGGAAAACAGATATGATTGCAATATCTCTTAAAAAACTATGTTCAATTGTACATGGTATTATTATAAATAAAACTAAGTTAAATATAGATAATCTAGTGTTTAGTGATATTAGCACTAATTCAAAAAAAATTATCCCAGGATGTTTATTCATTGCTTTAGTTGGAAAACGATTTGATGCACATAACTTCGTTAGAGAATCAGTTGAAAAAGGAGCTTCTGCAATATTATTGCAACATGAAATGAATGAAAATATACCACAAATAATTGTGAAAAATACTACCATAGCATTAGGAAATATTGCATTATGGAATAGAAAAAAAAGTAATGCTAATGTTATTGCATTAACTGGATCATCTGGAAAAACATCTGTAAAAGAAATGACTAATGCTATACTGAAAAATTACGGAAAAACTTTATCAACGTTCAAAAATTTCAATAATAATATTGGAGTACCACTAACACTACTAAATATAGATACATTACATAAATATGTAATTATTGAAATAGGAGCTAACCATCCCAAAGAAATCTTATATTCTACAAAATTAGCGAATCCTAATATTGTTTTAATTAATAATATTTGTCATTCACATTTAGATGGATTTAAATCATTATTAGGCGTTTCTAAAGCTAAACAAGAAATTCTTTCTGGACTATCTAAAACTGGAACAGCTATATTTAACGCAGATAGCCACCATTGGTCACGATGGAAAAAAAGTGTAAAAAATAATAACATACTTTGGTTTTCAATAAAAAAAAAGCCAATTATTTGCTAGTAATATTATTCTGCATGACAAAGGTTCTTCTTTTATATTACATTCTTCATATGGAACAAAAACTATAAATATACCTTTACTAGGATTTCATAATGTTTATAATGCTCTCGCTGCAATATCAATAGCAATGGTATTAAAAATTCCGTTCAAGTTAATTCAATTAGGACTATCTACAGTTTCAACAATTCCTGGAAGGCTAGAAATCATTAAATTAAATGCAAACCATACTATTATAAACGATACTTACAATGCTAATATAGCATCAATGATTGCAGCAATTAAAGTCTTAGAAAATATGCCAGGTCATAAAATTTTCGTTTCTGGCGATATGTCTGAATTAGGAAACAATAATCATCTATATCATGATATGATTGGAAACTTTATATACACATCAAAAATAAATGAAGTTATGAGTATTGGAAAACTTAGTATAAATATAAGTAAAAATAGTAACAAGGGAGAGCACTACGATTCCTACAATATGTTGATAAATAATTTAATAAAAAAAATGTCTATGTATAAAATATTAACAGTTTTAATAAAAGGGTCTAGAAGTGCAGGACTAGAAAAATTAGTAAAAAAAATAATTCAGGATTATAATCATGATCTTACTTACTATTAAGTATTTTTATTGTATAAATTTTAATAAATTATCTCTTTTAACTTATCGCTCTATTATGAGCCTATTAACATCACTAGTGTTATCTATCATAGTTGGGCCACATATTATCAATTATTTAAAAAAACATAAAATTCATCAAACTATTAGAAAAAATGGTCCAAAACGACATTATCAAAAAAAAAATACACCCACTATGGGTGGATTAATAATATTACTTTCTATTATTACATCTATTTTACTATGGTCAGATTTATCTAACATATACATTTGGTATACACTCATGATTTTAGTAGGATTCGGAATAATAGGCATGATAGATGATTGTAAAAAAATTTGTTTAAGAACGTCACAAGGCTTATCATCTATATGGAAGTTTTTTTTTGTCTTTAATATCTTCTTTTTTAATTATCTTAATGTATTATAATACTGAAAATGATTCTATTCTTCAGATAATACTTCCAATACAGGAAAATACTATAATAAATATTGGTATACTGTATATATTTCTACTATATTTTACATTACTAGGTTCAAGCAACGCTGTAAATCTAACAGACGGACTAGACGGATTAGCAATTTTCCCCGTTTTATGTGTAACTTTAGGATTATGTTTACTATCATTTATCTCTGGAAATATGCATTATTCTAAATATTTTAACATTATTTACATACATAAAATTAACGAACTAGCTGTTTTTTGCACAGCTATCATAGGATCAGGATTAGGATTTCTCTGGTTTAATGCATATCCTGCACAAATATTTATGGGAGATAGCGGGTCTCTTTCTTTAGGGGGTGCTATAGGAACAATTTCAATATTATTACATCAAGAAGTAATATTTTTTATAATGAGTGGGATATTTGTGATTGAAACTTTATCTGTAATAGTTCAAGTATCATATTTTAAATTTTCAAAAAAAAGAATTTTTAAAATGGCACCGATTCATCATCACTATGAACTGAAGGGTTATCCTGAACCAAAACTAATAATACGGTTCTGGATAATTTCTATAATATTTACATTATTTGGATTGGTGTCTATATTTAAGGTTAACTAACATGCGTAATTACTCAAAAAAAAAAATACTAATACTTGGAATGGGAATAACAGGAATTTCTTGCTTAAAATTTTTTATTTCTCAGAAAATTTATCCCAAAATAATGGATTTTAATAATAACCTAAAAAATGTTAAAAACGTACTAAAATTTAAAAATATCATTTATCACATAGGTTCAATTAATTATTCATGGATTCAAGAATCTGATTTAATTGTTACAAGTCCTGGAATACCATTATCACATCCTGCACTAACATATGCACGTAGAAGAAGTATTGAAATTATCGGAGATATTGAATTATTCGTTAGAGAAACTCATATTCCAATAATTGCTATCACAGGCTCCAATGGAAAAAGTACAGTTACAATGATGGTTAATAGTATATTAAAATTAGCTGGAATAAATACTTGTGTAGGAGGAAATATTGGAATTCCCGTATTAGATATACTTAATTATTCTGCAGAAATATATATATTAGAATTATCGAGTTTTCAATTAGAAACAACTTTTAGTTTAAAATCAGAAATTTCAGTTATACTTAATGTTAGTGCTAATCATATCAATAGATATCCCTTAGGTATAATGGAATATGCTAAAAATAAATTAAAAATTTTTGAAAAAGCAAAATTGTCTGTTTTAAATATCGATGACAAACTATCATACAATGCATATGTTAAAAAAAAAATCATATTACATTCGGGATTAATAAAGGAGAATATCACTTAAAAAACATATTAGACAATACGTGGTTATGTTATAGATCAAAACAATTATTAAATACTAAACAATTGTTAATATCAGGCCAACACAATTATATAAATGCATTATCTGCATTATCCGTTTCTCATGGTTTAAAAATAAATATTAAAACCAGTTTGAATGCCCTAAAAAATTTTCTTGGATTACCTCATAGATTTCAATTAATATGTACAATTAACAATATAAAATGGATTAATGATTCTAAATCCACGAATGTAGGAAGTACACAAGCAGCTATTAAAAACGTTTTGCCTAATGTAAAAGGAATAATAAGATTAATATTAGGGGGGGATGGAAAATCAGAAAACTTCATTTCATTAAAACCTTATTTAAAAAACAAAAAAATAAAAATTTACTGCTATGGAAAAAGTCAAAATTTACTTTTTCAATTATATCCAAATAAATCAATATGTTTACATACACTTGAAAATGTTATAAATTTCATAAAAAAAATAATAAAACCGGGGGATACAGTGTTATTTTCTCCTGCTTGTAGCAGTTTAGACCAATTTTCTAACTTTGAAGAACGTGGAAATACTTTTATAAAGTTAATAAAAGAGTTGCATAAATGAAAATTAAAAATTTTTTATTCAAAAAAATTAAAAAAATTTCTAATAATGCCGAAACACTTTATACAAATCAAATGTATGATGTTCAATTAGTATGGTGTACTATAATTTTACTATTAACTGGATTAATTATGGTAACTTCTTCTTCTATGCCAACTGCTAAACATATATATGGAGATTTGTTTTTTTTTACAAAAAGAGAACTTTTATATTTAATATTAATGTTATTTTTAGTAAATATCACTTTACAAATACCAATATCATTTTGGAAAATATATAGCGAAAAGCTTATCTTAATTTCTATTATTATGTTATTACTAGTCCTAATAATAAGTAATCCTATTAATGGATCTTTGAGATGGATTCAAATAAGTTATATAAATATACAGCCAGCTGAAATATCAAAACTAACTACATTTTGTTACTTATCTAGTTATTTATCACGGAAATACTACGAAATTGTCAGTAGTTTCTGGGGATTTTGCAAACCTATAGGAATAATATGCATAATGTCAATATTATTATTATTAGAACCAGATTTAGGAACAGTTGCTATATATTTTATAACCGTGTTATCTTTACTTTTTATTACCGAAGCAAAAATTTGGAAATTTATGCCTATTGTATTAATAGGTATAATAGCAATAACTATATTAATAACAATTACTCCATATCGTATTGAACGAATATTATCTTTTTGGAATCCCTGGAATGATCCATTTGGAAAAGGTTACCAATTAACACAATCTCTTATGGCATTAGGCAGAGGAAATATTTTTGGAGTAGGTTTAGGACATTCTATTCAAAAACTAGAATATTTACCTGAAGCACATACTGATTTTATTTTTTCAATTATTGGTGAAGAATTAGGATATTTTGGAGTTTGTATAATACTGTTTATGATATTTTTTATTGCATTTCGAGCATTGAATATTGGAAAAAACGCTCTAAAAAATAACGATTTTTTTTCTGGATATTTTGCTTTTTCAATTGGTATAGGATTTATTTCACAAACTTTAATTAACGTAGGCACTACTATTGGTATAGTACCAGCTAAAGGATTAACTTTACCATTAATTAGTTATGGTGGATCTAGTTTAATCATTGTGTCTATCTCTATTGCTATACTACTACGTATAGATTTCGAAACTCGAATGAAAAACAAATTTTATTAAAACTTACAATGAATAAGAAAACAATAATAATTATGGCTGGTGGTACTTGTGGACATATTTTCCCTGGATTAATTATTGCTAACACGTTAATAGCAAGAGGGTGGAGAGTATTTTGGCTAGGAACACCTGATCGTATGGAATCTATTATAATTCCTAATACTAAAATTTCTATCAAATATATTCACATACATGCAATAAAAAAAAAACTTTTTTGGTTTAATAAAGTTTTTTTTTCAAATGCTACGTGCTTGTTATCAAGCTAAATTAATTATAAAAAAAATCAATCCAGATGTAATATTAGGAATGGGGGGATACATTTCCTTGCCGGGAGGGTTAATATCTCTATTCTATAATATTCCATTATTAATTCATGAACAAAATAGAGTTGTAGGATCATCAAATAAAATATTATCTAAATTTTCAACTACAACTATGCAAGCATTCTCGAAAACAATATTATATGCAAAAACAGTGGGAAATCCATTAAGAAAAAGCATAATTAATTTCCCCAATCCTGTTTTTCGTTTAAAAGATAGAATAGGACCACTTAGAGTATTAGTATTAGGTGGTAGTCAGGGATCAAAAATATTAAATTCTATATTTCCTAAAGTAATTCATATTCTTAAAAACAAAATTAAACTTTGGCATCAAGTAGGAAAAAATAACAAACTTGAAACACTAAATATCTATAAAAAATTTAATACTCGTCCATATAAAATCACTGATTTTATTAAAAATATTGAAAAAGCATATAGTTGGGCAGACATCATTATATGTCGTTCAGGTGCTATAACTGTTAGCGAAATTGAACATATTGGGATACCAGCTATATTCATTCCTTTTCCACACAAAGATAAACATCAATACTGGAATGCTTATCCATTAAAATTGAAAGGGGGCGCAATAATAATAGAACAACACCATCTTAATGTTAGTAAAATAACTGATATTTTACAACAAATAGACCGAAAAAAAATCATTTCTATGTCCAAAAAAATATATTTAAAAAATAAAACTAATTCTATAGAAAATATTACTAATATCATTGAAAATACAGTTAAAAAACATTAAAAATGTAAAATTTATACTAAAAAACTAATTCAAAAAATGTTATACAACACTATTATGAAAAACAATAAAAGAAGCAATTTCAATTTTCTTATTACTAAAAAAAATACCATAAAAAACGTTCATTTTATAGGAATTGGTGGAATTAGTATGAGTGGTATAGCTGAAATATTATTTTATAACGGTTATGAAATAAGTGGTTCTGATATATTATCTACTCATATTACAAAAAAATTAACTAATTTAGGGATTAAAGTATTTCTCAATCATTCTAAAAAAAATGTTCTTAATACAGATGTTATAATTGTATCAAGTGCAATTTCAAAAAACAACCCTGAAATTATACAAGCTAAAAGTTTAAATATTCCTATAATACCAAGAGGGAAAATGCTTGCAGAAATAATCAAACATAAATATGGAATAGCAATTTCAGGAACACATGGAAAAACTACTACTACAGCAATGATTTTTAGTATATTCTTAAAAAGCAAATTTAATCCTACAATAATTAATGGAGGATATATAAAAGAAATAAATAATAATATTAAATTAGGAACAAGTCCTTACTATATTATAGAAGCAGATGAAAGTGATGCTTCACTCTTATATTTAAAACCAGTTGTAATCGTAATTACTAATATTAATAATGATCATTTAGAAAATTATAATAAAAAATTTGAAAATCTTAAATCAACTTTTATTAAATTTATTCAAAATCTTCCTTTTTATGGAACAGCAATTGTATGTATAGATGATAACAATATTAAAAGTATTCTTCCATTAATACGTTGTAATGTTATTACTTACGGATTTAGCTCAAATTCAGATATACGAATAGACAAATATAAACAACTGAAATATTCTAGCTATTTTATTATAATCAGAAGAAATAAACCCATATTAAAAATAGTTTTAAATATGCCTGGAAAACATAATGCTCTTAATGCAACAGCAGCAATAGCTATTGCAACTAAAGAAAACATCAGTGATGATAACATTCTTAAATCATTAAGAAATTTTCAAGGAATTGAACGAAGATTTGAATTGTGTGGAAAATTTTCAATTAATAATCTATCACACAAAAGTAATACAATTACCATTATTAAAGATTATGGACATCATCCTAGTGAAATTTCTGCTAGTATTAGTACTGCTAAATCTGGATGGCCAAATAAAAAATTAATAATGATTTTTCAACCTCATCGATATACTAGAACACATTATTTATTTGAACAATTTATAGAAACCCTACTAAAAGTAGATGAATTAATAATTTTAAAAGAATATTCTGCTCACGAAAAAAAAATTTTAGGATCAGATAGTATTTCTTTATATAAAAAACTGATTCAATATCAAAAAATATCAGTAACACTGATATCGCATTATACAAGAATGTTTTCTATATTATTGCATAAATTATCAGGAAACGATTTACTTCTAGTACAAGGTGCTGGAGATATAAATTTTACAGTAAATCAGTATATTATTAAAAATCTTAAAAAACTAAAAAAAAATAATTTCTATGACTAAAAAAATAGCAGTATTATCGGGTGGAAATTCTAACGAAAGAGATATATCTTTATTATCTGGAAATACAATATTAACGTGTTTATTAAAATCAGGTATAAATGCACATCTCATAGATACAAAATATTTTCCTATTATTCAACTACCTAAACAAGGATTCAAAACAGCATTTATTGCTCTTCATGGAAAAGATGGTGAAAATGGTACTATACAAGCAATATTAACACATCTAAATATAGCCTACACAGGAAGTAAAATTTTATCATCAGCAATTGCAATTAATAAAATTAAAACAAAATTATTATGGAAAAGCATAAATTTACCAATTATTCCTTACTATTGTATTGATATTAAACAATTTAAAACTAAAATAAAAAATGAACTTAAACATGATGTTTACTCGCTAGGATTACCATTAATTGTAAAACCTAATACCGAAGGATCTAGTATTGGAATAACTGTAGTGCATTCATATAATTATTTATACGATGCTTGCATAATAGCATTCAAATATGACAATAATATAATTATTGAAAAATTTATATATGGACTAGAATATTCTGTTGGAATACTAGAAAATGACATTCTTCCATCTATTCGAATATGTCCAAATAACATTTTTTATAATTATAAATCAAAGTATTTATCTAAAAATACAGAATATTTTTGTCCTAGCGGGTTAGATAAAAAACAAGAAGCAAAACTACAAAAAATAGTAAAACAAGCCTGGACAGTCCTTGGATGTTCGGGATGGGGTAGGATAGATGTAATTATGGATAATTTTAAAAATTTTTGGTTATTAGAAATGAATACGTGCCCAGGAATGACTGAACATAGTTTAATGCCTATAGCTGCTAAACAATTTGGAATGTCTATTGAATCACTAGTACTTAAAATACTAAAATTAGCTAATTAGATAAATAGAAAAAATATAAAATGAAATATAGAAAAAATCAAACATACACGTCAATACTATTACAATATATAATAATATTTTTTGTAATCATATTGATGATAATCAATAGCATCATACTTATACACATGTCAAAACAATTTTCTAAAAAAAAATTATCTAATTTAGTAATTACAGGACAATTAGGCTTTTTTAATAAACAAGAAATTGAAACGTTTATTTTATCTTTTAAAAAACCAAATAGTTTTTTTTCAAAATATGAAATTTTCATACAAGAAAAGCTAAAAACACTTCCTTTTGTAAAAACTGTTCTAGTTAAAAAAATATGGCCTGACAAATTATTTATTAATATGAAAAATACTATCCCTATAGCATATTGGAATAATAAATATATATTAGATGAAACAGGGACAATATATAATGTTCACAAAAAAATAAATGCCAAAAATTTTTTATATTTTTATGGACCGAAGGACAGTCAAATACAAATTTTAAATAACTACCATATAGTAAAAAAAATACTAAAAAAAAATAATATCGTTTTAAAATCAATTGTAGTAACATCTCATAATTCATGGAAACTTCTTATTGAAAATAATACTAAAATAATCATAGGAAATATTAATAACATCATGCGTTTAAAAAGGTTGGTAAATATTTGGAAACTTTTGAAATATGAAGAAACTATGAAAAAAAAACAAATAAAATATATTGATCTTAGGTATGAATCAGGAATAGCAATAGGATGGAAATAATAGATGCAGGCTAAAATCTATGATTAAAGAAAGCAAAAGAAACTTAATAGTTGGATTAGAAATTGGAACTACTAAAGTGATTACATTAGTAGGAGAAATTTCAATAGATAGTATAGTAAATGTTATAGGAATAGGTGTTTGTCCTTCTATCGGAATTGATAAAGGTATAATTAATGATTTAAAATCTGTTATAAAATGTATAAAACAATCAATACATCAAGCTGAAAACATGGCAGATTGTAAAATATCTTCTGTATATTTATCAATATCAAATAAATATATAAACTGTCAAAATGAAATAGGAATCGTACCTATATCTGAAAATGAAGTAACAAAAGAGGATATAAACAATGTAATACACACAGCAAAATGTGTTCGAATACAAAATGAACATCATATTTTACACATTATTCCACAAGAATACACTATTGACAAACGTGTTGGTATTAAAAATCCAATTGGATTATCTGGAACTCGAATAAAATCGAAAGTACACTTAATAACATGTCATTCTGAAACAGAAAAAAACGTTATAAAAGCAGTAGAAGCATGTCATTTAAAAGTAAATCGTATTATTTTTTCAGGACTAGCTTCTAGTAAAGCAGTACTAACACAAGATGAATGTCAAATGGGGGTTTGTATAGCAGATATTGGAAGTGGAACAATAGATATTACTATGTATACTAACGGAACTCTACAACATAGTTGTGTTATTCCATATGCTGGAAATACTGTAACCAATGACATATCTTACGCATTTAATATTCCTTTCGTACAAGCTGAAACAATAAAAATTCAATATGGGCATGCTGAAATATGTTCCGAAGAAAAAAACTATAAACAAATAGAAATACCTAATGTTAATAACAAATCTATTAAAACCTTTAAACAAACTGAATTAATACAAGTCATTGAACCAAGATATACGGAATTACTAAATCTAATAAATAAAAAAATATCAAATATACAAGAACATTTAAAAAAATCACAAAACCATTACAAATTTAGGGCTGGAATTGTATTTACTGGAGGGGCTTCAAAAATACACTTACTTAAAAAAAATGCAAAAAAGATATTTAAAATCCCTATAAGAATTGGCATACCAAACAAAATTAATAGTTTAGTAAATAACATCGAAGCAGCTAACTATTCTACAGCAGTAGGTTTATTACTTTATGGACACGAATTCTCTCAAAATTATAAAAAAACTCATAAATCTCAAAATATTTTTCAAAGATGTTTACAATATATTAATAACTGGATAAAAAAAGAATTATAATCATTAATAAAAAAATAATGGATATCAAATTATGTTTGAACCTGTAGAAAAAAATAACGACGCAATAATTAGAGTAATTGGTGTAGGAGGTGGTGGAGGTAATGCAGTTGAACATATGGTTAGAGAACGAATTGAAGGTGTAGAATTTATAGCTATTAATACAGACACACAAGCATTAAGAAAAATTGAAGTTGGAAAAACTATACAAATTGGTAATCATATTACAAAAGGTTTAGGAGCTGGAGCTAATCCTAAAGTAGGGCGAAATGCAGCTGAAGAAGATAGAGAACATTTAAAATCAGTATTAGAAGGTTCAGATATGGTTTTTATAGCATCTGGAATGGGAGGAGGAACAGGAACAGGTGCAGCACCAGTTATTGCAGAAATTACAAAAGAACTGGGGATTTTAACAGTAGCTGTAGTAACTAAACCATTTAATTTTGAAGGTAAAAAAAGAATGATTTATGCAAATCAAGGTATTACAGAACTATCAAAATACGTTGATTCTCTTATTATTATTCCTAATGACAAACTATTAAAAGTCTTAAATAAAGGTATTTCGTTATTAGATGCCTTTAGTTCAGCAAATAACATATTAAAAGGAGCAGTGCAGGGAATAGCAGAATTAATTACCAAACCTGGTTTAATAAACGTAGATTTTGCAGATATACGTACTGTAATGTCTGAAATGGGATATGCTATGATGGGAACTGGAGTTTCTTGTGAAGAAAATAGAGCTAAAGAAGCAGCAGAAATTGCTATTTCCAGTCCTTTACTAGAAGATATTAATTTGTCTGGAGCACAGGGAGTACTAGTAAATATTACATCTGGATTTAATATGAAACTTGACGAATTTGAAACTGTAGGAAACATTATTCGTTCTTTTGCTTCAGATAATGCTACCGTAGTGATCGGGACATCATTAGATACAGATATGAATGACACTCTTCGTGTTACAGTAGTAGCTACAGGCATTGAAATAGAAAAAAGATCTATAGATTTACACGTTTCAAAAAATTCATACTTTAATAATACATCAAAAACTTTTGAACAAAAATATTATAAAAATTTAAATAAAAAAATAAATATCGACGCAGAAAATAAAAAAAATATCAATAATAACACACTATTACAAGAAGAAAACATTAACTATTTAGATATTCCAACTTTTTTAAGAAGAAAATCCAAATAAAGGCTGTTAATACTATTTTAAATAAAAATTTAAAATATTTAAAAACATTCAATAAATAAAAAATCTTATATTTTATAAGTATACACTGAAAATATTTATATGTATCGTAAAAAATTAAGGTCTATTTATAAAAATACTGAATACTAACATATTAAAAAATAACAAATATATTAACTGCAAATTGGACGTATAATTATATGATACACAACATCGAACCATCGTTGTCGATTTCTGAAAAAGCTATAAAACAAATTTATTTTATCACTAAAAAAAAAACGTGTCTGATCTTAAATTAAGAATATATATTACTGGAGGTGGATGTAGTGGTTTTCAATATAATTTTAAATTTGATAAAAAAACAAATAATGATGATATAATAATTACTAAATTAGGCGTATCTATTATTGTTGATCCTATTAGCTTTCAATACTTAATTGGTGGAAAAATAGATTATCAAGAAGATTTAAATGGTTCAAAATTTATTATATTTAATCCTAAAGCAAAAACTACTTGCAGTTGTGGAACTTCATTTAGTGTTTAATACAACGATTATCTCCAAATTTTATAATAAAAAAAAAGTGAAAAACAATATTGTAATTGGAATTATTGGTGCTCTAGATCAAGAAATTAAGTTTTTAAAAAAAAAGATACAAACTTACCAAACTATAACGATTTTTAATACAAAATTTCACATAGGAACATTAAATAACATAAAAATTGTATTAATAAAATCAGGAGTTGGAAAAGTTTCAGCTAGCATAACATGTACTATGTTAATACAATTATATAAACCAAATGTAATTATTAATATTGGAGCAGCAGGGAGTTTAGATAAAGAACTAAAACCCGGAGATATAGTGTTACCTAGTAGTACATGCTATCATGATGTTAATTTAACTGCTTTCGGTTATAGCTTAGGACAAATGCAAAATTTTCCTAAATTGTTTTGTACAAATGACTACATGGTCACATTAACTGAAAAATGTATGGTAAGTTCTAAAATAAATTATAAAAAAAATCTTATAATAAGTGGAGATTCATTTATTAACCAAAAAAGATTTCGTAATACCTTAAAAAGAAATTTTCCAGCAGCAATTGCCGTAGACATGGAATCAACAGCAATTGCTCAAGTATGCTACCAATTTAAAAAACCTTTTTTAATTGTCAAATCTATATCAGATCATTCAGATAATTTTGCTTTGAGAAATTTTGAGAAATGTATTAACTTAGCATCACAACAATGTTCAAAAATTATTCAAATTTTACTAGACAATTTATATAACTTATATAAATTTTAAAAATTTTACTATTTTTTAAAATTTGTTAAATATTACTATTACCATTACTTTCACTCTTGAAAATCTTATACACAGTGAAATATATAATTCATTTTAAAAAAAACAAAAAATAAATATACAATATACGATAAAAAATTAATATTAATTTTTCTTTATATTTATCACATCAGTAACTGTGCCTTGAAAAATTTGTGCCGATAAATTTATAGATTCGTGTAAAGTGGGGTGTGCATGTATAGTTAATGCAATATCTTCTGCATCACATCCCATTTCAATTGCTAACCCAATTTCTCCTAACAATTCACCAGCATTACTACCAACTATAGAACCGCCTATAACTTTATTGGTTTTTATATCAAAAATTAATTTAGTCATTCCATTAGAATGATTAGAAGCAACTGCCTTTCCTAAAGAATTCCAAGAAAAAACTGCGCTTTCATAATTTAAATTATTCTTAATAGCCTCCTGCTCTGTAATGCCTACCCAAGCAATTTCTGGATCAGTATATAATATGCATGGAATTACATAAGGATTAAAATAATGGTTCTTACCAGCAATAATTTCAGCTACTAAACGTCCCTGATGCATTCCCTTATGGGCTAACATTGGTTGTCCTACAATATCACCAACAGCGTATATATTAGGTATATTAGTTTGTAATTTATTATTTACTATAAGAAATCCATTACTATTTACTTTCAATCCTACTTTCTCAATCTCTAAAACACTTAAATTAGGAACTCTTCCTACTGAAACCAAAATAGCATCATATAACTTAACTTTTTTAACACTATGATTAACATTTTTTGAAACTAATAGCCCTCTTTCATTAGATTCAATTTTGCTAATTTCAGAATTTAAAAAAATATTAAAATCGTTATTTATAGCTTTACAAAATACATTAACGATATCTCTATCTAAATGTGATAATAAATTTTTAGAATTATCTATAATATCTACTTGAGATCCTAAAGAACTATATACAGTAGCCATTTCCAAACCAATTATACCAGAACCAATTATTAATAAGTTCTTTGGTATGCTAGGAATAGATAAAGCAGAAGTAGAATCCCATATTCTAATATCATTAGATGGAACATAAGACAGTTTTCTAGAAGAAGATCCTAATGCTAGGATAATATTTTCAAAAGAAACAATAAAATTTTCTTGTTCTCCTTCAATGCAAATACTATGTTTATTTAAAAATCTAGCAGTCCCAAAAATAATTTTCACATTTCTTTTATCTGCCATATTCCTTATACCACGATTTAAATCACTAATAATTTTTTCCTTCCATTGACAGATTTTTTTTACATCTATTATAGGTTCTAAAAATTTTACACCTATGTTAGACAGATTTCTTGCGTCTTTTATAACTTTTGCTATATGTAATAAAGATTTAGATGGAATACAACCAACATTTAGACACACTCCACCTAAATTATTATATTTTTCTACTAAAATAGTATTTAATCCTAAATCCGAACACCGAAATGCTGCAGAATATCCTGAAGGTCCAGATCCAATAACCACTACTTGAGTTTGTATTTCTGTGTATGACATGTTTTCACCTATTTTAAATTTACTCAAAAATTAATATTTTTAAAAAATACTTAATATAGAATCAAAGATTTAAGATATTATCTTTACAAAAATTAAATTAAATAATTTAAATCATTAATAATCTAACATCTGATAATAACTTACTGATAGAAGTAATAAATTGTACAGCTTCTACTCCATCAATAGCACGATGATCATAAGATAATGATAATGGCAATATTAAACGAGGTATAAATTCTTTCCCATTCCATTGAGGTTTTATCACAGCCTTAGACATACCAAGAATAGCTACTTCTGGACTATTTATAATAGGTGTAAATCCTGTACCACCAATTCCACCTAAATTAGAAATAGTAAAACCACTACTAATCGTATTTTTTACACTTAAATGTCCTGATTTAGCTTTTTTAGATAATAAACTTAATTCAATAGACAGAGTTGATAAATCTTTTTTATCAACATCATTAATGATAGGTACCAATAAACCATTTTTAGTGTTTACTGCAATACCTATATTAATACTTTTATTTAATATTAACTTATGCTTAGTATTAGAATATAAAACACTATTAAATTTAGGAAAAACTCTTAACGATTTTGCTACTACTTTTATAACAAAAATAAGTACAGTTAATCTTACATTAGAACTATTCTCATTTAATCCAATATTATATTCTTTTCGAAATTTTTCTAAATCTGTAATATCTGAATCTTCAAATTGTGTTACATGCGGAATAATAGACCAACTTTTAGATAAGTTTTTTCCAGAAGCTTGTTGTATCTTTGTTAAATACAACTCTTGTATTTCCTTTGAAACATTAGAATCATTATTAAAAAAATCTTTCACGATACTTCTATCCGTATGATCTTGTACATTATTTAACATTTTCTCGGTACATGATATGATATCTTCTTTTATAATTCGACCTTTCCTACCACTACCTGTTATTTTTTCTAAATTAATATTTAATTTTCTCGCTAATCTTCGAATAGTAGGAGTTGCATGTATTAAAACTTTATTATTACTACTACTTTTACTAAATAAAAAATTGTTATAATTATCCACTTTTACATTAGAATTTATATTATCTATACAAACTAACTTAGTTTGACTTGATTGATTGTTATTTTTAATTGCTGTAAGTATAACAATTAAAGAACCAGTTTTTACCGTTTGTCCTATTTTAACTAGAATGGACTTCACCACTCCAGAATCTTTTGATGGAATTTCTATTGATGCTTTTTCCCCTTCAACAATAATTAAAGTGTCATCTTTATTTACGATATCTCCTATTTTAATTAATATTTCAATAACTTCTACTCCATCTATACCGATATCAGGAACTGAAACTTTAATATCCATTATATCTCCTATGCTAATCTTGGATTTACTTTGCTTATATCAATATTAAATTGGCTAATTGCATCAATAATATTATTTTTATCAAAATTATTAATTTTAGACAATTCTACTAAAGAAGCAAGTACTATATAATACTCATCAATTTCAAAATACTGACGTAAATTTTTTCTACTATCAGACCGTCCGAAACCATCTGTACCTAATACGTAATAACTAATCCCAGGTATATAAGCTCTAACTTGTTCAGCAAAAAGTTTCATATAATCCGTGACAGCAATAGTTGGTAAGTCGTGTATTATCTTTGAAATATAAGGAATTTTTTTATTTTTAGTAGTTGGATGTAATAAATTCCATCGTTCACAATCTTGTCCATTCCTAGCTAATTCTGTAAAAGATGTTACACTATAAATATCTGAACTAATGTTATATTGATTTAGTAATATTTCGGAAGCTTTACATACACATTGTAAAATAGATCCTGAACCCAATAATTGCACTTTAATTTTAGTATTTCCTACACTTTTTAATTTATATATTCCTCTTCGAATTCCTTCTTCTGAACCTATGGGCATAGCAGGCATTGAATAATTTTCGTTTAATGTAGTAATATAATAATAAATATTTTCCTGTGCATCTCCATACATTCTATTTAATCCATCTTGAATAATAACTGCAAGTTCATATGAATACGCAGGATTATATGATACACAATTTGGTATAGTTAGCGCTTGGATATGACTATGACCATCTCCATGCTGTAAACCTTCTCCATTTAACGTTGTTCTACCTGATGTACCTCCTATTAAAAAACCCCTAGCTTGTTGATCACCAGCTGCCCAACATATATCTCCTATTCTTTGAAAACCAAATATTGAATAATAAATATAGAATGGAATCATAGGAAAATTATTAGTACTATACGAAGTTGCTGCTGCTAACCAAGAAGAAAAAGCACCTAATTCACTAATTCCTTCTTGTAAAATTTGACCTTTTTTATCTTCCCTATAATATGCAAGTTGTTCTTGATCCTGAGGAACATATCGTTGACCATGAATATTATAAATTCCTATCTGACGAAATAGTCCTTCCATTCCAAATGTTCTTGCTTCATCTGCAATAATAGGAACTATTCTTTCTTTAATAAAAATATTTTTCAAAATAATATTTAAAATTCGTACAAAAGCTATAGTAGTAGAAATTTTTTTCTTTTGCTCGTTTAATAACGATTCAAAATCACTCAGTTTTGGTAATTTAAGATTTTCGGTAAATTTAGAGAAACGATAAGGAATATATCCTCCTAATTGTTTTCTACGATCATGTAAATATTTATATTCTTCACTATTAGTATTAAAAGTAATATAAGGTAAAGAACTAAGATCTTGGTCTTCTACTGAAATACAAAAATTATCACGAATATAATAAATATCTTTCATATCCATCTTTTTAAGTTGATGAGCAATATTTTTGCCTTCTGCAATACTACCAAGTCCATAGCCTTTTATTGTATGCATTAATATTATTACTGGTTTTCCTAAAATAGTATTAGCTTTAGAAAAAGCAGCATAAATCTTTTTAAAATCATGTCCTCCTCTATTTAAATTCCAAATTTGTTCGTCTGTCATATCCTTTACCAAATTCATTGTCTCTTTATATCTTCCAAAAAAATATTTCCTTACATAAGCACCATTTTTAGATTTAAATGTCTGATAATCACCATCTAAAGTTTCATTCATTAATTGTACTAATTTTCCTGACGTATCCCTTTTCAATAATACATCCCATTCACTTCCCCAAATCACTTTAATTACTTCCCAACCGGCACCTTTAAAAGTACTTTCTAATTCATTAATAATTTTCCCATTTCCTACAACCGGGCCATCTAATCTTTGCAAATTGCAATTTACAACAAATACTAAATTATCTAATTTTTCGCGACAAGCAATAGAAATAGCTCCTTTAGATTCTGGCTCATCCATTTCTCCATCTCCTAAAAAAGCATATACCTTTTGATTAGTAGTATTTTTTAAACCTCTGTTATGTAAATATTTTAAAAACTTTGCTTGATAAATAGCACATAATGGACCGAGCCCCATAGATACTGTAGGAAATTGCCAAAAATTAGGCATACATTTTGGATGTGGATAAGAAGGAAGACCATTTCCATTTACTTCTTGTCTGAAATTATCTAATTGTTTTTCATTTATTCTTCCTTCAACAAATGCACGAGCATAAATTCCTGGAGAAATATGTCCTTGAAAATATACTAAATCCCCACTATCATTTTTATTATGTGCGCGAAAAAAGTGATTAAAACATACTTCATAGATTGCTGCTGCTGATTGAAAAGAAGACAAATGACCACCTAAATCTAATTGTTTTTTAGATGCACGAAGAACAATCATTATTGCATTCCATCTTATTACAGAATATATTTTGTATTCTAAAGATAAATTTCCTGGATATGTTGGCTCTTCCAAAACAGATATAGTATTAATGTAATCACTAATTATCTCATTTTTTAAAATTTTTACATTTTCTTTTTCTAATCTTGTAATAACAGAATGAACGATGAAATTCGCTCGTTCAATACCTTCTTCACGAATAATTGATTCAATTCCTTGTATCCAATCATCTGTTTCAATTGGATCAATATCATTATATAACGATTTTATCATATAAAAAGCTCCTCACAAGTTACATCAATAGTCTACTTGTTAACTTATTTACTACTATTATGATTAAAACAAAATATTAGAATATTTGTTCTTAAAATTGTAAAGCATAACAATAAAAACAATAATATTTTAACAATACACAATATAAATAATATAATTGTTAAAATTAATTTTAAAAGAGTTAACAAAATTAAAATTTTTTAAAAATTAAATAAAAGATCAAAATTAAATATATTTAACATATTCAAAAACATAAGATAAATACAAACTTACTATATAAACATAATTGTTTAAAATAATATTATATGTCTAATAAGCATTGAAAAATCATAAAATAACTACCAAAAAAGAAATTAATATTAATCATAATATGACAATTATTTATACATCTTATGGATTTACATTAAATATAAACAAATTAAACCTCATGAAATATAGTTTTGAAAATGTAATGAATTGAATGAACAATTGATATTAATTAATTATTTATAGCAGTAAAATACGTTGAAATGCTGTTGTGTACATATAAAATTTATCTAATTTGCTTCTATATATTTTAAAATATATTTCATATCTCTTCTTTATTAAATATTTTATTCTCTTGCTCAGAAACTTTTATAAACGTTGTACGTTTTGTTAATTCTTTTAAACTCGAAGCTCCTACATAAGTGCATGTCGAACGTAATCCTCCTAAAATATCTCGTATAGTTTTATCAACTGTCCCGCGAAACAATAATTTTACTGATTTTCCTTCTACAGCTTTATATCCAGCTACACCTCCAATATAACGATCCATTGCAGATTTAGAACTCATACCATAAAAAATCATATATTTTTTTTTATTTTCTTCACAAATTAATCCTTCACACTCATCATGACCTGCTAACATTCCACCTAACATAACAAAATCTGATCCTCCTCCAAATGCTTTTGCTATATCTCCTGATACAATACAACCACCATCACTTATAATTTGTCCACCTAATCCATGAGCAGCATCTGAACATTCAATTACAGCAGATAACTGAGGATATCCAATCGCAGTTTTTATTCGTGTAGTACACACAGATCCAGAACCAATACCTACTTTAACTATATCAGCACCAGATAAAATTAATTCTTCAACCATTTCACCTGTAACTACATTTCCTGCACAAATAATTTTATCTGGAAAATATTCTCTGACTTTCTTTAAAAAAGAAACAAATTGTTCAGTATAACCATTAGCAACATCTATACAAATATATTGAAGCTTAGATGACAAAGAAAAAATTTTTTTTAATTTTATAAAATCGCTTTCTGACATACCAGTAGAAACAATGACATACTTTAACATAGTATCAGAAACACTATAAATAAAATTTCTCCACTGTACATAAGAATAATATTTATGTACTGCAGTTAATATATGAAAAGACGCTAATACTTGTAACATACGAAATGTTCCTATAGTATCCATATTAGATGCAATTAACGGGATACCTGTCCACGATTTTCCTGAGTTTTTAAAAACAAAATTTCGAGTAAGATCAACTTGTAATCTACTTTTTAATATAGAACGTTTTGGACGTATAAGAACGTCTTTAAATCCCAATTTAACATCTTCTTCAATACGCATAAATTAATGATCTCTATTTTCAAATGAAAACATTTCCTATTTTAATAAAAACTAGTTTACAATAAACTTTTTTAATACATAATAAAATATGTTTTCAAAATTTTTAGTTAAATATATATTCTTTTAGAATTTAAAATTTATGACTTACATTGTAGCTCTTATTGGAGGGATTGGTAGCGGAAAAACTACTATATCTAATTTATTTAAAAGTATTGGTATAAAAGTAATTGACGCTGATACAATCACAAGAAATATTTTAAAACATGATCAAAATATCATACATAAAATTTTAGAAAAATTTGGAATAAAAATTTTGAATACGCATCAATTAATTGATAGAAAACGTCTAAAAACTGACATATTCTCTAATAAAGCAAAAAAAATATGGTTAGAAAATCTATTACACCCTATTATCATTGAAATAATGAAAAAACAATTAAAAATCATTGAGGACCCATGGTGCTTATGGGTAGTACCATTATTAATCGAAACGAACTTATGTAAATATGCTAATAGAATCTTATTAGTAGATGTACCTGTAAAAACACAAATAGCAAGAACCATACAACGTGATAACATTAACATAATACAAGTTAAATCAATTATTTCTTCTCAAGCAACTCGTTTAGAACGTCTTTTAATTGCAGACGATATTATAAACAATACAAAAAAAATAAGTACTATAAAAAAAAACATTCAAAAATTGAACAAATATTATTTAAAATTATCTAATAACTTAATTTAAAAAATATTTCATAAAATTGAAAAAACTAGACATATTAATGCAAACGATTACATATATATTAAATAAAAACTATTTTACAAATATACCATTAAAAAAACATAAATAATTTTAAAAAATACATCTATATTTCAACAGTTTTAGTATATAAATTAATTTTGCACAAAGTAGAAACAATCTCATATTTTAACAATTCCAACATAGATGTAAACATTAAAAAAGATTCTTTTTTATATTCTTGTTGTGGATGTTTTTGTGCATATCCTCTTAAATGAATACCTTGACGCAAATAGTCCATAGAAAATAAATGTTCCTTCCAAAACGTATCCAATATTTCAATTGTAATGGACTTTTCTAATTGTTGTATATTATCTAATCCAAAAATTTTCTTCTTATTTTCATAATGTACATCAGAACATTTTAATATCTTTTTAATTAAATCTTCTATACATAATTTACGACTAGATTCTAACCACTTAATAATTGAACAAGATAAATCAAAATCATTAAGTAAACATACTTCTAATTCAGATATTTTCCATGTCTCTTTCAATGAATTCTTTTTAATATATTTATTAACAACATCAACAAACACATCATAAAAAATTCTTCTAATGACACTACTAATATCTTCAGAATCGATTATACAATTCCTTTGATAATAAATAATTCGTCGTTGTTCATTAGTAACATCATCATATTCTAATAATTGCTTACGAATGTCAAAGTTTCTATTTTCTACTTTTTTTTGAGCATTAGAAATTGCTTTAGTTACAAAAGGATGAGTAATAGCTTCACCATTTTTCATTCCTAACGCTTTCATAACTTTAATGATTCTATCAGAAGAAAAAATTCGCATTAAAGAATCTTCCATAGATAAATAAAATCGAGATGAACCTGCATCACCTTGACGACCAGATCGACCCCTTAATTGATTATCGATTCTTCTAGATTCATGTCTTTCTGTACCTATAATATGCAAGCCACCAGACTGTAAAACAAGATCATGTTCTATCTTCCAATTTTTCTTTAAATTTCTTATTTCTTTATCATTACGATTTTGTGTATTAATTAAATTAAATTTTAAACTTCCACCTAATACTATATCAGTACCTCGACCAGCCATATTAGTTGCAATTGTAACTGCATTCAACTTTCCTGCTTGAGCAATAATATCAGCTTCTTTAGAATGAAATTTCGCATTTAACACGTTGTGTTTAATACCTAATTCAATTAAGCGATTAGAAATTAACTCAGATTTTTCAATAGAAACCGTTCCAACTAAAACTGGTTGACTGCGTTTCATGCATTCTTGAATATCTTTGATAATAGCATCTAATTTTTCTAATTCTGTCATATATATCACATCAGGCATATCATTCCGTATCATAGGACGATTAGTGGGTATAATAACTGTGTTTAAATTATAAATAGAACTCAATTCCGAAGCTTCTGTAGCAGCAGTACCAGTCATTCCAGACAATTTATTATACAATCTAAAATAATTCTGAAAAGTAATCGATG
Source organism: Buchnera aphidicola (Schlechtendalia peitan) (assembly GCA_039830055.1). Taxonomy (GTDB): domain Bacteria; phylum Pseudomonadota; class Gammaproteobacteria; order Enterobacterales; family Enterobacteriaceae; genus Buchnera_B; species Buchnera_B aphidicola_BB. The sequence continues at coordinate 216,972 of CP140043.1, read as the reverse complement.
CTAATGTCTGACTTTCACTTCTTATCTTGACGTTTTCTTTAGCTTCTATCGCTTGATGCAAACCATCAGACCATCTTTTCCCATCCATAGTTCTTCCAGTATGTTCATCTACGATAACTATCGTATTGTTCTTAACAATATAATCAACATTTCTAAAGAACAAGGTATGGGCACGTAAAGCTACTATAACATGATGTATAAACACAATATTATTAGATACGTATAACAATTTTTCACTTTTTATTAATTTATTTTTCATTAACCATTGTTCAATTTTTGTTAAACCTCTTTCTGTTAAATGAACTTGACGTTGCTTTTCATCAATATAAAAATGACCTATTCCACAAAATTCAGAGGAATCTTCTTGTTTTTGTGGTATCAACTGAGATACAATTTTATTAATTTTAAAATATATTTCAGAACTATCTTCTAAAGATCCAGAAATGACTAATGGCGTTCTTGCTTCATCTATTAAAATTGAATCTACCTCATCGATTAATGCAAAATTTAAATTTCTTTGCACTCTATCTTTTCGATGATATACCATATTATCTCTTAAATAATCAAATCCATACTCATTATTAGTACCATATGTTATATCAGAAAAATAGGCTTTTCTTTTTAATTCAGAAGATACACCTGAAATATTTACACCAACAGTTAACCCGAGAAAATTAAATAAAACTTTATTATTTTCCGCATCCCTTTCAGCAAGATAATCATTCATAGTAACAATATGAACACCTTTTCCTTCTAAAGCGTTTAAATATGCAGGCAATGTCGACATTAAAGTCTTTCCTTCACCAGTTTTCATTTCTGCAACACATCCATAATGTAAAACAATTCCACCTAATAGTTGAACATCAAAATGCCGCATGCCAAATACTCGTTTGCTAGCTTCTCTTACCGTCGCAAACGCTTCAGGCAATAAGCTATTTAATTTATAGCCATTTTTTAAACAATTTTTAAAAAAAATAGTTTTATCCTGAAGTTCTTTATTAGACAATTTTGAAAATTCGCTTTCTAAATTATTAATTTTTTTTATTATTGTTTGAATTCTCTCTAATATCCGATTATTACGATTACCAAACAACTTACTAAAAAATTTAATTATCATATCCAGTCATACTCATATTTAAATAAAACGTTAAAATCTTATATATTATATAAAATCTATTAAAAATTATTTGTAAATGTTTCATATGATAAATAATGAAATTATTTCAACTTAAGATAAAATGTTAATATTTTATTTTAAAAAATAAAGTTTATGAAAACGTCTTATAAATATATAACTAAAAATTTTTTAATAATATCTTTAATGTTTTAAAAAAATATTGAAAATACGATTTCAATAAATTATTTATTTCATATGTCAATACTATATACTAAAAAATATAATTCTATATAACAGTTCGAAACTATAAACAGTATAAATTATATATATTAAAATTTATACATATTAAAAATATGTATCAAAAAACAAATCATTATAATAATGATATTTTAATTAAAATTAATATTTTTTAATAATTACGAATATACAGAAAAATTTTTAATAATTCTAAATAATAATATGTGCCTAAATTATTTATAAAATATTATGAGATATAAATTCTGATTACAATATTTAATATTATTTAAAAATTTTTAAATTAATACTAATACGTGTAAACACTTTAAAAAATTAACTATTTACACAAAATTTTTTTATTTTTATTCCATATTGGTAAATAACGATAAATTTTTTTATTAGGATGTAAATCACACATTATGTCTCCTTCTAAATTAATATTAAGCATATTGATGCTATCAGGAAGTAATAAAATTAAAGGTGTTGGTTTATTAAATTTTAAATAATTTCGATAAATTCGCATTGCACCAGAAGATCCATAAAACTGTGTCGATTGATTATTATCTCTTCCAACCCAAACTACTACTACCTGCTTTCCATCAATTCCTACAAACCAACTATCAACTAAGTTATTTGTTGTTCCCGTTTTTCCTGCTAAATGAGTATCTTGAAACAACAATCCTAATTGTTTGGCTGTACCATGTTTAACTACCGATTGCATAGCATATAACGTTAAATACGCTGCTTGTATTGATGCTACTTTTTCGGATTGAGGTAAACTATTATATAATATATCTCCTCTATTCGTCATTACCGCTCGAATAGCAGACAAATTTGATTTATTTCCTCCACTTGCTATCACTTGAAATACTTTAGCTACCTCCATAGGAGTTAAGTTAATTGATCCTAAAGACATAGAAGGAATTGCAAATACTTGATCATGTTTTAACCCCAGTTGTACCCAAGTATTTACTAATTGTTCTAATCCTATTTTAAAACTTAAATTTACTGTAGGAATATTAATAGAATAAGTTAACGCATCAATCAACATCACTTTTTTAGTAAATTTAAAATTATCATTTTTAGGTTTCCAAATAGTTCCATTTTTTAATTTTATAGAAATAGGTTCATCTGAAATCCAAGTATTTAAATTAAACTTTTCAGGTTTTGATAGCGCAGCTAAATACGTTATAGGTTTAGATAATGAACCAATAGAACGACGAGCTTTAATGGCACGATTATACCCTAAAATTCCAGAATCAGAACTACCTAATACACTTTGAATTTCCCCACTAAATTTATCAATTACAATCATTGCTGTTTCTAAATCTTTAAGATTTTTTTCTTTCTTTAATAAAGGTACAACATTTTTTACTGAATTTTCTGCAGACATTTGAGATATTAAATCTAACGTAGTAAAAATTTTTATACCTGAAAAATGTTTAATAGTATTACCTAATTTTTCTTTTAATTCCTTCTTAACTACTTGTATAAATGCAGTTTTAGATGAAAGAATACTACTACGAGATTGAACTTTTAGAGGTTTTCTAATAAGAAAATGATATAATTCATCATTAATAATGTTTTGTTTTAACAACATATATAATACAACATTACGCCGATTTAATGTTATTTTAGGATGGTTCCAGGGATTATATAAAGAAGCGCCCTTCATCATACCAACAAGTAATGCATATTGATCAAGACTTAGTTCATTTATAGGCAAACCAAAATAATACAAACTAGCTAATGGAAATCCTCGAATTTGTTTACTGCCATCTTGTCCTAAATATACCTCATTTAAATATAATTCTAAAATTCTATCCTTAGAATATTTCCAATCCATTATTAATGCCATATATATTTCGTTTATTTTTCTCCATAGCGATCGTGTATTAGTTAAAAATAAATTCTTTACTAATTGCTGAGTAAGAGTACTACCTCCTTGAATAGTGTAACCAGCGTTAATATTAGCTAGAAAAGCTCGAAAAATAGAATGAACATTAATACCATCATGATTATAAAAATATCGATCTTCTGTAGTTAATAGTATATCAATTAACATTTTTGGATAATATTTTCTAGGTAAAAAAAGTCGTTGTTCTCCGTTTGAAGAAGGTAACATAGTAATTAACTGAGGATCTAATTTTAACAACCCAAAATTGTTGTTATTATTCAAGTTTTTTATTTTAGTTAATACATCGTTATCAAAATATAATTTAGCATAAATTTTCCCCTCTTTTCCATCAGGAAAATGAAAAGATCGTCTTATTAACGTTATACTATTTTTTTTTATAATAAATTCTCCAGGATTTTTTAAAACAGATACATATCTGTACCGAATACTTTTTAATATAGAAATTATTTCTCGTTTAGTATAATTACTCCCAGGTTCTAGAGTAATTATTCGACTATATATGGATATAGGAAATTGCCACATTCTCTCATTTATAAAAAAACTAATTTTAGAATATAAAAAAAATCCATATAATATTATTAAAAAAATAAAAAAAGTAATTAACTTTATTACAAAAATCATATTGAATTTAATATTCAGTCTATGCATTACTAATAGCCTTTGTACTATATAAAAAAATACTACTACAACATTTACACCAATATAAATTAGTAAAAAATTGACAAACTTTGGAAAATAATATCACACAAAGATATAAAATTATTACGATAATAACTACTAAAACGCGCACTAATACAAATATATTTTATATTTTAAAAACTATATAATTCACAACATTTTTATAAACACTAATATTATTCTTTTTTATATATAAAGAAAGGACCTATCTTAGAATTGGGTAAATTAAAAATATTTGGATATGTTACTTTAACTAAATATAAACCTTCAGGCTTCGCAGTTGGAGACGCTAATCTTCTATCTTTAGATAATAATAACTCCTTTATCCAATGTTCACTATATTTAGATATACCTATATCAATCAAGCATCCAACAATATTTCTAACCATATGATGTAAAAAAGAACTCGCTGTAATATCTACAATTACTAATCGATGTATTTTGAAAATGTTTAAAGATATAATTCTTCGAACAGGAGTTACTGATTGACAATTAACAGATCGAAAAGAAGTAAAATCATGTTTTCCAATTAAATATCTAGCAGCACGATTCATTTTAATAACATCTAACTTTTTATAAAAACTATATAATCCTTTAAATAAAACAGACGAACGATACTTATAATTATAAATTACATAACGATACCTTCGTGATAAAGCACTATAACGTGCATGAAAAAATTTTGGGACTTCTTTTATCCACAATACAGAAATATCTCGAGGTAAATAGTGATTTACTCCAAAAATCCAAGATTTATAACTTCTTATTGAACAAGTATAAAAATGAGCAACTTGTTCAGTACTGTGCACACCAGTATCAGTTCTTCCAGCACAATAAATCTTTACTGTATGATTAGCTATTATTGATAATGCTACTTCTACTTGTTCTTGAATATTCAATACAAATTTTTGACATTGCCAACCATGATAATTACTTCCTTGATATTCAATTCCTAATGCAATTTTTATATAATTAACTCTATTTTTCATAAAAAATTACTCTAAATTATATATATAAAATATAAAAATACTATTTTATCTTATATTCAAAATTTTTATATATTTAGTTACTATACTTGAATTAGAATGTATAACACTACGTTTTTATAGAAAAACAACAATATTGTTAAAAAAGTATAAAATTTACAATAATTTTATATTTTGATATTATCGAGAAAACTAATAATAAAATTCTTTAAAATAACATTACTTTATGGTAAAAATTCTAAAATTGTTAAAAAATAGAAAATTTAAACTATATGCTTAATGTATAAACTCTATTGTACTTTATAAAGTAAATACTTTATTTTAAAAATAATATATTTATAGGACATATATCATGCAAAAAGAAAAAAATAAAAAGAGATCTTCTTTAAGTATATTGTTTATAGCAGGGGTACAACCATATGAATATAAAAAAAGTGAAAAATACATGAATACAAAACAAATTAATCACTTTAAAAAAATTCTTATTGCTTGGGCAAATCAATTAAAAAACGGAAAATCTAAAAAAACACTGTATATACAAGAAAAAGCTACAAATTTTCCAGATCCTATTGATCGTGCCGTACAAGAAGAAGAATTTAGTTTTGCATTACGGCACAGAGATAGAGAAAGAAAACTAATCAATAAAATAGAAAAAACTTTAAAAAAAGTTGAAGAAAATGATTTTGGATATTGTGAATCATGTGGAGTAGAAATTGGAATACGCAGATTAGAAGCTAGACCTACTGCTAACTTGTGCATAGATTGCAAAACATTATCAGAAATTCGAGAAAAACAAATGTTAGGGTAAAATTTTCTTGAAAAATATTATAGTGAACGGGAAATCCCCGTTTCACTTACACACTACGATAAACACATTTATACACGTAATATTTAATAAACAATAAAATTAGTTTTCTATAAAAATTCTAACATAGATTATGTATATTTTAAATATAAAAATAATGTTTCAATTAAATGAAATAACTGCTATAGAGTCACTATAAAACAATATTTTATAAAAAAATCTACATAACACAACCTATATCAATATTTACTTTTTAGTATTTATATATATCTTATAAAACAAAAATAACTCAAAATTTTAGTTAAAATAATTTTAAACGTTATAAAATTTTCCATAAATGAATCTTAAGTTAATAATATTAACTACTATTGCCAATATTTTAATAAATATTTTTCCAAAATCTTTAAAACTTTTATTTAATGTTTAAAATAATATTAATGTAATTCTTATAAAAATTTTATATCTAATATTAATAATTTTGTGTAAATCCGCTAAAAAAATAAACAATAATCCCAATTAAACTATTAAATTATTACTATTGTTATACTTCATACTAATCTCTTTCTCTAGTACAGTAATTTAAAACATGTTTTTCTAATAAAAAAATAATACCCTGAATTTTCTATTAATTACATTATAATTCTCATAGTATGAAGGAATATTGATAATTATATTAAGCTATTAGTAATAGCTAAAATGTTAATTTTAATTGATATTATAAATTTAATTAAATAAAAATATTTTCATTACAGATATGATAATATATTAAGTAATAAATTTGTCATAAATAAAAATTTTAATTCAATATATTTGATATTAAAATTAATATTAAATTCAGTTTGTACATTTAAAAATTTAAAATGCATAATTACTACTTTAAAAACATATTTGTTTGCAATAATGCATCTAAATTAAATACAAACTAAATTATATGTTCGTACAAAAGCTTACCCTTTTTTCAAGTGTGGGCTTTTCTTATATATTACTTTAGGAATGTTTAAAATATGAAAATACTTAAATTTGGTGGAACTTCACTAGCTAATGCTACAAAATTTTTATCCGTAGCTAATATTATTAAAAGAAGTTTTGAAAAAGAACAAGTAGCTATTGTACTTTCTGCTCCCGAAAAAATAACTAATACCTTAATTAGTATAATTGAACAAACAATTGAAAAATGTGATGTATTACCTGAAATAAATAAAGTCAAAAAATTTTTTTTAAATCTAATTTCACAAATACAACAAAAAAACCATAATTTTCCTTATGAAACAACTTTAACAATTATCAACAAAAAGTTTGAAAAATTAAAATCTACTTTTCGTGGAATACACTTATTAAATCAATGTCCTGATAATATTCGTGCTAAAATAATTTGCTATGGAGAATTGTTATCCATAAATATTATGGATGGTATTTTAAAATCTATGTCATATCACGTTACTATTATTGATCCGAGAAAAAATCTTCTAGCACAGGGGGATTGTTTAGATGCTACTGTTGATATTGTAACTTCTAAAAAAAGAATTAATTTAATAAATATACCTAAAAATCATATTATATTAATGGCTGGTTTTATTGCTAGTGACAACGAAAAAAAAATAGTTGTATTAGGACGTAATGGATCTGACTATTCTGCAGCAATTTTATCTGTATGCTTAGAAGGGAGAATTTGTGAAATTTGGACTGATGTCGATGGAGTATATACATGCGATCCGAAAACAGTAGAAAACGCTAAATTATTAAAATCTCTTTCATATAAAGAAGCTATGGATTTTTCTTATTTTGGAGCACAAGTATTACATCCAAAAACTATTATTCCTATTAAACAATTTAAAATTCCGTGTTTAATAAAAAATACTATAAATCCCAACGCTAGTGGAACTATGATTTGTGAAAATTCCGACGAAATTCAAACACCTATAAAGGGGATTGCATATTTAAATAACATAGTCATGTTTAATATCTCAGGACCAGGAATGAATAACATGATTACAGTAGCATCAAGAACATTATCTGCTATATCTTTAAGTGGAATCTGGATAATATTAATTACACAATCTTCTTCAGAATTCAATATTAATTTTTGTATATCTCAAAATCATGCAAAAAAAGCTATCAACATATTAGAAAACGAGTTTCAATTAGAACTGAAGAACAAATTATTAAAACCCATAAAAATAATAGAAAAATTATCCGTTATATCTGTGATTGGATCTCAAATCAATATTCAAACACATGCTTTTGCAAAAATATTCTCTGCTCTAAGTACATCTAATATAGACGTCTTTGCCATTGCACAGGGTTCATCAGAAAACTCAATTTCAATAGTTATAAAAAATGAATTTACTATACCCGGAATTAAAATTATACATCATTTCTTATTTAACAAAAATCGAATTATAGAAATTTTTTTAATAGGTATTGGAGGAGTAGGAAAGAATTTATTAAAACAATTACATGTTCAACAAAATTGGCTAAAATTAAAAAACATAGACATTCGGGTATATGGAATCGCCAATTCAAAAATATTTCTCAAAAATAAAAATGGAATCAACTTAAATCACTGGAAAAAAAATTTTTTAAAAGAAAACAAATCTTTTCATATAAATGATTTAATACATATATCTAAAAAACATACTCTAATTAATCCTGTTATAGTCGATTGTACTTCTGATCAAGAAATAGCAAATCAATATCCTAAATTTCTAATCAACGGATTCAATATAGTTACATCTAATAAAAAAGCAAACACATCTAGCTTAAAACATTATCACGATATTAGATCAGCTGCTTTACGTTCTAATAAGAAATTTCTCTATGAAACTAATGTTGGTGCAGGTTTACCTGTAATAGAAAACTTAAAAAAGTTACTTTATACTGGAGATAAAATAATACGCTTTAGAGGAATTTTATCAGGCTCATTATCATTTATTTTTGGAAAGTTAGAAGATAACGTATTATTATCTGAAGCAATAAAACAAGCACAAGAATTAGGATTTACTGAACCAAATCCTAAAGATGATCTATCAGGAATAGATGTAGCTAGAAAATTACTAATATTAGCTAGAGAAATTGGATTAAAATTAGAGTTAGATGATATCAATATTGAACCTATACTCCCTAAAAATTTTGATTGTATATCAGATACTGATAATTTCATGATTCACCTTAAAACATTAGATAAAGTATTCTATGAACGAACACAAAAAGCAAAAGAAATAGGAAAAACTCTAAGATTTATAGGAATTATAAAAGAAGGAGGACAATGCCAAGTAAAATTAGATGAAATTGACAAAAAAGATCCATTATATGCAATAAAAAACGGAGAAAATGCATTAGCTTTTTATAGCAAATATTATCAACCAATTCCATTGTTGTTACGAGGATACGGAGCAGGAAATAGTGTCACTGCTTCTGGAGTATTTTCAGATATATTACGAATATAATTATAAACACAAGGGTTTAAATAGTGATAAAATTTTATTCTCCTGCGTCCATTGGAAATGTAGGAGTTGGATTCGATGTACTAGGTGCTGCTATTGCACCAATAGATGGATCATTTTTAGGAGATATTATTACAATTACTCCTTCAAAAACTTTTCATCTAATAAATACAGGAACATTTTCACATCAACTTCCAATCAGTATTAATAATAATATAGTATGGAAATGTTGGTCGTATTTTTGCTCTATTCTTAAAAAAAATCTTCCGATTACTATTATTTTAGAAAAAAATATGCCAATTGGATCAGGATTAGGATCTAGTGCTTGTTCTATTGTTGCTTCTGTTACTGCTATGAACGCATATTTTAATAATCCTATAAAAACGACTGAGTTATTATTACTTATGGGAGAATTAGAAGGTCAAATATCTGGCAGCATACATTATGATAATGTCGCACCATGCTTTTTAGGTGGTTTGCAATTAATAATTAATAATAATAATATAATATGTCAAAAATTACCAATGTTTAAAAACTGGTTATGGACTATTGCCTGGCCAGGAATAAAAATTGCAACATCAGATGCAAGAACAATGTTACCTATAAAATACAGTAAAGATGTATGTATTGAACATAGTAGATACTTAGCTGGCTTTATTCATTCTTTATATACACAGCAACCTAGTTTAGCTTCGAAACTTATGAACGATGTTATCGCTGAACCATATCGACTTAAATTATTACCCAACTTTTTAAAAACTAGAAAAGAAACTAAAAAAATAGGAGCAATAGGATGCGGAATATCAGGATCAGGACCAACTATTTTTGTCATTTCTGATAATTTAGACACAGCAAAAAATGTAGAGAAATGGCTTAATAAACATTATTTACAAACTAATCAAGGGTTTGTACACATCTGTAAACTTGATACTCTAGGTACTCGCCAAATAGGATAAGCAATGAGACTATATAATTTAAAAAATATAAAAGAAGAAGTTAATTTTTCAAAAGCTGTAAGACTTGGATTAGGAGAGCAACAAGGATTATTTTTTCCAAAAAATTTACCAATAATTACGCCAAAAATACTTTCAGAATTGCTAGAAATGAATTTTTTAAAAAGAAGTAGTAAAATACTTTCTATAATTATAGGTAACGAAATTTGTAACACTGAATTAGAAGAACAAGTTAACGCAGCATTTTCCTGTACTACTCCAGTAATTGTCCCAATTACAAAAAATATATCATGTCTAGAACTTTTTCATGGACCCACACTTGCTTTTAAAGACTTTGGTGCAAGATTTATGGCTCAAGTGATTTCTTTCTTAAATCATGGCAAAAATAAAGTTATAACAATTCTAACAGCTACTTCTGGAGATACAGGAGCTGCAGTAGCTCATGCATTTTATAAAATGAAAAATGTTAGAGTAATTATTCTGTATCCTCAAGGGAAAATTAGCGAGTTACAAGAACGATTATTCTGTACATTAGGAGAAAATATAACAACTATTTCAATTAACGGAAGTTTTGATGAATGTCAAAACTTAGTTAAACAAGCGTTTCAAGATCATGAACTTAAAAAAAAAATAGGACTAAATTCTGCAAATTCTATTAATATTAGTCGATTATTTGCACAAATATGTTATTATTTTGAAGCTTATTCTCTAATTAACAATCAACAAAAGAAAAATTTAATAATATCCATTCCTTGCGGAAATTTTGGTAATATTACTGCAGGCTTATTAGCAAAATCTTTAGGACTTCCTATAAAATCATTTATAGCTTCTACTAATGCTAATGATACAGTTCCAAGATTTCTAAAAACAGGTAAGTGGATACCTAAAAACACTATATCAACAATTTCTAATGCTATGGATATCAGTCAACCTAATAATTGGCCAAGAGTAGAAGAACTATTTAGAAGAAAATCGTGGTCTCTAAACAAATTAGGATTTGGTAGCGTGTCTGATTCATCAACAGAAGAAAGTTTAAAAGATTTGCAACATAAAGGTTATATTTCAGAACCGCACGCAGCAGTAGCATATCATTTACTAAAAAATAAATTAAAAGATAACGAATTTGGTTTATTTTTAGGAACTGCACATCCATCAAAATTTAAAAAAACTGTAGAAAAAATTTTGAATATTACTCTATCTTTACCTGTAGAATTATCTAGTCGCATTAAATTACCAATATTATCTCATAATATTTGTCCTAATTTTTCTATACTAAGAAAATTTTTATAAAAAAATAAAATATTATTTGTATATAGAGAAAATGTCCTCTCTATATACAACAATATTAAATAAATTCTATAAAATTTTTTAAAAAAATTACATATATACAACATCACTTAAATAACATCATATTTTCATTTTTTATATAAAACATTAACAATGTCTCCATCATGAATGCAGTAGTTCTTTCCCTCCACTCGCATTTTTCCATGTTTCTTAACATTTTTTTGTCCATTATATTTTACAAAATCAGAATATGAAATAATCTGAGCACGAATGAAACCTATACTAAAATCAGTATGAATACATCTTACTGATTCGCGAATTGGAATATTACTAATAGTCGTCCACGCGCGTACTTCTTTTTCCCCAACAGTAAAAAAAGTTTTTAACTTTAATAATTTATATCCATAAACAGCAATAGACTTTAATCCTAATTTATTTAAATTTAATGTTTCATATTGCACACTTGTATCTATATCATCGTGTACACAATTATCATTAATATCATTTATATTAACTAAAGATACACAAGAATTATCTCTTTTTAAAATATTTAAAAGTTCTTGAACACATACATTATCATTATAATGAGGACTTGCATTAACAACATACATCATCGGTTTTAATGTAATAAACTTTAAATGACTAATAATTTTAATTTCTTCTGAAGTCAAATTAGATGATTTTAAAAATTTATTTTTCTCTAAAACATCTAAACAATATAATAATATTTTTATTTCTTGATCTATTATTGTTTTATTACATGTATAATTTTTTTTTAATTTTTTAATTCTATTCGTACAAACATCGAAATCAGACAATATCAATTCTAAATTTATTATTTCAATATCTGCGATCGGATCTATTCGACCATAAACATGCGAAATATTATCGTTTTTAAAGCTACGCACAACATGAACTATTAAATCTGTAGTTTTAATGTGATGTAAAAAATTATTACCTAAACCTTCGCCTTGATGCGCGCCTTTAACTAAACCAGCTATATCTACTAACTCAATATATGTTGGAATAATACAATTAGAATTAGCTATATTAGAAAGTATATTTAAACGATTATCAGAAATTAAGGTAATACCAAAATTAGGTTTAATAGTACAAAATGGGAAATTCTCTGCAGATGTTTTTAAATCTGTTAGTTTATTAAAAATAGTTGACTTTCCAACATTAGGTAATCCTACTAAACCACATTTAAAACCCATAATAATACTTACCTTTTGTTCAATATAACTCTTTGAATATGAAACTACTATCTTTAATATTCAATTCAACATACTTTATTACTTGTTTAAAAATTTTTGTGCTACTAGAATATTTTTTTCTTTTAACAAAATATTAATAACATTTACTGCATTTAATATAGATTTTTTAATTAAAAACATTTCATGTACCATAGGTGAAGATAAAACAAAATCCGATATTTTCATAGGTACTTTAGGACGACCGATTCCAATTTGTATTCTTAAAAAATTGTTATCTTTCGTTAATACATTAATAATATTTCTAACTCCATTATGACCGTTATGTCCACAACCACATTTAAGCTTTATTAATCCAGGATTGATATCCAACTCATCATGAATAATTAAAATTTCATTCGTTTTAATTTGATAAAAATTTGATATAATTAAAATAGATTGACCGCATACATTCATGAATACATTAGGTATAAATAAATGTACTTTAATATTAAACTGAAAAAACGATCCAGTATATCCTAAAAACTTTGTATTTTTTTTTAAATGTACATTATAATAATCAGATAAATACTGAATACACCAAGCTCCAACATTATGCCTAGTTTTGTTATATTTCAAAATTGGGTTAGCTAATCCAACTATTAATAGAGTATTTTTAAAATACATTCTACACCACTAAAAATTGTTAAAATTTGAAAAATATGTTTATTAATATATTTTTATAAACATATTTTTTATAAACTAAAATTTTCATCTATTAAATCGTTCACTTACTTTATCCCAATCAATTACATTCCAGAAAGAACGTATATAATCTATACGTCTATTTTGATATTTTAAATAATAAGCATGCTCCCATATATCTAATCCAAATATAGGAAAACCTGACACACCAGATATTTTTCTCCCCATCAATGGATTATTTTGATTAATAGTAGAAACAATAGATAATTTTCCATTTTCTTTAACTAACCATATCCAACCAGAACCAAAATGTTTTATAGAAATTGTTTCAAATGCTCTTTTAAAATTTTCAATAGAACCAAAGTCGTTTTCAATAGCAGTTTTCAAATTTCCTGTCAAAATAGTTCCTAATTTTAAAATAGACCAGAACAAGCTATGATTCGCATGTCCACCTGCATTATTTTGCAATCCTATTTTATTATTAACATCTAATACACATAAATTAGATATCAAATCTTCTATAGACATGTTTTTAATATTATTATGACGTAATATATCGTTTGTATTATTTATATACGCTTGATGATGTTTAGTATGATGAATACGCATGGTTCTTTCATCGAAATATGGTTCTAAACTATCATATGAGTAACTAAGTAATGGTAAAGTATAATACATTTTTTATCCTGTATTTTAATACATTCCCTCGTTAGGAAAATATATCTTAAAAGTTTATGAAGTTATTACAAAAGTAGAATATAATTCTACATTAACATTTTAAAAAATAATTGTATATTTATCTCTATAAATTTTTTTATAAAAAATAAATTCTCAGATTAATATTGTACAATAAATAAAAAACATTAAATATATTTAAATATACGATGAGGATCTCATGTATAACATTAAAAAATGTTCTATTTTAAATAAACGTTTTCGTACCTTTTATCCAGTAGTTATAGATATTGAAACTTCAGGTTTTAATTCGAATACAAATGCATTATTAGAAATTGCTGTTATTACATTAAAAATGAATTCGTTAGGAATGTTAGAACAAGAAACTCTTTTGCATTGCCATATAAAACCATTTCTGGGATCGATTATTGATCCTAATGCTATTGCATGTAATAAAATTGATCCTTTTAATCCGTTACGAGGTGCAATTAGCGAATACGATGCTTTAAACTCTATATTTAACGTCATTCACAAAGGTATTCAAAAGCAAAAGTGTAGCAAAAGCATTATTGTCGCTCATAATGTGATATTTGATTACAACTTTCTTATGGCTGCTATTACACGAAATAAAATAAAAAATCACCCATTTCATCCATTCGTTACTTTCGATACAGCTACATTAAGCGGTCTAGCTGTAGGGCAAACTGTATTGTCAAGAGCATGTAAAGCAATTGGACTAAAATTTGATAATAACCAGGCACATTCAGCTTTATATGATACAAAACAAACAGCTAACCTTTTTTGTAGAATAGTAAATCGCTGGAAACAATTGGGTGGATGGCCACCCAACAATAAACTATAACTTTTATAACATAGTAACGGACTAATTTCAAAAAATTATGAAATTAATACCTAATCACGCACAACTATCATGTGTTAATATTTAAAATATTAACATCACATAAACAAACATGTTTAAAAAGATTATTTAGAATTTTTAACATTATCTATAGTGTGTATAACTAAATCTTTTAATTTTCCACTTTCAAATAATTCTAAAATAATATTGCAACCTCCTATAAGACTTCCATTTATCCACAACTGTGGAAAAGTTGGCCAATTAGCATATTTTGGTAATTCAGAACGAATATCAGAATGTTTAAGAACATCAATATATGCAAATTTTTTACTACACGAAGATAAAGCTTGAACAGCTTGTGCAGAAAATCCACAACTAGGACATTCAGGGGTACCCTTCATATAAATTAAAATAGGATTATTTTTAATTTGATCTTGAATTTTTTTTATAATATTCATAGTTAATATTCCAATAGTTCTTAAAAGAAAAAATCTTTAAAAATGTACAATTATTAGTAACATTAAAATTCTTATTTTTATTTATTGCTAGATTATAATTATTTTTTATTATACAATAAAAATTGGGGCTGATTATGGATTTGACAAAATTATTGAAAACTAAAGTGCATGCCGAGGAACGGTTTGCCTCGTTAAAAGCCGTAAAATATAGTAGCAAAACAAAACAATTATGCTTTAGCAGCTTAAAAACCTGATTAAAGCCCTCTTTTTATTTTGCTCTTGAAATAAAGAAATAGAGGTTAATAAAAGAGATCGCAAAATTTTTGAGCTTACAAAATTAACTTTGCTAAAATATAATAAGCATAAATCTATAACCGAGTCTATACGTTTATAGAAATCTAAATACAAGTAGACTAAGCATGTAGTACTAAAGTCGTAAAAATTTTGGACGCGGGTTCGAATCCCGCCAGCTCCATAAAATTTAGAAAAATACATATCTCAAGTGTGTAACATTTATATAATTTTTAAAATTACAAAAATTATTTTTTTAACCAATTTAATTTAGAACTTAAAACATCGAAGTAACTATAATTTATCGGGTGTATTAAACATAAAAAATCTGTACTCTTTTTAATAAAAATTAAATCATGCTTTTCTACTGATAATATTATCTGACTATCACAACTTATTTTTAATTCTGATATAGTTTCCATACATCTTAAACAAATTTTACTAGTACTATCAATTACTAAAGGACGAGATGACAAAGTATGAGGAAACATAGGAACTAATACAATCGCTTCTAAAGAAGTTACTAAAATTGGTCCTCCTGCTGAGAGCGAATATCCAGTTGAACCCGTAGGAGTAGAAATAATTAAACCGTCTGAACGTTGAGAAAAAGCGAAATCGTCGTTAATATACACTTCAAAATCAATCATATGAGCTACATGTGCAGCATGCAATACAATTTCATTAATTGCTTTACTCTCAGCGTATAATTCATTATTTTTAATAATTTTTACTTCTAATAAAAAACGATTTTCTTGAACGTATTTTCCAGAAAGAACATGTAATAACTGTTTTAATGCAATATCTGGATTTAAATCAGTTAAAAAACCTAGTTTTCCTCTGTTAACACCAATAATTTTCATTTTATAAGCGGATAATATACGAGCTGCACATAGCATATTACCATCGCCTCCTACAACTATTACTAAATCACATTTTTTACCAATGTTAAATATTGAATCTATATGCATGTCTTTTAAATCTAGATGACTTGCTACTTTGTCTTCAATAATAACGTAATATTCATGTTTCTTTAACCAATTATAAAGAACTTTATGCGTAGATAATGCACTAGAACAACGAGGATAACCTACTATTCCAATGCAATGAAAATATTGTTTCACTAAATTAGTTCCTTTATAATAAATTGTAAAACTATTTTTAACATATACTATTAGATAGCAATATTATAATCATTCGTATTCTATCAATATAATATTTTATAAAAATAATAAGGAAACTGTATGAATTTCGAAAAAAAAGAATCAAACTTTCTAAAAAATAATAAAAATTCTAAGAAACATAATGAAAAAGAGAAATTAAATGAAAATGAAAACAATTCTACAAACAACATCGAAAAACTTAATCAAACAATACTCGAAATTAAAAAAAATATTAGTGACATTAAACTAAGAGAGCAAGCTGAAATAGAAAATATCAAAAAATATGCTGATAAAAGAATACAAGATATAAAAACCATGCAACTACAACATTTTTATAAAAATTTAATACCAATATTAGATGACTTAATAAACATTAGTAATAATACATGTCAGTTAAATGTGAAAAATAATAAAATTATTGAAGGTATTTCACTAACAGTAAAATTGCTATTAGAAACAACAAAGAAATTTGGACTAGTATTAGAAAAAACAGTAAATATAAAATTTAATCCATCATTACATGAAATTGAATCTAATAAAAATATAAATGATATTCATTCTTACGTCGTGTCTTCAATCATTAAAACTGGTTACATCTTTCAAGGAACAGTCATACGAAAAGCTACAGTAAAAATACAAAAATTATCACTATAGCTTACACTATTAACAAATATAAAATATTTTTATATAAATAAACATAATATATAAACATATCGATTTTTACATGTTATGAAAATAATTATAAAAACCAATTAATTTCAGTTTTATTTTCTTTTTTCAATAAAGTATTCGTTTTTGAAAAATGGCGGCATCCAAAAAAACCTTTATTAGATGATAATGGTGATGGATGCGATGCCAATAAAATATGATTTCGAATAATATTTGCAGATTTTTTCTTAGCATGTGTACCCCATAATAAAAAAACAATTCCAGTATGATATTTATCAATAATTTTTATTACAGCATCTGTAAAATTTTCCCATCCTAAACCGCGATGAGAACCGGGTTTTCCTGATTCTACTGTTAAAATAGAGTTTAATAAAAAAACCCCTTGACGCGCCCAATTTTTAAGACAACCGTGCTTAAATGAAAAATTTATATTTATATCATTCACTAATTCTTTTTGTATATTTGCTAAAGAAGGTGGAATTTTAACATGTTTTTGAACAGAAAACGCTAATCCATGAGCTTGATTTTCTTTAAAGTATGGATCTTGACCAATAATAACAACTTTTATATCAGAAAATTTTGTTAATAAAAATGCATTAAATACTTCACCTCGGGGTGGATAAATTATCCTATTTTTCCTCATATTAGAAATTAATTTTAAAATATTAACAAAATATGTTTTTTTTTTCTCGTTTTAAAACATCTTTCCAATTTATGATATCATTATTCATAGCATATCTTTTTTGTTATCTGCATGTAAATATTGTACAATAATATCACTTATATGACGTTTTATATATATTATATTATTGAATTAAATAAATAATCTAAAAATACATACGATTTTTTAAAAAATTACAGAGTTCTCTGATAGTCACTAAATTGATCTATCATACTAATAGAAAAAGAGAAAAATATAATGTTAATAACTTGTCAAGCTCCTGATTTTACTGCATCTGCTGTATTAAAAGATAATACGATTGTTAATGATTTCAATTTTAAAAAAAATACTAATAATAAAACGACTATATTATTCTTTTGGCCTATGGATTTTACATTCGTTTGTCCATCAGAAATTATAGCGTTTGATAAACTTTTGCCAGAATTTTCAAAAAGAAACACAGAAATTATAGGAGTATCTATTGATTCAGTATATGTACATCATGCATGGCGTCAAACTAGTCCTGAAAATGGTGGTATAGGATTAGTAAAATACACAATAATTTCAGATATAAAGAGAGAAATACAAAAGTTATATGATGTTGAACATCCTACATTAGGAGTAGCTCTAAGAGCATCATTTTTAATCGATAAACATGGAATTATTCGTCATCAAATTATTAATGATTTACCTTTTGGACGAAATATTTCTGATATTATAAGAATGATAGATGCACTCCATTTCCATGAAATAAACGGAGAAGTATGTCCAGCTAACTGGAATGTAGGAAAAGATGGCATGATAGCTACTACACATGGAGTAAAAAAATACTTAAAAAAATTATATCATACTCCATAATTTATTTATTAATATTTAACGCTATTTACATTAAACCAGCAGAAAACACATTTATTGCTGGTTTTTATTTATTTAACAATAGTTTATATATTTAATAAAAAACTTTAGATAAAATTATCGTCGTCAAAAGTATCACAACTATTATTATCATCAGTATCATAATGAGATTGATGTGCATCTTCACTATCGTTATCTGTATTATCCTCTTCACCGCTAACATATTGACTATGTATAGGATCACTATTTGAAGCGTGAGGTTCTAAATATGAAGAATTAACATTATGAGTTGTATCCATGATTTCTTCTTCAGGTTTTTTATTTTGAAAAAGATTCATTAATGCATTTGCCATAACTACACCACCAGCTACCCCTGTAGCAGTTTGAAGCGCTCCACTAAGAAAACTACTGGTATTATTCGAAGCTCCTACTGTTGGAACAGAACCAGAACGCGTATAGGAAGATGAAGAATTTAAACTAGCATTTTGAGATGGACTGTATAACTGATTCATGTTATTTCCAGCACTTAAATCCGCAGTACTATGCGCTTTTTTACTTCCAAATAAATTAGATAAAAAACTACTAGATGATTTTTTTTCATTATCCTGATCTTTAACTAAAGTACTATCAGATGTAGAAATTTTTTCATTCAATTTTTTTATCGCTGTTTCTTGAATTAAAATAGTTTGTGCCATATAATATGGTGAATTCGGATACTTTTCTAATAGATCTTTAATCAATTTTTCAGCGATGCTATCTCGTTCACCAGTTTTAATTTCAGTTTGATATAATCGAACAAATAAATTTTCTATCAATTGCTTTTCGTCGTTATGCATAATTAATCTCATATGTTTTGCATGATAAAAATAAACTTTTAAAATTATAATAAAATATACATATACTTTAGTAATAATAATTTTTTGTAAATATATTTTTTCTTAAATATATGATTTATCACTAATTTTAAAATGTAAAAGATTTATATTATAACTATATTATTAAATAAAAGAATACATCATACAATTTCTTAAAACAATAGTTTTTATTAGTTAAAATTTATCTTTTAAAAAATATTTATAGCATTATTTCATTGTATATTAAAAATGTAATTATTTTGTATCTTCATCAAAGATAGATTGTTATTTTAACAAAATTCTTAAGTTATTGACATGTTTATATATCTAACATTTTAAAATACAATATATTATATTCTCGAAAAGCGTAATTATTTTATAGAATAATATTTTTATATTAATCAAAGTTTTTATTATAATATTATTATTCTCAATTCTATCGAATAAACTAACTATGAAAAAAATTGCAAAAGAAATTATTAAAATTAACATTAAAGATGAGTTAAAAAGTTCTTATTTAGATTATGCTATGTCAGTTATCATCGGGCGTGCCCTACCAGATGTAAGAGACGGGCTAAAACCTGTTCATAGAAGAATATTATTTGCAATGAGAACATTGAATAACGATTGGAATAAAGTATACAAAAAATCTGCTAGGATAGTGGGAGACGTAATTGGAAAATACCATCCACATGGCGATACTGCTGTGTATGACGCTATAGTAAGAATGGCACAACCATTTTCATTAAGATATACACTTATAGATGGACAGGGTAATTTTGGATCAATAGACGGGGATTCTGCAGCAGCAATGAGATATACAGAAATTAGAATGTCTAAAATTGCATATGAAATACTTAGCGATTTAGATAAAGAAACAGTAAATTTTACTCCTAACTATGACGGGACAGAAAAAATTCCCGAGGTATTACCTACTAAAATTCCTAACTTACTGATCAATGGTTCATCTGGTATTGCAGTAGGAATGGCTACTAATATTCCTCCTCATAACATTAACGAAATAATAAATGGATGTCTCGCGCTTATTAACAATAAAGAAATTACATTAAAAGAACTCATGGAACATATTCCAGGTCCTGATTTCCCTACTTTTGGAATAATTAATGGATGTAACGGTATTACAGAAGCATATCGAACAGGAAGAGGAAAAATTTATATTAGAGCTAAAAGTAAAATAGAAATTCAAGAAAAAACAAAAAAAGAATCTATAATTATTTTTGAACTCCCTTATCAAGTTAACAAATCACGTATAATAGAAAAAATAGCTGAATTAGTACGAGAAAAAAAAATTGAAGGTATAAGTGGTTTACGCGACGAATCTGATAAAGAAGGAATGAGAATAGTTATTGAAATTAAAAAAGAAACAAAATCAGAAATTGTTCTTAATAAATTATACACTCTAACTCAATTACAAACTTCTTTTGGTATTAATATGGTTGCATTAAGAAATGGACAACCAAAAGTACTATCACTAAAAGAAATACTGCATGAATTTATTTCTCATCGTAAAGTAATAATAACTAAACGTAGTTTATTTGAACTTAAGAAAATACAAAAAAAAATACACATCATTAAAGGATTAATAATATCTTTAAATAATATTAATGAAATTATTTCTCTGATTCAAAGTTCAAAATCACTAATAGAAGCAAAAAAATCGTTGCTATCTAAAAATTGGTATTCAACTGATTCAAAATATATAAACTTTCTTAAAAACGATTACATTAAAACATCAAATTCTATAAAATCTCCACTAAAGAAAAATAATGTATTATTTTTTACTAAAAAACAAGTTAATGCAATACTAGAACTACGTCTTCAAAAACTTACTCATTTAGAGTCTCATAAACTCATGGAAGAATATACAAAACTCAAAAAATCTTCTTTAATATTAAAAAATATATTAAACAATAATGATAAATTAGTTAATGTAATAAAAGATGAACTAATTAAAATTAAAAATCATTTTGGAGACAAGAGGCGCACACAAATTACTAAAACTTATGAAGACATCAATGTTTCTGATATGATAAATCAAGAAGATGTAGTAGTGACTTTATCACATTCAGGCTATGTTAAATATCAGCCATTATCTACATATGAAGCACAAAAAAGAGGTGGAAAGGGTAAATCAGCAGCAAAAACAAAAGAAGAAGATTTTATAGAAAGTTTACTTGTTGCTAACACACACGATACAATTCTCTGTTTTTCTAGCCGAGGAATAATATATTGGATGAAAGTTTTTCAATTACCAGAAGCAAGTAGAAACGCTAGAGGTCGTCCTATCGTTAATCTCTTACCTCTGGATGTTCATGAAAGAATAACAGCAATATTACCTATTTCAAAATATAAAGATAGCATAAATATTTTTATGGCTACCGCTAAGGGAATGGTAAAAAAAACTAATCTCTGCGAATTCAAAAAACCTAGAACATCAGGCATTATAGCTATTAAGTTAAAAAATGACGACGAACTTATTGGAGTATCTCTAACCAATGGCAAGGATCAAATAATGCTATTTACTGCAATAGGAAAAGCTGTTCATTTTTCTGAAAAACTAGTAAGAACAATGGGAAGAAATGCTTCTGGAGTAAAGGGAATTTCAATAAAAAAACAAGATAAAGTAGTTTCTTTAGTAGTACCTAGAGGAACTGGAAATATATTAATTGTCACTGAACATGGATATGGAAAAAGAACAGAAATTCGAGAATTTCCAATAAAATCTAGAGCTACTCGAGGTACAATTGCAATTAAAATAACTAAAAAAAATGGAATCATGATCGGTGCTATGCAAGTCATAGAAAAAGATCAAATTATGATTATAACTAATGCTGGTACATTAGTAAGAACGAGAATATCTGAAATTTGCATACTTGGTAGAAATACACAAGGTGTAATTTTAATTAGAACTTCGGATAAAGAAAAAGTAGTAGCTGTACAAAAAGCGAATGAATCATTTCTATAGTTAATTGTTTAATATAGTATCTGTCAAAAAATATTAATCGCTTTTTATTTATATATAAGCATATAGTTATATATAAATATGTTAAATTCAGAAAATTTTAATAAAATTATGAATAGTTAAAATTTTAAAAAAATAATATAAACGTTTCACAATATTAAAATGATGTAATAAGAAAAAACTAGATAATTTTTAAAATACTCAATTACAAAAATTAATGTATTAATCTTTATCAACGTTAAAATTAAATTTTACTAAAACATATATATTAAATTTTTATTATAAAAAGTGTAAATATAATTAATTATGTTAAACATTATTAATATAATACGTATTTTGAAATCAGGAAAGATAGAATGAATGCAATATTACTAGTGACAAAACGAGATGGAAGAAAAGAACTGATTAATTTAGATAAAATTCATAGAGTATTAAATTGGGCAGCAAAAGACCTAGAAAATATTTCCGTATCTCAAGTAGCGCTTAAATCTAGAATACAATTTTATAACAATATAAAAACTACTACTATACATAAAACTATTATAAAATCTACAGCGGATTTGATTTCTGAAAATTCACCTGACTACCAATATATGGCCGCTAGACTAGCTATATTCCATCTTAGAAAAAAAGCTTTTGGTCAATTCAATCCTCCTATTTTATACACATATGTTAAAAAAATGGTAAAATTAGGTAAATACGATAAACATTTATTAGAAGATTATTCTAAAATTGAATATAAAGAAATGAACTCTTTTGTTCAACACTGTCGTGATATGAATTTTTCTTATGCAGCAGTTAAACAATTAGAAGGAAAATATCTAATACAAAATCGAGTCACTAAAAAAATTTACGAAAGCGCACAATTCCTATATATCATGATATCAGCATGCTTATTTCATAAATATCCAAAAGCAACAAGAATGAAGTACGTTAGAAAATTTTATAATGCAATTTCTACTTTTAAAATTTCTTTACCCACTCCTATCATGGCTGGACTAAGAACTCCTAGAAGACAATTTAGTTCGTGTATTTTAATAGAATGCGCTGATAATTTAAATTCCATTAATGCTACTACCAGCGCTATCGTAAAATATGTTTCGCAACGTGCCGGTATTGGTATTAATGCAGGAAGAATTAGAGCTTTAGGTAGCCCTATCAGAGGAGGAGACACATTTCATACTGGATGTATTCCATTTTATAAACATTTTCAAAGTGCTGTAAAATCATGTTCTCAAGGAGGCATTAGGGGGGGAGCAGCTACAATATTCTACCCTATTTGGCATCTCGAAGTAGAAAATTTAATCGTTTTAAAGAATAATAGAGGTATAGAAGAAAATCGCGTTCGACATATGGATTATGGAGTACAAATTAACAAATTAATGTATCAACGTTTGACATTAGGAGAATATATTACTTTATTTAGTCCATCAGACGTCCCAAATTTGTATAATTCTTTTTTTTCTAATCAAACACAATTTGAAACGTTGTATACTAAGTATGAAAATGACGTAAAAATTAGAAAAAAAAAAATAAAAGCAGTTTATTTGTTTTCTTTAATTATGCAAGAAAGAACTTCCACTGGCCGTATATATATACAAAATGTCGACCATTGTAATACACATAGTGCTTTTAATCCAGAACTTGCACCTATTAGACAATCTAATCTATGTTTAGAAATTACATTACCTACTAGTCCATTAAATGACATTTATGATATTAATGGAGAAATTGCACTATGTACTTTATCTGCTATTAATTTAGGTTGCTTAAAAAAACTTGAAGATCTATCAGAACTGTCTAACTTAATCGTTAGAGCATTAGATGCAGTACTAGATTATCAAAACTATCCTATTATCGGTGCTAAAAAATCAGCATTATCTAGACGATCATTAGGAATAGGAGTAATAAATTTTGCTTATTACTTAGCTAAACATGGAGTTCGATATTCAGATGGAAGTGCTAATTCTCTTACTCATAAAACATTCGAAACAATACAATACTATTTATTAAACGCATCATGTACATTAGCAAAAGAAAAAGGAGCATGTGCTTGGTTCAATCAAACAACATATTATCAAGGTATTTTACCAATAGATACTTATAAAAAAGAAATAGATAATATTTGTAATGAACCATTGTATCTAGATTGGGAATTATTAAGAAAAAAAATTAAAAAATATGGTTTACGAAATTCTACATTATCAGCATTAATGCCATCAGAGACATCTTCTCAAATTTCTAATGCTACTAATGGAATAGAACCACCTAGAGGGTTTATTAGCATAAAAGCTTCAAAAGATGGAATGCTACGACAAGTTGTTCCTGAATATAAAAAATTAAAAAAAAATTATGAATTATTGTGGAATATTCCAAATAATATTGGATATTTACAACTAGCTAGTATTATGCAAAAATTTATAGATCAATCTATTTCTACAAACACTAATTATGATCCTAATTCATTTATAAACAAAAAAATACCAATGAAACAATTAATTATGGATTTATTAACTGCTTACAAATTAGGATTAAAAACATTGTACTATCAAAATACTAGAGATAATGCAAAAGACTGTCAAATTGAAACATCAAATGTTTTAAATGATAATAGTTGTGATGACGGAGCATGCAAAATATAAATATAAAATATTACTTTTACCTCATACTTTATAATAATTGTCATTTTTATAGGAATATATTACTATGATATATACTACATTTTCTAGAAAAAAAAATAATCAACTCTTCGAACCAATGTTTTTTGGACAATCAGTTAATATTTCTAGATATGATCAGCAAAAATATGAAATTTTTGAAAAATTAATAGAAAAACAACTGTCTTTTTTTTGGAGACCAGAAGAAGTAGATTTATCAAAAGATTTAGTTGATTTTCAAAATCTTCCAGATCATGAAAAACATATCTTCATAAGTAATTTAAAATATCAAACATTATTAGATTCTATCCAAGGAAGAAGTCCTAATGTTGCTTTTTTACCAATAGTTTCGCTACCTGAATTAGAAACATGGATAGAAACATGGTCTTTTTCAGAAACTATTCATTCAAGATCATATACACATATTATCAGAAATATAATTAATACTCCTTCATTAATATTTGATGACATAGTAAACAATAAAAATATAGAAAATAGAGCTAAAGACATTTCTAAATACTATGATAATCTTATTAAAGCAATTAGTTATTGGCATCTACTAGGCGAAGGAAAACATGTAATCAATGGTAAAATTATTTTAGTTAATTTGCATGAGCTTAAAAAACTTCTATATCTGTGCTTAGTTAGCGTAAATGCACTAGAAGCTATTCGATTCTATGTAAGCTTTGCTTGCTCATTTGCATTCGCAGAAAGAGAAATTATGGAAGGAAACGCAAAAATAATCAGATTAATTGCTAGAGATGAAGCATTACATTTAACTGGAACTCAACATATCTTAAATATATTAAAACATAAAAAAAATAATGAAGAAATGTTTGAAATTTTTGACGAATGCTATACAGAATGTTACAATTTATTTATTTCAGTATCGCAACAAGAAAAATTATGGGCAGAATATTTATTTCA
This sequence comes from Buchnera aphidicola (Schlechtendalia peitan), assembly GCA_039830055.1. Classification (GTDB taxonomy): domain Bacteria; phylum Pseudomonadota; class Gammaproteobacteria; order Enterobacterales; family Enterobacteriaceae; genus Buchnera_B; species Buchnera_B aphidicola_BB. Next base: position 190,601 of record CP140043.1, on the reverse strand, counting down.
AGATGGATCTATGTTAGGATTAAATAAAGAAATTTTATCACAATATATTGAATACATTACTAACATACGTATGAATGCTATTGGTTTTCCTATGCCTTTTCAAATTAATTCTAATCCTATTCCTTGGATAAACTCCTGGTTAATCTCAGATAACGTTCAGGTCGCACCTCAAGAAATTTCTGTTAGCTCTTATTTAATAGGACAAATCGATTCTGATATTAACGATACTGAATTTAATACATTTAAGTTATAAATGTTATATTCTACTATTACAATTCATAATAAAAAATGTGTAATTTATTATAAAATACAAAAAATTCCATTACTTTCAGTATTGCAAAACAACAATATACACATAGAATACCAATGTAAACAAGGATATTGTGGAATTTGTAGAATAACACTTATAAAAGGCAATATATATTATGCAAGAAAACAATTACCTTTAGCATCCTACAATTTAGGAGAGATTTTCCCTTGTTGCTGTATAGCTACAGGTAATATTGAAATAAATATCTAACAATTAAACTAGAATGTAAGCAAAGATCTTCTATAGTAACAAAAAAATTATCTACTCCTCATTATCTAATCTACTTACGCAGATTGTACAGAAGTTATAGCGATAGTATATACAATGTCTTGAACTGAAGCTCCTCTAGATAAATCATTAACAGGTTTATTAATACCTTGTAATATTGGACCAATAGAAATAGTATTCGTAGATCGTTGTACTGCTTTATACGTAATATTGCCTGAATTAAGATCTGGAAATATAAACACTGTTGCATTTCCATTAACAACAGAATTAGGACATTTAACTTTTGATACCACATCGTCTATTGCTGCATCATACTGAATAGGACCTTCTATAATAAGATGAGGATTTTTATTATGTACTATATTTATTGCTTCTAAAATTTTATCAAGTTTTAAATTGTTACTAGAAGATCCAGTTACATATGATAGCATTGCTATTTTAGGATATATCCCAAACGAAAGAGCAGTATTAGCAGACTGAATTGCTATTTCAGCTAATTGACTAGCACTGGGATCAGGATTAATAGCACAATCTGCATACAATAGTACATGATCAGGTAATAACATAAAAAATACAGAAGAAATTAAAGAACTACGTTGTGATGTCTTAATCAATTGAAAAGAAGGAATAACAACATTAGCAGTAGTATGTGTAGTTCCTGCTACTAGTCCATCTACTATATTAGATTCTAATAATAAAGTTGATAACACAATATTATCTTTAAGCATATTTTTTGCATAATCACAAGTCATTCCATGTTTACTTCTTAATTTAATTAAACGTTCAATATAATTGTTTCTTATTAACTTGGGATCTAAAATTTCTATATTCGACTTGAACAGAATATTATTAGATTTAACTATTTTAGTAATTTCTTCGGGGTTTCCTAATAATACGCAATCTGCTATTTCTTGATCTGCACAAATAGAAGCAGCTTGAATAATTCGTAACTCGTTACCTTCAGGTAAAAGAATCTTCTTTTTTTTATTTCTAGATAAATTTATTAAATTATAAATAAAAACGGACGGGCACATTTGATATGTATATGCATGTAAACTTTTCAAAGACGTTATAAAATCATCATTAATATAAATAGAAATATACTCTTGTACTATTTTAAACTTGTTAAAATTTTTAGAAGAAATTTTGAACTTAAATTTTTGCAATAATAAAATTACTTGTAATAAATTCTTTTCCACTAATAAAATAGAAAAATTAGTATTTTTAACACAAATATATGACTGTATTAAATTTTTATAATATGCATTAACGTCAGTTAATATAATAGAAGCAATAGAATAATTTTTATCTATAATTTCAAATATTTTTTCTAAATTATCGAAATGATCCAAAGACAACAATAAAACTGAATGAAATAAAATATCACTATTATAATATGATAAAATATTTCTTCTATACATAATAATTGATTTAATAAAACAAGTATTCAGATCATATTGACTAATAACACATGCACTAAGATAATTAGAAATTTCCCCTAAAGTAGGTGCAATTAATTTTACATTCCATGGAATGTACCCTAATATTGGAATGTTACAATTTTTATGAAAAAATTTTGCTTTACAAGAATTAATATTATTTTCTTTTAAAAAGTTTTTAAATTTTATAAAACCATTAGAAAAATTTTTAAATATATCATTTTTTAATACTATACACTCGTTAAATATGATACCTCTAACATCAACATTTTTCTTATTCATAAAATAATTATTAATCATATACATGATATTATTAAAATCAGAAATATAATTCTTTGTTATAGTTCCTATAAAAATAATTTCCGCATTTGTTGCCTGCGCAATTTCATAGTTTATTAAATTAGATAATAAAAAAGAAGAATTTAAATATATACCTTCTAAAAGTAAAACATCACTATATTTCCCATTTGTGTTTATTTCTGACAAAGTATTTTCTATAATATATCTCTTTTCACTTTCTATAAAAAAATTATTTATATTATTAATTTTTAATGGAGTCAGACATATCACAGAACTCATATTTTTTAAAATTTCCGTAGTATGATCTACGACAACATTACTATCTAAATCATTAAAAATAGGTTTAAAAAATTTTACTTTAAAATTTCTACTTTTTAACTTCTGAACTAATCCTATACTAACAGTTGTCAATCCGATATTTTCACTTATAGGAACTAGCAGTAAAATGCGCGTCAAAATTAACTCCATACATGTTAATACTATTTTAAAATAATTAATAAATACTAAATTTAAAATTATATATCAATCATTTTACATTAATGATACTGCTTCTTTTGCTATCATTAACTCTTCATTAGTTGGTACTACTAATATAGATATACTATTTTTTTTATTAATACAACCCTCTCGACTTAACTTTATTGATGTATTTAACTTTTTATCAATTTTAAAATTTAAAAAAAGTAATTTAGAAATAGTAATTTCTCGAACTAAACAAGAATTTTCTCCTATACCTCCAGTAAAAACAATAGCGTCTAACCTTTTTCCTATTAAAGGAATATAAGAACTAATATATTTTGATAAACGATGACAAAATACATTAATAGACAATCGTATCTTATTATCAGAATAATATTTGTTTTCTAAACGACGAAAATCACTACTTAATTGATTTATTCCTAAAAGTCCTGATTTTTTAATTAAAATATTTTCAATATTTTTCATACTGATTTTTAATTCATTATACATAAAAAAAATAATTGCAGGATCTATGTCACCACATCTAGTACCCATAACCAATCCTTCTAACGGTGTTAAACCCATAGATGTATCTACACAACTTCCATTTTTAATTGCTGCTACTGATGAACCGTTTCCTAAATGACAAGCAATAATATTTAATTTTTTTACCGGAATATTTAATATCTTAGAAGTACGATTTGTTATATATGAATAACTAATACCATGTGCTCCATATCTTCTAATTCCATAATCTTTATAAAAATTATAAGGAATAGCATATATGTAAGAAATTTCTGGTATCATACTATGAAATGCTGTATCAAAAACAGCTATATTTTTTTTTTTAAATGAGGAAAACTACTAAATGATGCCTGAATTCCTAATAAATTTATAGGATTATGTAATGGAGCAAAGAGGGACATTTTTTGAATATATGCCATTATTTTCTCATTGACTACTACTGATTTTTTAATTTTTGACCCACCGTGAACTACACGATGTCCTATACATACAATATTACTAAATATCTCTAAATTACTTTGCAAAATTTTTTTAGAAATAAAATTTATAATCTCTTTATAATTTGCTGTTTTATTTAAAAAACTACTATATTTTTTTGTACCTATTGTCCATGAAACTCTTATATTAGAAATACATAGAAAATCAACTATTCCTAATAATATTGTTTTATCTTTTTCTGGATTTATAACAGAAAATTTTAAAGACGAACTACCACAATTTAATGTCAATACTAGTGAATTAGACATGATTAAGGTTACCTAAATCTATAAAATATATTACTTTTTATGAATAATATTTTTAAAATTTCTTAATAATTATAAAAAAATAATTAAACTTTAATGTACTTTTATAAAACTTATTATATGATATATTCTTTAAAATATTTTAAAACGTAAAAAAATAAATTATGAATTTACAAAGAAAAATTATCAAAACATTAGGTGTAAAATCTACTATTAATCCAAAATTTGAAATTCATAGAATAATTAACTTTATTAAAACATACATGTTAAATAATAACAAAATAAAAACGTTAATTTTAGGAATTAGTGGTGGACAAGATTCTACTTTAACGGGGAAATTATGTCAATTAGCAATTCAAGAACTAAATAAAAATTATAGTTATGAAATTTATAAACTTATTGTATTATGCTTGCCATACGGAAAACAAATAGATTTTAAAGATTGTCAAGATGCAATAAAATTTATTCGACCCCAAAAAATATTTAATATAAATATAAAACATTCTGTATTAAGTATAGAACAATTATTTAAGAAAGAGGGAATACAAATATCTAATCACATGCGAGAAAACAACAAAGCTAGAGAAAGAATGAAAATACAATATAACATTGCTAGTATAAATAATGGAATCGTTATTGGTACTGATCATGCTTCTGAAGCTATCACTGGTTTTTTTACAAAATACGGAGATGGAGGAGCTGATATCAATCCCATCTCAGAATTAAATAAAAAACAAGGAAAATTATTGTTAAAAACATTAAAATGCCCACCTCATTTATATCTTAAAAAACCTCGGGCAAATTTAGAAGATACACATCCATATAAAACCGATGAAGAAATTTTAGGTATTACTTATTCTGATATCGATGCTTATCTAGAAGGAAAAAAAATTAATAAAAAAAGTCAATTAATAATTGAAAAATATTATGCTGATACTCAACATAAACGTCAAGTACCTATTACACCTAATACTTTTTTTAAACAACGATATGTTTGCACATAATATTTTACTATTGCAATATAATATCAATTTTAAAAATCAACAATATTAAATAATTCTACTAATTTAATAAATAATTTATATCATAGTACTATACAAATATTAAAATTTAACATTTAATACAAACTCTATTTTAAAATAGAAAAATGTTAGTTTAAAATAATCAAAATTTTATTATTATATTATTAATAAAATTTTTTCAATACAATGTTTTTAAAACTATTTATTTAATGTAATGTCATTTTTTTCTTTTCTATCGAATGAATTTGAATTTTTATTATTTCACTTATAGGATCTTCAGGACAATGTTCAACAAAATAAATTAAATCAGTTAACGCAACATGATGACATTCTAATTGAGCATATATTAAGCCCCGATCACGTATTTCATAAGGATCATTGGGATTAATTTTTAATAGAACATTGCTCACATTCAATGCTAATTCCATTTTTTTTTCATCTATTAACGCATTTTTTAACATATCAAGCATTTTTCGAATAACCGTTAAATATTGAGCCCTTTCTAAATCATTTTTATACAATGCTGCTGTAGGACTTATATTCCCTTTTAACCACACTTCTAAAACATGTTCATTTAATGTTTCTCCATTAAAGGGGTTAATCAACCATGTTTTTTCATTGAATTTATCGATACGCAAAATTAATTGTGTAGGAAAAATAACAGGCATCAGAGGAAGATATAATTGTTGTGCAATATGTAAAAATATTGCTCCTAACGAAACCGCTGTTCCTTGACGAGTTTTTAAAACATTATCTAACCACAAAACATCTGACAATTTATAAATTCCAGTAGCACCTCCAAATTTCCAACAGCCATAAAATAATTCTATTAATCTTTTTAACTTAAAATATATATCTGTTTCAGATGCTACGTACAATTTAGCTTCTTCTACTCTATTTTCTAATTCTTGAATAACGAAATTAGTAGGAAAATCTGATCTAATAAAACGCAATGCAGTAATAATTGATTCACATAATGGTGACTTAGAGACGTCATAATCAAAAAAAGATGTCATATTTTTTCCAAATAATTGTAATATAAATAACTACCTATTTAACTAATAAATTAAAATTGTTATTTATCTATATATGTAAATAAAACTTTTATAATATAAATCATTAAAAATTTTTAATAGTATTACTCAATAATAAGTTAAAAACATAAAATTTGTATTTATCTTTTTTGACCAACTGTGACTCTGTTATTTCCAGAATAATCTTGATAAGTGCCTATATTAAAAAAATTGTATCTTTTAAACAATTTTTGCACACATTCTTTTTGCATCCACCCATGTTCTATCAATAGCCAACCCATATTTTTTAAATAAGTTTTAGCATTCTTAATAATATGTCGAATAGCACCCAATCCATTTTCCGAAGAAATTAATGCTATAAGAGGTTCAAATAATAATTCATTATCTAAATTTTTAACTTCATTCAAACTAATGTATGGGGGATTGCTAACAATAATATCAAATGTATCATTAACAAAAGAAAACCAAAAACTATGAAAAAATATAACATTATTAAATTGTAATATTTTCGCATTCTTTTTAGCGATCTCAATGGATTCACGAACACAATCTACACCTGTAATACAACAATCTAACTTCATACTCGCTAATGCTAATGCTATGCAACCACAACCTGTACCTAGATCTAAAATTTTTTTATAAGTACAATTATTTAACCTTGTTAAAGTATTTTCTACTAAAATTTCAGTATCTGGACGTGGTATTAAAGTAAATTTTGATACAACAAAGGGTAATGACCAAAATTCTTTTTTTTTAATTAAATAAGCAATAGGTTCACCATACATTCTACGTTTTAATAAATTATCTAATACTTTCAAAATATTCGCAGTTAATTCTAAATCACTATTACTAATTAACCAACTAATGTCTTTATTAAAAACGTAGCTAAGTAAAATTTCTGAATCTAATTTAGCATTATTATTGTTATTAATACTTTTTAATTGTAAATATGCTATATGCAACCAAGATTCAATATTCATTATTAATATTTTTTAAAAAATTTTGATAAATAGCTAGCTTGATATTCTTGAATTATGGGTTCCACTAATAAATCTAGTTTCCCATTCAATACTTCATCAAGTGAATATAATACTAAATTAATTCTATGATCAGTAACTCTATTTTTAGAAAAATTGTACGTTCTATTTCTATCAGATCGCATTCCACTACCTAAAAGACCACGTCGCATAATAGCATCTTTTTCTTGCTGCTTAGAGAACTGTTCTGACTGGATTCTTGACACTAAAACAGATAACGCTTTCGCTTTATTTTTATGTTGAGACCGTTCATCTTGACATTCTACGACATGTCCAGTAGGAATATGAGTAATTCTAATTGCAGAATCTGTTGTATTAACATGTTGTCCACCTGCTCCTGAAGATCTAAAAGTATCGATTTTTAAATCACTAGGATTAATTTTTTGTATTTCTTCTCTTGGAACTACAGGAATAACAGCTACTGTACAAGTTGAAGTATGAATTCTACCTTGTGATTCTGTTTTAGGAACCCTTTGGACTCTATGACCTCCAGATTCAAACTTTAGTTTTCCACATACTCCATTTCCAGTAATTTGCATTATTACATCTTTGAATCCTCCTTGATCACTATAATTTGCATTAATTACTTTCGTTTTCCAACGACACATCTCTGAATATTTAACATACATTCTAAACAAATTTCCAGCAAAAATAGCTGCTTCATCTCCACCTGTAGCCGATCGTATTTCGATAAAACAACTTCTTTTATCAAATGGATCATTAGGCAATAATAATGTTTTTAACTTACGTTCTAATTTAACTTGATTAGCAAAAATTATTTTTAGTTCTGCTTCAGCCATATCATGTAATTCAGAATCTTTTAATAAACAAGAAATTGTTTTTTTTTCATGTTCATTTCTTTTCCAATTAACAAAACAATTATTAATGTCAGATAACTCCAAATATTCCTTAGACAACTTTCGAAATATATCCTGGTTAGATATAATTCCAATATCAGATAGCATATGCTCTATTTCTTCATATCTTCTATGCAGATCTTCTAATTTTCGTATAATAGAACTTTTCACTTTAAAATACTTTGAAATTAATTAATATATATAATTATACACATACTTTAATTTCTTTTACAGATCGTAAATAAAAAATACATAAATTATTATTTCAAAGTATATAAATATTCTATTAAATTACTGTATTAAAAGCTATACTAATATTAAATTACACTCATTTAAAATATCATAAAACTTTTTAATATTAATATAAAATCTAAAATTTATTTTACAATGTTAATTGTAACGTTATTTGTAGAAAAATAATTTATACTTCCATTTATATTAAAATGATAGAAAATAATAATATTATTAACAAAAATACAATTAAAAACACTGAATCTTTTTACTATATATGCAATTTAAGCATTTTTTATTCATTATAATATTTAGTTTAATATATACTTCATGCTCTATTAATGCATCTAACACATTAAGAAATCACGTTATACAAAATAACACAAACAATATTTTCAAGAAAAAACAAACATTTCAAATAAATGGAAATTTATTACTTCGTTCACATAAAAAAAAAATTTTTAGTAAATTTTTTTTACAACAATTTTCTCCTAACGACTATTCGATAACATTTATTAATTTTATTGGACAAATTCAATTAAAAATTATTTTTAAAAATAAAATTTTGAAAATTATTGATAAACAAAAAAAAATATATACTAGTCTAAAACCAGAAATAGATTTATTTAAAGTTACTGGTTTTATAATTCCATTAAATTATTTTAATATATGGATTACTGAACTACCAAACAAATACAACATTCACACCTTTCGAAAAAATATGCATATACATGTACTAAAGCATTTTTACAAAGATAAATTATGGACAATTACATATTATTATAAAAATAGTAATTTTCCATTTTTTCCTAATTTAATTAAAATGAACCAAGGAAATAATTCTATTACTTTATATATTAATACTTGGATTATAAAGTCATGAAAAATATTTGGTTTTCTCCTGCTAAAATAAATCTTTTTTTATATATTATAGGAATGCGAACTGATGGTTATCATAATATTCAAACATTATTTCAATTATTGAATTACGGAGATACAATATACATTATTCCCAACAAAAGTGGACATATAAAATTATTAACACGTATACAAAACATACCAAATTCTAAAAATATCATTATTAAAGCAGCAAAGTTATTAAAAAAAAAAGCAAATATTTTAAAATGTTGTTCTTCAAAATTAGGAGCTAACATCTATATAAAAAAAAATATACCAATAGGGGGGGGAATGGGGGGTGGATCTTCTAATGCTGCAACAACCTTAGTTGCATTAAATAAATTATGGAATATAAATTTTAAAAAATCACAAATAGCAAACTTTGGAAAAAAACTAGGAGCTGATGTTCCTGTTTTCGTTATGGGGAAAACATCAATAGCAGAAGGCATAGGTAATATATTACATCCAATAAAAACAAAAAAAAAATGGTACTTAATTACTTATCCAAATATTAAAATTTCTACTAAAGAAATTTTTTCTCATCCAAGCTTACATAGAAATTCAAAAAAAAAATGTATTCATCTATTATTAAATACTCCATTTAAAAATGATTGTGAAAATCTTATAACACAAAAATTTCATATAATAAAAAATTTAATAAAATGGTTAACTCAATATGCTCCATCTAGAATAACAGGAACAGGATCGTGTGTTTTTTCTGAATTTCATTCACAAAAAGATGCAAACGAAATACTTTCTATACTACCAATAAATATGTATGGAGTTGTTGTAAGTAGCTCTAATACTTCAATATTACATAAATAACTATAAAAATTGTATTTATTTTATACGCTGAGGTGTTTCTCGTGCCTGATATGAAATTATTTTCTGGAAACTCTGTACCAAATTTAGCAAAATCTATTGCTGATCAGTTATACATGACATTAGGAAATGCATCAGTAGGACGATTTAGTGATGGAGAAATTAGTGTTCAAATTAATGAAAATGTTCGTGGAAATGATGTATTTATTATTCAATCAACTTGTTATCCTACAAATGATAACCTAATGGAATTAATAGTAATGGTAGATGCTTTAAGACGAGCATCTGCGGGGCGAATAACAGCTGTAATTCCTTATTTTGGATATGCTAGACAAGATCGACGAGTTCGTTCATCTCGAGTTCCAATTACTGCAAAAGTTATAGCTGATTTTTTTTCTAGCATCGGAATAGATCGAGTATTAACAGTAGATCTTCATGCTGAACAAATCCAGGGATTTTTTGATGTACCTGTAGATAATGTATTTGGAAGTTTAATTTTATTAGAAGATATGTTACAAATAGATTTAGAAAATCCTATAGTAGTTTCTCCAGATATAGGTGGAGTTGTAAGAGCAAGAGCAATTGCAAAATTATTACATGACACAGATATGGCCATTATTGATAAACGTCGACCTCATTCCAACGTATCTCAAGTCATGCATATAATAGGTGATGTAGTTAATCGAGATTGCATCTTAGTTGACGATATGATCGATACAGGGGGCACATTGTGTAAAGCTGCTGAAGCACTTAAAAATCATGGTGCAAAACGAGTATTTGCATATGCAACCCATCCAATTTTTTCAGGAAACGCAGCAGAAAATTTAAAAAATTCAGCTATTAACGAAGTAATAGTATGTGATACAATTCCTTTGTCAATAAATATTAAAATACTTTCTAATGTACGCACATTAACACTATCTGGAATGTTAGCAGAAGCCATTCGCAGAATCAGTAATGAAGAATCTATATCAGCTATGTTTGAACACTGATTATTATAAAACATTTTGAGTACAATAAAATTATTATATTTATTTACTGTACTCAAAAATAATTTATAACATGTTTTCTAAATTTTAAAATAATTTAACTCTAAATAAAATTTTTATATAACATTTTATTATATATCTTACATTAAAATTTTTCTTATAAACAGTTTTAAAAATAATTTGATAAAATAATTGTAATAAGGAATTAATAAAGAAGTTTTAAAACTCTGACTATGAACAAAATTAGTTGAAAATTCTAGAAAAAATAATATAATACAAATTAAAAATATTCCTCTAGCCACACCAAAAAATATTCCTAATATTTTATTTACAAGAAATAAATGAAACTTTTTTATAAATATCATTACAAAATAATGCAATATAAATTTTATAACTAGTAAAAAAAACATAAAAATTAAAAAATTAATTACATATCTTATAATCTTATTATGAATATATACCTGAGAAAAACAAAATATAGAATAATATTTAAATAATATATATATTCCAATTCCCCAAACTGTTATAGATGCAACTTCTTGAATAAAACCACGAAAAAAACTTGTTATAGCAGAAATAATTATTATTACTATTGAACAATAATCTATTGTATTCATACAATATTCAATTTTTTTGTTATAATACAAAACATAATAAATATACTTATTAGATTACATATTTTTAAATTTTTAACAAAATAGATATTTCACGAACTGTTACAAAAGATCCAAAGACTATTATAATATCTGTTATATCCACAACTCTTTGTACTTCTTTCCAAGCATAGTTAATACTAGAAAAAAATTTAGAAGAACCAATAGGTAAACATTTCATAATTTTATCTTCAGAAGCACTTCTTTTCGTGTTTAATCTAATACAATACCAATGATCAACTATCGAAATTAATGGAGTAACAACTTCTACAATATTTTTAGTTTTTAATATTCCTACTATAGCATGTATTTTACCGATTTTTTTCATGACTATAAGCTGATTGAATAAATGTTGAGTAGCATGAAAATTATGTGCTACATCGAGAATTACTGTAGGATTATAAGATAATATTTGATATCGACCAGGAATCTGAATGTGATTAATACAATTTTTTATTATGCTTTTTTTTATAAAAAAATTGGATTCAGTAATAGCTGCTAATGCTGTAGCAGTATTTATAAGAGATACCTTAGGAATAGGAAGATCTAAAAAACACACACGTTTACTAATAAAAGCCCAATTATTATCATATTTTCTATAATTCCAATCTTGATGTATCAATTTTACATTTACTTGATTGTACTTAATAATATGTTGTATACTACGTGGAATATTTTTTTCAGAAATAATTGCAATTTTATTTTTTCGTAAAATGCCTGATTTTTCAATACTAATTAAATCACGATTTTTTCCTAAAATTTCAATGTGATCTATTGCTATGTTTGTAATAACAGAAACATCTGGATCAATAATATTAGTAGCATCTAATCTTCCACCTACACCAACTTCTAAAATGACTATGTCTAATTTTCTATAATACTTAAATAAATACAAAGCAGATAAAGTAATAAAATCATAATACGTTAAAGACAATGTACTGCGTGCATTTTCAACAGTTATAAAAGCAGAAATATGCAAATTCTCATCTAATTCGCATCCATTAATTCGAACACGTTCAGTATACTTAAATAAATGTGGGGAAGTATATAATCCCACTCGATAACCCATAGCTAAAAACATTTTTTCTAATACAAAGCAAGTTGTCCCCTTCCCATTTGTTCCACCTACTATATAAATAAATGCATCTAATTTTAATATTCCTATTTTTTTTGCAATAAATATAACATTCTTAAAGCAGTTGTATTTAACATTTAAACGAAATTTTTTAAGATAATTTAACCAATCAGAAAGGGTAAAAAAATTAGCAATATTATTATTCATATATTTAATTAAAAATAAATACTTTATTTAAAATAAGATACTATAGTATTTCATTGTAAACATATTCTAAAAAAATTGTAAATTTTATTTTTTAACACATTTAAATTAAATTTTTTAGTTTGGTCTGCAATATAAACTGTTTTAAAAAAATTAACTAAATATATAGCTATTTATATGTTTTAGACTACAATACCGTATTCAAAAAAAATATCCTCAATATTAAATATATACTTTATAATACATAATATTTTAATAAAAATTTACATTAATGAAAGAAAAATATAAACCATTATCTTTTTTATCTAGCGTAATTAGAACATTTACTATATAAATAAAAAATTTTAATTACATGTAAATAACATATACAAAAATTATATACACGTGACTTATTGTTATTGAAACATAACATGTTAGCAAACATTACATGTAACATAAACAACACATTTCCTTGTACTATAATTAAATACAATAAATTTATACATTCTAAATAAAAACAAATCTTATAACAACTCTATGAACTTACATATAACATAAAATATACATAATTCGACATCTTATTTTTTACAAAACATATGTGTATCTTTTAAAGTATCTAAAATTTCTATAATCAATAGATAAGATTAATTGATTCTTTAAATATTACATGTTTGAATAAAAATTAAAATTAACAATAAGAGATTCAATTATTTTTTTAACATATATATTACACATAAATATTTATTAAAATATTTAACTGAAATAGTATAGTTATTATAAACAATCGAACAATTATTAATAACATTCGTTGATTAAAAATACTAATTACAAATAGATATTAAAAGAAAATAGGTTCAGAATTTGACACTATATCTATAACTATATTTGGATAGATACCTAATAATAATATTAATACTGATATTATTAACAAAACCAGTACATATACTTTTTTAGTATAATTGAAAACAAATTTTTCCTGACCATTGTCAACTAATGGCTCTAAATACAAATACGTTACTATTTTTAAATAAGAATAAATTCCAATAATGGACCCAATTACAAAAATTATTCCTAATATCCAAAAATTCTCTTTAACTATCAATGACAATATATAAAATTTACCAATAAAACCAATGGTAGATGGAATTCCAGATAAAGAAAATAATATTATTGTTATAATACTAGATAAAATTGGACAATTCCAAAATAAACCCCGATAAGATGTAATAGTTTCAAATGTCATGTTTTTATTTAAACTAGACATTAAACCTATTAAACCAAACATACCAATATTGGATAACAAATAACTAACTAAATATATACCTACTACTTCTAAGGAGAAATTAAAATCATCAGAAATTAATAATGACGTTAATAAATATCCAAATTGAGAAATCGATGAATATCCTAAAAATCTCTTAATATTAGTTTGAAATAAAGCCATGAAATTTCCAAAAATAATAGAAAGACATATCATAATTTCTAATACAATTCTAAAAAACTCTACATGAAATGATATCAAAAAAATAAAAATTTTAAAAAATACACTAAATACTGCAATTTTCGTTGCAGTCGATAAATATGTTAATACTGTCGAAGAAGTTCCTTTATATACATCTGGAGTCCATATATGAAATGGAAATATAGATAATTTAAAAGAAAAAGATAAAACTATTAAACCTAATCCACATAATAAAATAATGTTAGGATGTGCAAGAGATATTACCAATTCATATATTAAGCTAGAAAACATTAAACTACCTGTAATCGAATATATCAAAGCAATACCAAATAATGATAAAACTGATACAGAACAAGATAAAATCATATATTTTATAGCAGCTTCTAAAGAATTCTTCGTACAATACGTATATGAAATCAATCCTAAAACGGGCAATGATATTAATTCCATTCCAATAAATAAAACAGACATATGATTAGCAATGATTAAGGAAATACAACCAATAGTAGATAATAGTAGTAACAAATAAAATTCATCACTATTGTAAAACGAATCTTTTATCCATAAATAAGAAAATACACATGTAATAATACTCGATAATACAATCATTGACGTATATAATAATGAATACTCATCTATATGAAACAACATAGTAATATTTATTGGAACAGTTCTTTTAACCATGTACAGGGACATTAATGACAATGTTAATCCGATCATAGAACATAAAAAAGTAACAAAGTGATTACGGCTATATGCAATAAACAACATTATAATTATCACAGTTAATAATAAAATTAATAATGGAGAGCATGCTATTAACTGTTGTGCAGTTACGATCATTAAAAATTACAACCTTGTAGTTAATATAGAATTTAAAAAAATAGTTTGAATATTATTTAATGAAAATTCAAATATATTTAAAATAATATTTGGATATAATCCTATAAATATTAAAACTACTAATAAAATAGTTGGTATAATAATCTCGATAATAGAAATATCTTGAATAAGAATTGAATTTCTATTTTGAGAGCACAAACCAAAATACGTTTTTTGAATCATAACTAATGAACATAATGCTGAAATAATTAGAGAAAACGCAACGATACAAACTAATACAGAATGATTAAAAAATGTTCCTAACAATATCATGAATTCTCCAACAAAATTTCCAGTTCCAGGTATTCCTAAATTTGCAACTGCAAAACATAAAGAAAAACCAGGTATCCAAATAATATCAGACCACAAACCACCCATACTTCGCATGTCACGAGTACGTGTATACTTAAATAATCGACCAATAAGATAATATAAAGCAGAAGTAGAAAGCGCATAAGAAATAGTATGTACAATTATTCCTTGATAAGCAATTTTATTAAAACTATAAATAGCAATTAACACAAAACCCATATGTGATATAGACATATAAGCAATTAAACGCTTTATATCTGTTTGCGAAAAAGAAACACATGCAGAATAAAATATAGTAATAACTCCACACCACATAAAAATATTCGAATAAATGTATGAAGAATGCGGAAAAAGAACAATATTAAATCTTAATAATGCATAAACAGCTGGTTTTAATAAAATTCCAGAAATATCTAAAGACCCTGTAATAGGTGAATACGTATGAAAATCTGGAAGCCAACTATGAAATGGAACAATAGGGATTTTTATACAAAATGCTAAAAAAAATCCTAACATAATACACGTTTCTAAAAAAGGATTTAAAGAAATATTACGTAGTACATCATAATCAAAACTTAAAATATGAGTAGACACATAATTTGAATGGACTAAAAATAATATAGAACATAATAAAATTAAGCCAGAACATTGAGAATACATAAAAAATTTGTTAGCAAAAAAATTCCTATTTACACACATAGGCTTATTTTTAACTTTATATCCCCATAATACCATCATAAAATATATTGGAAATATTATAATTTCCCAAAAGAAAAAAAATAAAAATAAATCTATAGAAAGAAATATTCCTATAGAAAAACTTAAAATCCATAATAAATTTAAATAAAAAAAACCAATATTTTTTTCAATATTATTCCAAGACGAAAGTATAGATATTATTCCTAAAAAACTAGTTAATATCAACATTATAACAGACAATCCATCAGCTGCTAAATGGAATGTAATACCAAAACGCGATATCCATGGACTGTTATACTCAAAATCCCAATAAGGATCATACATTCTAGGAAAAACAATTTGTGAATTATATAATGATAACGCAACAGACAATATTAACATTATACTCATAATCATTAATGCTATATAATGAGAAATTTTTATATTATATTTCTCAAACATCCAACATAATATTCCACCAAAAAAGGGAATCATAATGAAAATAGGAAGTAACATATTAATTGTATTCCTGATTCTAATTTGCGCACTTAATGATTTTAATTCAATCTATAATAATTAAAACATTAATTTTTTACATGTAATAAAAATCTGTGCATAATATTAACAATCAACTGTATAGTACTACAGTCATTAATAACATTACACATCCAGTAATGATTAATAAAAGATACATATGTAAATATCCATTATAAATTAACGCTAATTTACGATAAAAAAATTGTAATACATTTTTTGGATAAAACATTGTAATATTAATAGGATCGGAAACTAAAATTTTAGATATATAAAGATAGGGCTGTACAAACACAATATTATATATATAATCAAATCCCCATGCATGCAACCATAATAAATTAATACCGCGTCCAATTTTAGTACATAATACACTATCAATTATTTTTCTGTTAACTATCCATAAATAATAAGATAAAAATATACCCAGTACAGATATACCACTACAAACTATTTCTAAATATTGACTAGAATAAAACACTCCTATTTTTTCAGGGAATACATACGATAATGGAAAAATAAGATAAGATTCAATAAAAGTACAAAATATTGTTAATATAATTAGTGGAAAATTATGACTAAATTCTTTCGGAGAAAAACACTTGTGTTGCCTTATTCCATGAAATACTAAAAAGATCATTCTAAATATATACATTGTTGTTAAAAATAAGCCTAACAAACTAGATATAAAAAATATTGTATAATTATTTTCCCAAGAAAAAATTAAAATATCTCCTTTGCTATAAAAACCTGATGTAATAATAGGAAACGATGATAAAGAAGCTCCACCAATCAAAAAGACGACATACAATAAAGGAAGCTTATTTTTTAATCCACCCATCTTAAAAATATTTCTTTCATTATTTAACACTGTAATAACTGATCCAGAAGCAAGAAACAATAATGCCTTTATAATAGCATGAGCAACTAAATGTCTCACAGTCGCTACCCAATTTTGCATACTCAATGCAATAAACATATATCCTATTTGACTCATAGTTGAATATGCTAATATTCGTTTTATATCAGTTTGAACTAATGCTGAAAAACTAGACAATATTAAGGTAATACTACCAATAATTCCTAATAGGAATAATATTTCTGGACTGAATACAAATAAAAAGTGTGTGCGCGTTATTAAATAAACTCCAGACGTTACCATCGTTGCTGCATGTATTAAAGCAGAAACTGGAGTAGGCCCTGCCATAGCATCTACTAACCAAGTTTGTAATGGAATTTGAGCAGACTTTCCTATAGCTCCAATTAACAAAAAAAATACAATCCACTGTAATGATTTTATATGTTCTTGCATCGCAAATGTTTTTAAAATTAATTTTAATTCTTCAAAATTTGTAGTTCCAAATTCTCTATAAATAAAAAAAATTGATAATAATAAAAAAATATCTCCAATTCTAGTAACAATAAAACCTTTTAAAGCAGCGTAACTAGCATTAATATTTTTATGATAGAAACCTACTAATAAGTAAGAACATAATCCAACTCCTTCCCATCCTAAAAACATAAATACTAAATTATCAGATAAGACTAACAAAAGCATACTAGCAATAAACAAATTCATATATGAAAAAAAACTTGATAATTCATGTTTTAAATTCATATACCAAATAGAAAACACATGTACTAAAAATCCAATACAAGTTACCATAACTAACATAGTAATCGATAAACCATCTATTAAAATTCCAAAATTAATTTTAAAATCATTTGCGATGATAAACGTCCATAAATTTTTAATTAATATATTTGTATTAGAATAAGAAAACATGATCATTAAATATATTGAGCACAACATAGATACAAAAATAGAACCTAAAGAAATTCTTATAACATAATCATTTGTTATTATTCTTTGTAAGAATAACAAAAAAATACAACTTATTAATGGGAATAAAATCATTATATAAACAGTATTCATCCATGCATCTCACTTAATTTATTAATATTTAAAGTTTTAAATCGTCTATAACATTGTACTAAAAGTGCTAATCCTATCCCTGATTCCGAAGCCCCTAAAGTTATAACTAAAATATACATTATCTGTCCATCTACTTGATTCCAATAACTGCCCACTGTTACTAACGCTAATGCTACTGCATTAATCATAATTTCTAAACTAATTAATATTAATAATATATTTTTGTGAATTAATAAAGAAGTTAAACCTAAAATTAATAAAATTGAAGATAAAATAAGACCATGGGATAAAGGAATCATAAGTAATTATCCTAATTGATTAATACGATTTGTTGTATTCTTCTTTCCTATATGAAATACTACTATTAACGCACTTAATAATAACATGGAAGCTAGTTCAATAATGACAATATAATCATTAAATAACGTTATTCCTACCGATTTTGTATCAATAACTACATTGAATATGTATTTTTCTTTTAAATTTAATAAAATAAAAATCGAAATAAA
Organism: Buchnera aphidicola (Schlechtendalia peitan); assembly: GCA_039830055.1. Classification (GTDB taxonomy): domain Bacteria; phylum Pseudomonadota; class Gammaproteobacteria; order Enterobacterales; family Enterobacteriaceae; genus Buchnera_B; species Buchnera_B aphidicola_BB. The sequence continues at coordinate 171,484 of CP140043.1, read as the reverse complement.
AGCTAATATCGTATCTAATAATACAATTGATACTAATGTAATGACAGATCGATTAAGCGTATCTGAACAATAAACAAAATCTTTAAAATTAAACATCATAATAACAAATATAAACAAAACCATAATAGCACCAGCATAAATTATGACCTCTAAAGAAGCTGCAAAAAATGCTCCTAATGAGAATAGAACTCCCGATGTAGACAACAGCGACATTGTTAAATGTATTAATGAATACATTGGATTTTTACTAAATACTGTTAATACAGTAAAAATAATAGATAACAACCCAAAACTATAAAAAGAAAATTCCATATTATTATCCTTAAGGTAACAACGTCTTGACATCAATTGGTCGAGATTCATAATCTAAATCTCCTTTTTTCTTTCCCGTCATTTCTACACCAGAAAATTTATAAAAGTTATAATCAGAATATTTTCCAGGACCAGAAATTAATAAGTCTTGTTTCTCATATACCAAATCTTGCCTATTATATTCCGATAATTCAAAGTCAGGAATAAGTTGAATAGCAGCTGTCGGGCATGCCTCTTCACATAATCCACAAAATATGCACCTAGAAAAGTTAATTCTAAAAATTTTAGGATACCAACGTTTAGTTTTAGAAACAGATTTTTTTATAAATATGCAACCTACAGGACAAGCCACTGCACATAAATTGCAAGCAACACATCGTTCTTCGCCATTTAAATTACGAGATAATATAATTCTTCCTCTATATCTCGGAGAAAGATACACAGATTGTTCTGGATACATAATCGTTTCACGTTTTGAGAAAATGTTAATAAAAGTTAGCCAAATACTACGTATTTGGCTAACTAAAAAATAAATTACTTTTAACATGCCCATAAATTAATCTCTTATTTAATGTTATATAACATAACAATAGCAGTACACATTAAATTTATTAAAGTTAGTGGAAAACAAAACTTCCATCCAAATAATATTATTTTATCATAACGAGGACGAGGCAACGAAGCTCGGATTAAAATAAATAAAAATATAAAAAACATAGTTTTTAAAATAAATAAAAACATCGAAGATAAACCAAATCCCAACCATCCACCAAAAAACATAGTAGTAATCAAACTAGAAACTATTATAATAGAAATATATTCCCCAATGAAAAATAAGCCAAACTTCATTCCAGAATATTCAATATGATAGCCATCGGCTAATTCCTGTTCAGATTCAGGTTGATCAAAAGGATGTCTATGACATAGAGCTAAACCTGCTATTAAAAAAGTACAAAAACCTAAAAATTGAGGAAAAAAATTCCACATTAATAACTGACTATTAACAATATCAATCATATTAAAGGATCGTGCACGAGCTACTACTCCCATTAAAGAAAGTCCTAAAAAAACTTCATATGATAACGTTTGTGCTACAGCTCTAATAGCACCTAATAAAGCGTATTTATTATTACTCGACCAACCAGCAAATAGTACAGAATATACAGATAATGATGCCATCATTAAAAAAAATAACACTCCTATATTTAAGTTAATAATTACAAAATTAGAACTTAGTGGTATAATAACTATAACTAATAATAAAGACATAAATGCTAAAATAGGAGCAAGAAAAAAAATTACCTTCCTACTAAATAAAGGAATCCAGTCTTCTTTAAAAAATATTTTGATCATGTCTGCTACTATCTGTAATGTTCCTTGCCAACCAACTCTATTAGGACCATAACGATTTTGTAATAAACCCAATATCCTTCGTTCTACAATACTCATTACCGCTGCACATATCAAAATTAAAAAAAATACTAAAATTGATTCTAACACTAACACTTTTCATTCCATTTAAATTATCTAAAACATAATCATACAGTTATTTTACGAAAATCTATAACTTTTTTTCGAGACAAAACAAATGGTAAATTAAAATACCCTAAAAATAATCCCAATTGTTTAGATTTTACCATAGAAGACACAATAATTTTTGCTGTAAACCGAATACCAAAACATTTAAACTCTACTATAGAACCAGACTGAATAGATAGTATCCGAGCATCATTTTCATTCATTATTGCTGAAATGTCAGATATATTTTGACTAATATCCGGAGAAAATTGCGATAATTGTTCACTACCAAACAAAGTATACAATGGAAAAACATCATAATTATTCTCATCATGATTAATACTAAAATCTGTGGGATCAAACCATGACATAAATTTACTCGAATCATATGATAATAAATGTTTTCCAGAATTCCCAAAATGACATTCCCTATTATTTTTCTTTTTAAATTTATTTAACGATTGTATAGAATTCCAACCCGGAATCCAAGAAAAAGGTATATACGAAGAATATTTATAAAATTGTTGACAACCTTCCATAGAAAAAGAAAACATAGAATTTTTATCTTTAGGTTGAGAAATTTCATGCACGTTAATATTAGATCGAATAGCTGCTCTTCCACTTAAACGATGTGGAGATCGAGCAAACTTTTGACCAAAAACCCTAAAAGAAGCATCAGGAGCTATATACATTAACTGTTTAAAATTACAATTTGTAGAAGACATACTATAAATAATATCATCTAACTTATACCAAGTTTGACGTTTTTTACGCAACTTACATTCTATAAGATGTAACCACATCCAACTATCTAAAATATGTATTTTATCACAATAAAATCTTGGATCATGTACTTGAAAAAAACGTTGTGCTCTACATTCATAATTTATAACCGTTCCTGAACTCTCAAAAAAATTAGTTGAAGGAAGAGATATGGTTCCTTCTTTCATAGTATTAGTATTAAGATGATCTATAACTATAATATTTTTTACAGCACTAAATAATTTTGAAATTTGATATTGAGGAAAATAACGATATATATCATTTTCTAAGATTATTAAAGAATTATATTCTTTTTTTAATACTCTTTTTATAACCTCTTCTAATGATATACCTTTTAATAAACTAACTCCTAAACTATTAGAATTTGATGTTAATAATACTAATCCAATATTTTTTTTTAAATTTTTTAACGATTTTGCTATATTATATGCAGCCTGAATTAATTCAATACTATTAGAATGAGAACCTGAAACAATAAGAGGATTCTTAGATAACAATAATGCGGAAACAATTTTTTTAATTTTAATTACAGCGCTTTGACTTAAATTTTTAATACTAGGAGCACTTTTATCAATTTGATGAGCAATTTCAAAACCTAATTTAACTTGATTATTTATTGAAGAAAAATACTGTTCCTCCGAAATATCATCTAATTTCGTATTATAAGTATGAGTAATAAACAACGTATTTTTAACATCCTGTCTAGTATTTTTAATAGCCAAAGAGTGCCATTCTGAAATATTTTTAGATGACGTTACAAATTCAGGAGTTCTCTTCATAGCTTGCCGAATAGATAAAGCTACCATAGGAGAAGTTTGTGTAATATCTTCTCCTAAAACAAGAATTACATCACAATTTTCTATTTCACGCAACGTAGGAGTATAAATTCCACCATTTTCTAAAATATCTTTAATCAGTACAACACAGTTTGATTCTTGCTGAAGCATACCCATAGAAAAATTTTTATTTCCTACTAATGTTTGAAGAGCATAATTACTCTCTAAACTAGCGCGATTAGAACCAATTCCTATAGTTTTAGGAAATAATGATAACAATTCTACTACTGATGTAATAGAATGATTAGTACTTTTAAAAATTTTCTTTTCATGTTCATTTCGATAAACTGAATATTTAGGTCGATCTTTTAAATTAGAATAACCATATCCAAAACGACCTAAATCACATAAAAAATAATTATTAATATTTTTATGATACCTATTTTCTATTTTGCATATTTCTCCATGCTTTTCCCCTACACTAATATTACAACCAACACAACAATGTTGACAAATGCTCGGTGCATATTGTAAATCCCATTTACGTGAATATTTTTTAGATTGAATTTTATCAGTAAAAACTCCAGTAGGACAAATATCTATTAAATTTCCAGAGAACTCGCTTTCTAAAGATCCATCTTCTAACCGGCCAAAATAAACATTATTACTTATCCCATATACCCCAAAATCTGTTCCATCAGCATAATCTTTATAATATCGCACACACCTATAACAAGAAATACACCTATTCATCTCATGTTCAATAAAAGGACCTAAATACTGATTTTTATGAGTTCGCTTTAAAAATCTATAACGACGCATGTTATGCCCAGTTAGAACGGTCATATCTTGTAAATGACAATTTCCACCTTCTTCACATACAGGACAATCATGAGGATGATTGATCATCAACAACTCAATGATACCTTTTCTAAATTCTATTGATTCACTATCATTTATCGAAATTCTCAGTTCATTTACAATAGGAGTCATACATGATATTACTAATTGACCAATTTTATCATCAGAATTACAATATTTCTTAACCATACATTGACGACATGCACCAACACTTCCTAATATTGGATGCCAACAAAAATACGGTATATCAAAACCAAGAGATAAACACACATGCAACAAGTTATCTGAACTATTAACATGATATTTTTTTTTATCTATAAAAATTATAACCATAAAATAATCTTTATTTCCATTAATAAAAAGTTTTTGTAAAATTATAGATTATTATCTATAATGAATCGAATATCATTCATTTAAAATAAAAAACTAGTTATTGTTCTATATTTTATTATTAGGTTGAACACCTTTAATAAATTTTATATTAATAATCTGAGATGATTCAAGACAACTATCAAATTCCTGTCGAAAATACTTAATTGCACTTCTTAATGGTGCAATAGCACCTGGAGCATGAGCACAAAACGTCTTTCCGGGGCCTAATCGATAACACAACTCTTCTAACAATTTAACATCATCCTTATGCCCTTTAAATTTTTCTAAATCTCTTAAAATAAAAACAATCCAAGGTAAACCATCACGACATGGAGTACACCATCCACATGATTCTCGAGAAAAAAACTCTTCAATATTTCTAACTAGAGAAACCATATTTACAGTATTATCTACTGCCATAGCAAGAGCAGTACCTAATCTACTACCTGCACGACTAACACTAGAAAAGTCCATAGGTATATCAATATGCTCATATGTTAAAAATTCTGTACTTGCTCCTCCAGGTTGCCAGGCCTTTAACGTAAGCCCATCATTCATTCCTCCAGCATAATCTTCTAATATTTCACGTGCAGTAATTCCAAAAGGTAACTCCCATAAACCAGGATTTTTAACCTTCCCTGAAAATCCCATTATCTTAGTACCAGTATCCAAACTTTTTGATAGATTTTTATACCACTGGACACCATTTAAAATAATAGGTGGTATATTAGATAATGTCTCAACATTATTTATACAAGTAGGTTTTCCCCAAACCCCAACAGAAGCAGGAAATGGAGGTTTAAATCTCGGGTTAGCTCGTCTTCCTTCTAATGAATTAATTAATGCAGTTTCTTCTCCACAAATATAACGTCCAGCACCACTATGTAAAAAAATTTCAAAACTTAAATTCGATCCAAACACATTATTACCTATATATCCATATTTCTTAGCTTCACTAATAGCTTGTCTTAAAATATTTTCAGCTCGAATATACTCACCTCTTAAAAAAATATAACTTCTGCTAACTCGTAATGCCAAAGAACTAATTAAAATTCCTTCAATCAACTGATGAGGAATTTTCTCCATTAAAAATTTGTCTTTATACGTTCCTGGTTCCATCTCATCAGCATTACATAATAAATAACGAATATTAATATTCTCATCTGTAGACATTAAGCTCCATTTCACTCCTGTGTAAAAACCTGCACCTCCACGACCTCGTAATTCGGAATCTTTAACAATTTTTATAATTTCACTAGGCGCGATACTCTTTATTGCCTTTTCAAATGCAAGATACCCACCTTTTTTCTTATATTCTTTAATCCAAACCACATCTTGATTTTCATTTAACCACCAAGTTAAGGGATGAGTTTCTGAAGTACGTAATATTTTTTTCACCTATATGATTCCAATAATTCCGCTATTAATTGTAACGTTAAATTAGAATAAACACGATCATTAATCATTATGACAGGAGCTTTATCACAACTTCCTAAACAACATGTCGGTAATAAAGTAAATCGAAAATCTTTTGTAGTTTCTCCAATTAAAATATCTAATCGTTTTTCTAAAAAAGACTTAATATTTTCACAACCGTACATATAACATACTACACTATCGCAATAACGTATTATATTTCTTCCTACAGGTTTTCTAAAAATTTGACTATAAAAAGTAGCAATTTCTTCTAAGTCGCTCGCAGAAATTTCAAGTATTTTTGCAATCTCATAAAGCGCTCTTTTAGAAATCCATCCTCTATTTTTTTGAACAATTTTTAACGCTTCTATAGAACTAGCACGGGAACTTTCATAATAATTCTTGTGTTTCAATATATCTTGTTTTTCATCATTGCTCAGTTCAAAAGTATCATTTAATTTTTCTTTTAACATTATTTATACTCTAACGATCAACATCAGACATAACAAAATCAATACTACCTAAATAAACTATTAAATCTGATATCATGCTTCCACGAATAACTGATGGTATTTGTTGTAAATGTGGAAAACTAGGAGTTCTTATTCTAGTTCTATAACTTGTAGTGTTACCATCACTAATCAAATAGTAACTATTGATTCCTTTAGTAGCCTCAATCATTTGAAAACTTTCGTTAGGGGGAAATATTGGTCCCCACGAAACTTGTAAAAAATGAGTAATCATAGTTTCAATATGCTGAAACATACGTTCTTTAGGTGGAGGAGTAGTCAAAGGATGATCTGATTTAAATGGACCTTCTGGCATATTATGTAAACATTGTTTCAAAATAGCAAGACTCTGCCAAACTTCTTCTACTTTCAACATTACTCGAGAATAACAATCACTAATTCCCGTTCCTATTGGAACGTCAAATTCAAAATTATGATAACCCGAGTAGGGACGGTTCTTACGAACATCAAAATTTACACCAGTAGCACGTAATCCAGCTCCTGTAATACCCCATTGTAGTGCTTCTTGTTGATTATATTCAGCTATACCTTTTGACCTACTAATCAAAATTACATTTTTTAACGCCGAATTAACATATTTAATTAATCTCTTTGGCATCCATGTAAGAAATTTTTTTAATAATTTATCCCATCCATTAGGCAAGTCATGCGCAACCCCACCAATTCTAAACCATGCTGGATGCATTCGAAATCCAGTAATTGCTTCAATAATATCATAAATTTTTTGACGGTCAGTAAAAGCTAAAAAAACAGGTGTCATTGCTCCAACATCTTGAATAAAAGTAGAAATATATAATAAATGACTATTTATTCGAAATAACTCTGATAGCATAACTCGAATTATTTCCACTTTTTTTGGAACTTGAATATTTGCTAACTTTTCAACGGCTAATACGTAAGGCATTTCATTAACACATCCACCAAGATATTCAATACGATCAGTATATGGAATATAACTATGCCAAGTCTGACGTTCTCCTATTTTTTCAGCACCACGATGGTGATATCCAATATCTGGTACACAATCGACTATTTCTTCCCCATCTAACTGTAAAACAATGCGAAAAACTCCATGAACAGAAGGATGATTAGGACCTAAATTCAAAAACATATAACGATTGCTCTGATTTTGTTTTTTTAATCCCCATTCTTCTGGTCTAAATTTTAATGCATCCATTGCTATATCTTCCTTGACTTGATTTAAAGAAAACATATCAAATTCAGTAGCTCTAGAAGGATAATCTTTACGTAACGGATGACCTTCCCAATATTTTGGCATAATAAGACGAGTTAAATGTGGATGATTGTCAAAAACGATTCCAAACATTTCCCAAGTTTCACGTTCATACCAATTAGCATTGGGATACAGAAAAGTCAGAGTAGGTACATTAAGTTTCTGATTCGATAAAGCAATTTTCAACATAACATCACTATTTCGACTAAAAGAAACAAAATGATAAAACACCGAAAAATCAGCTGATGGTAATTCATGACGATGTAATCGGCATCTTTCATCTGTTCCGTGAAGATCAAACAAAGTCGTATATGGATTTCTTACGCTTAATAAAAAATTTCCAACTTTTAATAAAAGATCACTATTTATCCATAATATAGGAATTCCAGTTACAGTAGATTGAAGAATAAATTTATCTACTCCAAAATTTTTAAATAATTCCTTTACAATATCACTATTAACATGATCTTCAGAAATACTTTTTTTTTTGCAGTTATTTCTCATTATAATATTTTCATTAATACATTAAATGATAATTATATATTATTAAATATAACAAAAAGTACGATTATAATACAACTTCTTCCAATATTTACTTGATAAAGTCGTAAACATTTTTAAATTGTATCTGACGTACGAAGATGTTTAATAGAAATATATTTCTTACGCCGCTGGCTCTTTTCTGAAGGCATATTAGCACGATAAATACCTTGTTCACCAACCACCCATGAAAGCGGGCGGCGTTCTTTAGAAATAGATTTTTGTAGCAACATTAAACCTTCCATATACGCTTCTGGTCTAGGCGGGCAACCAGGGATATAAACATCTACTGGCAAAAACTTATCTACACCCTGAACAACAGAGTAAACATCATACATTCCTCCTGAATTAGCACACGATCCCATAGAAATAACCCATTTTGGCTCTAGCATTTGATCATATAAACGTTGAATAACAGGAACCATTTTAATAAATGGCGTTCCAGCTATAACCATAAAATCAGCTTGTCTAGGCGATGCACGTAATACTTCTGAACCAAATCGTGAAACATCGTGTATAGAAGTAAATGCGCTCACCATTTCTACATAACAACACGACAATCCGAAATTGTATGGCCATAAAGAATTTTTTCTACCCCAATTTACCAAATTATGTATATATTTTCTGATCGTTCCTAAATAAATATTTTTTTGAATATAATCATCTATAGGATCAGATACAGTTTTTTTATTTTGATTAGGATAAATTTTATTTTCGTCAGAAGTATCTATTTCAGTTAATGTGTACTTCATAAAATAACTCACTTTCCAACAAAATATAGTAAAAACAATTAATATTTTTTAAAAGACGGTTTAAACCCTACATCCAATGCATTTAAACGAATTAAGTAAATTAATCCAACTAATATAAAAGACACAAACAACGCAACTTCTAATAGTCCCATCCAACCTATTTCAATAATACTTATTGACCATAAATATAAATATAGTGCTTCAACATCAAATAAAACAAAATATATCGCTACCAAATAAAATTTAATAGACAAGTTTATATCAGAATTATCTACAGGATTTATACCTGATTCAAATGGAGTATGTTTATATCTTGATTGAGATTGTCCACCTAACATTGAACTTAAAGACAGCATTAAAAAACAAATCACTAATGCTGTTATAAAAAATGTAAGACACGCTACGTACTGAATATTATGTAATGCATTTATAGAACACATAATTTTATTAATGTAATATATCAAATAAGGTACTAACATAATAAACCAAAATTTAAAAAATTTCCATTTAAATACACAATATCGATATGTTAAATTAGTTTTTTTTTTTATAAACCTTGATGATTCTAAAAGTGACCCCATCTATTTATTAACACACTTTGAAATTTTAAAATACATTTTTTAAAATAAACAAAATAATTACACAATACAGTTTAATTACAACACATATACATATCCTAAGGGGGAAATAATTATGAGTAAAATTATCGGTATTGATTTAGGTACTACGAATTCTTGTATTGCTATTATGGATGGTAATAAAGCACGTGTACTAGAAAATTCAGAAGGTGATCGAACAACACCATCAATAATCGCATATTCTAAAGATGGAGAAATATTAGTTGGAAAACCCGCTAAAAGACAAGCTATAACTAATCCAAAAAATACCTTGTTCGCAATAAAACGCTTAATTGGTAGAAAATTCACAGACGAGGAAGTACAACGTGATATTAAAATAATGCCATACAAAATAATTAAATCAGACAATGGAGACGCATGGATTCACATTGACAAACAAAAATTAGCACCTCCACAAATTTCTGCAGAAGTATTAAAAAAGATGAAAAAAACCGCAGAAGATTATCTAGGAGAATCAATAAAAGAAGCAGTTATTACTGTTCCAGCATATTTCAATGATGCTCAAAGACAAGCAACAAAGGATGCTGGTAAAATTGCAGGATTAGATGTAAAAAGAATTATCAATGAACCAACAGCTGCAGCACTAGCCTACGGATTAGATAAAGATAAAGGCAACAAAATTATAGCAGTATATGATTTAGGAGGGGGGACATTTGACATTTCAATAATAGAAATAGATAACGTTGATAAAGAGAAAACTTTTGAAGTATTAGCAACTAATGGAGATACTCATCTTGGAGGTGAAGACTTTGATAGCAGATTAATAAACTATCTATCTGAAGAATTCAAAAAAGATCAAGGTACTGACTTAAGAAATGATCCATTAGCTATGCAACGTTTAAAAGAAGCTGCAGAAAAAGCAAAAATTGAATTGTCTTCATCACAACAAACTGATGTTAATCTTCCTTATATAACAGCAGATTCTAACGGTCCTAAACATTTAAATATAAAAATAACTAGATCTAAGTTAGAATCTCTAGTAGAAGATTTAATAATTCGTTCTATTAAACCACTAGAAATTGCATTAAAAGATGCAAAATTATCTATTTCTGATATTAATGATGTTATTCTAGTAGGTGGGCAAACAAGAATGCCTATGGTTCAAAAAAAAGTAGCTGAATTTTTCAAAAAAGAACCAAGAAAGGATGTAAATCCAGATGAAGCCGTAGCTGTCGGAGCAGCAGTACAAGGAGGAGTATTATCAGGAGAAGTAAAAGATGTACTATTGTTAGACGTTACACCATTATCCTTAGGAATCGAAACTATGGGAGGGGTAATGACTACATTAATAAACAAAAATACGACAATTCCAACTAAACATAGTCAAATTTTTTCTACTGCAGAAGACAATCAATCGGCTGTAACAATACATATTCTGCAAGGAGAACGAAAAAAATCTCGAGATAATAAATCTCTAGGTCAATTTAATTTAGATGGAATTCAACCAGCTCCGCGGGGTATGGCTCAAATTGAAGTAACATTTGATATTGATGCTGATGGAATTTTACATGTATCAGCAAAAGATAAAAATACAGGAAAAGAACAAAAAATTACTATTCAATCATCATCTGGATTAAGTGATACTGAAATCAAGAAAATGATTTCTGATGCAGAAGAAAACTCTGAATCAGATCGAAAGTTTGAAGAATTAGTGAAAGTAAGAAATCAAGGTGATCAAATTTCTCACAGTACTAAAAAACAATTACAAAATACAAAAAACATAGATACACAAGACAAAAATGATATTGAAAAAGCTTTAAATGAATTAAATATTGCTTTAAAGGGAGAAGATAAAACCGATATTGAACAAAAAATACAAACTTTATTAAAGTTCTCTGAAAAATTAATGGAATATGCTAAAAAAAATTCACAACCTGATTCTCCAAACAATAATAATTCTTCTCAAAAACCTGAAGAAAATGTTGTAGATGCAGAATTTGAAGAAATAAAAGAACCAAAAAAATAATTTCTACTCTTATTAATAAATAAATTTAACAAAACAATAATACGAGCATAAAATATTTATTATGCTCGTTAACATATATAAAATCAGGAATAGAAAGAATGTCAAAAAAAGATTTTTACAAAATTCTAGGAGTTAATCAATCGTCCGATGAAAGAGATATAAAAAAAGCATATAAAAAATTAGCTATGAAATATCATCCAGACAGGAATCAAGGCGATAAATCTGCTGAAGAAAAATTTAAACAAATTAAAGAAGCATATGAAATACTAAATGATCCAAAAAAAAGATCTGCTTATGATCAATATGGACATTCTGCGTTTGAACAAGGAAACACAAGAAGTAATACATTTACACATAGTTTCAGTACAAATGCAGATTTTAGTGATATATTTGGTGATGTATTCGGTGATATATTTAACGGAAGTGGAAAACGAAGATCATCTAAAGGATCAGATCTACGATACAATATGCAATTAGATTTGGAAGAAGCTGTTCGAGGGACAACTAAAGAAATTCGCATTCCAACTTTACAAACATGTACTTCATGTTACGGATACGGAACACAATCTGGTGCTAAACCTCAAAATTGTCCAAAATGTCACGGAAGTGGTCAAATACAAACTCGAAAGGGATTCTTTACTGTTCAGCAAACATGTCCTCAATGTCAAGGAAGAGGAAATGTAATACAGTTTCCATGCTATACATGTCATGGTAATGGAAGAATAGAAAAATTTAAAATTTTATCAGTAAAAATCCCTCCTGGAGTAAATACAGACGATCAAATTCGCCTAAATAATGAAGGAGAAGCCGGAAAAAATGGTGCTGCTTCTGGTGATTTATACGTACAAATTACAGTAAAAAAACATGCTATCTTCGAACGTGAAGAAAATAACTTATACTGTGAAGTACCAATAAACTTTTCCATGGCTGCTTTAGGCGGTGAAATTGAAGTACCAACATTAAATGGAAAAGTTAAATTAAAAATTCCGTCAGAAACACAATCAGGAAAACTATTTAGAATTAAAGAAAAAGGAGTAAAATCTATTAGAAATAAAAAACAAGGAGATTTATTATGCCGAGTAATCGTAGAAACACCAGTAAACCTTAATGAACAACAAAAGCAACTTTTATATCAATTAGGACAAAGCTTAGGAGGATTTAAAGGAGAAAAAAACAGTCCTAAATCAACACGATTTTTTGAAGGAGTAAAAAGATTTTTTGATGATCTTACTAAATAAACTCTAAAAAATTTGCTTCTATAACATTGTATGGAAGCAAATTTCAAACATAAAAATTCAATAGCTATTTTAAACGCTAAACTAATAACTTTATTTTATTATCTAATTTTGACTTGTGTCTCGCAGCTTTATTTTTATGAATTAAGCCTTTAGTAGCATATCTATCTAAAATAGATTGTAAATTTCTAAATGCTAATTTGGCCGTATCTGCATTACCTAATGAAATTTCAATATTAACTTTTTTAATAAATGTTTTAATTTTTGATCTTTTACTGGAATTAAAACATCTCTTATTCTCAGATCTTACTGAATTTTTTTTAGCTGATTTTATATTTGCCATTAAAATATGCCCTTTATATAAAATAGTCGTATAAAAAATTTAAAATTATATATAAAAATTGGATAATATAGTACAATAAAAAATATTTATTATACCTGCGTATTATTTTTACACAATTAATCTTTGTTTTAAATAAAAAACCATAAGATTCTTAATAAAAAAACTATTTACTTTAAAACTAACACATAATTTATAATACACAACTAACATTATGAAATTAATACGCAATATAAACAATTTACAATCTCAAAATAATTCTTGCATTTTAACAATAGGAAACTTTGATGGAATACATTTAGGACATCAAAAATTATTAAATATACTTTGTAAAAAAAAAAGAACACAATAAACCAATAATTGTTACCATTTTTGAACCACAACCTCAAGAATATTTTAATCCTCATAATCCTCCCGCTAGACTCATGAAACTGAGAGAAAAAATAACATACTTATCTAAATGGAATATTGATACAATATTATGTATTTATTTTAATAAAAAATTTTCTATATTAAGCCCAACAGAATTTGTAATTAATATAATGGTTAAAAAACTAAAAGTATGTTTTTTAGCTATTGGAGAAAATTTTCACTTCGGAGCTAATAGAAAAGGTAATATTATATTTTTAAAAAAAATGGGAGCAAAATATAATTTTGAAGTGTACATAACTGATATACTTAAAATAAAAGGTATACAAATAAGTAGTACAGCAGTTAGAATGGCACTAAAAAATAGCAACTTTAAACTAGCTAAAAAATTATTAGGACGTTCTTTTAGTATTTCTGGAAGGGTTGTTCATGGAAAAAAAAATGGAAATATAATAGGATTTCCAACAGCAAATATTATACTATTTAAACATTTAGCCCCAATTCATGGAGTTTTCATAGTACAAGTATTTGTATTTGAGTTACAAAAAACGTTTTCTGGAGTAGCTAATATTGGAATACAACCAACTGTATATGGAACAAAACAAAACTTAGAAGTACATCTAATCAATATTGCAATAAATTTATACAAAAAATATATACAAATAATATTTATTCAAAAAATTCGAGACGAAATTTTTTTTCCTTCCATAGAAGAGTTAAAAAAACAAATTGGATGCGATATTGAAACAGCTAATCTATATTTTCGCAATAATTCTATAAAAATTTAATTAATATTATGTAAAGAGAAAAACGAATGACTGATTACAAAAAAACTCTGAATTTACCTCATACTAATTTTTCTATGAAGGGAAATCTATCTAAAAAAGAACCAAAAATTATAAAAAAATGGATAGAAAACGATGTTTATAAAATAATTAGACAAACAAAATCAAATAAAGAAAAATTTTTTTTACACGATGGTCCTCCATATGCTAATGGAAACATTCATATTGGACATGCAGTAAACAAAATTTTAAAAGATATTATAATTAAATCTAAAAGTATGTCAGGATTTGACACTCCTTACACACCTTCTTGGGATTGTCATGGATTACCTATAGAACAAAAAATTGAAGACCTTAATAAAAAAAAAGCACAAAGAAATATTTTAAATACTTTTCAAAATCAATGTAGAGAATATGCTAACAATCAAGTAAACAATCAAAAATCAGAATTTATTAGATTAGGAGTCTTAGGAGATTGGAATAACGCATATTTAACAATGGATTTTGAAAATGAAGCAAATATTATAAAAACTTTATCTAAAATGATCCAATTAGGATATGTATATAAAGATTTTAAACCAATAAATTGGTGTACTAGCTGCCGTTCAGCATTAGCAGAAGCAGAAGTTGAATATTATTCAAAACCTTCTATATCTACATTTGTAATATTCAAAGCGGTTGAAGATAGTATTATAAAAAAAATATGTAATCTTACTCATTTAAATAATAAAATATATATAGTAATTTGGACTACTACACCTTGGAGTTTACCGGCTAATAAAGCAATTGCACTTAATCCTGATTTTTACTATCAGCTCATTCAAATACATAATCAAATATTAATATTATCTCAAGACCTAGTTCATAAAATCATGCGTGCATGTGGAATTTCAACTTGGAAGGTTCTTTATACAATATCTGGAAAACTTCTTGAAAATATAAAATTTTACCATCCATTTTTGAAATATAATGTTCCAATTGTCTTATCAGAATATGTAACATTGGAAATGGGAACAGGTGCAGTACATACAGCTCCAGAATTTGGAAATGATGATTATAATATTGGAAAACGATATAAAATTCATATGACACAAACAATTGATGAATGTGGAAATTTTATATCTAATGTTCATCCTAATCTAGATGGAATAAATATTTTTAAATCTATCGATATCATAATTGAATTACTTAAAAAAAATCACTCTCTATTAAAAATAGAAACGTTTATTCATAATTACCCACATTGCTGGAGACATAAAACACCAATTATTTCTAGAGCTACTCAGCAATGGTTTATCAATATGGATCATAAAAATTTAAGAAATAACTGTATAAAACAAGTAAAAAAAGTAAATTGGATTCCAAGTTGGGGGAAAGATAAAATGATTGAGATGATATCCACTCGTCCAGATTGGTGTATATCTCGACAAAGAATGTGGGGGGTTCCTATCCCTATTTTTTTTCATAAAAAAACAGGAGAACTACACCCTCAACTGCTATCAATAATAGAAATAGTTATAAAAGACGTTAAAAAAATAGGTATTCACGCTTGGTTTAATATAAATAAAAATTTATTATTAGGTGATGAGTCCAACAATTATGTCCAAGTAACAGATATTTTAGATGTCTGGTTTGAATCTGGATCAATTACTCTTTCTAACGTATACAAAAATAAATTTAATCATAATAATATTTCAGACATATATATTGAAGGATCAGATCAACATAGAGGTTGGTTTATGTCTTCTCTTATATTATCTACTGCTATTAATTCTTCTCCTCCATATCATACAGTAATCACACATGGATTCACAGTAGATAAAAAAGGAAGAAAAATGTCTAAATCTATTGGAAACACAATTCATCCTAACGATATAATTCAAAAATTCGGAGCAGATATATTAAGATTATGGGTAGCTTCTACCGATTACTCTAAAGAAATTTCTATTTCTGAAATTATACTTAAACAAATATCAGACGTTTATAGAAAAATCAGAAATACAGCTAGATTTCTTCTCGCTAATTTATACGATTTTAATCCTAAAAGTGAAATGGTATCTTCCAAAGATATGATAATATTAGATCAATGGGCAATAGAAAAAACACTCGATACCCAAAATAAAATTATTAATAATTATAATGAATATAACTTTCATAATGTAGTAAAACATATAATACATTTTTGCTCTGTAGATATGAGTTCATTTTACTTAGATATAATAAAAGATAGGCAATATTTAATAAAATCTGAAAATATTGCAAGAAAAAGTTGTCAAAGCGCTATATATTTGATTTTAAATGCTCTTGTAAGATGGATCATGCCTATTTTATCATTTACTGCAGATGAACTATGGGATTATTTACCAGGCAAAAAAAAAGAATATATACTAGCCGAAGAATGGTTTGATCAACTATTTCGTTTTAATATTAATCATACTATGAACAGTCAATATTGGGGCGAATTAATAGCTATTAAACATGAAGTTAATAAAATATTAGAACATTCTAGAAATAATAAAATATTAGGAAATTCTCTAGACGCACGAATTATATTATACGTTGATAAAAATATTAAAAACAAATTAAAACTATTAAAACATGAACTAAAATTTTTATTTTTAACATCAGAAGTTCAATTAAAAAATTATGATTCTGCTCCTGATCATGCTATAAAAAGCAAATCTATTAAACACTGCAAAGTACATGTTATAAAAATGAACGGAAAAAAATGCATGAGATGCTGGCATATTATTCCTAATACTAAAGACGTAAATCAAGAATTTCAAATATGTCAACGATGTTTAACAAATACGACTGGATCCGGGGAAATACGTAAATTTTTGTAATGAAAATACTGCCAAATTTAAATAAAATATTAATTTTATTAAGCATTACTAGTCTAGTATCATCACTAGACTTTATAAGTAAACAATTTATTATTAACCATTTTTCATTGTTCGAAATAAAGTCCATTAATTCAGTATTAAATATCTTTCATACACATAATTATGGATTAGCATTTAGCTTATTTTCTAACATTAGTAAAAAAAACAAATATCTGTTATGTTTGATAAATGTTATAACCATTATTATAGTATCAAAAAATTTATATATTATTCCTATAAAAAAAATATACTATAACATTTCTCATGCTCTAATTATTGGTGGAGCTATTGGAAACTTAATAGATAGAATACGATTTGGATTCGTAATAGATTTTATTGACATTCACTATAACAATTGGCATTTTGCTACTTTTAACATAGCAGACATTAATATTTTTTTAGGAAGTATTATAATAATGTATTTTTTCTTTTTTATAAAAGAACAACAATAAAATTGTATTTATTATTTTAAAAATATTTATAAAAACTTGTAATAAAAAATACATAATTAATTCACACTACTATTTCGAAAATTTATATGAATATCTTTTTAGCCAATCCAAGAGGATTTTGTGCAGGTGTAAAACGTGCAATTAAAATTGTTAATATAGCACTTAAAATATGGGGAAAACCTATTTACGTTAACCACGAAATAGTTCATAATACTCATATAATAAATTCTTTAAAATCAAAAGGAGTTATTTTTAATAAAGATATCAATCTTATTCCATACGGTTCAATTTTAATCTTTTCAGCGCACGGGGTATCTAAAAATTTTAAAAATCAAGCTATAAAAAGAAAACTCAAAATTGTTGATGCAACATGTCCATTAGTTAAAAAAGTACACAAAGAAATAGAACACGCTAGCAAATTAGGATATGAAGTAATACTTATAGGAACTTCTAAACACCCAGAAACAGAAGGAGCATTAGGACAATACCAAAACATCAATGGTAAAATTCACTTAGTAGAATCGATTTCGGATGTCTATAAAATAAATATAAAAAATCCAAAAAAATTAGTATTGATGACTCAAACTACATTATCCGTAGAAAAAATTGATCCTATCATTGCAATATTACGAAAAAAATATCCTTATATAACCAGTCCAAAAAAACCAGATATTTGCTATGCAACTACAAACAGACAAATCGCTATTAAAGAATTATCTAAAATATCAGATCTTATAATAGTAATAGGTTCTAAAAATTCTTCAAATTCTAATCAACTTTTCGAATTAGCAAAAAATACAGGAAAAAAATCTATTTTAATAGATTCTAAAAATGACATTAATTTAAATACTTGGATTCATAATGTAAAATCTATCGGAATAACAGCGGGTGCTTCTACTCCAAATATTGTTATCCAACAAATAGTTAATACTTTAAATAAAAAAAAATCTGTAATAGAAATGTCTGGATTAAAAGAAAAAGTTATCTTTCAACTTCCTAAAATACTAAAGAATATAAAATGCAATAAATAGTTTTATTGTTAAACAGGACAATGATAAAATGCAAATTCAACCATTTAAAATCGCAATTTCAGGCGCATTAGGGAAAATGGGGAAAAATTTAATCAAGGAATTATATAAAAATCATTATAAATATGCCTCTCTAAATTCTGCTATAGTTAAGAAGGGAAATAATCATGTTAACAAAGACATAGGAACAATCATAGGAATTGGAAATATTGGTATTTCTATTACTGATTCTATAGAATCGATAATTAATGATTTTGACCTACTCATAGATTTTACTAATCCTACAAGTACAATGGAAAATTTACATATTTGTGCACTAAATAATAAAAAAATTGTCATTGGAACAACAGGGTTTTCTGAAATGCATATAAATACAATTAAAACATTATCAAAGAACATTGGTATTGTTCTCTCACCAAACTATAGTGTAGGAATTAACATAATACTACATTTAATTAAAAAAACTACTACTATTATAGGAAACAATTCTGATATCGAAATTATCGATGCACATCACCGAGAAAAAAAAGATTCTCCTTCAGGGACAGCTATAGAAATGGGAAAAATAATATCAAAAACTATGAATTGGAATTTTCATGAAAAAGCTGTATATACAAGAAAAAATTCCATAAAGAAAAGACGTACAAATGAAATTGGATTTTCTAGTATACGTGCTGGAGATATAATAGGAGAACATACAGTGATCTTTGCAAATACAGGAGAACGTATTGAAATTACGCATAAAGCAACTGATAGATCAGCTTTTTCAAAAGGAGCTATAAAAGCTGCAATATGGTTAATGTTACAAGAAAAATCAGGATTATTTAATATGTCTGACATACTTAATATATAACTTAATATTTAGTGTCCTAAAATACTACACAAAAAAAGAACATAACAATGTCAACTTAAAATCATTTAGACTCGTACATTCTTATTGGAGAACATCTTGGATATATCCACAACGTCGCTATCAAACGCAGTTGTAATTTTAGAAGATGGAAATGTATTCTATGGAAAATCAATAGGTGTACCAGGAAAAACATTCGGTGAAATAGTATTTAATACATCTATGACTGGATATCAAGAAATTTTAACAGATCCATCTTATTTAAATCAAATTATTACATTTACTTATCCTCATATAGGTAATGTTGGAATTAATAAATATGACTGTGAATCTAATATTATTCATGCAAAAGGATTAATTATTCGTGACCTATCAATAACTGCTAGTAATTATAGAAGTGAAATAGACTTATTAACATATTTAATTAACAATAAAATCATTGCTATTTCTGATATCGATACTAGAAAACTAACAAAATTACTCAGAACATCTGGTTCTCAATATGGTTGCATTATTTCAGAAAAATCATTTAAAATTTCTAAAATATTAAAACAAATTAAAAATTTAAATCACTACAAAAAAATAGATCTAACAAAAGTAACAAGTACGAAACGCAGTTACATTTGGAACAAGGGACAAGTACAAATTTATAAAAGTAAAATTGTTAAGTATATTCAAAAAAAACCAAAAATTCATATTGTAGTATATGATTTTGGAATAAAACATAATATATTAAGAATTTTAGTAGATAAACAATGCTATTTAACAGTAGTACCTGCACAAACCCCTGCTGAAGAAGTACTAAAATTATCACCAAATGGAATATTTCTATCAAATGGGCCAGGAGATCCCAGATCATGCACATATGCCATTAACACTATAAAAAAACTTTTAGAAATAAATATTCCAATTTTCGGAATTTGCTTAGGACATCAACTATTAGCTTTAGCTAATGGAGCACAAATAATAAAAATGAAATTTGGTCATCACGGAGGAAATCATCCTGTAAAAGATTTAAGTTCTAATAATGTTATAATTACTTCACAAAACCATAATTTCACAGTAAATCCTGTTAATCTTCCTAATAACATCCGAATAACACATATTTCTCTTTTTGATGGAAGCATACAAGGATTGCACATAATAAATAAGAATGCGTTTAGTTTTCAAGGACACCCTGAAGCTAGTCCTGGTCCTCATGATGCATTATCACTGTTTGAAAAGTTTATAACTCTTGTCAAAACTTATAATTATAATATAAAAAATAACGAGAAAAAATGCCAAAACGTACCGATATAAAATCTATTTTGATACTTGGATCTGGACCAATTATTATTGGACAAGCATGTGAATTTGACTATTCTGGAGCTCAAGCATGCAAATCTTTAAAAGAAATAGGATATAAAATCATTTTAATTAATTCAAATCCAGCTACAATTATGACTGACCCTGATATAGCTCATATTACATATATTGAACCTATTCATTGGAAAATTATTCAAAAAATTATTGAAAAAGAGAAACCAGATGCTATTTTACCTACCATGGGTGGACAAACTGCTTTAAATTGTATTTTAGATCTTAGTAAACACGGAATATTAAAAAAATTCCGAGTAGAAATTATAGGTGCTACTATTAAATCTATTGAAAAAGCAGAAAATAGAAAATTATTTGAAAAATCTATAAAAAAAATAGGATTAAATACTGCACAATCAGAAATTGCCGATACCATGGAAATGGCATCCAAAGCAATTCAAAAAATAGGATTCCCAGCTATTATCCGACCTTCTTTTACAATGGGAGGTAGTGGTGGTGGAATAGCATACAATTATGAAGAATTTAAAAATATTTGTGAAATAGGATTAGAACTATCTCCTTCTAAACAACTATTAATTGATGAATCTCTAATCGGTTGGAAAGAATACGAAATGGAAGTCATCAGGGATAAAAAAGATAATTGTATTATTGTATGTTCAATTGAAAACGTTGATCCTATGGGGATACATACTGGAGATTCTATTACAGTATCCCCTGCTCAAACTTTGACAGATAAAGAATATCAAATTATGAGAAATGCATCAATTTCAATTTTGAGAGAAATTGGAGTAGAAACAGGTGGAGCTAATGTACAATTTGCTATAAATCCTAATAATGGACAAATGATTGTTATCGAAATGAATCCTCGTGTATCTAGATCATCTGCATTAGCTTCTAAAGCTACAGGATTTCCAATCGCAAAAGTTGCAGCAAAATTAGCTGTAGGATATACATTAGACGAATTAAGTAACGATTTAATAGGATCTACAGTAACTGCATCTTTTGAACCTACTATGGACTATGTAGTTACTAAAATACCACGATTTAATTTCGAAAAATTTTTAGGATGTAACGATCGATTAACAACACAAATGAAATCTGTAGGAGAAGTAATGGCTATTGGTAGAACATTTCAGGAATCTATACAAAAAGCCATAATGGGATTAGAAATTGGAGCTAGTGGATTTGATCCAAAAATCCACATAAAAACACTAAAAAATATTGAAACAATTCATCGTGAATTAAGAGAGGCTGGATCAGATAGACTATGGTATATTGGGGACGCTTTTCGTATGGGAATGTCTTTAAATGATGTATTTAATCTCACATTAATCGATAAATGGTTTCTAAATCAAATTAAAGAACTAATAGATTTAGAAACTTATATAAAAAAAATAGATATAAGAAATATTAATTATACTTGTTTACGTTTTTTAAAAAGAAAAGGATTTTCTGACTTGAGAATTAGTATATTAACTAATACATCTGAAAAAGAAATCAGAAACATCAGACATGATTTAAATTTATATCCAGTATATAAAAGAATTGATACTTGTTCAGCAGAATTCGAAAGCGAAACTGCTTATATGTATTCTACATGGGAAGATGAATGTGAATCTAAACCTATTTACCATAATAAAAAAATTATCATTTTAGGAAGTGGGCCTAACAGAATAGGACAAGGAATTGAATTTGATTATTGCTGTGTTCATGCATCACTGGCTTTAAGAGAAGATGGATTCGAAACTATTATGATAAATTGTAATCCAGAAACTGTATCAACTGATTATGATATTTCGGATAGACTGTATTTCGAACCAATAACATTGGAATCTATTTTAGATATTGTACGAATAGAAAAACCTCATGGTATCATCGTACAATATGGAGGACAAACACCACTAAAGTTAGCTAAAGCACTAGAAAAAGAAGGAGTACCTATAATAGGAACTAGTCCAAATTCTATTGATAAATCAGAAAATAGAAAATATTTTAAAAAAATTGTATCTACTTTAGGATTAATACAACCTGCTAATGCTACTGTAACAAATTTGAAAGATGCTCTTTTAAAAGCAAAGATAGTTAAATATCCAATTATGATTAGACCATCATATGTCTTAGGCGGAAGAGCTATGGAAGTAATTTATGATGAAGAAAATTTAAAAAATTACTTTAAAAAAACTGTAACATCTAATAATAAAAATCCAATTTTATTAGATCATTATTTAGACAATGCTATTGAAGTAGATGTAGATGCTATTTGCGATGGAACACACGTCTTAATTGGAGGAATCATGGAGCACGTTGAACAAGCTGGTGTACATTCCGGGGATTCCGCATGTTCTTTACCTGCACATACTCTAAACTCAAATATACAAAATATAATCAGAATTCAAGTAGAAAAACTAGCTTTCAAACTATCTGTAAAAGGGCTCATGAATGTACAATTTGCAATCAAAAATAACATAACATATGTATTGGAAGTTAATCCTAGAGCATCAAGAACTATTCCTTTTATTTCAAAATCTACCGGGATCGCACTAGCAAAAATAGCCGCACGCGTAATGGTTGGAACTACTTTATTTCAACAAGGTTACGTAAAAGAAATTATTCCACCTTACTATTCAGTAAAAGAAGTAGTATTACCTTTTAACAAATTTCCAAAATCTACTCCCGTATTAGGACCAGAAATGAAATCTACTGGAGAAGTAATGGGTATAGGAAAAAACTTTTCTGAAGCATTCTCTAAAGCAATGTTAGGTGCACAAACACATATGAAACGGTCAGGAAGAGCTTTACTATCTGTAAAAAATAATGATAAATCCAGAATTATAAATTTAGCTAAAAAACTCGTAAAAATTGGATTTAAATTAGATGCAACAATAGGAACAGCGAGGGTATTACAAAAACATGCAATTAAAGTTAGAATAGTAAGCAAGGTAAACGAAAGAAGACCACATATACAAGATCGAATTAAAAATGGTGAATATACTTATATAGTCAATACTAGTGATTGTAATCAAGCAATAATGGATTCCAAAACAATTTGTCAAAATGCATTACAATACCAAGTACATTATGATACTACATTAAACGGGGCTTTCGCTACTGTTACAGCTATAAAAGAATGCCCAATCAATAACATAATGTCTTTACAAAAAAGACATCAAACAATTCTTAAAAATAAAACTTAATATATTCTATTAATAATAGAATTACATAATTGTACTAAACAACTACAAGAATTGCACATATGAATATTAGTATTATCGCAGCAATGTCAAAAAATCGAGTGATTGGAAATAATAATTCTATACCTTGGTATTTACCATTAGATCTAATGTGGTTTAAAAAACATACAATAAACAAAAGTGTAATTATGGGGAGATTAACTTGGGATTCTATAAAGTGCAAATTACCTATGAGAAAAAACATAGTTTTAACAAATAAAAATATACATAATTACAATAATATATATTTTGTAAATTCTATACAAAAAGCTATTGAATTAGCGAACAAAAATGAAATAATGATTATTGGTGGCGGTAAACTATATTCTCAAATGTTACCTGTTACTAATAAATTATATCTCACTATAATAAAAAAAGATATAAAGGGAGACACATATTTTCCAAATTATAAACATATACAATGGAAAAAAACATTTACAGAAAATCATGCGATTAGTGAGCACAATAACTATAATTTTGAATTTCAAATATTGGAAAGATTATAACTTAAAAATAATATTTTTATCCTTTTCTTGATATTATTTCAGATTTTTGATAAAACCACATATTATCTTCAAACCTAAACATGCTTAACGTTCCACCCCAACAACAACCAGTATCTAATGCAATAATATTTTTTGGAGTTAAATCGTTCTTTAAAGAAGCCCAATGACCAAAAAATAAAAAATAACCGTTTAAATTATTATTTCTTATTGAAAACCAGGGTATCATGGGATATGTATCTATTGAAGGTGACTGTTTACAGTAAATGTTTAATGTACCATCACAATAACAATACCTCATTTTTGTAAAAACATTTAAACTAAAAGTCAAACTTTCTAATTCTTTAGACTCATCATTTGTATATTCTACTATAGAATTATTAAATATATCTTTAAATGATACATCATTATTACTATTGCATAAAATAGACTGAATCTTTTTTGAATAACTCTCAGCTAATTGAATATTCCAAAATGGATGAAGTCCAGCATGAACCATAATAATTTTTCTTACTGTATCAATTTGTAATAAAGGTTTTTGACGTAACCAATGGATTAAATAATCAATATCCTTTGATTTTAATATATTAGCAATAATCTCATTTATAGATTTTTTACATTTGATATTGTCATAAATAGCAATTAAATTAAGATCATGATTACCTAAAACTACATGTGCGTTATAATTTAAAGAAGAAATTAATCGAAGAACTTCAATAGAATTAGGTCCTCTATTTATTAAATCTCCAGTTAACCATAAATGGTCTATTTTTTCATCAAAAGAAACTCGTTCTAACAATTGCATCAATTCATTATAACATCCATGTATATCACCTACAAAATATGTACTCATAAATTTTACCCAAAAATATTTTTTTATAATTTTTTTTATATTATTAAAAGTGATTAAAATTATAATGAACTAATATAATTTGATAAATAACAATATTGTTTTACTGATAAATTCTCAGCACGTAACATAGGATTAATTTTTAAATTTATTAATGTATTTTCATTAAATAACTCAGATAAACTATTTTTTAAAATTTTTCTTCTATTTCTAAACGCTAGGGTAACAATTTTAATTAAATGTTTTATATTTTTCATGGAACATGAATATTTTTTATGAGGAGATAATCTTAAAAAAGTAGAATTAATCTTAGGAATAGGTCGAAAAGACTGAGGATAAACATCAAATAAGCGTGTTATATTACAATAATATTGCGAAATAATACTTAATCTTCCATAATTTTTTGTACCAGGACAAGCTAATAAACGATCTGCCACTTCTTTCTGAAACATACAATGTATGTCGACAATATTATTGTATTTGAAAAGATGCAATAATATTGAAACTGAAATATTATACGGTAAATTTCCAAAAACTCGTATAGAATTATAATAATTATTGCCTATTCGAAAAAAATCAAATTCTAATACATTTTTAAAAAAAATTTCTAAATTTTTTATATTACTATACGCAATTAATAACTTAGTCACTAAATCATTATCATATTCTATCACAAATAGCTTATGTACAATATTATAAATATGATCAGTGAGTGCACCTAAACCGGGACCAATTTCTACCATTACATCTGTGCTCTTAGGACTAATACTACTAATAATATTGTTTATAACATCATTATTTATTAAAAAGTTTTGCCCTAACCTCTTTTTAACGCAGTGTTTATTATAAGTAAATTTAATCATATTATTAAATAGCGCGCTATAATAAAAAATATTTTAATAATATTCATTACTATAACATATTTTATATTAACGTGAATCAAGTTTTCTATAATTAACAAAAAAATTTTAAAAACTATATATATAATAATTTTAAAAATATTTTTTTAAAATACACACTAAAATTTTATAAAAAAATTTAACAGACTAAAATAATTTAACTCTTTTTAACTTTAAATATACGATGTTTAATCGTAAAAATATCATTTATTGATGAATACTACAGAAATATTAAATTAATATAATTAAAACTTCAACAATATATTACTTGAGATTATAAATAATTTTGTATACTATACATATAATTAATTCTAAATAACATCTCGTAGTATTATTTTTTAATAATACATTATAAAAAATATTTCACAATCTAATAAATATCAAAAAACACATAATTTTCATTTAAACATGTCAACTTTTTACATAAAATTAAAATATTCACATAAACTTTTCTAAGAATTTCTAAACATTGTTCACTATAATACACTCTATAATCATTTAATTCTTTTGTGAATAAAAAACGAGAAGATATGGAAGACTGGTTTTTATATTTAATAACGAAATCTGTTTTATATTCATTTCCTATAATAATAACAGTAGCATTTCTAGAGTCTTTAGCATTAGTAGGTTTATTTCTACCAGGAATAATATTTATGGCAGCTCTAGGTACCTTAATTGGAAATGGAACATTAAATTTTTACCCATCTTGGATAGCAGGATTTATTGGTTGTATATGTGGGGATTCAATTTCATATTATCTTGGCTGGAAATTTAAAAAATATTTAAATAATTTCTACTTATTAAAAAATAATAAAACAATTCTAAAAAAAATAACATCTACTTTAAATAAATATACTATGTTTACAATCATTTTAGGAAAATTTGTTGGTCCTACTAGACCTTTGATTCCTATGGTTTGTGGTATGTTAAATGTATCATTAAAAAAATTTTTTTCATATACTATATTTGGATGTATATTATGGCCACCTATATATTTTTTTCCAGGAATTATAACTGGAATAGCTATTAATACCGCACAAATAACAGAAAATGAATACTTTAAAATCTTTTTATTTTCATTTATTATACTCATTTGGATAAGTTTTTGGATTGTTTGGAAAATTTTAAAAAAAAATAGAAAATAAAATTTTTTTAAAAATATATGTATCAAAAATATTAACTCTACATAAAATATAATTTAAAACTTAAAGCTATTAATATGACGTTACTACTTTAAAAAATATTAAAAATATTAACATATTTCATTAAATTTATTTTTATTATCTCTTATCGGCACGACACATGTTTAATTTTTAAATTGCTAATAATTTTTCATTAGTATCTTGATAAACTATTTATTACGTGCCGATATTTAATTATATTTATATTCGAAAAAAATCCATATGTAAAATTTTAGGTTTAAACACATGTCTTTGTATAGATTTTACTTTAACTCTGTATTTAAAATTATCTATTATAAACGTTAATTCTTCTTTATAAATGTCAGAATTCAATATAATTTTAGAAATTTTATTATGATCTAATTCTATACAAATATTAGATTTTGAATGACAATAAATTACAGCTGGAAATTTATTATTTAAACGTAAACGACGACTAGAACTCTTACCTTCTTTATATCGTTTAATTGCATTAATAGTTATCATCTGATTTCCAATATTTTAAAATTAATAAATTCGCAATATCCTATTAAGAATATAACAAATTAGTTCGTTCATATTAATGTATCAACACTTATAAATTTAAATTATTTATATATAATTTGTCGATATACGTATATTTATAACGATTTTAACCAATCAATTTCTTTTATCCATAAACTTTTATTTGTTGTTTCTAATATAATTGGAATGTTCATACAATTAATATTTTTAATAATCCAATTAAACGCCAACTTTCCAATATAACCTTGTCCTAGATTATGATGCCTATCCACACGACTTTTAAACATTGATCTAGAATCATTAAAATGCATTCCACATAAATACTTAAATCCTATAACATCACTGAAATTTTTAAAAGTTTTTCTACACAAAAATTCTGTACGTAAATCATATCCGAAAGCAAATAAATGGCACGTATCTAAACATACTCCAATGCGATTTTTATCACTTATTTTGTTAATAATAAAAGCTAAATGTTCAAAAGAATAACCAACATTTGTTCCTTGACCAGCTGTATTTTCAAGTATTAATTTTACTTGAGTAGTTTGTTCTAATGCTAGATTAATTGAATTAGCAATTCTCTCTAAGCATTTTTTTTCACTAATTTTATTTAAATGACTTCCAGGATGAAAATTTAAAAGATATAATCCTAATCTTTGACATCTTCTTATTTCATCAATAAAAGCTAATCGAGATTTATGTAAACTATTATCACAAGGATGCCCTAAATTAATTAAGTAACCACTATGAGGTAAAATTTGAGATGGACAATAATTATATTCTTTACACAAATCTTTAAAATTTATGTAATTCTTATCTTGAAGAGTATGTGTAGTCCACCGTAAAGGATTGTTAGTAAATAATGCAAAAGCAGTAGCATGTAAATTTTTTGCTCTAATAACTGCTTTATCTAAACCTCCTGATATACTAACATGTGCTCCTACATATCTCATCATGATTCCTATAAAATATATTCAAAATTTGTTTCAAACTAAAATAATATTTAAAAACAAACTAATAAAAAAACAATTTTGTCTTACTTCAAACATAACATGTATACTAATACATCTAAAATACTTAAGAACTTCTTATAAAATTATGTATTATTTATAGATAATTTAATCTGAAATTTTTGTAAGGAATATATAATGAAATAATATAAAAATATTTATTTCAACTTAAAATATGTTAAAAATTTATACTTATCACCTAATTATAAACTATTTTTCATACAATAAATATCAATTTTTGTACTATTAAATATAATTTAAATTACACATTTATAAAATTATTTTAACTAAAAATTCTTTTAAAAATAATTCATACAATAAAAATTTTAAAATTAATCTAGAGAATAAGATGAATAATGTAAAAACGTTTTATCAAATCATTACTATATTAAAACAATATTGGCATAACCAAAATTGTATAATTATTCAACCGTTAGATTTGCCAATAGGAGCTGGTACTTTTCACCATAAAACCTTTTTTGGAACAATTGGGCCAGAACCAATTTCTATCGCATATGTACAAGCATCGAGACGACCATCTGACGGTAGATATGGAAAAAATCCTAATCGACTACAACACTACTATCAATTTCAAGTAATAATAAAACCTTCTCTCGATGATATCCAAGATATATATTTAAAATCATTGCAAGCGTTAGACATAAATCTTCAAACTAATGATATAAGATTTATAGAAGATAACTGGGAAAATCCAACGTTAGGAGCATCTGGGCAAGGATGGGAAGTATGGATCAACGGTATGGAAATTACGCAATTTACTTATTTTCAGCAAATGGGAGGATTTAATTGTGATCCTATTTCTACTGAAATAACTTATGGTTTAGAAAGAATAGCTCTTCACATACAAAATAAAAATAACATATATGATATTCTATGGGATAATAATCAAAAAAATATCACTTATGGAGATTTATTTTTTCAAAATGAATTAGAACATTCTATATATAATTTTAAACATTCCAATATTGATATTTGCTCTAATTTATTTACAATACATATACAAGAAGCAGAAAAAATATTACATTTACCAGTACCTCTAATATTTCCAGCATACGAACACGTATTACATGGGATACATTATTTTAATTTACTAGATGCAAAAAAAAATTTTTCTACTACTGAGCGACAAAAGCATATTTTAAATATTAGAAGTATTATAAAGAAAATTGCTCAAGCATACTACATTTTCAGAAAAAAATTAAATTTTCCACTATTACGATACAATTAAATTAGAGTTCACATGCAATATGAATAAAACATTCTTAATAGAAATTGGAACTGAAGAGTTACCCCCAAAAGCACTAAAAAAAATCGCAAAATCTTTTCAAACCAATATGATAGAATCATTAAAAAAAAATCACATACAATATAAAAAAATATTATGGTTTGCTACACCAAGAAGAATAGCTATAAAAATAGAAAAACTAAATACAACTACACAAATAATTAAAAAAAAATATAAAGGACCATCTACTGTAAATGCTTTTGACTATTTAGGAAATCCTACTCAATCTACTAAATATTGGATGAAAAAATTAGGAATTACAATAAATCAAACATTTAAAAAACAAGAAAAAGAAAAAGAATGGCTATTTTATGAAAAAGTTATTGATAATCAAACTATCGAAAAACAACTTATAGATATTTCTATCTTTTCTTTTAAACATATTTACGTTCCTACGTTTATGAAATGGAACACAACTAATATACAATTTTCTAGACCAATTCGAAATATAGTTATGTTATTAGATAACGAAGTGATACACACAAAAATATTAGGAATATACACTAACAGATTACTTCGTGGACACATTTTTATGAAATCTAATATAAAAATTAACATTCTACATGCAAACGAGTATCCAAAAATATTGTTAAAATTTGGAAAAGTTATCGCTGATTACAACGTTCGAAAGAATAAAATTCTACAAGAATCTAAAAATATTGCTAATTCTGTTGGAGGATATGTTAAAATACGTGATCCATTACTAGAAGAAATAACATCACTAACAGAATGGCCCACTGCTCTTTTAGGTAATTTTACACAAAACTTTCTTAAACTTCCAGATGAAATATTAATTTATATCATAGAAAATCAACAAAAATATTTCACGATATATGATCAAAAAAGTAATAAAATTACAAATAATTTTATTATTATTTCAAATATAAAATCACAAGACCCAACAAACATTATTTTAGATAATATAAAAGTATTACATTCTCGTTTTTCCGATGCAGAATTCTTTTTTAAAAAAGATCAAAAAATCCCATTAAAAAAATATCAACCGCTATTAAAGAAAGTTATTTTTCAAGATTCTTTAGGATCTCTATTTGATAAAACAAATAGAATCAAAAAACTAGTTGCTTGGATAACACAATTCACTCATGCTAACTTAAATGATTGTATAAAATCAGCACACCTATGCAAATGTGATTTGGTAACAAATATGGTATTTGAATTTCCTAAATTACAAGGGATAGTAGGTATGTACTATGCATTATACAATGGAGAATCTCAAGATATTGCAATAGCTATTAAAGAACATTATTTTCCTAGATTTTCTAAAGATAATATTCCAATTAATCCTATTTCTTACTCTTTAGCATTAGCAGATAAAATAGATACATTAATCGGTTTATTTGCTATTGGAAAAAACTCTACTTCTGGAGACAAGGATCCGTTTTCTCTAAGACGATTAACAATTGGAATTATTCAAATTATCCTAAAAAAAAACATACCTATTGATTTATCTGAACTAATTATGCAATCATTAAATATATTTAATAATATCAAAAATAAACGTGAAATATTTAAGAATATAAAAACATTTTTTTTAGAAAAAATATATTTTATGTACATACAACAAAAATATACACCAAATATAATAAAATCTATATTGTCCTGTCAAAATACACAATTAATAGACATAGATTTGCGAATAAAAAGTATGTTTAATATATATAATCAAAATACATTGCAATCTTTAGTCAAAATTTATAAAAGAGTTTCTAATATATTAATATTATCTAAAGAACCTTTATACACAAAAATAAATTTTGAACTTATCCAAGAAAAAGAAGAACACATAATTTTCGAATTGCTGAAAATTATAGAAGAAAAAATAAAACATTTACTTTTTCAAAAAGATTATACATCCATATTGTTCGAATTATACAATTTTTATGAGCCAATTTGTAATTTCTTTAAAAATATAAAAATACACAATGACAATTATTCCATTAAAATAAACAGACTAACTATGTTAAATAATATCAAACATCTATTTCATAGAGTAGCCGATTTCTCACGTTTATACTAACAATATAAATATTTGTAATTTTTGTTTGAAATAAATATTCAAGTGAAATAAAAATTATAAACAAAAATATAAAAATACATATATCTTAATAAATATACTAATTATAAAAGTTTGTCAGAAGTTCTTTAAAACCTCATCGTTGAAATACTTATAAACATCGCTACTACTAAAAATGTAGTAGCTAAAACTACAAATATATTACTATATAATTAAATTAAACATTTAAAATATTTAAAAATAATAAGTTGTTTAATTATTATAAATCAGTAAAACTACAAAAAATACTATAATTTAATTATTAATAATAATCTTATAATATATAATAAAAAATTTATGAAAAATAATTTTAAATAAAAATATACCACTGAAAGTTAGTAATAAATGTAAAATATAACATACTAATGAATGATTTTAAAAAAATCTTAAAAAATAACAAATATAAAAAATCATATTCCCTTTTAAAAACTAACATTTTAATTGTGTATTAAAAAAATAAACTACTTAAAAATATTAAATTTTATATAATATTGAAATATTTTTTAAAAATTATCAAAATATACTGACTTATATTAATGAACTCTATAAAATATATTAAAATAACGCTAACTTTTTTAAAATTCACGTTCTAATTACATATATACGTATCATTATTAGTAATGTAAAAAAATATAAATATTTTATAAATACAAAAATTTTTTTAATATATGCATATATATGTCAAATACTATAATTATAATTATAATTAACATTATTACATCATAATACAATATATTAAAATATAATAATATCTTAAAAACCTACATGAATTATTAAAGATAATATAATACTACAATACCTTATATAGAACTTAGTATTCTATTTGTTTATTATATTTCTTAATTAAAATACCATAATACTTTCTTAAATAACTTATGAAAAATAAAATACAACCTAACTCTAACAAAAGAAAATGATATTTTACATTTAAGAATCTATAATAGATTTTAAAAATTTTGAAAATACTATCTAACAATACATCAATTTTAATTTTATTTATAAAAAGTCGTTGCTTGATAGTAACATGTAATTAAAAAAACAAAAATATTCAACATATATCTACTTAGATTCTTTAGTATATTAATACTTATTTTTTTTAAAAATACTCTTCTACTAGAATATTATTTCTAATTTTCAAAATCTGATTTAAAAAAATATTTTAAATTCTATTATATAAAATTTATTTTATAATACCCCAATAATATATTTAATGTATTTGCATTATAACTCTTATAAAATTTTTATACAAAAATATTCTTTATATTAATTCTATATTAATTCAATATATTATTTTAATAATTACTTTTAATAAACAATAAATTTTACCTATTCTTTTGAATTTAATTATAATAAGAATTAATCTAATACTAAAGTTGAAAATACTTTGTATTTTAAAAATAGATATTTTATTTTAAATCTTAAAAATTTATTATATTCTTTACAATTCTATCACTATGTATCTACATAATTAACAAAAAAAAATCTTTTGTACTTTATTTTATATATAAAATTATTAACATTACTATTTTTATATTCTAAAAATTTCAAAAAATATTTATGACAAAATATATTACTATCTACCAAAAATACTTATACTAAAAGACAATGTTAGAAAACATTAAGATATAAACTAAAATTAATCTAAATAAAATATAATTTATACATCAAAATTAAAAACAAATCTATATCATAAAAAACTATAATTTTATTTAAAATATTAAATAGTTTTTACAGTGCCTTTTGGTAATACTAACAGCACATAATCTTTTTTTATTAATACTTCAACATTTTTATTCAATTCCAATAAAACATATCCTATTCTAGTAATTTTCTTTATTTTTCCTACAAATCCACTAGAAGTTAATATTTCATCTCCTGTAGCAAGAGAATCAATGATATTTTTATGTTCTCTAACTTTATTTTTTTGTGGTCGAACAATAATAAAATAAAAAACTAATACAAAAAATAGTAACATACATAACAATGAATATAAACTATTTTGATGAATATTATTATTTATAGAAAAAGCATCAGAAATTAAAGAATGCATAAAATTTTTCCTCGTATCGCATATAAATTTCAAAAAAAAACTTTAAAATATAATATACTATAATATATACAAAACTCATTTAAAAATACATATAAAAATATTTTAATACAAGTACTATATTTAAAAACATTTAAAATTTCTATAAAATCATTAAAAAATATTTTTATATGTTGAATTAAAATTTTTAAAATATTCAAAATTTTTGGCATACTAAATAAAAATTAAAAAATAATAAAAATATTTTTTATACTATCACAATTAACGTGTGTATTAATGTTTTCATAAAAATAAGTAATTCAATGATAAATAAAAATTAAATATTAAAAAATAATATATCTTTTAACATATTCTTAAATAATTCACACAATTTTCATAATTTCATTCAATTTTAAAATATTAATGTTATAATAATAGTCAAACTAATTTATAAATATTTATGTTTTTTAAAACACAGAGATTATACGATTGTGTATAAGTAAATACACTCAGTTATCTCGCAAAACCGCATTAAACTTTAACTTTAATATTAAAATACATTCTTGTAAAATCTTTAAAATTTCTTCTTCTGTAAATGTTTTTAACCTATTTTCAAATACTAAACGAAAAGTTAAACTCTTTTTTCCTATTCCTATTTTGTTTCCACGAAAAATATCAAATAAACATATATTAACAATATTTTTAAAAGAAGACTGTTTAAATACTAAAATTATATCGCCTACTGAAATTGTTTCATCTACTATAATAGAAATATCTTTAGTACTACGTGGATACTCGGAAATCTTCGTAAACTTAAAACTATTACAATGAGCAATTTCATGCCATATTAATTCAAATACAATAGTCTTATTTTTTAAACCTAATTGTCTTTCTAAATATGGATGAATAACACCTATAATTCCAATCCTTTTATCTTTCAAAAAGATAGCAGTACTCTGTTTAGGATGCAATCCTGGAATGTCAATATTCTTAAATTGTATTAAATGTAGTTTTCCAAGTATATCTAAAATAGATTCTACATCACCTTTTACATCATAAAAATCAACTTTTTTATTTAACATATCCCAATGAAATTCATTTTTATATCCACTCAATATTCCAGATAAATGCATACTTTGATTAATTCCTAAATTCTCTTTAGAATCTTTCAAAAAACATAATCCACTTTCGAATAAACGCAATTTATTCTCTTGTCTATTTTGATTGTAAATAACACTAGATAATAAACCACACCATAAGGACATTCTCATAGATGACATTTCTTTAGAAATAGGATTAGATAAACATAAAGGGGAAACATTAGGAAAAAAAAATTTTTGAAAATTAGGATCAACAAATCCATGCGTAATAACTTCATGATAACCTTGATCTACTAAAAATAACTTAATTCTATTCAATAAAGTATACGCTTCATCATCACGTACGATATCAGGACGAGTCAATAATGGAGAGGGATAAATATTTTCATATCCATATATTCGTAATAACTCACTAATTACATCTTCTTCTATATTAATGTCAAATCTCCAGCTAGGTGGTTTAATTAACCAATATTTATTATTATCATTTATAATAATTTCAAAACCTAATCTTTCTAAATAATTACTGATTAATGTACCACTAATAATACACCCAGTGATTGCGCATAACTTTTTTCGATATAATTTAATAATTTTTCTATCAACTTTTTTTTTATTTTTAATTGCTTTTACAATATTGCTCGCTTGTCCACCACAAAATTTTAAAATTAAATAAGTTACATACTCAATAGCATCATATTGTATATTTAAATCTACCCCTCTTTCATAACGTTCCGTAAAAAAGTTTTTGCACCCATACTTTAAAAAAGTCTTTGTAATATCAAAACTATAATACGAAACACATCCTAAAAATAAACTAGTGGAACTTAAATCTATACTCGATGTTCTAGAATGAACGTGTCCACCTAACATCAATATTTTTTCTTGATCCGAAATTACTATAACATCATTTTCAATAAAAATTTTTTTATTTTTATAAGTAATAAAACTTTCATTTTTATGCGATTTTCTAACAATAATTTTTCCTAATACACTTTTTAAATCAATAATATATAGTGGTTGTCCTAACTCTATTAATACATAATTAATAATATTAATAATAATATTAGAAGTTTCTAAAGAAGAACGTTTTAACCTTTCAAACATCCAAAAAGGAGTATCTACATTAACATCAACGCCATTTATAACTCTTCCAAAAAACCGAGAACACACATCTGAATCCTGAATTAATAAATCCACATTATTTAAATAATTTACTATATTACAATATTTTTTTAAATAAGGGCGGGGCACATTATTCCATATTGCAATATCCCGTGCTATTCCTAATACACTTAATGCATCTGAACGATTTGGGGTGCTACTAATCTTAATAATATTGTCATCTAGAGATAAATATTGTTTTACATCTGAACCTATTTTAGCATTGTATAATAATTCTAAAATATTTTTATTGGAATTTAACAAACCGATATCTTCACAAAAACAAATAATCCCATCATGCTGAATATTTTCATGTTTTATTAAATCTAATAATTTTAAATTAAATAATTTAGATTTCTTAGTAGCTATAATTACTTTCATTCCTTTTGTAAAATTAAAATTTCTTGATATAACTCGAATATATTTATTGATACCAACATTAACTATTATTACTAATAGTTTAGTAAAATTAAAACATTGTACACATTCAATTATTTCTCCAACAATTAAATTAGTACAAATATTTGGAATATTAACAATTTTTTCTACTTCTAATCCTAATTTTGTCATTTGATTACATAATAAATGAATATCAACATTAGGATTCACCCATTCTCTTAACCATTGTTCACTAAATTCCATTACTGCATACTCACTCTTATTTAAATTGTCTAAGAAATTTTAAATCATTCTCAAAAAAAATACGTATATCTGAAATACCATATTGAAGCATAGACACTCTTTCCACTCCTAATCCAAAAGCATAACCAGAATATATTTTTGAATCAATACCTACATTTTTAAATACATTTGGATGAACCATTCCACAACCTAAAATTTCTAACCATTTTTTATCCTCTCCTAAAATATCTACTTCAGATGATAAAAAAGTAAAAGGAAAATATGATGGTCGAAATCGAATGTTGACATTTTTATTAAAAAAATAGCCTAAAAATAGTTCAATAGTCCATTTTAAATTAGAAAAATTTATATGCTTATCAATCACTAATCCTTCAATTTGATGAAACATAGGAGTATGAGTAACATCATGATCGTTCCTATAAACTTTTCCTGGAACAATAATTCTGATTGGCAAATTCATTTCTTCCATAGATCTAATTTGCATGTTAGAAGTTTGTGTACGCAGTAAGTAATTTGAATCAAACCAAAAAGTATCATGATCAGTTCTAGATGGATGATTTTTTGAAATATTTAATGCATCGAAATTATGATATTCATCATCTATTTCTTGACCCCTAACTATTGTAAAACCTAATTTTGAAAAAAAATTTTCTATATTGTTAATCATAGTAGTAATTGGATGAAAAGTTCCAATGTCATTTCGACGACCAACTAATGATGTATCAATAAGTTCTTTATCTAAAGACGTATTACAAGATAAGATTTCTAAATATTTCTTATGTTTATTAATTTCAATTAATAAATTATCTTTAAACGCATTCAATATAATACCATTCTTTTTTTTTTTTGTGGAAGCATATTCCGTAATTGAAACATTTTAAGAGAAATATATCCTTTTTTTCCTAAATACTTTACTTTTAACTTATCTAAATCTTTTAATGTTTGCACTCGCTTTATTTCTAATTTTACTAATTCCATACATTTTAAAGCATGAATCATAATTTCCTCACTTTTAAAATAAAATTTCTTAATATTTTAATATTAAAAAACAAAATATTTTACGTTAAAAAAAGCTTCCAAATTGGAAGCTTTCTAAAATTATTAAATAATTTTAAAACAATATAAATAGCAACTTACATGACATTCTCATTATCAATATGTAAAAATTTTAGTTATAGATTAGTATCAATAATTTAGAGAAAATAGTTACTCTCTTTACAATATTGGATAATGTTTATAAAATACTTTTCGAACTTTGTACTAATGAACTAAAAGCTCGTTTATCACAAGTAGCAATTTCAGATAACATCTTTCGATCAATATTGATTGATAATTTTCTTAAACCGCATATAAATTTACTATAAGATATTTGATTCTCACGTACTGCAGCATTAATTCGAGTTATCCACAACTTTCTAAATTGACGTTTTTTCTGACGACGATCACGATAAGCGTATTGTCCTGATTTGATAACAGCCTGACATGCCGACCTATATGTTCGTGATCGAGAACCATAATAACCTTTAGCTTTCTTTAATATTTTTTTATGACGATAACGAGCACTTACCCCACGCTTTACACGAGCCATATTGTGTTATACTCTTCTTAATATGAATTTTAAAAAATTCATCATAAATAAGGTAAAAATAAACGAACCTTACTTTCATCTCCTTTAGATACTATTACCTTTGATCGCAAATGTCGCTTACGATTAGAAGATTTTTTTGTTAAAATATGCCGCAAATTAGATTGTTTTCGTTTAAACATACCAGACGCAGTTTTTTTAAAACGTTTAGCTGCACTACGCAAAGTTTTTATTTTAGGCATTTTAATATTCCAATTATACAAATATAATAAACAAAACAAAAATATAAAAATTATCTTAACCAATAAGACGCTACAAAAAGTATTATTTTTTCTTAGGCGCTAAAATCATAATCATTTGACGACCTTCGATTTTAGATGGAAATGCTTCTATTGAAGATAACTGTTCTAAATCATGTTTAACGCGATTCAATACTTTTACACCAATTTGCTGATGAACCATTTCGCGTCCACGAAAACGTAAAGTGATTTTAACTTTATTTCCATTTTCTAAAAACCGAATTGAATTTCGTAATTTAACTTGATAATCACTTTCATCAGTACCAGGCCGAAATTTTATTTCTTTTACGTTTACTACTTTTTGTTTTTTTTTCTGCTTTTTTATAGATTTACTCTTTTGATATAGAAATTTGCCATAATTCATAATTCGACATACTGGAGGTTCAGCATTTGGACTAATTTCAACTAAATCTACTCCTAATTCCTGCGCTCTTTTTAATGCATCATTTAAAGTAACAATACCAATCTGTTTTCCATGAAAATCAGTAAGACGAACTTTTGATGAACGAATTTCATTATTTATACGATTTGGTTTTGTTATTTGTATTCTTTTTACGACTTTAATACTTTATTCCTCCAATAAATATAAATTTCGATTAAAAATTTCTTTTTTTAACATTGTAACAAAATATTGTATATTTACTAATTCAAAATTTTTTCCTAATCTCGTTCTAAAAGTAATTTTATTATTATTGACTTCTTTATCGCCACAAATAACCATATACGGAATTTTTTGTACAATTTGTTCTCTGATTTTAAAACTTACTTTTTCTTTTCGTACATCTAATTTTACTCGTATACCTAAGTTAAACCAACTATTAAATAACTGCTCAACATATTTAATATGGCTTTCATTTACACTAATTAGTACTACTTGTACAGGGGCTATCCAAGTTGGAAAATTACCAGAATATTCTTCTACTAAAATCCCTATAAATCGTTCAATAGAACCTAAAATCGCTCTATGAACTATTATCGGTGTCTTTTTTTGATTATTTTTATCAATATAAAAACAACCTAAATTAATTGGTAAATAAAAATCTAACTGTATAGTTGCACACTGCCAAACTCTTCCTAAACAATCCAATAATGACAATTCAATTTTTGGACCGTAAAAAGCACCTTCTCCCTTTTGATATTCAAATAGTATATTATTTTCTTGTAAAGAGGTAGCTAAGTCATTTTCAGCTTGATCCCATATTATATCACTTCCAATTCTATTTTTAGGACGTGTAGATAATTTTACTAAAACTTTTTTAAATCCAAAAACTTCATATACATCATAAACCATTATTATACATTTACTAATTTCATCCCGAACCTGATCCTCTCTACAAAAGATATGAGCATCATCTTGTGTAAAATTTCTGATTCTCATTAATCCATGTAAAGAACCAGATGGTTCATTTCTATGACAATTGCCAAACTCAGAAATACGAATAGGAAGATCACGATAAGAATGTAAATTATTATTAAAAATTTGAACATGTCCAGGGCAATTCATTGGTTTGATACCATATGTATTATTTTCTGAACGTGTCATAAACATAAGATCTCTATAATTATCTAAATGTCCACTTTTTTTCCAAAGCTTATGATTCATAATCAAAGGAGTTTGAACTTCTTGATAACAATATTTTCGCAATTTTTCTCGTATAAACTTTTTTAATTCTCGAAAAACAATTAATCCATTATGATGCCAAAAAATCATTCCTGGGGATTCTTCTTGAAAATGATATAAATCTAATGTTTTAGAAATCTTCCTATGATCTCTTTTTTTAGATTGAATAACATATTCTAAATGTCTTTTTAATTCACTTTTTGTAATCCAAGCCGTGCCATAAATTCTTTGCAAAACCTTATTTGTATTTTTATTGTTCCAATATACACCAGAAAATTTTTGTAATTTAAAATTTTTACAAACTGATACATCTGGAACTGGTATTCCAATTTGAAAATCAACATATTGTTGATGAAAGCACAAAGTAATTATTTTATTAATATCGAATTTTTTTTGTAACATTAATAATTTATAAATCTCTGAACGATTAAAAAAAATCTCGTACGCTTCTTTCCATGTAACTTTTCTTATATCAACTTTATATTTCCTTGCACAAATATTTAACATATGAGTTTCTAATTCATGCATATTTGAATTTTTAAATGCAAAATCAACATCTATATCACAATAGAAACCATTTTCTAAAATAGAACTATTACCAATTCTTGAATTTGGCCATAATTCTTTTGCAGCATGTCCTAAAATATAAATAAAAGTATTTCTAATACTATTTAAAAAACATTGATCATTATCATAAATTATTCTAACATGCGCATCATAATTTATGATAGCATCTTTACTTAAACTAACATCATTTACATATCCAAAACAAAAGTTTTTTACTAAATTTGGCGAAATATCTCTCACAATTTCTAACATTGAAACAGAATTTTTATATATTAGTTTTCGTCCATCAACCAATGTAATGACAGGCATTTCAAATCCTTAACTTAAAATTATTGTATTTTCTATAATGTATTACAAATAAAATATAAACTATTAAAATTAAACAAATGTTATAGTTCAAATACTAAAATTTAAAAATATCTATAACGTTAAATTGTAACTAAAAGAAATTAATGCACTGAAATTCTATAAATATAAAAATCAGGTACTAGTTAAAATGCACGATAAAAAATTAAAATCGACTGTTTACAGCATTAGCTAATTGTTTTAGAAGATATACACTGTCATTCCATCCTAAACAAGGATCTGTGATTGATTTTCCATAAATCAATTTTTTATTATTTATAACTTTTTGAGCACCTTCTTCTATAAAACTTTCAATCATAACACCAAATATAGCTGTAGAACCATCTCTTATTTGTTTAGATATAGATTCTCCTACATCACATTGACGCCTATGTTGCTTTAAACAATTTCCATGACTAAAATCAATCATTAAATATTCTGAAAGATTAAATTCTTGCAAATATCTTATAGTCGAATCTATATCTTTAGCGTGATAATTAGGAGATTTCCCTCCACGCATAATAACATGACCAAATGGATTTCCGCTAGTATGATTAATAGTCATTTGTCCATGCTTATTAGGCGCTAAAAATAAATGTTTAACACTTGCAGCACGAATAGCATCTATCGCAATACGTATATTCCCATCAGTTCCATTTTTAAATCCTACTGGACAAGATAATGCAGATGCCATCTCTCTATGAATTTGACTTTCAGTAGTTCGTGCTCCTATTGCACCCCAACTTATTAAATCTGCTATAAATTGTCCAATGACTATATCTAAAAATTCAGTCGCTGCCGGGAGTCCTAACGCATTAATATCTAAAAGTAATTTTCTAGCTATTGATAAACCATGATTAACTCGAAAACTGCCATCTAAATCAGGATCTGAAATCAATCCCTTCCATCCTATTACAGTTCTAGGTTTTTCAAAATAAGTACGCATTACAATTTCAAGACGAGAAGAATATTTGTTTCGCAGTTCATTTAACTTTTTTGCATATTCTACTGCAGCTAAAGGATCATGAACTGAGCAAGGTCCTATCACAACTAATAAACGAGAGTCAATTCCTGTCATAATATTAGCTATGTTCTTCCTAGCTGTAATTACAACATCCATAATAGCAGACGTTATAGGATAACGTTTTGCCAACTCAACCGGGGTAATTAATGGATCAATTCTTATAGTTCTCAATTCATCTGTTTTTTTCATATTGTTCTCTAAATTTATCTTATATTTAATAT
Organism: Buchnera aphidicola (Schlechtendalia peitan); assembly: GCA_039830055.1. GTDB lineage: Bacteria > Pseudomonadota > Gammaproteobacteria > Enterobacterales > Enterobacteriaceae > Buchnera_B > Buchnera_B aphidicola_BB. Next base: position 128,374 of record CP140043.1, on the reverse strand, counting down.
TATTACATTATGTTTACAAATAAAATAAACTGATAATTATATATTTTAAAATATGCTACAAAAAATACAATGAACAATTTAACAAAATTTTTTTAAAATTTAATTTTAACAATTATCCAAAAAAAATTTTAATCTGTTTTAGATAATGTAAAGAAATTACTAAATACATATATCCAAAACTAAAAAATATCAATAAACTTTTAAAAAAATAATCGCACATATAAATAAATTAATTTATATAAAAGAATTATATCGAAACTTTAACATGTTAATATAACTTTCTAAATACATATTATAAATATAGTAAATAAATCTATTATAAAAACTTATAAAATAGTACGTTTATTTTTAAAAAAAAACTAATAGAATACTAAGATAAATATTAAAAAACAAATATTATTAACATATAATATTATTTATTACAGTATTTATAACTTTTATATTAAAATAAAATGTTTAAAATAACATTAATACAGATAACATTATATAATATTTTTTTATAAACTGATCTTTAAAAAAATAGTAGATATAAATAGTTACAAATAAAATTTGTTATGGTTTTTTATTAATTTTACTTTTTAATAGAAAGCGTTTTACCGATTCTTTTGACAAAGAATTCGGAGCTGGGATTTCATCCATCCAAGAAGAAATAAGACGATATGATATAACTAACACTACTGGTCCAATAAATAAACCAATCATTCCAAATGCAATTAAACCACCTATAACCCCTGATAAAATTAATACAGTTGGTAAATCAGCACCAATACGTATAAGAATAGGACGTAATATGTGATCTAAGATACACACTATACAGCTCCAAATTAATAATACTGTTCCCCAAGTAGTATTACTGTTCCAGTATAACCACATAATTGCTGGAATTAATACAGGTAATGGACCTAACTGAATCAAACACAAAAAAATTATCAACATCATTAGCAAAGAGGAATAAGGAATGCCAGAAATTGCTAATCCTATACCCCCTAAAATACCTTGAACTAATGCTGTCACAACGACACCTAAAGCTACTGCTCTAACTGCTTGTCCTGCAAGTAAAACTACTGAATCTCCAGAATGCGATCCTAGACGCACAGCAAAATGCCTAATGACATTTCTCATTCTTTCACCATGCCAATATAACAAAGAACTAAAAATCAACATTAAAATTAAATGTATAATAAATCGACTAAAATGACCTACTTGCACAACAAAAAATTCAGTTGTCTTTCCCATATATGGTTGTATTTTAGTAATCAATTCAGCACCACCTTCATCTAATAATTTTTGATAACTTGAAAACAACTTTTCTCCAATAATAGGGATATCCTGTAACCAGTATAAATCTGGAAATTTTACATTATCTGAACTTAACCAACTAATTACTGAAGTGCTATTATCAATTAAACTGTTTACTAAACAAAAAATTGGAATAATAAAAATTAATAATAAAGCAAAAATCATTGTTATAACTGCACACGCTCGATTATCCCATAATAATAATTTCAACTTTAAAAATATAGGCCATGTTGCTATTACTACCATACTAGCCCATGCAAACCCTAAAAAAAACGGTCGCATGATCCATAAACTAGAAAATATCATAATTATAATGAATATTAGAGAAAAAATAGCTTGGGGAACATCTATACCTTCTCGTTTATTTTGCATAGAAATGTTGTACCTTTATAATACCTCAATTATTATACATCTATAAGAAAATTAAAAACCTAATAAATATCACAATATCAAACGCAAAAACTTAAATCATTATACAACTTAATATTATTTGAGAATTAATATGTAAATTTTATATATCGGATCATAAAAATTTATGTAACTTATCTATATTCATCTTTAAATATTAATAAACTATATTAAATATAAACAATAAATTAAATATAATTTTTACATTAAAATTATAAATATCAATACTTTAAATTATTGAAAACGTATAAAAAATTATACTACTTAATTCTAAATATTGACATATATAAATTTTTTTTATGTATACTATTTATTTATGTATCTTTGTACTTTAAAAAAATATAAATTATATATTACTAAATATATTGTTATTTTTTTATATATGCTAACATAAATATATACTACTTATTCACATAAAAAAAATGAAAAAAAATACTTATTATATATTATCTCCTCACAAAAACTATATAAATAATAGAGAAAAAATTAAAATAAGCTATACAGCTCAAAAACAAATTAAAAAATTAATATACCAAGAAAAAAAAATAGGAATAAAGTTAGGAATAAAAAAGTCAGGATGCGCTGGCATGAAATATTACATGAACCTTATAGAAATAATTAATGATACTGACGTTATCTTTACTTCTGATAACAATATACTACTTCTAGTAAGTCCGAAATATTTATCAATATTAGATGGAATAAAAATAGATTTTATAAAAGAAGGAGTAAATTATACTTTTAAATTTACAAATAAAAAAGTTTCAAATTTCTGTGGATGTGGTGAAAGTTTTAATATATCCACATGATCACTGTTTAAAAAAAATATTTATACAACACTTTATTTTAATACATATGATTATTCCCAACATATTAAACAAAAATTCTTTTTACCCCTAGATAATAGCGTATATCTTTTAAAAAAGATGTCATTTTTTGAAAACACATACGATTCATTATTTTGTTTTATATTATTTATAGAAATAGAATTAGATATAATCATACTTCTTGCTTGAGTACGCGAAGAAGCCAAAGAAGAATCAACTAATACTTGTTTTAAATCTCGAATACCTGATATCAAAATTGAAGGTATACCATCCTTTTCTAATTGCATAAAATCAGATTTTTGCATTTTACTAACATCACTATTAAATAAACATGACGAAATTCGTTTAGCTGATTGTACTCCATGTTCACCATGCACTAATCTAGTTAAATATTCTGCCAAAAATATTTTAGATTTGTTTAATTCAAGTATTGAATTACAAGATGCAATTTTATCAATTTCTAATATACTTAAAGTAGTAAAAAATTTTAAAAAATTATATACATTATAATCAGATATATTAATCCAATACTGAAAAAATTTGTAAGGACTCGTTTTACGTTTATCTAACCAAATTGTATTTTTTTCAGTTTTCCCAAATTTAATTCCATTTTTTTGAGTTAATAAAGGAAGTGTTAAACCAAAAACTTCTCTACTATACAATTTTCTAATTAAGTCAATACCAGATATAATATTTCCCCATTGATCCGATCCTCCAATTTGTAAAGTTACTCCATACTTATGATACAGAACAGAAAAATCATAAGCTTGTAACAAATTATAAGAAAATTCTGTAAATGAAATACCTGTATCTATACGATTAATTCGCTTCTTCACTGCATCTTTAGCAATCATTTTATTAACAGAAAAATGTTTTCCTATAGTTCGTAAAAATTTTAACACAGATAAATTTTTAAACCATTCATAATTATTAACAATAACTGCACTATTAAAATGAGGGTTAAAATCTAAAAATGTAGATACCTGATGAGTAATAATATCTGTCCACTCATTAATTAATGTTATTGAATTTAATTTTCTTTCAGATATTTTAAAACTAGGATCGCCAATTAAACTAGTAGCACCACCAATTAAAATAATTGGTTTATGACCAGAATTTTGAAACCTTTTCAAACATAGCAACGGTAAAATATGACCTATATGCAAACTATCTGCAGTTATATCAAATCCACAATACATAGAAATATTAGTGTTTTTAATTTTATGAATTAACTGCTTCTCTTTAGTGATTTGTGCTATCAAATTTCTTTGTCTAAATTCACTAATTACATCGACTTTATACATAAATATGTTCCTTATAATAAAACTATAATATAGTTATTATTAAAAATAATAACATCAATGAAATAGTATTTGAATCGTTTTAAAATATTAACTATTTTTAAAGTGTATCAAAAATAAAAAAGTAATGTTATTTTAAAAAAATTAAATATGATCTTAGATAACAACTATTAATAATATAATTATCAAAACGCATTGTTCCGTAAATTATAGTATTTTTATAAAAATGTTTTATTAAAAAATAATACATAAATAACATTAAATCATATTATATTTTAAAAATTTTTATATTTAAATGTACATAAATTACTAATTGAACATATAGAACAGTTCGGAAATTTAGATCTACAAATATAACGTCCATGCAAAACAAACCAATTATGAAAATTTAATTTAAATTTTTCAGGAACAATTTCAAGTAATTTTCTCTCTGTTTTAATAACTGTTTTCTCATTTAAAAATCCTATTCTATTACATACTCTAAATACATGTGTATCAACTGCGATAGTTTTTTTTTTAAAAACATAATTTAAAATTATATTAGCAGTTTTTCTGCCTACTCCAGGCAAAGATCTCAATTCAATAATATTATTAGGTATTTTTCCTTCATATTTATTTAATAGAATATTACATGTCTTGATAATATTTGACGATTTTTTATTAAATAAACCTAATTCTTTTATATAACTTTTTAAACCATCTAATCCAAGTAATATGATAGATAAAGGCGTATTAGCAACTTGATATAAAGTTTTAGTAATTTTATTTACCATACGATCGGTAGATTGTGCTGATAAAATTACTGAAATTAACAATTCAAAATTTGATGAAAATTTTAATTCCATTTTTGGATTAGGATTTATTTTAGAAAAAATAAATAAAATTTGATTTAATTGGTGACTATTCAACTTTTTTCGATTTTCCTGGATTCCATAAAAATCTGTTAGAACATAATTCACAATCACTAGAACTGATTTTACCATCTATAATATTTTTTCCTGCTAAAATAAATCCTAAAATCATAAAAGCACCAGCAGGATGTAAAAAAAATGTCATAACATGATTAACATCAATAACTTTTATACAAATAACTTTAGACCAAGATCCTAACAAATTTTCAATACCAAAAAACAATGTTCCACTTCCCAAAATCTCTCTAATTGATCCTACTATACATATCGCTAAAGTCGATCCTAATCCTATAAACAATCCGTCTAATAATGAAATCCATATAGAATTGTTCATAGCAATAAGATCAGCTCGACTACATACAACACAATTAGTAATAATTAAAGGAATAAAAATTCCCAAAGATTGATATAAACTCAATGAATATGCATTGATTAACATATCACAACAACTAACAATAGCACTAATAATCATCATATAAATGGGAATACGAATATTCTTAGGTATTAAAAATCTAAAAATAGATACCACAACATTTGTACACACTAAAACACAAGTTGTTACTATTCCTAATCCTAATGAATTAGTAACATTTGTAGTCACTGCTAAAATAGGACATAATCCTAATAGTTGCACTAATGAAGAGTTTTTTGTCCATACTCTATCATTAAAAATTTTGATAAAACTATTCATAATAAAAATCGCAACTCCTCAAGTTTAAATTTTTAAATTTTAATTGTTTAGTTAAAACAACAACGCGTTTAATTGCGTTAATTACTGATAATGGAGTAATAGTTGCTCCAGTAAACTGATCAATATTACCTCCATATTTTTTTAAAGAAAATTTAGAATCTTTTAAACCCTCAACTACTATTCCTGAAAATTTCGTAATCCAATCTGAAATTCGAATATCAATTTTATCTCCTAATCCAGGAGTTTCATGATGATCTAATACACGTACACCTAAAATTTTTCCATGTAGATCTAAAGATATAATCATGTTTATATTTCCTGAATATCCATCTGGTGCTACTGTATTAAAAATCAAAGCTTGAATTATACTATTTTTTTTAATGATCCAAAATTTATGATCATCACTATTTCCTAATAACGAATTTTTTATAAAAAAACATGAAATTTTCGCATTTTTTAAAAATTCTTTAGAAACAATAGAACTTAACATTATTTTTTGATAATTTTCTTGTTGAGTAATTATTTTAAACTTAGTTAATATATGTACAAGAACTACACTACTAGATGTAATAATAGAAACAAAAAATAAAGTTATTATAACTGCATTATTTTTTTTTATAAAAACCATTTTTTATTTTTTCCATAAATACGAGGTTGAGTATAATAATCGATTAACGGAACAATAGAATTAGAAAGTAATACAGAAAATGCGATAGCATCCGGATATCCACCAAAATTTCTAATAATCCAAATCAGAATCCCAATAAAACTACCAAATATTATACGTCCTATTTTAGTAATTGAAGTTGTAACAGGATCTGTTGCAATAAAAAAAGCTCCTATCATGGTACTACCTAAAAATAATTGTATCAATGGAAAGATTTGTACATGTTTTAAATAAAAAAAATCAATCGAATAAAATATAATAAGGCACAATAAAATGCTACATGATATTCTCCAACAAATGATCTTTTTTATTAATAAAAAAACTCCACCAAACAAAAAACTTATATTAATTAATATCCAATGACGATATATCAAAAAGTTATCTAACGAAAAAACAACTGGAGATACACTAATTATAGAATTTTTATTATGTATTCTAATATGTTCTAAAGGAGTAGCTTGAGTAATAAACATAGACGCTTCGCAAAATCTTGATATTATTTCATAATAATCTTCTAAATTAGTAAAAAAAATAATTGACATTATATCTCTAATACTAAACATATTTAATATTTCTAAATTATTTTGAAAAGACCAATTAGTCATTATAATAGGAAATGATATTAATAATATTGCATATCCCGACATAGCAGGATTAAATATATTATTTCCTAAACCCCCATATAACTTTTTAGTAACTATAATAGAAAAGAATGCACCTATAATTGATATCCACCATGGTGAAAAAGCAGGCAAACTCAGTCCTAATAAAACTCCGGTTAGTATTGAAGACACATCAAAAAAATTGATATATAACTTTTCTTTTTGTAATTTTTGAAAAATAAATTCAAATATTATTGATGAAATAACAGATAACAATACCTGTATTAAAATTGCTATCTTAAAATAATAACATTCTACTATTATTCCAGGAACAAGAGCACATATTACTAGTAACATTATATGATTCGTGCTTCTACAAACATATATGTTATTAATTTTTGTATATCGATAATCCATAACTATGTCTTATAATATTAAGATAAACTCAACAATGTAATAATATTATTATTAATTCAAATAACTATTTAATATTTCTTTTAAGTTTAGCTCTATGTATCGCAGATTCAAGTTCTTTTTTCATGATATATTTAGATTTTTTTAAAATGTTAACATTACTATCTTCATCTTTAACAATAGCATTATTCAACGTTGTATTTACTGTACTATTAGTACATATAATATTTTCATTAATTAGTCCTGAAATATATAATCTATGCTGACGTAACATAAATAATTTTTTAGACTTTTTAGACATGTTTTCTTGAAAAATTATTTTCCTTAACTGCATTTTTTCTTTTTTAAAATATGTTAAAAGTGGAATATTACTAGGACACACTTGCTCGCAAATTCCGCATTCAATACATTCACTAATGTGATATTCTCGAGACTTTTCATGATTTAAAGATTTACTATAAAAATATAACTGTTCTGGTAACAATCGAATTGGGCATGCACTGGAACATGCTGTACAACGAATGCAGGGGCGCTCTAATATATTTTTCATTAAATTCGATTTTAAACATAAAATACTACTAGTAGTTTTTAAAATTGGAAAATTTAAATCATCTACTAAAAATCCAGTTATCGGACCTCCCATAATAATATCACATTTTTTAATGTTAAATTCCGATAATATATGACTAATAGGGGTACCTATTCTAACTAAAATATTTTTTTGATACGATAAGTTTCTATCTGACAGGGTTATAATTCTTTCAATTAATGGTTCTCTATTTAATATTGATCTTTTAATAGAAAAAACAGTAGAAATATTAAATATAATTATTCCTAAATTTATAGAATGTTTCCCTAATGGAATTTCTTTATTAAATAATATCTTTATTAATTGCTTACTACTTCCTGATGGATATTTATTCTTTATTTTTCGTATTTTAAAATTAGGTAAAGATTGAATTTCTTTTTTAATTGAAATATATGCTAAATCTTTATCATCTCCTATAGCAATTAAAATATTTTTAATTTTCAAAATCCATGCAATAACTTTACAACCTTGAATTACTTCTTTAGAAAAATTTTGCATCAAACAATCATCTGTCGTAATATATGGTTCGCTTTCAGCAGCGTTTATTAAAAGAGTATGTACTTGTTTAATAGAACGTTCTATCTTCTTAGAAGATAAAAATCCAGATCCACCTAATCCAACAACACCAGAATTATAAATAAGTTGAATAATTTCATTCAAACTAAAAAATTTATAATCTCTTTTAGAACTATAATCAATCCATTTATCTTGTCCATCAGATTTAATACTAATAATACTAAAACATCTATTTGGAAAAAAACTAAATTTTTTTTTAACAATCTTCGTAATTATTCCCGATGTAGGAGCATGAATTGGAGGAATATTTTCATCACCTAATGTCAAAATTTGACCACGTAAAACTATTTGTCCTACTCTCACTAGAATTTTTTTTTTAAAACTAATATATCATCTACTAAAACAGTAAATGTCTTTGGAAGAGAAATGGTGTACAAACCTAGTAATGATTCATTTTTTTTCATAGAAGTACAATATATTCCTCCATAAAAATCTTGTACTTTTCGTAATAAAAATATTTTTATAATAAAATTTCGAAATGCATTAAAAATTGACACAATAATACCAATACTCTTAAAAAAGTATTTATTAAAACAATTAATCATAATAATCATATATTATTTTCTTTTCTCTAATACAATTAGTAGGACACAGGGATACACATAAATTGCAACCATTGCATAAATCTTGCAATACTGTATGCATAAAATTATATGATCCTACTATAGCATCGACAGGACAAATTAACCTACATTTTGAACAACCTACACAATTTTGTTCATCAATTGTAACTATTGCAGAAAACGTATTTCTGGAAGATAGCGAATGATTAAATTTTATAGTATCATTATTTAACAAATTGGAAATTTTTAGAACGACTTCTTTTCCACCTGGAATACATTTATCTATTTTTTCATTATTGTTTCCAATTGCGTTAGCATAAGAATAGCATCCAGAATAACCACATTGTGCACATTGTGTTTGAGGCAATATTTCATCAATTTTGTCTATTATAGGATCAGAATTTATATCACATTTATGTATAATATAATTTAGTGTCAATCCTAAAATAATATTTAAAACACTAAAAAAACCTATAGAATATAATACAAATAAAATCATATGTTTACTAAGCCACTGAATCCCATAAAAGCAACAGACATTAAACTAGCAGTTATCAGCGCAATTGGGCTGCCTCGAAAAGGAATAGGAATATTAGATATAAACAAACGTTCTCTTATACTAGAAAAAATAACTAGAACTAAAAAAAAACCAATAGAAGAACTAAAACCATATAAAATTGATTTGAAAAAATTAAAATTAAAATGTAAACTTAACAAAGGAAGTGCTAATACCGAACAATTACTAGTAATTAATGATAAATATATACCTAATACTCTATATAAAACAGGACTAAACTTTTTTAATACTATTTCAATAATTTGCACATTTACTGCAATAAGTAACATATAAGTCATAATTCTTAAACATTCTAAATGTAGTAAAATCAAAACATAACAATTAATTAAATATGAAAAAATAGATGCACATGTTATTACTAAAATAGTCGCACACCCTAAACCTATTGCAGAACTAAATTTTTTAGATGTTCCCATAAAAGGACATAATCCTAAAAATTGTACTAAAACTAAGTTACTTATTAATATATTATTTAAAAAAAATGAAAAATAACTCATTATTTAACAACATCCTATAATATATAAATTTAAAACCATTTCTGTTAATCACAATAACACTCAAAAAAATGTTAAAAACTAATATAACATGTTAAAATTGACTGTCAAAATTAGTATACATTAATGCTATTATTACTATATAAAATTTTTAAAATAAAAAAATATCTTAAACTAATTACTTTTTATAAAAAAAATAGCTAAATTAAAACTAATGAATAATATAATAATATTATAAAAACCAAAAACATATGTCTATATTATTAAAATTTACACATATGTAATCCTAAACATTGTTATTAAGTATTATTTATCAATCTCTCTACGCTATCTACAGTAATTTTAGTAAAATAATCTATCTCTATATTCACCACATCTCCAGTAATTTTATATCCAATAGTAGTATTAGATACTGTTGCGGGAATTAAAAAAATGCAAAATATATTTTTTTTAACTTCTCCAACTGTTAAACTAATGCCATCAATACATATAAAACCTTTATAAAAAATATATTTCATAAAATCCAAATTACTTAACCGAAACCATATCTGCTTATTATAATTAGAAACGGTAATTTCGCATATTTCTGCAGTAGTCATAACATGTCCAGAAACTAAATGACCTCCAATTTCTTCTCCAAATTTCACAGATCTTTCAATGTTAATATATTGATTTATATGAAAATATTTCAGATTTGTTAATCTCAAAGTTTCTTGTATAATGTCTACGCTAACTCTATTATTTAAAACATTTTTAATTGTTAAACAACACCCATTACACGATATAGAAGATCCTAATAATAATGTTTTAGTATCGATACTATGTAACTTTAAAATCCATTGAATAAAATCATTATATCTTTTCATCCATACTATTTTCGCAATATCTTGAATAATTCCAGTAAACATAAGATTCCTAACATTGTCTGATGTAAATACAAATTACCTAAAACAATACAATATTATTTAAAAAATATTATGATAATCTAAACAAGTACAATTAACTATTTCTATTCATAAAACAATCGTATACTTATTTTAACTAAAAACAAACCAAAAACAAATTTAAATTTAATAGTATATAAACATAATTTTAGTAAGATAAAAATTACAAAATTATATGTATAATTTTAAATTTTTAATGCAAAACATCTGTATAATATAAAAGGATAGGAATGAAAAAATATTTAGAAGAAATTAAAGTTTTAACAATGATTACCATTCCTATTATGTTAGCCCAAATATCACAAATTAGTATGGGATTAGTTAATAGTACTATGGTTAAATCCTTAAATAACACTGATATAGCTGCTATGTCAATTGGAATATCAATTTGGTATCCAATTATTCTATTTGGACATGGATTATTATTATCATTAGTACCAACTATATCATATATGAATGGATCAGGTAAAAAGTACGAAATTCCAAATCAAATTATAAATGCATACTGGTTAGCTACAATTATTTCAATAATAATTATGATTATTTTATGGAATGCTCATTATATCATTAACATAGCAAATGAAATTAATCCCGTAATAGAAAAAAAAAGTATCAATTATATTAGAATCTTATTATGGAGTACTCCTGGATATTTATATTTTCAAGTCATACAAAATCAATGTGAAGGATTTTTTAAACCAAAACCAGCTATGATAGTAGGATTAATGGGACTAATATTAAATATATTAATAAATTATTTACTGATATATACAAAAATATTACCATCTAACTTTAAAAATATAGGATGCGCTTGTTCAATGACTATTGTATATTGGTTTATGTTTTTTTTAATGAAAATAATCACTAAATACGATTATTCAATTAATAATGTCTATTATACCAAAAGTTACAAATATCTTCCTAATTTTAAAATTATTTGGAATTTATCTACAATAGGATTACCTATTGCTTTATCAATATTTTTTGAAGTTGCATTATTTACTTTAATAACATTACTTATAGCATCATTAAATATTACTCAAATTATAGCACATCAAATTGTTTTAAATATTAGTTCATTTATTTTTATTCTTCCGCTTTCTATAGGGACTGCAACAAGTATACGCATTGGATTTTATTTAGGACAAAAAAACTTTAATAAAATTTCTACTATTATTATATCAGCACAAACAATAGGACTAATTTTATCCACTACAATATCAATTTTTATTGTATTATTTTGTAACGATATCATTACCTTATACACTACAGATTCAAATGTTATAAAAAGAGCAAGAGAAATTATGTTAATTGCAGCAACATATCAAATTTTTGATTTCTTCCAAATTATAGGAAATGGAATCTTGAGAAGTTATAAAGATACTCATATGATTTTTATCATAACGTGCATATCCTATTGGATACTTGGTTTTCCCATCGGTTATTTACTAGCATTAACAGATACTATCGTACCAAAACTAGGAGCAACTGGATTTTGGATCGGAATTTTTATTTCATTAGTAGCATCGTCTCTCATGACTTTATGTAGAATATTATCGTTACAAACTATTTTTACCAAACACCAAAAACATAATATTTAAATATCGTATCTATCAAAAATATAAAAAACTATATATAATATATTACATTTATATATTATTTTATTGTGTCCGTAACTCAGTTGGTAGAGTGCCACTATGACAAGGTGGAAGTCAGTGGTTCAAATCCACTCGGACACAAAGAATTTTAAAAATACAATGCGTATATTTGCAATGTCATGTATCTATGATCATAAAACACATTAAAAAAACTATGAATTTTCCATTTTTACTATCATATAGTGGAGGTTTAGATTCAACATTTTTATTTTATCAATTGTTAAAAATAAAAAAAACTCAACCAAAATTAAAATTTCGTGCAATTCATATTGATCATCAGTTAAACAAAAATTCAACACAATGGAGCGAACACTGCAAACAAGTATGTAAAAAACACGATATTCCTATAATAGTTAAAAAAGTTCTAATTAAAAAAAATAAAATAGGAATAGAAGCATCTTCTAGATTAGAACGTTATAAAATAATACATGAAACAGTACTACCGCAAGAAGTAATTTTAACAGCACATAATTTAAACGATCAATGTGAAACGTTTTTATTAGCTCTAAAAAGAGGTAGCGGGATAACAGGACTTAGTGGAATACCATATAAAAGCAAGTTATTTAACAAAAATACAATCATTAGACCATTACTAAACATTTCTAGATCTAGAATAAAACATTGGATTATAAAAAATAAAATTGCTTGGATAGAAGATCATAGTAATTATGATATTAACTACGATAGAAACTTTTTACGACATAATATATTACCATTATTTACAAAAAGATGGCCTAGTTTTATCAACAATTGTGCAAAAAGTGCGTTTATCCTAAGACAAGAAAAACAAATAATCGATCCTATTTTACAAAAAAATCTCAATAAATATCTCGTGTCCACTTCTATCTTAAATATTATAGATTTTAAAACAATGAAATCAGAAATTCGAAATTCTTTATTAAGAATTTGGATAAAATTAAATAATTATATAGTTCCATCATATAAAATTATTCAAAAAATATACTATGAAATAATCTTATCAAAACCAGATTCTAAAGCAAAAATAAAAATTAATAATTATAAAATACAACGATATAGAAATAATTTATATCTAATAGATATAATGCCTTGTATAAAAAACTTAATTATAATGTGGTATCAACCTTGGAATGATTTAAAATTACCAAATAATTTAGGATATATTATACAAAATAATAATGGGACTGCATTACCTTATCCAAAAAAAAATACACTAATAAATATTCGCTTTCAAATATCAGGGAAAACCTCGATACAAGGCCACGCTAAACGTAAACTAGTTAAACAAATATGGAAGGAAAATGGAATTGCTCCCTGGAATCGAAATAATATACCGTTATTATTTTATAACAACGATTTAATTAGTGCATTGGGGGTTTTTATTACTATCCCAAAAAAAAATTGTGAAAATAAAAAAACATGGAAAATATCATGGGTACAAAAACTAAAAAAATAAATATTATTGATTACTATTAATTACTAAAATATGTAGTTATGTCATATAAACATTAAAATATATCTAATTTTTAATTCAAGAAATTTAATTGAGATATTTTAATTCTTTTACGTAATGATTTAAATATAGAAATTTTATGATTTAAAAGAGGACAATTAATATCGTTCCATTTTAATGTTATATTTAAAAAAGACTCAGAATTTTTAGCTAAATCAGGCATAATCGGTTTTAACCACGTCATTAATATCTTGAATAAATTTATTCCTGTTGTACATACATTATGAAGATTATCACGCTTATTAAGATCTTTAACCATTATCCATGGTTTTTTTTCATCAATGTAACTGTTAGCAATATCTGTAAACTTCATAATAACAACATTAGCTAAACTAAATTCACATTTTTCTAATAAAATTTCTATTTCTTTACTACCTTTTATAAAAGAATCATATAACACTTGATCGTCAAGGTTTTTAGATAAATAACAATTAAATTGAGTAGATAAAAAACATGAAATTCTAGAGGCTAAATTAACAATTTTATTAACAATATTAGAATTAAATTGTTGCATAAAAGTATAACTATTTACTTCAATATCCTGAATTCTTGATGAAATCTTAGTAAAATAATAATATCTTAGACTATCTGAATCCAAATTTTTAAGCCAATTTTTAACTGATATTATTGATCCTCTAGATTTAGATATTTTAGAACCATTAATAGTTACATGTCCATGCACAAAAATTTTTGTAGGTTTTCGAAAATGGCTCCCTTCTAAAATAGCTGGCCAAAACAAACTATGAAAATATACAATATCTTTTCCAATAAAATGATACAATTCACTTCTTGAATTGGACTTCCAAAATTCGTCAAAAATTAAATTAGTTTTTTTATCACATAAATTTTTAAACGTACTAATATATCCGATAGTAGCATCTAACCAAACGTAAAAATATTTATCTAAAAACCCAGGAATATTAAAACCAAAATACGGACCATCTCTAGAGATATCCCATTCTTTTAAACCAGATTTAAACCATTCCTTAACTTTATTAACAACAGATTTTTCTAACACTCCAGAAAAAACCCAGGATTGTAACATGGAACTGAAATGAGGCAAATTAAAGAAAAAATGCAATGAATCTTTTAAAGTAGGTTTCATACCTGATAAAACAGATTTAGGATCAATTAATTCAATAGCAGAATATGTATTTCCACAATTTTCGCAATAGTCACCGTATTGATCTTGAGCTAAACAAAAGGGACATAAACCTTTCACAAAACGATCTGGTAAAAACATATTTTTGGTACAATCAAAAAGCTGTGATATAACCTTTTGTTTAATAAGTCCTTTAATTTTTAAACGATTATATATTTTTTTTAAAAAAAATTCATTTTCAGGACTATGTGTAGAATAATAATTATCATAATCTATATTAAATTTTAAAAAATCTCTAACGTGTTCTTTCTGAATAGAAAATATAAATTTTTCTGGTTCTATTCCAAGTTTTTTTGATTTTAACATAATAGGTGTACCATGTGCATCATCTGCACAAATAAACCAAACTTCATTACCTACCATTTTTTTATAACGAACCCAAATATCAGCTTGAATATGTTCTAAAATGTGTCCAATATGAATTGGACCATTGGCATAAGGAAGAGCACAAGTAACTAAAATTTTTTTTTTGTCATAAAAATCCATATCTAATATTCAATATTTAGAAATTAAGTTAAATATCTAACGTTTAGTAAAAAAATAATATTATAATTATATTTTACGTAAAATTTTTTATATACAAATAATGCATAACTATGATCATATATATCAAACATAATATTAATAAAATATTTTAAAATTTTCATTGCTTCAGAAATATAATTTTAGCTATTTTTATAAAATCTTTATATTCCAACAACAAAAACCTGTATATAACATATTTTTATACACATGTAAACTACATATAAAAATATATACTATAGCCTATATATCTATTTTATTACTTAATTTTTCTCAATCCTTATATATTTTGCTTAACGTTACTTCACTTTGACCAAAATATTTTGCATTTTTTCTTATATTATATGGCCTTAAAGATGGGCTAGATAATACTTCAAAACTAAGAGCGGCTATTAGCATTCCTGGACATAATGATAATATAACATTACTAGAATTAAAACATTCTAAAACAATATTTCCACTCCAACCAGGATCTATACGATGTGAAGTAGCATGAATCATTAATCCCAGGCGAGCTAAAGATGAACGACCATCTAGCCATCCTACTAAATTGTTTGGCATAATAATTTTTTCAAGAGTAATAGCTAATACTAATGATCGGGGTTTTAAAAAAAAATTTCTTTTATGAGATATAATTTTTTTTTTATTCATAACTTCTTTTAATATTACAGAAATATCATCTTGAGATTTACTTAAATCAATACACTTATTTCTATCTTGTCGAAAAGTATAAAATTGATTACCTAAACGAACATCAACAGTTACTCCATTAATTAATTCTTGACGTGGAGTAGGAATTATAATTAATTTTTTTTTTTGTAGCCAAAATTCAATATCTCTATCGCTCAATCTCATTTTCAATAACCTTACAATACAAATTAAAATTATATAACGTAAACAAACAAAAATACATCAAGTACTATACTTTTTCTTCAATATAAAAATATTTAAAATCTATGTAATAAACTCAAATGTTCTCAAAAATTTTTTACAAAAAAGAATACAATTTAATAAAATATTTACACTATATCTACATACATAAATATAGATTATATATCGATTGAAATATGTAAAAACGTTTCAATTTACTTTTAAAAATATTATTGTTTATTCCAATGAGTATGACAAAAATTAGCGTTATCAATTCTTTTATACGTATGCGCACCAAAATAATCTCTTTGAGCCTGTATCAAATTTGCAGGTAAAAGAGCAGATCTATAACAATCAAAATAAGAAATGGCAGATGATAATGCAGGAACTGGAAATCCACACTGTATAGCAATAGATACTACATATCGTAATGAATCTTGATAATTATTCGCAATATTTTTAAAATAAGAAGTTAATAATAAATTGATAATATTTTTATTTTTCAAATATTCTTTACTTATATACTTTAAAAATTTTGCTCGAATAATACATCCTGATTGAAATATTCTTGCTATCTCTGAATATTGAAAATCCCAACTATATTTCTTAGAAGCACTATTTAATTGAGAAAATCCTTGAGAATAAGATATAATTTTCCCTAGGTACAGGGATTTTCGAATATGTTCAACTAATTCTAATTTATTAAAATATGGTATACTGCTATTTTTAGGTCCAAATAATATTTTAGATGCTAATATACGTTGTGATTTTAATGATGATAAATAACGAAAGAATACTGATGTAGTAATTAAAGTCAAGGGTTCATTAAGATCTAATGCACTTTTTGTAGTCCATGTTCCTGTACCTTTATTATCAGCTTCATCTAAAATATAATCAATAATATAATTATTATTAATATCTTTTTTAACCAAAATATCCCCAGTAATCGATATTAAATAACTATTTAATTCGCCTTGATTCCATTTAAAAAATATTTCAGATAATTCTTTATTATCTATATTTAAAAAATTTTTCATCAAAAAATAAGATTCTGCTATTAATTGCATATCTCCATATTCAATTCCATTATGAACCATTTTTACATAATGTCCCGATCCATCTGTACCAATATAACTTACACATGGTTTTTGTTCAAATTTTGCAGAAATCTTCTTCAGTAAAGGAGCAATAAAGTCATATGCTTCTCTTGATCCACCAGGCATAATAGAGGGACCATACAATGCACCTTCTTCACCTCCTGAAATACCCATTCCTATTAAATTTAATCCATCTTTAAATAATTCATTACTCCGACGAATAGTATCTTTATAAAAAGTATTTCCTCCATCAATAATAATATCTCCTTTGCGTAAAAATCTTTTCATAGATGTAATTACTATATCAACAGCTATTCCTGATTTAATCATCAAAAAAATACATCGAGGCATTTCTAAAGACCTAACAAATTCTTCAATCGAAAAATAAGGAAATATATTTTTATTACTATTATGAGATACAAATTTTTTTGTGATTTCTACCGATCGATTAAATATTGAAACAGTATACTCATTACGTGCTATATTTAAAGCTAAATTACGACCCATAACTGCCATTCCAACAATACCTACTTGATTTTTTTTCATATTTTTAAATCCTTATCCTTAGTTAATATTACATTAAATATTTTTAAAAACATATTAGTTAACCACTAAAATATATTGTAAATGAAAAATTAATTTAATCTATATTTTTCACATTATTTCTTCTTTTTCTTAAATTTACAATAATTGAAAAAAAATCTAAACCACAATGATGTAATAATACTAATAAATGATAAACTAGATCTGTAGATTCATTAATAAGTTCTTGCTTATTTTGTGTTATAGCTGCAATTACTGTTTCTATTGCTTCTTCAGCAACTTTTTGGGATATTCTATTAATTCCCATATTATGTAAACTAGAAGTATAAGAAATATCAGATGGACTTTTTTGTCTAGATTTTAGAAAACATTCGAGATAATAAAAAAACGTTAAATCTGAACGTATTGGCTTAAAACAACTTGCATGATTTAAATGACATGTATTACCTTGCGGGAGCGCTAAAATTAATAACGAATCATTATCACAATCAAGAAACATGTCTACTACTTTTAAGTAGTTACCAGAAACTTCACCTTTAGTCCATAATCTTTTTTTTGTACGCGAGTAAAAAGTAACGTAATTCTTTTGTTGTGTTACTAAAAAAGCTTCTTTATTCATATATCCATGCATTAAAACTTCATTAGAAATACTATGTTGTACTACTACGGGAATCATATCATTAACTTTTTTCCAATCCACGCTCAGAATATTTACTTTATTTAACATAGTCTAATTTCTATACCTTTTTTACTTAAAAAATCTTTAAGAACTTTTATATTTATTTGTTTTTTATGAAATACAGAAGCAGCTAATGCACCATCTACTTTAGATTCATAAAAAACGTCATAAAAATGCTCAAGCTTTCCTGCACCACCTGAAGCAATTAATGGAATATAACAATTTTTTCTTACTTCTTGCAATTGTTTCAAATCGTATCCATTGCACATACCATCTTCATTCATAACATTTAATACTATTTCTCCAGCACCTAAATTCTGTACTTTCTTTATCCAATCTAAAGTGCTCCAATTTGTTTTCATTATTTTTTTGTCATTTCCAGTATACTGATATACCTGATAACTATCACTAATAGTGTCATACCATGAATCTATTCCGACTACAACACATTGTTTTCCAAAATTATCAGCAATTTGACTAATTAAATATGGATTAGATAATGCTGGAGAATTAATAGAAATTTTATCTGCACCAAAAGACAAAATGTTTTTCACATCGTTTAGAGATCTAATACCTCCTGCTACACAAAATGGAATATTTATAACTTCTGCTATTTTTGTAATCCATTTTTTATCTAATAGTGTATTATTAGAAGAAGCTTCTATGTCATAAAATACTAATTCATCTGCTCCTTGTTGAGTATAGTATTCGGCTAATGGAACAATATTACCTATTATTTCATGATTTTTAAATTGCTTTCCCTTTACTACTAATCCTGATTTAACATCTAAACAAGGAATTATGCGTTTTGCCAACATGTAATAGCCTCTATTAAACTAAATTTTTTTTCTAATAAAGCCCGCCCAATAATTATATTTTGTATTCCAGATTGTTTAATAGATACAATATCTTCTAAAGATCCTATTCCGCCAGAAGATTGAAAATTAATATGCTTAAATGAATTAAAGAGTTCTTTGTATAAATTTATATTAGGACCTAATAAAGTACCATCCTTAGATATATCAGTACATAACACATGCTTTAATCCATCGGAAGAAAATTTATTGATTAATTGTTCTACACTAATTCCAGAAGAACTCTTCCATGCATTAACTACAACTTCTTTATAAGAATTAGAAAATATTTTTAAATCTAATGCTAATACAATACATTCTCCTCCATATCTTTTCAACCAACTACTTACTTTTTCTGGAGTATATACTGCTGAGGATCCAACTACTACTCTTTTAACACCTAATGAAAACAATAACTCTATATCTTTGTCATCCCTTATTCCACCTCCTACTTGTAAACTAAAGTCAGAATTAGAAAGCAAAACTTTAATAATATTCGTCTGTTTTTTATCAGGGTTTAATGCTCCATCAAGATCAACTATATGTATAATAGAAGCTCCTTGCGCATAATAATTTAACAATACATCTTTTATATTAAATTTATAAAAAGTTTTAAAATTATATTTTCCTTTGTACAATCTAACAATTTTACCATTAATTAAATCAATAGACGGTATAATCAATATTATATCTCCAAAAAATTTTGTAATACTCTTAATCCCAATTCACCAGATTTTTCTGGATGAAATTGAACTCCAAAAAAATTATCTTTATTTATAGCAGCACTAAAATACATGTTATATAACGTTTTTGCTATAGTATATTTATTAATATGAAACGCATAACTATGTAGAAAATAAAATTTAGAATTATTTTCAATTCCATTAAACAAAACATTTTTTGTGCATATCTCTACATTATTCCATCCATTATGAGGAATTGGTAATACATTAGAATATAAACGATGTACAGGATAATTAATAACGTCTAACATACATGTTCCTGAAGATTCATCGCTAAAAGTACCTAATAATTGCATTCCTAAACAAATTCCTAATAACGGCTGTTGACATTTTTTTATAAAATTTAATAAATTTAATTTTTTTAATAAATTCATAGCTGAATGTGCTGTTCCTACTCCAGGAAGTAGTATCTTATTAGAATTTAATATTATTGTTTTAGAAGTACTAATTTCTGCATTATATCCTAATCTACGAATAGCATATTTTATTGAAGATAAATTAGCACAACCAGTATTTACAATAACAATACTCATTATAGTATTCCCTTAGAACTAGGTAAACCTAATCCATTTATATGAATAGCTTGTCCAAGAGATTTTCCAAATGCTTTGAATAAACTTTCAGCACGATGATGATCATTTTCACCCGTACTTTTTAAATGTAATGTAATTTTCATAGAATAAGACAATGATCTAAAAAAATGTTCTATCATCTCCGTACTCATATCTCCTAAATACTGAAATTTAAAACAAGAATTAAATTTTAGAAAAGGACGACCAGAAATATCTAATAAACAGTATCCAACACTTTCATCCATTGGCAATACAAAACCAAATCTATTTAAGCCTATTTTATTTTCTAGCGCTTGATTTAAAACTTTTCCTAAAACTATTCCAACATCTTCTACTGTATGATGATCATCTACATTAATATCTCCATTAGCAATTATTTCCATTTTAATATTACTATGAATAGCTATTTGATCTAACATATGATTAAAAAAGCATAATTTAGTATTAATAATACTAGATCCCACTTGATCTAACCAAACTGCTATTTTAACATTTGTTTCATTCGTATTTCTTGTAATACTTGCATATCTATTTTTTTTTGTTAATTGAATTTTAATAGTATCCCATGTACACCCGTTTTTCCCATAATGCAATCCAGATAATCCCATATTTTTTGCTAATTCCATATCTGATTCACGATCACCAATAACATAACTATTTTCTTTATTTAATTGATTATTACGTAACCAATGTTTTACCATACCTACTTTAGGTTTACGACAATTACAATTATCCTGCTCTTTATGAGGACAAATTAAAACATCTTCAAATACTATTCCTTCAGATGCAAAAATATTCATCATAAACTGATGAGGTATAGAAAAACTAGCCAAAGAAAAATTTTTTGAACCTAATCCATCTTGGTTAGTCACCATGACAAAAATATAACCAAAATTTTTTAGTTCTACTAAAGTTGAAATCACAAACTTTTCAAACACTAATTTATTTATATCGTCTATCTGAAAATTGTGAATAGGTTCCGAAATCAACGTTCCATCACGATCAATAAATAAAACGTTTTTATTCATATCAAGTCCTTAACAAACATTTAAATTAATTAATCTTTCGAATAATTTGAACTACTTTTAAACACTCTTGACTAGTTCCTATAGATATTCTTATACAATTATGTAAATTTAACTTACTACTTTGATCTCTAACAACAATTCCATGTTTTGATAATTTATTAAATACCTCTATAGAATTATAAAAGCGAACTAAAATATAATTAGATACACTATAAAAAACATGATCTACACAATTGATCATTAACTTTAATTTATTGACAAGCCAACAACGATTTAAATTTAAATCTAAAACTCGATTTCTCATTGTATTAATATTTTCTAAACTTAAAAATTGAGTAGCTATACTTGCAGTAGGAATAGAAATAGGATAAGGATTTATTACTTTTAATAATAATTTTATTACATTAACATCTGCTAATACAAAACCACATCTTAATCCTGCTAACGAAAAGGCTTTAGATAATGTTCTTAACACAATCAAATTAGAATATACATGTATCAAATGTGTTAAACTATTCGCTGGACAAAATTCAATATATGCTTCATCCACTACAACTAATGCCTTTTCAAATGTTATCTCTAATAAAACAATAATGTCTTGAATACTAATCAAACTACCAGTAGGATTATTAGGATTACATATAAAAATTAACTTAAAATCATTAATATGTTTTTTAATACCATCAAGATCTAATTTCCAAGAAAAATTTAATAATGGTACTTGATAACTTTTAATACCCATAATATTTGCACTAATATTGTACATATCATAAGTAGGAGGACAAAAAATAATTTTGTCACGCTTAGGTTCACAAAATGTTTTTATTAACAATTCAATTGCTTCATCCGAACCACGTGTTATTAATATATTTTTTTTATTAATGTTTACATAAGAAGAATAATGCGACAACAAATTTTTAGGTTGACATTCTGGATAACGATTTAAAGATATATTATCTAATTTAAAACTATTAGAAATTGGATATTCATTTGCGTTTAACCATATATCACCTTTTCCTCCTATTGTTCTAGCTGATTGATATGGTACCAAATCCCATATATTCTTTCGAACTAATTTTTTAATATTCATAACTATATCTCATCTAAAAATGAAGATAACCTAGTTGTAATTGAATTTCTATGAGCATCTAACTTTTCTACTGTAGACAGAGATATAATAGTAGACGATATCTTTTTAAATTCCTTTTTATTTAATTTTTGTACTGAAATTCTTCTTTGAAAATCAAACAAACTTAATCCAGAATATGCTTTAGCACTACCATAAGTCGGTAAAACATGGTTACTACCAGTAGCATAATCTCCTCCAGCTACAGGAGACCAACTTCCCAAAAAAATAGAACCAGCATTAACAACATATTTTACTAAATCTAACGAGTTCTTACATTGAATCATCAAATGTTCAGGAGCATAATCATTCGATATATCAAAGCATTCTAATAAATCCTTGACTATAATAATTTTGCTATTTTTTAACGCTTTGATGATAATATCATATCTTGATAAATCTTGTATTTGATCTTGAACATTCTTTAAAACAACTTTAGCTAAATTTATATCATATGTAACTAATAATACTTGAGAATAAATCCCATGTTCTGCCTGAGATAATAAATCAGAAGCTATAAATTTAGGATTTGCTTGAGAATCCGCCACGATTAATACTTCAGATGGTCCAGCAAACATGTCAATACCCACGTCATACAAAGATGTGCTAATTTGCAATTTTGCTTCTGTTACATATACATTACCTGGACCAAAAATTTTGTTAACTCTTGGTATTGTTTCAGTTCCAAGACCCAAAGCCGCTATTGCTTGAGCACCACCAACTTGAAAAATTTCTTTTATTTTGAAAATTTTACAAACATATAATATTTCATTTGTAATAGGAGGTGGAGAACATAATATAATTCTTTTACAACCAGCAATAATAGCCGGAACTATCAACATAAGCGCCGTAGATAAAAGAGGTGCTGAACCACCTGGAACATATAAACCAACAGATTCAATTGGACGTACTATTTGTTTACAATAAATGTCCTGTTGAGTTTCTAGCATGGTTGATTGTGTATCTTGCATCATATGAAATTTTTTAATATTTTTTATAGCTATTTTAATAGAATTCTGCATTTCTCTATCAATATATAATTCTGAATTAACAATATCTTGTTCACTAATTTTAATATTAATTAATTTAACATTATCAAACATTTTAGTATAATTATATAATGCCTCATCACCTAAATGTTTAATATCAAAAATAATTTTTTTTACTCTCTTTTTAATAGAAATAACACTATTCGAAATAGGTCGAGATAACACTTTTTTTCTTTTTATAACATCAATATCATTCCAATGTACTATTTTTAAAAAATTATACATACAAATTACTCCATCATTTTCTCAATTGGTAATACTAAAATAGAACTAGCACCTAATAACTTTAATTTTTCCATAGTTTCCCAAAATAATGTTTCACTACTAACCATATGCATAGCCACTCTAGTATCATCTCCAGCTAATTTTAAAATTGTAGGTCGTTCAGCACCATGCAATAAATGAATTACTTCTTCTAATTTTTTTATAGGTGCATGAAGCATAATATATTTTGATTCTCTTGCTTTAATAACGCCTTGAATACGAGTTAGTAATGTATCAATCACATTTTGTTTTTCAATAGAAATATTTCCAGTTTTACAAATTAAGCATGCTTTAGAACGAAATATTACTTGAACTTCTCTTAATCCATTAGCTTCTAAAGTTGCTCCAGTAGAAACTAAATCACAAATAGCATCGGATAATCCTGCACGCGGGGCTACTTCTACTGATCCGTTTAACATACAAGACTTAAATATAATGTCTTTTTTATCGAAATACTCTTTTAATAAATGTGGATAAGAAGTAGCTATTCTAGAATTGTTTAAACAAAAAATATCTGTGTATTCTTTATCGATAGGTATTGCTAAAGATAATCTACAAATACCAAAATCTAAACGTTTTAATTTTATATAATCTATGTTCTCTAAACGTAACTTTCGACTTAACACTTCTTCTTCTAAAACGTTTTCTCCAATAATTCCTATATCTACAACACCATCCATAATCAAACCAGGGATATCATCATCTCGAACACACATTACGTCTATTGGCATATTTTCAGAAAAAGCAATTAATTTTTTTTTATATAAGTTAATTTTTATACCACAACGAGCAAGTAAATCTTTAGAATCATTACTTAATCTTCCAGTTTTTTGCATCACTATCCGCAATCGATTATTATGAATCATATTTAATCCTTTTATAAATTTATACTTTATTCATATACTTTAAACACGTAAATTTGTTCTTACAATTCATTTTGACAGTTCTTAGAACATATCTTGTCTGTAATTAATCCACGTTATAATAAAATAACATAAATGTTTTTAAAATTTTGACTTAAAATATTTATTCATTCAAAATTAATAATTTAAACATATCTATTTTTAAATACTTAACGTATAAAAAATGCATAAAAAAACTATAGAAACGTAAAAATAAATTTTTTAAATCTATTTAAAAAAATTTTTAAATTAAAATTTTTTAAAATATTACAGTCCTCATTATTACAAACCAACAATATTTTAAAATAAAATAATTTAAAATATCATTTACAATAACAATTAAAAAACAAAAATAAAAATAAACATGTAAATAATAATATGAATATATAAAATCAAAAATTTGAAAATAATAAAGACAAAAATACACTATATTTGAATGATTAATGCTAAAACATTACATATAAAATTTTTATTAAAATTTAAAAATATTTTTAATATTAAAATATACTTAATAAAAATTAACTTGTTTTAAGATCGATTAACATGAGAATGGCAGCATCGCTACCAAACATCTTCGGTGCCTGGTGAAAAGCTATGATATCAGGATGTTTTGATAACCATAATGGTATTTGTTGTTTTAAAACATTTTTTCCATGTCCATAAATAACATTAGCGCAAATAAAATTTTCTTTGTAACAAATGTGAATTAATTCACCTAATTTTCTCTTGGCCTGATATTGTGTTAAACCATGTAAATCCAAAATAATATCTGGACTATATTCTCCTACTTTAAGTTTTTTTAATTCATTAAAATAACTATTACTTCGAATGTAATAAATTGGATCTGTATTAACTAAAATTCTTGGTTTACTACACGAGAAATAATGGCAATGTGCATCCTGTTCAAAAATATTTTTTTTAAATTTTGTACTATTTTTTAACTTATGACGGCGAGAATGAAAAACAGTATCATGTTCCATTTTTCGAGCATCATTTAATTCTTGATAAAATAAAAATAAATCTTTAGATAATAATATTTTTTTTTTATTCATATTAATGAATTACCATTATAATAAATTTCTTTAATATTAATTATACATTCTGAACTATAGTAAAAATCCACATGTACTGTTTCAAAGTTAACATAAAAATTACACATTTTCGAAATATTTTATAACTTTTAAAAAATAATTTATAACATTCATTAATTACAACTTATATAAATCTATAATATTTAAATAAAATATAAAAACAGCTTATAATGCTGTTTACTGATCATTATATAAATGAAAAGTATATTTTCTTCAAAATTGATATAATTTTAGTAAACGTTTAAACTAAAATTTATAATATGCAATACTTTATTTATTTCAATGTAATACTAAAATATTTCTTTTTATAAAATATCATAATTCTAAGGACATAATATGGCTGGAAATACAATTGGAAAAGTTTTCAGAGTAACAACATTTGGTGAATCTCATGGATTATCATTAGGATGCATTATTGACGGAATGCCACCAGGTATGAAAATTTCAGAAGATGATTTACAAAAAGAACTTAACAGAAGACGTCCAGGAAAATCTAAATATACTACTCCTAGATCTGAATTAGATCATGTAACTATACTATCTGGAACTTTTCAAGGCATTACAACAGGAACTAGTATTGGACTAATAATACATAACACCGATCAAAGACCTAATGATTATAAAAATATAACAACCTTATTTAGGCCAGGACATGCAGACTTTACCTATCAAAAAAAATATGGAATTAGAGATCCTCATGGAGGAGGACGATCATCTGCTCGTGAAACAACCATGCGAGTTGCTGCAGGTGCTATAGCTAAAAAATACCTTTATCTAAATTATGGAATTCTTATCCATGGATATTTAGAACAAATAGGTAACATTATTTGCAAACTAAGAACATGGGACGAAGTCGAAAAAAATCCATTTTTCTGTCCAGATATTACAAAACTTAAAAAAATTGATGAACTTATAAGAAATCTCAAAAAAGAAGGTGATTCTATAGGAGCTAAAATCGTAGTCATAGCTGAAAAAGTACCTATAGGATTAGGAGAACCTGTATTTGACAGATTAGATGCAGATTTAGCTCACGGATTAATGAGCATTAATGCTGTTAAAGGTGTAGAAATCGGAGATGGATTTCTAGTTGTTAATCAAAAAGGAAGTCAACATCGCGATGAAATTGATAAAAATGGATTTATTAGCAACCATTCAGGAGGAGTATTAGGTGGTATAAGTAACGGAGAAGAAATTATTGCAAAAATAGCATTAAAACCAACATCTAGTATAAAAAAAGTAGGAAAAACCATTGATCATACTGGAAAAGAAAGTAAAATCATTACTACTGGTAGACACGATCCTTGTGTAGGTTTAAGAGCTGTCCCAATAGCAGAATCTATGATGGCTATAACTATTATGGACCACTTATTAAGATATCGCGCACAATGTTCAAAAAAAATATAATTAATTAAATAAAATTAGATAATATGTTTAAAAAATTATGTTTCTGCATAAAAATAAACATTAAAAAACAGTAATACATAAATTAAACTTACTGAATATATTAATACTAACAATTAAAAAAAAACTAAACGTATAATTATAAAGTTATACAACATATGTAAAAATTTACATAACATAAATACTAAATTTTAAACAAATTTTAAAATATATTTATACATACTATTAAAAAAATTTATTAATGCATTAATATGAGTTGTAATAATTAACTGAATTAACTTTATTACAAACATTTTACATAACGTTTAATTATGATTAATCATCGCATATATTTTTCATTAAAAATCATATATGTTAAAAACTTTAAAACACTGAATAATATTGCAATACTCCATACGAAAATTATATACAAATAAGATCTGTATTAAAAAAATGTATTAAACACCTTGTTTGAAAGTCTATATATCTATCAAACATACTATAAATAATTTATTTATAAGAGAAAGAAAACATGTTTAAAGGAAGTATAGTCGCACTTATAACTCCAATGGATAAACAAGGTAATATTTGCCAAACTAGTTTAAAAAAACTAATTGAATACCATATACAACATGGAACAACAGCCATCGTATCCGTTGGAACTACTGGAGAATCAGCTACTTTAAGCCAAGAAGAACACATTGAAACCGTTATGCTTACAGTAAAAATATCAAAAAATAGAATTCCTATAATTGCTGGAACAGGATCTAACGCAACATCAGAAGCTATTCTCTTAACTAGAAAGTTTGAATCATCAGGGGTATCTGCATGTTTAACTGTAACTCCTTATTATAATAGACCTACACAACAAGGATTATACGAACATTTTAAAGCTATTGCAAAAAATACACGTCTACCTCAAATTTTATATAATGTTCCTATAAGAACTGGATGTGATTTAATGCCAAATACAGTTATTAAACTATCTAAATTAAAGAATATTATAGGCATAAAAGAAGCGACTGGAGATTTATCTAGAGTACAAAAAATAAAAAATTTAGTACATAATGATTTTCTACTTATTAGTGGTGATGATGCTACAGCATTAGACTTCATAAAACTAGGCGGAAATGGAGTAATATCAGTTACTGCTAATATAGCAGCAAATGAAATGACTAAAATATGCAATTTTGCCTTAAATAATGATTTTATCTCAGCAAGATTATTAAACAACCGTTTAGCATCATTGCATCATAATCTATTTACAGAACCTAATCCTATTCCTGTAAAATGGATAGCAAAAAAAATTGGATTAATCGCAACAGATACTCTACGTTTGCCTTTAACTCCTGCTTTAAAAAAGACGCGATTAATTCTAGAAAAATCTTTAAAAATTTCTAATATTATCAAAACATAATAATATTTTATTATATCCAATGAAAATAACATAATTTTGAAATAACTAAAAAAATTAATAGTACAATATATATAAAAGAAAATAAATTTTTTCTAAAAAGTTAAAATATTAATATAATAATATTTGAAATATACATGTCTTATTAACAAGACATGAGTACAATTTTTACAATGAATAATTGTCTAAAAACAGGGTGTTAAAATATTTGATGCTCTGTTGTTCAATATATTCGAAATACCTATAGATTTCTATAAAAACATTAATTATAAAGAACTATTTAACAACAATTTTTTAATAATACATTCATACATTCGACTTAATAATTTTAAATCTGAAATTTTTGTACACTCATTTGACTGATGTATAGTTTTACTAATAAGCCCTAATTCTACTATTTGAGAACCCATTTTAGACATAAAACGACCGTCAGATGTACCTCCCGTTGTTAATATTTTAGGAACTATACAGCACTGTTCTTTAATAACATTTGCTACTACATCTATTAATAATCCAGATTCAGTAATAAAAGGCATTCCAGACAATTTCCATTCTATTTCATATTTTAAATTAAAATTCAATAACAAAAGTCTGACTTTTTCTTTAATAATATTAATAGTTATAGAATTACCAAAACGAAAATTAAATTTAACTAACAATGTTTCAGGTATTATATTATCAGTGCCCGTTCCAGATTGAATATCATAAATTTGTAAACTAGTAGGTGGAAAAAAAACATTACCATTATCCCACTTCATAGATATTAAATTTAATAAAAATGGTAATACATTATGAATAGGATTATCAGCTAAATGAGAATATGCAATATGTCCTTGTATACCATAAATATGCAAGTATGCTGTTAAAGAACCTCGGCGACCATTTTTAATAACATCACCTAATAATTCGATACTAGACGGCTCTCCTACTAAACAATAATCAATTTTTTCTTTTCGAGAAATTAAACGATCTACTATTTTTATAGTACCATTTGTAGCTTTTGATTCTTCATCAGATGTAATTAAAAAAGCAAGCCTTCCAGTATGATTAGGATACTTCCTAACAATATTTTCAACAGCAATAATCATTGCTGCTAATGCCCCTTTCATATCAGCTACACCACGGCCAAATAAATATCCATTGTGTATAGTCGGAATAAACGGAGGAAATTTCCAATTATCTTCATCTCCACTCGGTACAACATCAGTATGTCCTAAAAAAGCTAATGTAACTCCTTCTCCTCTACAAGCCCACATATTATGTGTATCACTACAATTCATATTTTCAATAGAAAATCCTATTTTAATTAGTCTGTCAAATATTATTTCCTGACATCCTAAATCCTTTGGACTAATCGAAGGTATTGAAATAAGTTGTTTTGCTAAACGTACTACAGGACACATCATTAATATTCCTTTGAAAATAATTTAATACCTATTATGCTTTAAAAATCTACATTATCCTGATAAATAATTGTTCTTAATTACATTAATGATGTATAAAACTAAAAATTTTTTAAAATTTATCAAAAAAATTTGAAATGCAATAATATATTTAATGTAATAAAAATTTCTAAGAATTTAATAAATGAACTATACGACGTACTATATTGTCAACATTAAATCCAAATTTTTCAAATAATTCTTCAGCAGGTGCTGATTCTCCAAAAGAACTGACTCCAATAACTATTCCGCTTAATCCTACATATTTATACCAATAATCAGAAATTCCCGCTTCGATAACAACACGATTAGTAATTAATTTAGGTAATACAAATTGTTTATAAGAATCATCTTGTTGATCAAATATATCAGTAGATGGCATAGAAACTAATCTGATATAATAACCCTTATTAATTAACTTTGTATAAACAGAAATTGCAATACTAATTTCTGATCCAGTAGATATAATAATAGCATCGAGATTTTTCCCACAATTACTATCCTTTAAAACATATCCACCTCGAGAAATGCTATTTACATATTTTACATCCTTTATAATTTGAACCAAATTTTGACGAGATAAAATCAGTGCTGTAGGTCCAAACTTGTTTTCTAGTGCTGATTTCCATGCTATTGCAGTTTCTACTTGATCGCAAGGTCTCCATACATTTAAATTAGGAGTTAAACGAAGTGTAGCTAACTGTTCTATCGGTTGATGTGTAGGTCCATCTTCACCTAATCCTATAGAATCATGAGTATAAATAAAAATGTGTTGCGTCTTCATTAATGAAGCCATACGCACTGCATTTCGTGCATAATCAGTAAACACTAAAAAAGTAGAAGTATAAGGAATAAACCCTCCATGATGAAATAGTCCATTTGCAATAGATGTCATTCCAAATTCACGTACTCCATAATGAATATAATTTCCTAATAAATTATTATTAATAGATTTAGAGCCAGTCCACATACTAAGATTACTTGGAGCCAAATCAGCAGAACCTCCAATTATTTCTGGAAATTTATTACAAAAAAATTCTAAAGCATTTTGAGAAGCTACTCTAGTAGCAATATTTTTAACATTAGTGCATAAATTACTAATAAATTTATTGTAACTTTTTTCCCACATATTGGGAACAATGCGATTAATACGTCGAGTATATTCATTTGCTAACTGAGGATATTTTTTCTTATACTCTATAAATTTTTGTTTCCAGTGATCTTCTAATAATTGTCCTTGTGCTACAAAATTCCAATCTTCATAAATATCTTGAGGTATAAAAAAATCAGGAAAATCCCATTTTAATTGCTTCTTAGTTAAAGTAACTTCTAACTCTCCTAAAGGTGATCCATGTACATCTTGTGTACCTGATTTATTCGGTGAACCAAAACCAATAATAGTTTTACAAATTATTAAAGAAGGTTTATCTTTGATAAGTACAGATTCTTTAATTGCACGGGAAATATCATCAGAATTATGTCCGTCTATATCAAATATTACATGCCAATTATAAGATTTAAACCGATTTCCTGTATCATCTGTAAACCAATTACTAACATCGCCATCAATAGATATACCATTATTATCATAAAATACAATTAATTTTCCTAACTTTAGTGTTCCTGCTAATGAACACACTTCATGAGAAATCCCTTCCATTAAACAACCATCACCTACAAATACCCACGTATAATGATCTACTATGTCGTAGTTTGGTCTATTAAATTCTGCACCTAAAGTGCGTTCTGCAATTGCCATTCCAACTGCAGCAGCTAAACCTTGTCCTAAAGGACCAGTGGTAATTTCTACTCCTGGAGTATGTCCAACTTCAGGATGACCAGGAGTTCTAGAATTCAATTGTCTAAAATTTTTTAACTCTGATATTGGTAAATCGTATCCAGTCAAATGTAATAAACTATATAAAAGAATAGATCCATGTCCATTAGAAAGAATAAAACGATCTCTATTATCCCATAATGGATTACTTGGATTGTGTTTTAAAAAATCTCTCCATAATACTTCAGCAATGTCAGCCATTCCCATGGGCATACCTGGATGTCCAGATTTTGCTCTCTGAACTGAATCTATACTTAATGCTCTAATAGCATTAGCCAATCGTTTTTTTGTATGCATAATTATCCCTTAAAATGTAATAAATATAAGTATAACATCCATAAAATTGTTTCCATAACAAAAATCTATCTGAACATTAGTTAAACAACGAGATCCAAGTTTACATTTTATTTTTGATAATTTTCTCTAATTCTCTTTGATCACGTCCAAATTGACGTATTCCTTCAGATAATTTTTCTACAGCCATAGAATCTTCATTATGTAACCACAAAAAATCACTTTGAGATAAAGTATTAGTAGGCTGATTTATAACATTAGGAGCACATAACTGTCTTGTAAAAGTGCTATTTTTAAATCTCAATTCATGTAATAAATTTGGAGAAATAGTTAAATAATCACAACCAGATAATGCTAAAATTTGTTCAGTATTTCTAAAGCTAGCACCCATAATAATAGTTTTATATCCATGTTTCTTATAATAATTATATATTTTTCGAACTGAATGTACTCCAGGATCTTTGTCAACTGAATATTCTTTTATCAACGACTTAGATTTGTACCAATCATAAATTCGACCTACAAAAGGAGAAATTAAAAATACTTGTGATTCAGCACATGCTCTAGCTTGTGCAAAGGAAAATAACAATGTCAGATTGCAATTAATATCATATTTTTTTAATTCTTCTGCAGCTTTAATACACTCCCAAGTAGAAGCTAATTTAATTAATATCCTAGATCTATGTATTCCTTCTTCTTCATACATAGCAATAATCTTTTGCGATTGTTGAATACATAAATCAGTATTAAATGACAAATGAGCATCAATTTCAGTAGATACTCTTCCAGAAATTACCTTTAAAATTTCTTGACCCAATGTAACATAGATTTTATCTACAGCATTTAATACTTGAAAATTATATGATCCTCCTCTTTTTTTTGCATAAATTATCGCATTATTAATAATTCCTTCATATGAAGGTAAAGTGATCACTTTCAAAACAAGAGAGGGATTCGTAGTAGCATCTTCAGGAAGATATTTTCGTATTGAATCTATATCCCCACTATCTACTACAACTTTACTATATCTCTTCAATAATTCTAATTGATTCAATTGATTACATTCCTCTAAACTATTAACATAATGAAACGTTTTTATAACCTATTTTAAGTTTTCAAAAAATAATATTTTTTTAAAAAATAAAAATTTTATACATATAGAAATGTTAAATACAAAAATACAAATCATTTCAAAATATTAAAAAATTAAAAAAATATCTATTTAAGATAATAATCTTACTGTATTAGAATCACAATATAATAAAAAATTATCTTGCTTTTCTCAATTTTGAAATAATTAATTACAATCTTTTAAAACAATCAAATAGACAGAATATGTTTTCATTTTTGAAAAAACTTGTACGTTTCAAAAACACTTATAATGAACAAAACCTACAACTTTATTAAAAACATTATATTACTCATAAATACAATATTCTTCAGTTTAAAATATTTTTACAAAAATAAATATTGAAATATGTCAATGTATAATTAAAATAAATAGACATGTATGTATTAAAAAAATTTAATTGATTACTACTAAAAAAACAATTATTTTAAATTGTATACATTTTTAATAATTTAACAAGACTAAAAATAATATTGTGATATTTACGTAATTAAATACATATATTTAATACATTAATAGACATTTAAATATTTAACACGTTTATATCTATCTTGAAAATATATTGTATTATTGAAAATATCTCGTACTATATTACATACCAAATAGTTTAAGTGCATAATAATAAAAATCATACGTATATTTATGATGATTATTACAATAAACACTACATAAACATATAATACTTATAAACATTTTAAATAATACTATTAATAAAAAAATATAAATATTATATATATTAAAAATTCGATGTTCTTTAACATACAATATAATTTTACCAAACTAAAGATTGCTAACTATATTTTTTTATAATCAAAGAAACATTAGTTCCTCCAAAACCAAAACTATTAGACATAATAACAGAAATACTTCTATGTTC
This sequence comes from Buchnera aphidicola (Schlechtendalia peitan), assembly GCA_039830055.1. GTDB lineage: Bacteria > Pseudomonadota > Gammaproteobacteria > Enterobacterales > Enterobacteriaceae > Buchnera_B > Buchnera_B aphidicola_BB. The sequence goes on along the minus strand of CP140043.1, from coordinate 93,486 downwards.
AATATTAATTAATATATTACACTTTTCAGCTTGAGGATCTAATTTAATAATATTAATACTAGGAACTAAAAAATCATGTCGCAACATTAATAAACTATAAATTATTTCTTGCACTCCTGAAGCACCTAGGGAATGTCCAGTAATAGACTTAGTTGATGAAATTGTTGGAATCCTAGTACCATTAAATACTCTTTTTATAGCATTTAACTCAATTACATCTCCTAATTTAGTAGATGTACCATGCGCGTTTAAATAATCAATAGATTTTTTATCTATTCTTTGTATAGCTAGGTTCATACACCTAATAGCTCCATCTTCAGTAGGAATAACCATATTAAAACCATTAGAAGATGTACCATATCCAATAATTTCCGCATATATATGTACTGATCTCGATAACGCGAAATTTAGTTCTTCTAATACAATTATTCCTGAACCTCCAGAAATAACGAATCCATCACGATAACAATCAAATGCTCTGGATGCCATATTAGGATTTAAATTATAATTCGTAGACAACACTCCCAATGCATCAAATGCACAAGATAATTCCTTACTTATTTCTTCACCTCCACCAGCAAATACAACATCCTGTTGGCCTAACTGTATCAATGTCATTGCATGTCCGATACAATGCGCTGAACTAGAACATGCAGAACTAATAGAATAATTCATTCCATGTATTTTAAATGAAGTCGATAAACACGCTGATATATTAGAAGTCATAGATTGAATAACTACATATGGATTAATTGCACGTATTCTTTTACCTTTTTCAATACCAATCCCATTAACTTGAGATTTTGGAGCTCCAGCACTCGAACCAACAATTACACCTATCCTTGAATTATTTTGATATATTTTAGGAATTAAATTCGCATCTCTAATAGCTTCTTCCATCGATAAATAAGAATAAATAGAAGAATCACTCATAAATCTCTTAATTTTTCGGTTAATGCACTGAGATGTATCTAATTCTATATTACCCCATACATGACTACGCATACCAAAATTTTTCATTTCTTCTGAAAATGAAAGACCCGATTTAACACCTAATAATGAAGTGAGTACTTCTTCTTTATTATTTCCAATACTAGAAATTATTCCTAATCCGGTTATTACAACTCTCTTCACTGCATTTCCTTATATATATTAACAAACAATTATAATATTTGTGCTACTTAAGTAAAAAAATATTTGCATTACTTTACAATGCCACACATGTTTTATATATTTTTTAAAAAAAACTTAGTTTATTACACTATGCAAATATATATAAATATTTCTATAATAATAATGATATTATAAATTATTTTCTTTCCGAATATAATACCAATGAAAAATTATAAATACCCTAATAAAAAAGAAGGAATATTATACGTTGTTCCTACTCCTATTGGAAATTTATCTGATATCACCTATAGAGCATTATCAATTTTAAATTCGGTAGATATAATTGCAGCCGAAAATATAAATCGAACTAAAATATTAATACAGAATTATAAAATAATTAAAAAAATTATATCCATAAACAAACACAATGAAAAAAGCAAGAGCAAAAAATTAATTATAAAACTTAAAAAAGGTATAAATATCGCATTAGTATCTAATGCCGGGACGCCAACTATTAATGATCCAGGACAAATCTTAATAAATTACTGTTACCATTTTAAAATAAAAATTATCCCTCTTCCAGGTCCGTGTTCAGCTATTACAGCCCTAAGTATTTCAGGACTATCAACTAATAAATTTTGCTATGAAGGATTTCTACCATCAAAAAGTACAATGCGATGCAAATTGTTACATAATTTAAGAAAAGAACAACGAACTATTATAGTTTTTGAAACTCCTCATAGAATAATTGACAGTGTAAATGATATAGTTCAAAAACTAGGATCCAATCGAAATATTGTTCTAACAAAAGAACTCACCAAAAAATGGGAATGTATTCGACGAGATACATCTTTCAATATATTATTATGGCTTAAAAGTAATTATATAAAAATAAAAGGAGAAATTACTATAATTATAGAAGGCTATCAAATAGATAAAACTGATATCATACCAAATAAAGCATTAAAAACTTTACAAATACTAAAATCCCATTTACCATTGAAAAAAGCTATACAAATAACAACTCATTTACACAAAATATCTAAAAACTTATTATATAAACATGCCATGTTAAAAAAATATTAATAAAAATTTTTATAAAAGCTAACCAGACAGTCGCTGCTATTACTCAAATCATAGAGATAGGAGAGGAAAGTCCGGACTCCATAGGGCAAATAAGGTGCCAGATAACATCTGGGAAGTATAAACTTACGACTAGTGCAACAGAAAATAACCGCCTCTCAAGTAAAAATTAAAGGGGTAAGGGTGAAAAGGTGTGGTAAGAGCTCACCGCATATTAGGTAACTAATATGGCTAGGTAAACTCCACCTGGAGCAAGGCCAAATATGAGTGTTAAATTTTGTTTGCCCTTATAAAAAATACTCGGGTAGGCCGCTTGAAATAATGAGCGATCATTATTCTAGACAAATGACTGTCTAATACAGAATCCGGCTTATAGGTTAGCTTTTATCAAAGTTTTTATTTTATTAAAAAATAGCATAAAATTACTAATTTAAAAAAATACTTTTATATATTTAAATAAATTTTAATAACATACTTTTTTAAAATAACTTAGTTATAGTATTTTATACTATTTATTGTCTACTCTTATAATCCAGATATTCGAATGGAAGACAGCAAAATAGATCCTGACAATATTTTATGACGCATATCAACATCATTTGCTATAGATACAATGTTTTTAAACATATCTCTTAAATTTCCAGAAATCGTAATTTCACTTACTGGATACTCAACAATTCCATTTTCTACCCAAAAACCTACTGCACCACATGAATAATCTCCAGTACTTAAATTTAAACCATTTCCCAATAATTCTGTTATTAAAACACCTTTATGCATAGTCATTAATAATTTATTTAAACTTATATCAGAAATACCTAATATTATCCAATTATGGACTCCTCCAGAATTAGCAGTACTAATTAAATTCATTTTTCTAGCAAAATAATCATCTAATAACCACGTTTTCAATACACCATTTTCAATTATCATTTTTGAAGATGTTCGAATACCATCTAAATCAAAACATTTAGATCCTAACCCTTTTTTTATATGAGGATCTTCTTGAATACTTAACCAATGAGGAAATATTTTTTCTTCTAAACTATTCGATAAAAATGTAGATTTTTTATATACATTATGTCCATCAATTGCTTTTGCTAAATACGAAAAAAATTCTGAAGATAACTCTGAAGAAAAAATAATAGGACTGTCCATAGATAATAATTTTCTAGAATTTAATCTAGAAATAGCTCTATTAGCACTCGTAATACCTACAATTTTTGGAGATATTAAATCGTGAATACTCCTAGAAACAGTATAAAATGCATCTCTTTGCATATTGTTATTGTCTTTAGCAATCATACAACTAGACATGAAATATGAAGTACTTTTATAACTTTCTAACATACCATGGCTATTTCCAAATATTTGAAGATTAATACAACTATTAAATGTAGATCCTTCTGTATTTGTAATTCGTTTATCTGATTTAAATGCTTCTTCTTCTGCCGCTAATACTAATTCAGAAGCATAATTGATATCCCATTTCCAATAATGATATAAATCAAGATCTTGTAGATCTCTAATAGCTAATAGTTTACGGTCAGGTAAACCAGAACACGAATCGTGAGAAATATAATTAATAATATCAATTGCACGCTTAATCATATTATGTATTGCAGGAATGGTAAAATCATTAGAAGATACTGTACTTTTTTTACGACATTTATACACCGTAATTGTTATAAAGTTATCATTTCCAAACTCAATAAAATCAATTTTTTTATGTCTTATATTAAGATTTATACTTAATTTATAAAAAACCAGTACTTTAGCAGTAGCTGAATACTCTGATACTAATTTTAATATATATTCTACAATATCTTTTAATTTTTTCTCTTTTAATATAAAATTCTGTTCCATTTGTGTATTCTTCTGTACTATTACTTTAAATTATTTGTTATAGTACACTGAAAAGAGATAAAGTTAAACTTTATACAACGATAAAAAATCATAATAAACATATAATCAATTTTAAAATAGGAATAATTATGTATTTAAAAAACATCTCTTCAGGTAAAAACGTTCCTTATGACATAAATGTAATTATTGAAATTTCATCAAATTCTGATCCAGTAAAGTATGAAATCGATAAAAATTCAGGCACTCTATTCGTTGACAGATTTGTACATACTCCTATGTTTTATCCGTGTAATTATGGATTTATTAATTATACTTTGTCTAAAGATGGAGATCCTATAGATGTACTAGTACATACTCCATATCCTTTAATTCCTAGCTCAGTTATACAATGTAGACCAATAGGAATTTTACAGATGATAGATGAATCTGGAGAAGATAACAAAATTATAGCTATTCCTAATTCTAATATTTGTCAAGAATATTCATATATAACAGATATTGAAGATATTTCAGATACATTAAAAAAGAAAATTATACATTTTTTTCAGCATTACAAGGATCTAGAAAAAAATAAATGGACAAAAATTATAGGGTGGGAAAATAAAGACATAGCATATAAAGAAATTTTATCGTCACTACAATATAAATAAATTACTTCATATTTATAAAATATTGAAAAAAATAATTTCTTTACAACATATATCAATAATTAAAAATATCAAAATTTTATATATTTTAAAATCGTTAGAACAGATATTTGTACAAATGACTGATGTTTATCCGATATCTCAATCTTGAATCTTAAAACTTAAAAATACAAGTACACATAATATATATTACTTATTTTTTTAAAAATTTAACTTCATTTGGAAAATAATATTATTGTTATATATTAAAACAAATCTAAAATATTAATTAAATAAACTGGGATATGTGCAATTTTTATCATTTCATATTTTAACATTTTAATATTAAAAAAATACAATCTTAAAAATTCTAATTTTAACATAATTGTAAAAAAATTTTTAATATAAATGCAACTACTAAAATTAATATTTTTATAATCAGTTATACATTGTATGTCTGTAACATAAAATTTTCTTACATACAATCTATTATTTATCAATAGATCTTTAATTAATAAATTTCCAAATATTTTGAGATTATATATATTTCCTTCAAATTGAAATATTCCATTCACATTATCTAACACTATCTTATGATTTAATAATGAAAAACATATAATACATGTCGGAATACTCTTATATGCAACCTTTCCTGAGAAAAATATTTTCTTATTGATTTTAGAAATTTTTATGAATCCTGTGAAAAATTTATTACTTTTATTATGCTTAATAATATCACAATCCCATTTTAACGTACCTATTCCATGTCTAGAAAAATAATTTAATTTAAATTCAATCTTATATGTAAATGGTATATCAAAAACATAAAAACTTTTTAATTTAATAAAAATTTTTTCTATTATTTCTACACTATTATCTTTAACAACATTAATTACATTTTTTATTTCATTTGTAAGGATTCTTCTTAACAAAACGTTGTTAATACAAAAATAAATATTAAAATTTTTTAATACTCTTTCATAATCAAAAATAACTAATATTTTATTTATATTTATACTAAAAAAAAATGTAGAAAAATTAATATTATTTATTGTTTCAGTCCATATTTTTGAACAATTATTTAAGCTTCCATTGACATCTAACAAAATAAAATAGTGGCTTTTTCCCAATATACGTAAATAAAGATGATGACTATATTTGTGATTAAAAAAACTTAAAAAAAATGAAGAAATATGTAAATCTAAAATAGTCAATTCTCTTACAGATAAAGAAGTTATAATTAAATTAAAGTTACTTTTTCTAAAAATTATAGAAGCTTTACAATTAGATATTGTAAAAAACTTTGTGCTTAAATTACGACCTATAATTGTTGCTGAAATTCCAAAATTATTATTTAAATTAACAATTTTAAAATGTGCATAAATGTTACCATAATAATTAGAAAAAATATTATTTAGCTCATCAATAGAAAAAATAACATTAATATATTTTCCTTCTGAGGAATAATTCTTTAAAAAATTATAATGTTTTTTAAACATATTTTTTATTACAGAATAAATCCATTTATTACATATTTTTACCAATCTATTATCTAACTTATCATTAGTCTTCTTAAATAAACTATGCTTGTATAAAAACCTTACATCTAATAGTATCTTAGATCTTTGTTTAAAATTAAATAAACTATGTATTATATTACTAATTATAGTTCTTATGTAATAAGCATCATTATTTTTATTGTATTTTCCTACTGTAGATTTTATTTTACTGTTAAAAAAATTTAATGCGTAACGAGAAATTATTTCTTTTTCAGTAAAAAAACATCTAATCTTTTTTAAAGATATAACCGAATATTTTCCTGTTCCCGAAATATATAATTTCATAGGTGCAAAAAAATTTGTATTAATAATACTATCTATAAAAAAATTATATTTTTTTAATTTTCCTGAAATATGTACTACAATGTGTTTGAAAGAAAATTGATTTTCATAATTTCTGACTACATCGAAAAATGGAATAAACAATTTTAAGTTAAAAATAGAATTATATTTCTCAAATATAAATTTAATATAAATTTTAGTATTTATAATACCATAAAAATTGCAATTTATATCTAAATGTTTTAATAAAAATCCAGTAACTGTAGTATTTATATTTTCTTTCTTATCACTACTATTAAAGTTAGAACAATGAATCGTTACTTTAGTATAAAAATTTCTATAAAAGCAAATCGTTCCAAACATGTTAACATGAAAATAATTATTTATAAATTGTATTTTTTTTATATTTATTCTACGATTATTTATTTTAAAATTAACAAAGAATTGAGATAGATTAAAACAATATCTATTCGAAAAATAAATACGATTACTATAAAAATGCTTTACATCAATATCAATAGGAAAACTAGTAATATTTTCTGTAAAATAATTTAAAAAGTTTTTTAGAAAACTCTTCAAAGCATTAAAATTATTAATTGAAAAATTTTTATATTGTCTATTACTATTATTTAAACCTTTATATTCTTTTATATAAATATTATTTACTTTACTATATAAACATTCTAACTTGCCATAACTCCAATAATATTGACCATAATAATAATCTATTATTAATAAAAGATTTTTAGAAACAAAAGAAAAATTATATAACTGAATGTTTTTAAAAAAAATTGGTATTTTAAAAATAGATAATAATTTAACATTAATAATTGTTTTTTTATTTGTAAAATCTTTAAAAAAAAACTGTCTAATACGAAAATTACATTGTTTAATTAAAATTTTATCAATGCAAACATACAAACGTTTCAAAAAATTAACATGCATTTTTACATATAAATTTTTAATAAAAACATCTTTACCATACGCATGGTATCTTACATCTTCTAGTATAAAATTATTTAATGTGCCTATTGATTTTTTTATTTTTAATTCTGGTATATAATGATGAACAAAATAACAAATAACGTTCAGTCCAGAATGACTATAAACTAAAAATATTAAACTACACATAAAAAATGTAAATAGTAACATTATAAGCATTAAAATTTTCTTACAAAAATTCATTTAACTCCATTCCATTTACACAATTTGATCTATAATTTTAATTTACTAAATTGAAATATATAATAATATAATAACAATATGTAAATGTAAAAAATTTTAGAGTATGTTTCAAATAACGTTTTTAATATTATGTTCAAAAATTAGATTCTTAATAAAAGTTTTTATCAAAAATTTAAAATATATAAGGTAACTCTAAATCATGTCAAAAATATGTCAAATTACTGGGAAAAAACCAATGACTGGAAATCGCCGATCTCATGCTATGAATGCTACTAAAAGGCGTTTTTTCCCAAATCTACACTTTCATAAATTTTGGAGCATAAAACAAAAAAAATTTATACTATTAAAGGTATCTACAAAAGGAATACGATGTATAGACAAGATTGGATTAAATAAGATCCTAGAAAAACCACTTACATTTAAAAATAACAGAGAACATAAAAATGGCAAAAAGTACTCGAAATAAAATAAAACTAGTATCTTCATCAGGCAGTAAACATTACTATACTACAACAAAAAATAAAAAAACTAAAACTAAAAAATTAGAATTAAATAAATATGATCCCATTGTTAAAAAGCATGTATTATACAGAGAGGAAAAACTAAAATAGTTATTTTTCCCGAAATTTGAATATTTTAAATAACTTTAAAACTATAAAATGCTAACTATACATAAAATGTAGAGTAGTATTTTATAGCATTTCATCATATGCTTGCCAAAAAAATATATAGATTTTTACAATTTTCTCATAAACATTACAGATACCATCAAAATCCTAAAATTACTATTTTAAAACTATAAAAATCTAATGTCTAAAAATATATAATACTATAAATTCAAATCTAATAATATTTAGATTATGATATCAATAACATAAATTTTTTACTAAAAATTTAATAATATTTATACAAATGCACAACTTTAAATTCATACTTATATCTTTACTAAAATTGATAATAAATATATTAAATGATTAAAAATATTATTATAAACATATGGAATCATAGGAATAAATAGAAATAAAGTATACATACCTACTATTAATGTGATAGTAAATCCAATAGAAAAAATTGAAATTTGAGAAGAAATTCTATTTAAAATTCCCATAGAAATATTAAGAAATAATTGAACAATGATAATTGGAAACATGATCATAAAACTACTAACAAAAATAAATTTTGAATATGTAACAATATTTAAAAATACATTTGAATCTAATTCAATTTTTTTTATTGGAATCTTGTAGAAAGTATCTAGTATAACTGATATTTCCCAAATGTGACCATTGGATTCCAAAAAAAATAACAATAAAAATATATAAAAAAAACGAGATAATACAGATGTATTAGAACGAGTATTCCAGTCTAATAAAGATGAAAAAGATAAACCCATTTGAAAACTTATAATTTCACCTGTTAATTTAATAACAGAAAATACTAATTGCATAGAAAATCCTAAGCATATACCAATTAATATTTGTTCAATTAATATTAAAAATCCATCAATAGAAAACAAATTAATTTGTATAATAGGCAAGAAAAACATAAAAAACCAACTTATAACAAATGAAAACAACAGTTTTATTTTTTTTGAAATAGATTTATCCCCTAACAATGGGGCAACTACAATAAAAGAAATAATCCTAATAGATATAAATAAAAAATTATAAAAAATGGAAGTTAAATCGTTTATATTAAAAGTTATCATTAATTAGTCATCAAGGACAAATTATTAAATAAAGATCGAGTGTAATCTATCATTAAAGTTAACATCCATGGTCCGAAAATCACGATAGATAACAGAACTGTAATAATCTTTGGTATAAATGATAACGTTTGCTCGTTTATTTGAGTAGCAGCTTGTAAAATACTAATAATTAAACCACTACATAATGCAGATAATAATAAAGGTGAAGCAAGCATTAGAGCAACTTTCATAGCTTCATGAAAAATAGTCATCACAGATTCAATTGTCATAAATTTCCTTAACATTCTTAAAATACTAAATATATGATACAATGTTCCAAAACATCTCTATATAATGTATAATTAATGTTTTATTAAAAAAAACTTTGAGTTAAAGAAGTAATAAGTAACTGCCAACCATCTACTAACACAAATAACATGAGTTTAAATGGTAATGAAATAGTTGAAGGAGGTACCATCATCATTCCTAAAGCCATAAGAACACTAGCAACTACTAAATCAATTATTAAAAATGGTATAAAAATAGTAAAGCCAATCTGAAAAGCTGTTTTTAATTCACTAGTCACAAAGGATGGTAATAAAACTCGCATTGGAACTTCTTCTTTATTTGAATAACTAGACATATGAGCTAACTTGGAAAAAAAAACTAAATCATTTTCACGAGTTTGTTTAATCATAAATTTATGTAAAGGTTTAATACCTTTTTCAATAGCTACATTCATATTAATTTTATTTTCAACAAATGGTAAGTATGCATCTGTATAAATTTTATTAAATACTGGGGACATAATAAAGAAAGTTAAAAAAAGAGATAATCCTAATAAAATTTGATTTGGAGGAGAATAAGGGGTACCTAAAGCATTTCTCAATAAACTAAATACAATAATAATTCTAGAAAAACTAGTCATCATTAAAATAGCAGGTGCAATAAATGTTAAAGATGTAATAAATACTAAAATTTGCAGTGGAAGAGTCCAACTTTGTCCGCCATCTGGTAATGGATGAATAGATAAACTAAATGCTTCAGAAGCATATACCATGGGACAAAATAATAATAATAGAAGTAATGATGTTATTCGATAAATCATTTTTTTATTCCGAAGCGTGTAGTAAACTGTTTTATTTTGTTGTCAACACTGATCGTTGGAACTAACAATATTTTTTTACTTTTATCTGTTTCAGGTGGTAACTTATATAAAACTACAATGTTTTTTGCAGTAACACCTAGAACTAATCTTACTTCTTTTAAATCAATTACAACAATAGTTTCATTTGATCCTACTGACACTTTTTCTAAAACAGTGACCAACGAATTGTTAATATTTTTTTTTTCAATAAAAATTTTTCTTAATACCCAAAAAAATACTAAACAAACTGTTATGATCTTAAGAAATAACATACCAAATTTCGAAAGTGCTACTTCCAATACATTGGATGAAAACATAGTATACACAAATAATTTCTCATGTTTTAAATATTAACTTAAGTTACTTAAATTTTCTGAATTATTAATAATTTCAGTAATTCTAATTCCATATTTATCTTCTACAACGACTAGTTCTCCTCTTGCAATTACACGTTTATTTACTAATATATTTAATGGCTCACCTGAATATTTATCCAAAGTTAATATTGAATCTTTGCTCAAATTAAGTAAATCTTTAATTTTTAAAATTATTTTTCCTAATTCCACTGTAACATTAATCGGAATATCAATAACAACATTCATGTTGTCATGTTTTTGTATAGATTTTTCTACATTTACTTCGTTACTATCTATATTTATAGCTTTTTTTAAGTTTTCAGTCGCATCTAATTTATTGGTATTTTTGTTGTGTGTATTTTCCACAGCAATATCTTTATTATTCATTGTTATCGCCTCATAATAATTACTTCATTATAAATTAAAAAAACTCTTCAAGAGAAAGGCATGTTTTTTTCTATACGTCTTATATTTTCCTACTAATACAGGTATATTATTAGTATAAGCTATAATATCATCTTCTGGAGTACGTATAGGAATAATATCACCAATTTTTAACTTTAATATTCTAGAAAGCAACAATGAAAAATCTACAAGTTTAACATTCAAATTGATTTTTACATCATATAACATTGGTAATGTTATTATTTCTAATCCCGTTTTATTATTACAATTATTATTAATATTCTGATTCATTAACGTGTTTTTTAAACTTTTTATAAAAATTAAAGGTAATCCTATATTTAATAATCCAGATACATTGCCAAATTTTATTTGGAAAATAGTAGATAAAAAAATTGGGTTTTTAGAAAAAATTTTTATAACATCACTTTCATTTATTAATTTAAAACAAGACATTTCAATATCTATATTGAATTTTTGTTTCCAAGAAAAACTATATATTTCTTGAATGATATTTAATATTTTTTTCATAATATTCATTTCAGATATTGTTAATTTTCGAAAATTATTTTCAGAAAGATAATGTAAATTAATACCTCCAAATAATATATCTATAATAGATAATATTATATTTTCAGAAAAATTTATTATTCCTGTTTCCAAACTCGAAGTTATATGAAAAGAATTTATAAACCTTGAATTTAAAAAAATATCTTTATAATTGCTGCTCTGAACTAATTCAAATTTTTTTAGTTTTACATTAAAATTAATATCTATAGCATCAAATAAAACTTTAGCAATTCTCTCTGAAAAAAAAACGCAAATTTCTTTTAAAAATTTTTTTATTTTGTATATCGTATAATAATCTATTAGTCCATTATAAACATACGTTTCAGAAATTTTCCTAACGTTATTTTTCACACTGTTTTTTTTAACTTGAAAAATAGTATTGTTTTCCATTAAAATACCTTAAAAATAAATATTAATATACAAACATATCAACATCATGAAATATCAACTTTATCTTAAATTAAAAATGAAATTATTATATAAAACAATTAGTATACATTTATTTGATGAAATAATTACTTAAAATATTGTATTTTTTAAATATAAACATCAATGATGTTTTGTTTACTAAAAGAACGATTAAAATTTAAAAAAAATAGTTTAAAAACATTCTTATTTCTATTTTTTGTAATAACATGATTAATATTACACATGATATAACTTCTATAGTTATGATATTTCTTTAAAAAATCAATATCATTAGTATGTCGATGTTGAATAGTTACATCTTCAAATCTAATACCAGCTTTAAAAATAGCGTGTCTAAAATGACAGATATCAGATCTTAAAACTTTTTTTACAATTTTTTTATCAGATATTAAATCTAATTTAATTGATTTATTTTTTTTAACTTTTAATCGTATAAATAAAGATCCTAAACATTGCGAATTTAAAAATAATTCTACAACTTTCTTATTGCATAAAACAACAGTTAAAAACTTTTTATAAAGAGATTTTATCCAATTTATATAAACTAAATTTTTATTTAGATCATAAAATACAAAATTACCTAATTTTTTGATACAGTTCTTATTTTCAATATTTGTAAAAAACATAGATGTATATATCATTTGTACTAAATCTAATATTAAAAAAGCATACTTTTTATAATATCCTTTTTTTTTTAAAAAATTACTCAAACTTACTACGAAATTTACATCTAAGACTGACGTAAACATTTTATTTTTTAATATTAAAGAATTAACTATTAAACCTACAGAATGCATCAATTTTAAAAATACATTTTTTAATTTATAAATACATAAACGTTTAATATTATATAAATAATTAATATTTTTCACATCTTTATTCAATAACAGATAAAAATTTTTTTTAATACAATCATACATTTTATAATTTTTAGACGATTCTTTAAAATGTAAAAATTCTTTAATAAAATCTAAATAACACACATGTCGTGTATTTGAAATATTTAAATTTAAAAGAAAATCATTAAAAGAATACTCTTTACTTCTAAAAAAACCATTTTCGTATTCACTGTTATTAATTAAACAAATAGTCTTAAGAAAATTTTTAACTATATTTGTTTTAATATTTGTATATATTTTAATATTATTTTTTTTAGTAATAAGATTTTTATTCAAAATTTCTATAAACGATTTAGAAGTTTTTTTAGATAATAATCTACTACGATTATGTTTTGCTATATATAAAGAAGTATTTCGAACTATATCAATAATTTTAGACATAAAGATAATAACTTACCTATTTTTTGAAAAAGATTTTTGAACACACTCATCAAGTTGCCTTTGTTCTTCTAATTGTTCTATTTTAAAATGGTAATCTGATAACTTCGAAGATATAATATTCCACAGTTTTAATTTATATTGATTATCTCTCCATAAAACAAAATATTTTTGATACTGATTTTCATATTTTTGTATTACTTTTGTTTGATTATTAATACTATGAATTAAAGATGTAATAAAATAATCATAATTTTTTAGTTCACATCCTAAAATACCTTGAGATACTTTAAAATTTAGTTTTGAAAGATATTCTTTTTTATATCTTAACAATAAATCAATCTGTTCTTGAATTTTTTTCTTATTTAATATAATAATATTTAAAATAAGAAATAACTCTTGACTTTTTTTTTACTTATTTTTTTTAATAAATTAATTAATTTTTTATTTTTAAACATATATTTTATTTTCCATTAATTAAATAATGCATATAAATCATTTTTAGATTCATGAAAAGTACTTTTTTCATACATTCCCTGTTGTAAAAATTTTTCTAATTTAGGAAATAAAGTAATAGCTGTATCCAATTCTACATTAGTACCCGAAACGTATGCCCCTAAATTAATTAAATCTCGATTACGCTGATAGCATGAAAGTAATTTTTTTAAACGACTAGCTTTAGAATTATGTATAGAATCGACAATACTTGGCATAACTCTACTAATAGAAGTTTCAATATTAATAGCAGGATAATGACCTGATTCAGCATATTCACGAGATAATACGATATGTCCATCTAAAATAGAACGTGCAGAATCTGCAATAGGATCATATTTTTCTTCTTCTTCTGTTAAAACTGTACAAAATGCAGTAATAGAACCACTATTAGTTCGTCCATTACCTGCTCGTTCTATTAGAGCAGATATTTTAGAAAAAACAGAAGGAGGATAACCCTTAGTAGCAGGAAATTCTCCTATTGATAAAGATATTTCTCGATGCGCCATAGCAAAACGTGTTAAAGAATCTATTATTAATAATACATGAAAATTTTTATCTCTAAAATACTCAGCGATTCGAACAGCATAATTAGCACCTTGTACTTGTAATAATGACGAAAATTCAGCAGGAGATGCAATTACAACTGATCTTTTACGAGCTTCTTTAGTAAGAATAGTTTCAATGAACTCTTTAACTTCTCTTCCACGCTCTCCTATTAAGCCTAATACTACTACATCAGCTTCAGTATATTTAGTCATCATTCCAAGTAATACACTTTTTCCTAAACCAGAACTAGAAAATAATCCAATTCTCTGACCTCGCCCAATAGTTAACAGTGCATTTATAGCACGAATTCCAGTATCTAAAACGTTTGAAATTGGTTTTCGATGCAATGGATTAATAATAGTATTAGATAATGCTTTTTTATACTTTTTATCAATTACTTTTAAATTATCTAATGGTTTTCCAGTACTATCTAATATTCGTCCTAATAATCCCTTATATATTGGCAGTTCATTAATAACATAATATTTACCATCTAATATCTTAGGTCGCACTAAAGCACCAGAAATAATGCTATTTATACTTCTTAAAGGCATTAAAAACAATCTATTATTTTTAAAACCTACAACTTCAGCTTCAACTTCATCAATATTATCGATTTCTAACTGTCTTTCTATAAAACAAATCGACCCTATTGGTAATTGCAAACCACTCACTTCCAAAATAGATCCATTAAATCCTACTAAACGTCCATAATTTATAATACTAGAAAGATGATTTATTTTTTTTTCACAAATAGACAAATTCTTAATCCAATTTTTTACTCGTAAAGTCATTATTCTTCTTTCCTTAACACTAGTTTACATAATTCAGTCCAACGACTAAAAATAGTTGAATCTAATACAGTGTCTCCTGAAGAAACTATACATCCTCCTCTAGATACTTTATCATCATAAAAAATTTTCCAGCCATATTTAACAAATATTGTTCCAAAATTACTTTCAACGATTTTTTTATCATCAGGATGAATTAATAAATGTGGTTTATTAAAAGAAATTTTTTCATTTTTCAATATTGTTTTTATTTTTTTTAACAAATTTTTATCATCCTTAATTGAAGTACTCTCTATAACTTTTTTTGCTATATTTAAAGCTAAGTGCACTAACTTAGATGAAATGACATCATCTAACATTGCTAAAGATTGTTCAAAATTTAATAAAAAATTATCTATCTTTATCAATATGCAATTATGTTTTTCATTAAATTCCAATAATGCCTTATTAAGTCCTGAAACTAATCCTTCTTCTTTACCCTTACAAAAACCTTCTTTATATCCATTGTCATATTCTGTCTGATAAACATTTTGATCTATTTTAGAAATAAAATTATTATTTTCAACATTAATTATTTTTTTTTTCTCATCATATTTTTTTTTGTTAACTTTAATATTTCTATCACACATATTATCATTATTTATTTTTATTTCTTCAGGATACCACTTTTTCCAAATTATTTTTGATACACGTTGAAGCATGAATACTCCTATACTTTAAATTTATATATGATATATATTATTTTAAAAAATTTTTAATCTTTTTTAACAAATAATTCTGCTTTTCTTTAATAAAGTCTTTTGATATAGCAGAATTATTAATAAAAAAATTACGTACATAATCAGCATCTTCTTTTGACATATTGTTTAAAATTTTTTGTTGTAATAACTCATCAGATGTGATTAAAGCTGCTGATAATTCATCTAATGTTACTTCTTTAATTAAAACCTTAATATAATCATCATCTAAATTTATAATATCTTCAAATAAAAACGTATTAAATTTAATAATTTCTGCTAATTCTTTATCAGATTTTTCAATCTTCCTTATGATGTTTTGTTCTTGATCATACTTCATTAATTTTAGAAGTTCTATAATAGTTGCAATTCCGTTTGTTTTACATGTAATCTTTTTACTACGCTTTAATATATAATTAATAATTCTAACTAATTCACTTTTTCCGGATTTCGTTAAACTAGTAAACTTAGCTATTCTCGAGATCACATCTAAACTCAGATTTTCTTCTAAATAAGACAAGACCGCTACTGATTGATGACGATCTAAATAAATTAGTATTGCTGCAATAACTTGAGGATTTTCGTTACGTATTAAAATAGAAATATTTTTAGGATCAATCATATTCAATTTTTTAATTCCATAAATAATGTTTTCATTGTCTTTAAATTCATTTAAATAATCTACTGAATTATCATGTCCTAATACCTTCTTAGATAATGTAATAACATAATTTTTATTTACCATAGTTTTTGCATTATCTGCGGAAATATAACTATTAAACTCAGACAAAACTTGATCTACAATAGTACGAGGAATTGTAGTTAAACTAAACATACATCTAATTAGATCTTGAATTTCTGAAAAAGAGAGTTCTTTTAATACTTCAATCGCTCGATCTGAACCAATAGTAATTAATAGAATAGCACTTTTTTTAATACCATCTATATTCATCATTTTTTATTACCACCCATCCATTCTCGAATAATCATTACTATAGTATGTGGATCATTTTTAGATAAATTATTAAACCCTTCATTCATAGATGTACCTTTCGAACTACCTATGGTCGTACTGACTATATTTTTATTATTCTCTGATGTATTTTTAAAACCATTATTATCTAACTTATTTGTAACTATAACTTTTTTAGAAAAAAATATTCTATACAATAAATAAATTATAATTATAGCAAAAAATACTGGTAGCCCGTATTTAAATAACATATTTAAAAATAGAGGTTGATTCCAAAAAGAAACACTTTTATAAATATTAACTGGAGGTTTCATAAAAAGTGCACTAACTACAGAAATAGTATCCCCCCTTTCTGAAGAAAATCCAATGGATTCTTGAATTAAATGTTCAATTCTTTTAATTTGATATGGACTTAATGATACTAATTCTCCATTTTTATCACGAACATAATTTATTACAACCGCAGCAGATAAACGTTTAATATCACCTATCTGAAATTTACTATGAAAAATAGTATGATCTAATTCATAATTGACAATATAATCTTGATTAAGACTAGACTTTGGTAATATCGATACGTTTTCAAAATTTTTATTAGAACTATTATTTAACGATAATTCTTCAGACAAATTATGGTTTGTATTGTGAGCATCAGACGATAATTTTTTAGAAAAATTCTTCATCTTATTAGAAAAAGAATTAGAAGGAATAGAACCATCGATATACTTTTCATTTAACTCAGTATTACTACTACTATGATGAGACCGAATAGACTTACTATCATTACTATAATTTGGTTTATATTTTTCCTCTGTACTTTCTTTTTTATCAAAATTTATTTGAGCCGTAACTTGCGCATGTACATTATTCGGTCCAACTAATGGTATTAAAATATTTTCAATCCTTTTCTTATAATGTTCTTCAATTAAATCGTAATATTTTAATCGCGTATTATCAATATTACTATCAAAAGAATCATCACTATTTAACAATCTTCCTGCATGATCAATAATAGTAATATTTTCAATGGGCAAACCAGATATACTTCCGGAAACCATATGTAAAATCGCATTAATTTGACTCGAATTGATATTTAAACCATCTTTTATTCCTAAAATTATAGATGCTGATGGAAGTTTACTGTCTTGAACAAATAATGAAGGTTTTGGTAATGCTATATGTACTCTAGCTGTCTTAACATTATCGAGTTGTTGTATACTTCTTGCCAATTCTCCTTCTAAAGCTCTTTGATAATTTATTTGTTCATTAAATTGACTAATACCAAATTTTTCCTGATCTAATAATTCAAATCCAATACTATTTCCTTTTGGCAATCCTTGTTCAAACAAATTTTCTTGAATTTTTCGTATTTGGTTTTCTGGTACCAATAAACTCTTGTGATCATCACTAAATTTAAATGGAATATTCATTCGAGTCAATTGAGAAATAATCAATTTTTCATCTTCGTTAGATAAACTATTATAAAGAATATGATAATTCGATGATTTAAATACAAATAAAAAAAATATAATTATCGATAATATTGACGATATCGCAATGATAGTACGAACATTAAAAAGAGCATACAATGAAAAATAAGGTTTTTTATTTTTGTCTTTTACATTAAATTTATGTTTAACACCAACATTCATGAATTATTCCTTTAAAAAACTGTATATAATTTATTATTGTGTATTGACTAAATAAACTTACTATACGACAATAATCATTAATATCACTTTTTACAATAGAATAAATTAAAAAAAGACATTTTTAAATATTTTAATATTTTGCTCCGTTTAGACTTTATGTTAATATTTACGAAGTAATATTATTTTTTTTGGAGATAAATATGTTTACTGAAACTATGCAAGATAGTATTAACATACTAACTGCTCTTAGTACTTTAATAGATATAGGTATAAAAGCAGAAGCACTGCCAAAAAAACTTATAGGTTATGTAAAAGATACATTACACTTATCTGATGATAATCATAAAGAAACAGAAGAAAAACCTAAAAATTTTATAGATTATCTAAAAGATACATTTAATTTATTTGATATTAGTAAAAAAGACGAAGAAGCATTACCACAAAAAATCATGGATTATGTCAAAGATACATTAAATTTATCTGGTAATAATCAAAAAGATGTAGAAGCATTACCACAAAAAATCATGGATTATGTCAAAGATACATTAAATTTATCTGGTAATAATCAAAAAGATGTAGAAGCATTACCACAAAAAATCATGGATTATGTAAAAGATACATTAAATTTATCTGCTAATACTAAAAAAGATGTAGAAGCATTACCACAAAAAATCATGGATTATGTCAAAGATACATTAAATTTATCTGGTAATAATCGAAAAGATGTAGAAGCATTAAAGCATTACCACAAAAAATCATGGATTATGTCAAAGATACATTAAATTTATCTGGTAATAATCAAAAAGATGTAGAAGCATTACCACAAAAAATCATGGATTATGTAAAAGATACATTAAATTTATCTGGTAATAATCGAAAAGAAGCAGAAGAAACACCTAGAAGTATTGTAGAAGATAGCCAATACAAAAATTTAAACAACTTTTTTGTCAATATTCAAAAATCTTTAGTGTTAACCGAAGCTGCAACTCAAGTTAGAAATAAATTAATATCAGGTTATCAGGAACTATCAAATTTACCACTGTAATTGTGTAACTATTACTTAGAATTACTAATATATTAAATGTCGTAAAAATTAACATTTAATATATTAGACTCCATTAATTTCTAAAACATTTATATTTATATATAAGTTATAAAGCACATTAATGATATGAACATTTTTTTAAATTTTATAGAAATTTATACTAATAATTTAACAATATAAATTTTAAAAAAACTATTTAAAAACTATTTATTATTAATTTAATTATACAAAAACGTTTTACATAATAATTTTCCAAATTTTTATACTATTAATCATATATTAATATAAGATCATATATCTCTTATTAAAATAGGTACAACATTTTGGAGTTAAGCGGAATCGAACCGCTAACCTTTTACATGCCATGTAAATGCTCTACCAATTAAGCTATAACCCCATATATTATATAAAAACTATCACATTGATTTTACAAAAGAGATAAAATATCATAATAAAAATATGCTTTTTACTAATAAAAATATATTATTAAGTATTAAAGTATTTACTATAATAACAAACTACATCAATAATCACATCTTTAATATTATGTATCATTAATATATGATAATGCAGATTTTATTCTTGATAGCGATCTTAATTTTCCAATTTCATATATAACAATATGTATACTAGGAGAAACAGTATCACCCGTAATAGCTACTCGAATAGGCATAAAAACGTTATTGCAAGGTATTTTCAACTCATGTACTAATGCACGTATCATAATTAACAACTGTTCTAAACTCCATATTCCTACATTTAGAATTTTATTATACATATGTTCTAAAATTACAATCGAAGATTGCACTAAATATTTTTTAGCAGAATCTATGTTATAAATAATATGACTTTTATAAAAATAATGAGAATAAATAACTATGTCTCTCAAAGTACTATAACGAGATCCAAACATCTGTATCAATTCAATTAATTTTGGACCATTGAAATAATCAATTTTTTTTTCTTTAAATTGATCTTTTAAATGTTTTATTACATAATTCTTAGGCAAGTTATTTATATAAAATCGATTTAACCATAATAGTTTTTTTGCATCAAATCTACTAGGAGATTTACTAATCCCCTTTAAAGTAAACAACTCTATCATTTCGTTTATATTAAAAATTTCTTGATCTCCATGTGCCCATCCTAATCTTAGGATATAATTTATCAATGATTCTGGCAAATAACCTTGAGTTTTATAATCTAATATTCCAATAACTTGTTTTCGTTTAGATAATTTTTCTCCATTTTTATCTAATATCATGGATACATGTGCATAAATAGGAATGTTTGCATCTAATGCTTTTAAAAGATTGATCTGACGTGGCGTATTATTAATATGATCTTCTCCTCTAATCACGTGGGTGATGTTCATATCACGATCGTCTACTACTGCACAAAAATTATATGTCGGTAGTCCATTAGTTCTTTGAATAATAAAGTCATCTAATTCTTCATTTTTAAATGATATTTTCCCTCTTATTTCATCAAAAAATGATACTATCCCATCTAAAGGATTACAAAAGCGTACTACATACTCGAGGCTATTTATTACATCTTTTTTAATATTTCTACATTTATAATCATATTTTGGTTTTTTTCCCATTAACAACTGTTCTTTCCTTAATAAATTTAATCTATTTTTAGTACAATAACACTTATATGCTAAACCTTTTCGAATCATAAATTTAATAATATCTTTATAATATCCTATTCGATCACTTTGAAGATATGGTCCTTCATCCCAATTTAATCCTAACCACTTTAGAGATTTTATTATTTCTACAGTAGAGGATTCAATAGAACGTTCAGAATCAGTGTCTTCAATACGTAAAATAAACTTTCCTTTTTTATTTCTAGCAAATAACCACGCATATAATGCAGTTCGTATACTTCCAATGTGTAAACAACCTGTAGGACTTGGAGCAAATCTCGTAATAATAAACATATTTTCCTCAATATTTATGAATATTGTAATAATAAACCGAACAAATAAAAATAAATAAAAAAAAATTTTAAAAAAAAGATTGACTCTATGTTTCTATTCTTTACAATAGATATTAAATAGGGGTGATTAGCTCAGTTGGTAGAGCTTCTCCTTTACACGGAGAGGGTCGGCGGTTCAATTCCGTCATCACCCATAAATTTGATATTCCAAAAAAGGGTCGTTAGCTCAGTTGGTAGAGCAGTTGACTTTTAATCAATTGGTCGCAGGTTCAAATCCTGCACGACCCAATAATCTAAAATTTTTTATCAATATAAAAAGTTTTAACAATATCTAAAAAACAATGTTCTAACAAAATTTTTATGTTCAATTCTTTAGATTTGTAAAATTTTTGTCCTGGATTAACTCCAACTATAATATAGTTTGTTGCTATAGAAACGTTTGACATTACACGACCTCCCATTTTTTTTATTAAGTTTATAACTTCAATACGAGAAAACGAACTTAAAGAACCACTAATAACAACATTTTTTTGAAAAAATGGATTAGAATCTGCTTTTGTTATGTTATAATGTGTGTTATATAAAGATATATTTAACGTTTTCGATAAACCAATAATACTGTTTTTATTAGACTCTTCGTTTATAAAATTAAATAAGTTATGTGCAGCTTTAAATCCAATTCCTTTTAAAGAACAGAAATCCTGAAACGTTGAGTTAATTAAATTATTTATAGATAAAAAATGTTTAGCGATAATGTCTGATTTTATAGAACCTATTTCTTTTATTCCTAAAGCACATAAAAACTTAGATAATGTAATTTCTTTAGATTGATTAATAGAATTAATAATTTTATTTGCTAACTTTTTTCCAACATCACTTAAACGAACTAATAAATTAGAATCAAGATTAAAAACATCTGAAAATTTTTTTATAAAATTGTTATCTACTAGTTTACTAATAATTTTAAAACCTAACCCATAAATATTTAATCCATTCTTTGAACAAAAATAATATAGTGATTTTTTTAATTGTTCCTTACATTTTAAACCCTGAACACAACGTATTTTAGAATATCTACAATCTATTTTAAGAACAGATTTACATACTGGACAAAAAGTAGGAACTATTATTTTTTTTATAGTTTTAGAACGATAACCTTTAATAACATTAATTATTTTAGGAATGACATCTCCAGAACGTTTAATCTTAACAAAATCTCCTATACAAATATCCAATTTCTCAATTTCTCTAAAATTATACAACGATACACTCTTTATAATTACACCAGATATACAAATAGGATCAATTTTAGCAATAGGTGTAATTACTCCTGTCCTACCTACTTGATATATTACTTTTAAAACTTTAGAAGTTTTCTCTTGATCAAAAAACTTAAAAGCAATAGCCCATCTTGGTGCTCTACTCATAAAACCTAATTTATGTTGTAAAACAATAGAATTTACTTTTATGACTATTCCATCAATGTCAAAATTTAAAAAATTTCGTATATTTTTAATTTTCTTATAAAAATCTAAAATATCTAAATGAGATTCCAATATAGAATTATACCCACTTATTGGTAATCCCCAACAATGTAATTGTTTTAACCTACCATAATGATTACAAGAATTTGTATATCTCGGATAATAACCATATCCATGACAACAAAACATTAAATTCTTAACAATATGATTTTTTATTGTTTTTTGACGTAATAAACCTGCAGCAGCATTTCTAGTATTAGAAAATACTTTTGCATGACTTCTACTTGCTTCATTATTAAAACGTATGAATTCACTTTTTAACATGAAAATTTCTCCTCGCACTTCTAACTTATTAGGTATATTTATACCTTGTAATTGACGTGGAATAGAGGAAATCATACGAACAGTATTTGTTACATCTTCTCCTATCATTCCATCACCACGAGTTATTGCTTTTAGTAATATTCCTTTTTTATATATTAGATTTAACGCTAACCCATCAATTTTCAGCTCGCAGCAAAAAGAAATATATTTATCTTTTAAAAAATCTTTAATTTTTTTGTCAAATTTTAAATAATTATGAATGTCAAATACATGATTTAACGATAACATAGGAGTAATATGTTGACACTTTTTTAATCCAATAATTACAGGAGCGCCTATTGTGAGTGTTGGAGAATCTTTATTTAACAATAAATTATGATATTTTTTTTCTAAAAAACGAAGTTTTTCTACTAAAAAATCATATCTACTATCAGAAATCCTTGAAGTATTAAGCGAGTAATATAAATATCCATAATAACGAACTCTTGCCTGTAATTTTAATATAAGATCTTTTATACATATCATAAAATATCAACTTATTAAATTAAGAACACTAATAATTAAATTTATTAAACCTAACTCTTGTTAAAAAAAAATATTTATATGCTAAATAAAAATTATAACATTTGTCAGATATTATATATTCAAACATATTTTTATATAAAAATAATAGAATCTATAAACACATCCTTAACATTCAATATCTAAAAATTTACTTACATTAATAATGTTATTGTTATTACGTACTAATTTATATATATATTTAAAATTCTTATTATTATAAAACTATATATTTTAAACATTAACGTTAAAAATAAGTTTAAAATAAATTAATTATTAACATAAAATTTTACATTTAAAATTATTGTGAATATGTCACTTTATGATATTAAAAATAATTTTATTTTTTCAATCTAGTATAAAGTGTATTGTTAAATAACACATGTATAATTATTGTAAAAATATGAACAAAATTTACAAAGATAATTCACTATCTATTGGTAAAACGCCACTAATCAGATTAAATAAAATAGGAAATGGATATATTCTAGCTAAAATAGAATCACGAAATCCAAACTTTAGCGTAAAATGTCGTATTGGAGCTAATATGATATGGAATGCTGAAAAAAAAGGATTGCTAAATAAGAATACAATTATAGTTGAAGCTACAAGTGGAAATACAGGAATTTCATTAGCTTCTATGGCTGCATCCAGACAATACAAAATTATATTAGTTATGCCAGATACCATGTCTATTGAGCGTCAAAAATTAATTAAGGCATTTGGTGCTACTATAAAATTAACAGATGGCTCAAAAGGAATGAAGGAAGCTATAAATGTAGCCAAAAATATCTCATTACAATCTCCAAAAAAATATATATGGCTCAAACAATTCGAAAATCCAGATAATCCCAACATACATGAAAAAACTACTGGTCCGGAAATCTGGAATGATACAAAAGGGGAAATAGAAATACTAGTTTCAGGCGTAGGAACAGGAGGTACTATTACAGGAATTTCTAAATTTATAAAACAAACCAAAAAAAAATACACACTTATTAGTGTTGCTGTAGAACCTAAAAACTCTCCAGTCATCACTCAGTATTTTAACAATATAGAATTAAAACCTGGTTTTCATAAAATACAGGGAATAGGAGCTGGTTTTATACCTAAAAATTTAAATTTAAGTTTGATTGATCGAGTTATTACAGTATCTGATCAAGAAGCTATTACAACCGCACAAAGATTAATAAAAGAAGAAGGTATTTCAGCTGGTATATCATCTGGAGCAGCATTATTTGCTGCATTAAAATTACAACAAGAAAATATTTTTAAAAAAAAATGCATAGTTGTTATTCTTCCGTCTTCTGGAGAAAGATATTTGAGCACAGAATTATTTTAAAATTTTAAGATGACATTATCTAAATTCATTAGCTGTAATTTACTTTACTCAAAACCATGTTATTTTAATATATTTTAAAGTATACATAACATATATTTTCCATGAAATTAACACGATAGTGGTAATTAATAACTGTAATAATACATATAAATAAACATATACAATTTAAGCAACAATAATATTAATTTTACAATGTACTAAACTAATATATGTACAAAACTAAGATAATCAACATTTTAGAATATTATGTGTTAATTTTATTTAGGTAAATTAAAATAAAACTAGGAGAGAACATGTTTCAAAAAGAAATTGTAATTACTAATCCTCATGGATTGCATACTCGTCCTGCTGCACTTTTTGTAAAAGAAGCAAAAAAATTCGTTTCAGATATAAATATTATCTCTAACGGAAAATCTGTAAATGCAAAAAGTTTGTTTAAATTGCAAACATTAGGTTTAGTAAAAAATAGCTTAATTATCATTTCAGCAAATGGTGAAGATGAAAAAATAGCAGTTGAAAATTTAGAAAAATTTATAAAAACACTTACATAAAAAAATTTGTGTCTTAACAATATTAAATATTATTCATAGTATAATTTTACCGGAAGTAAAACATTACTTCCGGATAACATATACTAATTAATATAATGTTACCTGAGACCAACAAATTACTATTATAAAATATAACATATTGTTATGTTAAGGGTAATATTATGATTTCAGGAATTTTAGCATCACCAGGCATTGCTTTTGGAAATGCATTACTATTAATAGAAGAAAAAGTTTTTATTAACAAAAATAAAATTAAAAAAGAAGATATTACAAATGAGATTAAAAGATTTATTAAAGGCAGACACAAAACAATTAATCAACTTAAAATTATTAAATTACAAGTCGAAAAACAATTTAAAAATAATAAAAAAGATATTTTTGAAGGACATATTATGTTGGTAGAAGATGAAGAATTAGAAAAAAGTATATTTTTTCTAATTCAAAAAAAACATCTATCAGCAGAATACGCAACACAAATAGTAATCGAAAAACAGGCTGTAATATTAGAAAAATTAAATGATGAATATTTAAAAAATAGAGCAATAGACATAAGAGACATTGGAAATAGATTAATTCGTAATATACTGAATTTAAATATTATCGATCTTAATCATATTCAGGATCCTATAATTTTAATAGCTCGAGATTTAACTCCTTCAGAAACTGCTCAAATAAAGAAAAACAAGGTTTTAGGATTCATTACAGATCTAGGTGGTCAAACATCACATACATCTATTATGGCTCGCTCTTTAGAAATACCTGCTATTGTTGGTACCGGAAATATCACAGAAAAAGTTAACAACAATGATTTTCTAATATTAGATGGTATTAACAATGCTATATTTATTAATCCAGAATTATCGTACATAAAACAAATAAAAAAATTAAAAAAAAAATATGAGTTAGAAAGAGATAATTTAACACAACTAAAATATTTATGTGCAATCACAATTGATGGACACCAAATTAAAATTGGTGCGAATATAGGAACAATCAAAGATGTTGTACATGCTAAAAAAAATGGTGCCGAATGCATTGGACTTTATCGAACAGAATTTTTATTCATGAATCGTAGTTCTTTTCCTACAGAGGAGGAACAATTTAATGCATACAAAATTATAGCAAAAAAAATGAAAAATAAATCTGTCATTATAAGAACTATGGATATAGGTGGTGATAAAAATCTTTCATACATGAATGTTCCTAAAGAAGACAACCCATTTTTAGGTTGGCGAGCTATTCGTATAGCAATGGATAAAAAAGATATTTTACACGCACAACTAAATGCAATACTAAGAGCATCTGCTTTTGGAAAATTAAAAGTAATGTTTCCTATGATTATTTCTGTAGAAGAAATACGAAATTTAAAAGAGGAACTAGAAAAGTTAAAATTAATACTTAAACATAAAAAAATACCATTTAATCCTAAAATAGAAATAGGAATTATGATAGAAACTCCAGCATCTGCTATAATAGCCAAACATTTAGCAAAAGAAGTGGATTTTTTTAGCATTGGTAGCAATGATCTAACACAATATACACTAGCTGTCGATAGAGGAAATGATTTAATTTCTAATTTGTATGATCCAATGTGTCCTTCTGTATTAAATCTAATTCAAAAAGTTATTAATGCTTCCCACAATGCTGGAAAATGGACTGGAATGTGTGGAGAACTTGCTGGAGATGAAAAAGCTACTGCATTACTACTTGGAATGGGCTTAGATGAATTTAGTATGAGTGCACCAATGATCCCAAAAATAAAAAAAATAATTCGAAAAACAAATTTTTTAGATGCAAAACATCTAGCTGAAAATGTTTTATCCAAATCAACATCAAAAGAAATAATAAATATTATTAACGATTTTTCAAAAAATAATTAATAAAAAAATTATGAACAGGAAAAAATATGCATTTGTTTTCTAATTTTTTTAAAAATAAAAAAACTGAATCTAAAAATATAATAAACATTTTCGCTCCGTTATCCGGGACAATAGTTAATCTAGAGCAAGTTCCAGACGTTGTATTCTCAAAAAAAATAGTAGGAGATGGGATAGCTATTTTACCAAAAAGTGATATTTTATTATCACCTATTGATGGAATTGTTGGAAAAATATTTAAAACATTACATGCTTTTTCTATTAAATCATGTAAAAATGATATTGAACTATTCGTACATTTCGGAATAGATACAGTAAAATTAAAAGGAATAGGATTTAAAAAAATTGCTCAAGAAAATCAAGTGGTTAAAATAGGAGAACCTATTATCAGTGTAGACTTACCTTTACTTAAAAAAACGTCTAAATCCATATTAACACCTATAATTATATCTAACATTGAAATATTTAAAAAAATATATAAAAAATCGGGTGAAGTAATTGCAGGAAAAAATATAATATTTTCTATAAAAAAATAACGTTTTTAGGTAAAACGGTATTTAAATATCCGTTTTACCTATTTAAAAAATATATTTAACAATATTTATTTTGAAAATAAAATATGAGTATATATAATTTTGAAACATATAATATTTTACTAATTATTTTTCTGGGATTCATTGAAGGAATCACTGAATTTTTTCCAATTTCATCAACTAGTCATATAATTGTATTTGCTAAACTACTGCAAATAAAACAAAATGAAATAAAAATTTTAAATATATTTATACAATTTGGAACATCTCTATCTATATTAATATATTTCAGATATACATTTATTAAACTATTTTTCTCTATTTTAAAAATTAAGAATCAGTATACTCACAATAATAATTTTTCATATTATCATATATGTCTTAGTATTCTTCCAATATCATTCATAGGATTATACTTTAATAAATATTTAGAAACACTATTAAACTTTAAAAACATGTGTTTATCATTAGTATGCGGATCTATTCTATTAACATTAGCTGAAATCTATAAAAAAAAATGTATATATACAAGAAAAAATATAAACTTATTACAATCATTCACTATAGGATGCTTTCAATGTTTAGCTCTATATCCTGGTTTTTCTAGATCATGTTCTACCATTGCTGTAAGTATTTTACTAGGCATAAATCAACATGTAGCATCACGATTCTCTTTTATTATATCTGTCCCAATATTTTTTGGAAAAACAATTTTTGACATATTTATTAACTATAAAAATATACCATTACATAGCTTACCTATTCTTTTAATAGGATCATTATCTGCATTCTTAATATCTAGTATTTTCATAAAAAGATTTCTTAAAATAATTAGTACTTGTTCCTTTATACCATTTATCTTTTATCGATATATGCTATGTTTAATAATTTATATTGTTTTATATCGTTCGTAAAATACTAAATTTCTTTCTCCATTTATCAATTGCTATTATTCTTAATCGAATTAATTCATGACGAATCTTTATTCCTATAAATCCCACACTTATAATAGGTTTAATAGAAACTTTATTAGAAACATTAAAAACACTTCTTAAAAAATTTCCATGATATAAATCCAAAATATCTAATTTCATACAACTAAACATATATAAATCAATTAAAATAGATAATTTTTTTACTCTATTAGGTTTTCTCCAAGCATCGATTTGGTTTAAAAATAAAACAATGTTTTTTGAAGATTGCAAATAAATTATACTTAAAAACTGAACATTTTTAGAAAAAATAATAGATAAATCTTTGATATAAGCTGGAATACGTAAACGATTACATAGTTTTTCTATTAATATACCAAAAATTTTATTATTAGTTTTAAATAAAAAAGCATGTGTATTAAAAATTTTAGCATGACAAATAATTGCACATATATAAGCGAATCTAATATCTATTCCTGTATTTAATCTAGAAATTTTTGCAATTTCTATAAAAAAATTAAATCTATAATGCTTTTCTGGAAAATATTTATTAATGTTTTGTGATCCATATTGGTATGCATAATTAATTTCAGGAAATATAATCGATAAAGCATTACAATGATATAAAATTTGAAAATACACATGAGGATTGTTCGTATTACATGCTTTTTCAGTTTCTCTCCAAATTCTATCTTTAGTCAAATATAATAATTCTTTACTTTTTACCATGCTAATCATCAATTGCATAGTTTCTGATGCAATCTGAAAACCAAAATGATTCAGTGTTGCAGAAAATCTTGCAATCCTAAAAATTCGCAATGGATCTTCACAAAAAGAACATGAAACATGTCGTAATATTCTATTTTTCAGATCTTTTAATCCACCAAAAAAATCAATGTAGTTACCTCTATTATCCTGTGCTATAGCATTTATTGTTAAATCTCTTCGTGATAAATCTTCTTTTAAAGTAACTGTTTTTGAATAATTAGTTTTAAATCCCGTATATCCAAATCCAGATTTCCTATCGATTCTTGCTAAAGAATATTCTTCATGACTAATTGGATGTAAAAAAACGGGAAAATCTTTACCTACTTTTTTGAAATTTAAATCTAATAACATTTTTTCAGTAGCTCCAACTATTACCCAATCTCTATCTTTAATCGGAACATTAAGTAATTGATCTCGAATAGCTCCTCCTACTAAATATATTTTCATATTTTTAATGTCCTTTATATTCTTAAGAAATTTTAGTATAAATTATTTAAATTTTATTTAAAATTATTTTTAAAACGTAGATTACTAATAAAAATAGTAGAAATATTCAGATTAAACAAATATTATAGTATATTAAAATATGACAAAACAATTTCAACTATAAAAACTAACATTATTATTTAAAATTACAATTATTTTCATAAAAAGGTCAAATATGACAAGATACAAATCTTTTTTTTCTACTACTCCAAAAAAACGCATTGAAAACGCGATAAAATCACTACAATTAGGAAATGGAGTAATTATATTAGACGATGCTAATCGTGAAAACGAAGGAGATTTAGTTTTTCCAGCAGAAACTATGACTGTGCCACAAATGGCATTAACAATTCGATATGGAAGTGGAATTGTTTGTCTATGTATTACTGAATCTAAAAGAAAACAATTAAAATTACCTTTTATGGTAAGAAAAAACACCAGTAAATTTAAAACTAATTTTACTATAACTATAGAAGCTGCTAAGGGGGTATCAACAGGAGTATCTGCCAAAGATAGAATAACTACTATTCGAACAGCTATTAATGACCATGCAAAACCTCAAGATCTAAATAGACCAGGACACGTATTTCCGTTGCAAGCACATAAAAATGGTATATTTGGGCGATCTGGGCATACAGAAGCTTCTATAGAACTAGTAACTTTAGCAGGCTTTAAACCTGCTGGAATACTATGTGAACTAACTAATAAAGATGGATCTATGTCGAAATTATCTGAAATCATACAGTTTTCAAAATTACATAACATTCCAATGTTAACTATTCAAGATCTAAAGCAATACATAATAATTTATAAAAATATTAAAATTTTAAATAAATGAAACCTTAAAATTTTTAAGTTATCATATACATAAAAAAATAAAATTTTTATAATAATTTTAACCATAATTATATTTATAATTATACAGGCTTTAAATCAGCTATAGACCACTTAGGATATACCGAAATATTTAAATTAAAACTACTAAACTTTTTAAATCGTAACATTCCAACATATGCTATCATAGCACCATTATCAGAACATAAATCAGATCTTGAATAAAATACTTTTCCTTTATAAATTTTAATCATATTATTTAATTTTTCTCTCAACGTTTGATTGATACTAACACCGCCTGACACTACTAACGTAGAATAATTTAATTGTTCTAAAGCTCTTTTACTTTTTTTAACTAAAACGTCAGTAATTGCATGTTCAAATTCTCTAGCAATATTTGCTCGAACCTGAAAATTACTTCCTTCTCTTTTAATAACATTTGAAACAAATGTTTTTAATCCAGAAAAACTAAAATTTAAATTGTCCTGATTTATCATCGGTCTCGGAAAATTAAAATAGCTAAATACCCCTGATTGTGCTATCTTAGATAAACTAGACCCATTAGGATGTTTCAATTCTAATAATTTAGCTATTTTATCAAATACTTCTCCAACAGCATCATCTAATGATTCGCCTAATAACTTATATTTCCCAATACCAAGTGCATTAACTAATAGAGTATGCCCTCCAGATACTAACAATCCTATAAACGGAAAACTTGGTTTATTACTTTCTAGCATAGGAGTTAATAAGTGACCTTCCATATGATTTACTGAAATGATAGGTATATTTAACGCAAAAGATAAAGCAGTAGCTAAAGAAGAACCAACCAATAAAGAACCTATTAGTCCAGGTCCAGCAGTATATGCAATAGCATTTATAGAATTCTTATTAATATTGAATTGTCTCAGTGTTCTATCAATCAATAATGCTAAAATTTCAAGATGTTTTCGGGAAGCTAACTCAGGTACGATTCCACCATAACTATGATGAAAATTCGACTGGTTATATAATTTATTAAATATAATTCCAGAAATATCATCGTATATTGCAATTCCTGTATCGTCACAAGAAGTTTCAATTCCTAATATTCTCATACGAGTATATAACTTAAATTGTTATCTATAAAATATAGATATTTTTAAAACATACTTGTAGTATATATTCAAATAATTATACTAGGAATATAAAACATAGTATAAATTTTAATAAATTATTAACTAATATCTTTTTTTAAAAAATACATTATATTAATGTACTATTTTTAAAAACCATTATATAAAATTAACTGTTTATGTTATCATTCTAAACTTTTAAACTATGTATAATATAAATATTAATTGTTATTAATTTTAATCAGAGAAAACATTATATATGCCTATAATAAAAGTAAGAGAAAATGAACCTTTTGATGTAGCATTAAGAAGATTTAAAAGATCTTGCGAAAAAGCAGGAATTTTAGCAGAAATTCGAAGACGAGAATTCTATGAAAAACCTACTACTGAGCGTAAACGTGCAAAAGCATCTGCAATAAAACGATTAACTAAAAAACTATCTCGAGAAAACGCAAAACGGATACGTATGTACTAAACCTAAAAATCATAAAAAATAATTAACTGACCGTTCTTTACCTAAAGTTCGGTCCCAATACATATAACATAATTTGAAAGTATGAAGGGAATAATTCCAAAACATTTTATTAATGAATTATTATATCAAACTAACATTATTCATGTTATCCAAGATAGAATACCATTAAAAAAAATCGGAAAAAACTATAGCGCACATTGTCCTTTTCATAAAGAGCATACACCATCTTTTACTGTAAGCTACGAAAAACAATTCTATTATTGTTTTGGGTGTAATGCACATGGAAATACCATTGATTTTTTAATAAATTATGAACAATTAACTTTTATAGAAAGTATTGAAGAATTAGCCAATATTAATGGATTAAAAATACCATATAAAAAAAAATGTTTCTCTCAAACATTTAATTATGAAGAACGAAATAATTTATATTTTATAACTAAACAGTTATCACACTATTATCAAAAAAATTTATTTAATGTAAAATATGCATATAAATATTTAATTCATCGGGGAATTAACGACGTTATAATTAAACATTTCAATATTGGTTTTTCTACTTTAAATTGGAATGATATAGAACATGAAATTAAAACAAATAATTTTAATTTAAAAGAACTAATAGATGTTGGAGTACTAATAGTTAATAATCAAAGGAAAAAATATGATCGTTTAAAAGGTAGAATTATATTTCCAATTCGTAATAAACATGGGAAAATTGTTGGATTTGGAGGAAGATCGATTAACAGCAATGTTCCAAAATATATTAATTCTCCAGAAACAAATATATTTAAAAAAGGTAAAATACTATATGGTTTATTTGAAATTTTAAAATGCAATCCAAATCCTAAAAAATTATTAGTAGTAGAAGGATATATGGATGTTATAACCCTATTTCAATTTAATATTAATTATTCTATTTCTATATTAGGAACAACTATAACAAGTTATCAAATACAACTGTTATTCCGAATTACAAACACAATTATATATTGTTATGATGGCGATATTGCAGGAAAAATAGCTGCATGGAGAACTTTAAAAACTACTCTTCCTTATATTCACGATGGAAAACATATTAAATTTATATTTTTACCTAAAAATGAAGATCCAGATACCATTTTAAGGAAAGAAGGTAAAAAAAATTTTCAAAAACGTATTAGTAATGCAATAAGTTTCGAGAATTTCTTATTTAATAAATTATGCGAAGATATAGATTTAAATTCCATTAGAAAAAAATCTTATTTAAGTTCTATTGCTATTCCTTTAATTAATCAAGTTCCAGGTAAAACTATGCGTGCATATTTGTTTCAAGAACTAGGAAATAGAATAGGTATTCCAGATCCAAATATTTTAATACAATTAAATACTAAAAAACTATGTAAAACTGTACAAAAAAATAATACACACAGAACATTGGAACAAATAACTATGCGTACTCTTATTGGACTACTCATACAAAATCCAAAACTAGTATTATTGACCACATCTATAGAAAACTTCAAAAATATACAACTAGTCGGGCTACCTCTCTTCATAAATCTAATAAAAAAATGTGCTGCATTTCCTAATTGTAATACTGGCCAAATATTAGAAATGTATAGGAATACAAAAATTTTTTATAAATTAAATCAACTAGCTAAATGGAATCACATGATTGTTAAAAATCAAATTAAACAAGTTTTTTTAGATTCACTGAATAATCTTTATAATAAATATTTAGAACATAAACAAAATATACTTTTATCAAAAGAAAGAACAATAGGATTACAAAAAGATGAAAAATGTGAATTATGGTTAATTAACAAAAAGTTAGCTAAAATAAATTAACATTAAATAATTAATGCTACTATTTTAAGTTAATGACAAAAACTTGTAAAATACAATATAAAAAATATAATATTGTCAATTTTTGATAATAATTCTATATATTGTTGAACATCATGAATATCTGTTAAAATTATTTAATATACTGTTAAAAATAACTAAGTATATTATTAATGATTTTTAATATGGTTAATATGTATTCATTATATTAATAAAATATGGATATAGTCTTATGGAGCATAATCCACAATTACAACTTAAACTTCTAGTTACCCATGGAAAAGAACAGGGATATTTGACCTATGCTGAAATTCATGATCATCTACCAAACGACATCGTAAATTCAGATCAAATAGAAGATATTATCCAAATGATTAATGATATGGGTATTCAAGTAGTAGAAGAAGCACCAGACGCAGATGATCTCATATTACAAGAAATCAGAAATACAGATACAGATGAAGATGCAGTAGAAGCAGCAGCACAAGTTCTATCTAATGTAGAATCTGACTTAGGACGTACTACTGATCCAGTTCGCATGTACATGCGTGAAATGGGAACAGTTGAACTATTAACTAGAGAAGGAGAAATTGATATAGCAAAAAGAATAGAAGAAGGCATTAATCAAGTACAATGTTCCGTATCAGAATATCCTGAAACTATTACTTATTTATTAAAACAATACAATAGAGTTGAATTAGGAGAACTTAAATTAACTGATTTAATTCAAGGATTCTCAGATCCAAATTCAGAAGAAGCATTTGTATCTATTGTCCATCATATTGGATCTGAATTAACAGATGAACATAATCATCACAATAATGATGATGATACTTTAGATGAAAATAATGATTGTGATAATCAAATTGATCCAGAATTAGCTAAAGAAAAATTTATTGAACTGAAAAATCAATACATTATTACTAATAATATTATAAAATATAAAAGTAGAAATCATAAAGACTCTTTGATTGCAATTCATGCTTTATCAGAAATATTTAAACAATTTAGGTTAATTCCAAAACAATTTGACTATTTAGTTAGCAATATGAGATATATGATGGAACAAGTTCGAATGCAAGAAAAACTTATTATGAAATTATGCATAGAACGATGTAAAGTTCCAAAAAAAATCTTTTTAAAATTATTTTTAGAACAAGGTATAAAAAAAATATGGTTAAAATTATCTAAATATAATACACAACCATGGTTTAAAAAATTACAAGAAATCAAAGAAGAATTTGATTCTATTTTAAAAACATTAAAAAAAGTTGAAAAAAAAACAGGGTTAACTATAAAACAAGTTAAAGACATTAACAAAAAAATGTCCATTGGGGAAGCTAAAGCCAAAAGAGCAAAAAAAGAAATGGTAGAAGCTAATTTAAGATTAGTAATTTCAATTGCTAAAAAATATACAAATAGAGGATTACAGTTCTTAGATCTTATTCAAGAGG
The DNA here is from genome assembly GCA_039830055.1 of Buchnera aphidicola (Schlechtendalia peitan). Classification (GTDB taxonomy): domain Bacteria; phylum Pseudomonadota; class Gammaproteobacteria; order Enterobacterales; family Enterobacteriaceae; genus Buchnera_B; species Buchnera_B aphidicola_BB. The sequence continues at coordinate 57,152 of CP140043.1, read as the reverse complement.
GTAATATAGGTCTTATGAAAGCTGTAGACAAATTTGAATATAGAAGAGGATATAAGTTTTCTACATATGCAACTTGGTGGATCAGACAAGCAATCACACGATCTATTGCAGATCAAGCAAGAACTATTAGGATACCAGTACATATGATCGAAACTATTAATAAATTAAACCGTATTTCTAGACAAATATTGCAAGAAATAGGAAGAGAACCAACACCTGAAGAACTTTCAGAACGCATGTTAATTCCTGAAGAAAAAATACGAAAAGTACTAAAAATAGCAAAGGAACCAATATCAATGGAAACTCCTATTGGAGAAGATGACGATTCTCATTTAGGAGATTTTATAGAAGATACTACACTAGAACTACCTCTCGATTCAGCTACTTCAGAAAGTTTAAAATCTGCTACTCATAATGTTTTATCTGGGTTAACCGCCAGAGAAGCTAAAGTCCTACGAATGAGATTTGGTATTGACATGAATACAGATCATACTTTAGAAGAAGTAGGAAAACAATTTGATGTTACTCGTGAAAGAATACGCCAAATAGAAGCTAAAGCATTACGAAAATTAAGACATCCTAGCCGATCAGAAATATTACGTAGTTTTTTAGATGATTAATTATAAAATTTTAAAAGGTTTCCTTTTAGTAAAGCTTCCTGTTGATGAGGAAGCTTTAACTAATTTTAAAATTTATCCTAATATTTAAATTAAGAATTTATAAAATAATACATATTAAAAACATATAATAATGTTTTACATTTATTTATACAAAATTAATTAATAAAAAATATTAACTAATAAACTATACTTATAGAAATTAGTCGCTATTTTATTAATATGTTTTTACATTAAAAAACTATATTATCGTCAATAATATCAATACTCTACTGCTATAAAATAGCGTAAATTAATATTTTATTATATTTGTTTATTATTTTGAGAAGTAACAATTTTAGCAGGAATGCCAATAGCAGTACAACCAGGTGGAATAGAAACTAATACAACAGAACCCGCTCCAATTTTTACTTTAGAACCTATTTCAATTTTACCTAATACTTTTGAACCTGCTCCTATAATTGTATCTTCATTTACTATTGGATGACGAATACCACTATGCTTTCCCGTACTACCTAATGTAACTGAATGAAAGATAGTAACATTATTTCTAACTACAGAAGTTTCTCCAATAACAATTCCAATCGCATGATCAAATATAACTCCACATCCTATTTTAGCAGCAGGATGAATATCAACTGAAAATATAGTTGAAATACGATTATAAAAATATATAGCCAATTCTGTTTTCGATTGATTCCAAAGATAATTGCTAATTCGATATGCTTGTAATACATGAAATCCATTTGAATATAAAAATGGAGTAGAATAGCATTCTATTGCTGGATCTCTATTATAAACTTCCCGTATATCTTGAATAGCTGATATAATAATTTCATGATTACAATCATATATTGTGTTTATAATATCTCTTACAGAAATAGCAGAAATACTTTTATTTCCTAATTTACTAGATAAAATATAACTTAACGCTGAACTAAAACTTTTATGATTTAATATATGAGCATAATAAAAACCTGTTAAAGATGGCTCTTTATTAATTAATATGTGCGCTTCAGATAAAATTTGGTTCCATACTATTTCTATTTCTTGAAATAACATTTTACTCCAAATATAACATGTAAATCTTTATAAAAAAAAATTATAACACAATTATATCAATTATAAGACTGCTAAATTTTTAAAATAGCATTGACAACTGAACTAGCATTAATCTTTATATATGTCTTTTTATACAATTTTAAAAATGTTTTAAGAATTTTATTATTAATACTTATATATTTTATAATTTTAGAAATGCACTAATGTAAATTAATAAATAATATTAATAATAATCTGTACAAAAATTATCCAAATATTAATCTAAATACCAGACTTACACAATAAACATAAAAATTCTCAATTAAATATAACATTTATTAATATGTATTAAAACCACGAATTATCATGTCATATATCAAACCTATCAATTAATATTCAATCTATGTTATTAAAAATATTATACGTAAACTATCTTTAATATTGCATATATTTAAAAATATTAAAATACATTAACATAAATAGAACTCATGTATATTAAAGTTTCATTAAAATATTTAAATACTAACATTCATCCAATTCTTCTTTAGCTTTATTAATAGAATATTGAATTTGTTTTTTTGAAACACCGCCTTTTGCATTTCTTTTTTCAAAAATAGAGTCTAATTTTAAACATTCATACACATCATAATCAATATTCACACAATATTTCTTTAATACGTTCAAATCTAAATTTTCCAATGGCATATGCTCCTTTATAGCTCTTAAAACTATTTTTCCAACGATATGATGTGCATCACGAAATGCTATACCCTTTTTAACTAAATAATCAGCTAATTCAGTAGAATTAGTATAACTCTTTTGAGCAGCTTCTAAACAAGTAACATAATTAACATCCATATTTTTTAAAACTAAAATAGACATTGATAAACAATTACTCCAAGTATCCAAAGAATCAAATAAGCCTTCTTTATCTTCTTGCATATCTTTATTATATGATAATGGTAGACCTTTTAAAACTACTAAAATACTAACTAAAGAACCGATAACTCTTCCAGATTTAGATCGAATAAGCTCTAACACATCTGGATTCTTTTTTTGAGGCATAAGAGAAGAACCTGAAGTTATCGCATCTGATAATGTTATAAATTTAGATTCAGAAGAATTAAAAAAAATTAAATCTTCAGAAAATCTAGATAAATGAATCATTCCAATAGAAGCAACAGATAGTAATTCTATTACATAGTCACGATCTGATACACTATCTAAACTATTCATAGTTGCTGATGAAAAATCCATATCTTTTGCTAATCTTTCTCGATCTATGTTCCAAGAAGTACCAGCAAGAGCGCCAGATCCTAATGGACTACTATTTAATCTTTTATATACATCTTTCAAACGATCTATATCCCTATTTAACATTTCAATATATGCTAAACACCAAAAAGAAAAAGTAATAGGTTGAGCTCTCTGTAAATGGGTATACCCTGGCATAATAACACTCCTATTCCTTTCAGAAATATGAATAAGAGCTATTTTTAAATCTTTGATTTTATGTAATAATAATGTAATTGTGTATTTACACCATAATTTTAAATCTGTAGTTACTTGATCGTTTCTGCTACGTCCAGTGTGTAATTTTTTTCCAATTTCTCCTACAATATTAATCAATTCCTTTTCTACCCAACTATGTATATCTTCTGAATCACTCTCTAAAATTAAACTAGGATTTTCAATAACAGATTTTAACAAAACATTTAAAGCAATTTCAATATTTTTTTGCTCTTCATGGCTTAAAACATTAGTATGTAGCAATGATTTAGACCAAGCTATAGATGCAAAAATATCTTGTTCTACTAATCTATAATCAATCTTTAAAGAAGAATTAAATTTCTTAAATGATGGATCAAGTTTTTGTAAAAATCTTCCTCCCCACAACATTTTTGCATTTCCTCTATTAACCATAATTTGACATTGATTTATGAAAAATAATAATTCTTACTTTAATAATCTATACTTATTTATTAGATTTTTTATTCATTGCTCGTATTCGAGAAGATAAGGAAAATAGTTTTATAAAACCATGTGCATCAGATTGATTATATACATCATCTGAACTAAATGTAGCAAACTCTTTGGAATATAAAGAATTAGTAGAATACTTTTTAATAGGAGTAACTGTGCCCTTATATAATTCTAAAACAACTTCTCCATCTAATTCTAAAGATAATTCCGTTGCTGACGCTTGAATAGATTTTCGAATGGGACTAAACCAATTTCCACTATAAACAACATACGACATTTCTAAACCAAGCATTTGTCTCCACTTAAAACTGTCTCTATCCAATACTAACTGTTCAACAGCACGCAATGCACTAAACATTAGTGTTCCACCTGGAGTTTCGTAACAACCTCTCGATTTCATTCCTATTAAACGATTTTCAACAATATCTACACGACCAATTCCATGTTTTGATCCTATTACATTTAGCTTATTTAAACATTGTAACGGAGTTAAATTAACATTATTTACAGCTATAATATTACCACTTTTGATTGTTATAGAAACACATTCGGGTATATTCGGTGCATCTTTAGGATCCACAGTCCATGCCCAACAATCTTTCGTATTCTGATTCCATGGATCTTCAAGAAGTCCACCTTCTGTTGAAATATGCCAAGAATTTTCATCTCTACTATAAATTTTCTCAATAGTAGCTGTTGTGTTTATATTTTTACTTTTTAAATAAACCAATAAATCTTCTCTAGACTGTAAATTCCATTCTCTCCAAGGTGCAATTACCTTCAAGTGAGGTGCTAATGCAGTATATACCATCTCAAAACGTACTTGATCATTTCCTTTACCAGTAGCTCCATGACATACACCATCGGCTCCTAATTTTATAGCAATTTCTACTTGAGTTTTTGCAATAATTGGACGTGCAATTGCAGTACCTAATAAATAATTTCCTTCATATAATGCTCCAGTCTTTAATACAGGATAAATATAATATCTTACAAATTCTTCTCTTAAATCAACAATAATACATTGAGAAGCTCCAGATTTTAATGCTTTTTTTTTAATATTTTTTAAATCATTTCGTGACTGTCCAACATCAGCAACAAAAGCGATTACATCTGCATAATAATTCTCTTTTATCCAAGGAATAATTGCGGATGTATCTAATCCACCTGAATAAGCTAATACTACTTTTTTAATAGATTTGTTTATAATCATTACAATCCTTACAGTCAATATATACTAATAGAAATTAAAATTATTTAAATATACTATTAAAGTATAAAACTTATTAATACTAAAATTAAATTTTAATAAAAATATTTTAGTAAATACCTATTAATTTTCTGATATATTTATGTCTATTTATATGAAATACAACATTCATTTATTAAAAATATTTATAAATATTTTTTTATTAGTATATAAAAGTATTAAATACTAATGAGAAAATACAATTCATAATATTATAACTGTTTTATATAAAACATTTTTTAAACACATAGTAGAATTACACTTTTTTAACATACAATAATATGTTTTTTAAATATAATTCTAACATAAGTATTTTTTAAAAACTTATAAAATAACATCAATATTTATATTACTAAAAAAAGCCTAAAATTGTAAAAACTTGTGCAATATTAAGCATATTCAAATGTCTTAAATCTTTTTCCTAAAACATGACAAATAAATGCTACTATTTCTAATTTATTCATAGTATAAAAATGAAAATTTCGTACACCTTCTTTATATAATACTTTGACAATATCTATAGCTATGCTAGCTCCTAAAAATTTACTTGTTTCTAAATCATTCTCTAATCCTCTAAACATATAATGAATCCAATGTGGAATTTTTACATTACTCATCTTAGAAAAATTACATAATTGTCTAAAATTAGTTATGGGAAAAATTCCTGGAACAATATCTATTGTAATGCCGTTACGTATGCATATGTCTCGAAATCGTAAAAAATGATCAACACTAAAAAAAAATTGAGTAATAGCACGATTAGCACCAGCATCAATCTTTTTTTTCAAATTTACTAAATCAGAATATGCATTATATGCTTCAGGATGTACTTCTGGATAAGCAGCAACAGAAATATTAAAATCAGCAATACTTTTTAACAATTTTATTAAATCAATAGCATATACATAAGATTTTATATTACAATCTTTAACATCTCCTCTTAAAGCTAAAATATGACGCATGCCATTATCCCAATACTTTCGTGCAATGTTTTTTAATTCTTCTGATTTTAAGTCAATACAAGTAAGATGGGGAACAGTTTCGACTTTAGTTCGTTGATACACTGCATGTGAAACGTCATATGTTCGATTTTTTTCACCTAAAAAAGCACCGCACGTTACTGAAAAAAAAATTGGATTCAATAATTTTAATTTATCAACAACTCTCCAAAAATTTTCTTGTAATATGTCATCTTTTGGTGGAAATAATTCAAATGAAATATTTACTTTATCGCAAACATTTGCTAAATATTCATTTAATAATTCATGATAACGTGTATTAAATAAACTCACACTACAATTCCTTTTAAAATAAAACGATTTAAAAAATATCTAAATCATTAAAATATTATAAATAAACACATTAAGATTTATTATATTTTTATAATAATATTAATTTGTATTAAAATTACAAAAATGTATTTTATAGATGAACATATAATACAATTTATTAAATTAAAATTATATAATTATTCTTAATATAACTATAGTTTCATAACATGTTTAAAATACATGTGTATTTAAATAATAAACAATTCTTAACACGTTAAATATCTAAAAAATTAAAATAAACTATGAAATGTAATAACCAATCATTAAAAAAATATCACACATTAAAAATTAATGTATTTGCTAAAAAAATTATAAAAATCGAAAATATAAGTGCTCTTATTAAAGCATGGAAAATATACAAAAAAATGTCGTTTCTCTTTTTAGGAGAAGGTAGTAATACATTATTTTCTAAATATTACAACGGAGTTATAGCTATTAATAAAATCATGGGGATTAAAACTACAGAAACTAAAGAAAACTGGCTAATATATGTTAAAGGAGGAGTAAAATGGCATGACTTAGTTGTCTATACAATAAAAAGAGGTATTTACGGTTTAGAAAATTTAGCATTTATTCCAGGTACAGTAGGAGCCGCTCCTATACACAATATAGGAGCATATGGAATAGAATTTAAAAATATATGTAATTATGTAGAAATATTTTCATTAATTTATAAAAATACTATTAAAATAAAAGCTAGCCATTGTATGTTTAAATATAGAAGTAGTATTTTTAAAAATGCACACTACTACAACTATATTGTTTTAGGTATAGGAATTAAATTACCTAAAAAATGGAGCCCAAATATATCTCATTTATCACTAAAAAAACTCAATCCTAAAAATTTAACAGCATATAAAATTTTTAATTACATAAAAAAAATTAGAAATAATAAACTCCCTAATCTCAAAATGCTAGGAAATGCCGGTAGCTTCTTTAAAAATCCAATAATCGAAACAAAAAAAGCTATGGAATTATTATCGCAATATAAAAATTTACCTAATTATCCTGAAAATAACGAATATATAAAGATTTCAGCAGGATGGTTGATTGAACAATGTCAACTCAAAGGATATTCATGTGGAGGTGCTCAAGTATATCCAAAGCAAGCATTGATATTAGTTAATAAAAATCAAGCTACAGCACAAGATATATTAATGTTATCTAGTATCATACAAAACAAAGTTAAAAATAAATTTGGAGTTTCTCTCGAACTAGAAGTAAAAATAATCTAATATTATAATTAATAGTAAAACATGCATATAATTTAAATTTTAAACATAACAAATTTTATTTTTTAAATTTATTTATTAATAAGATTAAATTTGTATTTTATATCAATAATATCGAATATTGTTTTTATATCTTAGCTGTATGCAATTGATACTGTGATCATGTTTTTTTGTTATAACAAAATTTGCATATTTCTTACTAATAAAAATATTTTCTTTCAAATTCTTATAATTAATCTCGTACCATATTCCAATAGCTATATTTTTTGCATTTTTATAAGAAATTTTAGAATAGAAATTAAAACAAGAACTGGGATACGATTTTGAAATGCATCGAAATCTTAAAAAACGATTCAGATACCATTCTTCTAATAATATGTCATCTGCGTCAATATAAACAGAAAAATTAAAAAAATCTGACAAAGAAAAATAGCTATATATTTTTTCATAAAAATAAGGATTAAAAATATGTAAACCTTCTATGATAAAAATATCTGATCGTCTTAAAATATTATAACGATCTAATATTATATCATTACAAAAATGAGAGTATATAGGAACTACTATACTATTTGAAACACCATATTTTATATTCAAAAAAAAATTTATTAATTCATTAATATTATACGTTTTTGGAAAACCCTTTTCTCCTAATAATCCTAATAATTTCAAAGTTTTATTAGAGTATAAGAAACTATCTGTAGTTACTACAGATATACTCTTATCGACAAAATTTTTTTTTAATGCTTTTTGTAACCAATGAGAAAATGTACTTTTTCCAGATGCTACACTACCAGAAATTCCTATAATATAAGGTTTTTTATTCTTATAATTAAAATAATTATTATTTGTTAAATCATGATATATAATATTCTTAATTAAACACTTTAAAATATATTTAATATCCGAACTTAAATTAAAAGTTTTCATTAGACATTTAACTTTGTTAAATAAAGTTTATAAAATATCACTAAAATAAAAATTTTTACTTGTTATATAATAAAAACAAATAAACTCTATTTTTGAAAGTATATAATACATGAAAATTATTATATTTATTCAATATTTGTATAAATATTACTTGTATACATATTTCTATACAAAAATCTCATAAATAATATTTTATTATTTCTAAATTTATATTGCATAAAATCAAATCTATACGTAATATACTATTATACGAAAGCCGGCTTAGCTCAGCAGGTAGAGCAACTGACTTGTAATCAGTAGGTCACCAGTTCGATTCCGGTAGCCGGCAAAGTAAAATACATATATCATGGTGGGATTCCCGAGTGGTTAAAGGGGGCAGACTGTAAATCTGACGTCATAGACTTCGAAGGTTCGAATCCTTCTCCCACCATAAATGTTTATATATTCTAAATTATTTCTATCTACGCGAACATCGTATAATGGATATTACCTCAGCCTTCCAAGCTGATGATGCGGGTTCGATTCCCGCTGCTCGCTTTTAAAACTTTGCTGATATAGCTCAGTTAGATAGAGCACGCCCTTGGTAGGGGTGAGGTCCCCAGTTCAAATCTGGGTATCAGCATAAAATATTTTTTATAAACACATCTTCTAACTATTATCAGATAAAAAAAATTTATGAAATATTATGTAACGTAATCTTGACATATTAAACCTTCGTAAACAAATATAAATTCTACTAAAATTAATAATAGTAAAATGTACAGTAAATCTAACTAATATTAAATTTATTAAAATAACATTTTTAATACAACACACATAATACAGTCTCATTTTATTCTTTAATAAATAAGCACTATTATATTCAAATATACAATACAATTGTATATAACTAATATTTTAAGATAATAGACAAATAAAATGATTAATTTTAATAAAAACTCTAAAACTACAAATATGATCAAGTGGATTATTATTAGTATATTAATAATCATAACACTAATAAATTACTATTATTACATAAATATATCATTTTTATGGCGTATAATTATTACAATATCATTAATTGCTGTAATTATAGGAATAATATTTTCAACGAAACAAGGAAAAACAGCATCTTCTTTAATTTACGAAGCCAAACAAGAAACAAAAAAAATTATTTGGCCTAATTTAAAAGAGACATTTAATACAACTATTATAGTAATAATTTCAGCTTTTATTATTTCTTTAATTCTATGGGGATTAGATAATATTTTAATTCGATTTATATCATTCGTAACTAGATTGAGGATATAATATGCATAAGAACCAAAAAAAACGCTGGTATGTATTACAAGCATTTTCTGGTTTTGAAGGACGCGTAGCACAATCAATACGTGAACATATTAAATTAAAAAACATGGAATCGCTGTTTGGAAATGTTATGGTTCCAACAGAAGAAGTTGTAGAAATTAAAGCAGGACAACAAAAAAAAAGCGAACACAAATTTTTTCCTGGGTATGTATTGATTCACATGATTATGAATGATTCAAGTTGGCATCTAATTCGTAGTATACCTCGTGTACTAGGATTTATAGGAGGTACATCTGACAAACCATTACCTATTAGCAATAAAGAAATTAATATAATTTTAAATAGACTTAAGAAAATTGGGGATAAACCAAGGCCTAAAACATTATTTGAACCTGGAGAAATGGTTAGAGTAAACGATGGTCCATTTTCAGATTTTAATGGAATAGTAGAACAAGTTGATTATGACAAAAATAGATTAACAGTATCAGTATCTATCTTTGGACGATCTACTCCAGTAGAATTAGATTTTAGACAAGTCAAAAAAAATTAAGTATTTACTATAAAAACAGTAATTTAAAAAATAATTACATTTAATAAATCTAACACTAAAAATATTATATTGCGTTAACAGTCATGTTTATCATGTGATATATATTTAATATAATTAAAATTAATATACACATTATCTATTATCCTTAAAACAATATAAAAACCTTAAACTTATACTTTTAAAAAGAGAATATGATTATGGCTAAAAAAGTACAAGCTTATATTAAATTACAAGTTTCAGCAGGGATGGCTAATCCAAGTCCTCCAGTAGGACCAGCATTAGGTCAAAAAGGTTTAAACATTATGGAATTTTGTAAATCATTCAATACAAGAACAAATCATTTAGAAAAAGGACTACCAATTCCTACTGTCATTACCGTATACTCAGATCGATCATTTTCTTTTATTATTAAGACACCACCTGCTTCTATTTTACTTAAAAAATCTGCAGGAATCAAAAAAGGATCTTCTAAACCTAACACAGAAAAAATAGGCGAAATCAGTTACCAACAAATCGTAGATATTGCTAAAATAAAAAAAGAAGACATGACAGGATCTAATATCGAGAAAATGATCAAATCTATTATAGGGACCGCTCATTCTATAGGTTTAACTATAAAGAAGGAAAAATAATGAGAAAATTTACAAAAAAACAGAAATTTATGCACAATTTAATCGATCATAAAAAAGTATTTGAAATTGAAGAAGGTATAGAAATTCTTAAAAAAATGGCTATTTCTAAATTTAATGAAAGCATAGATATATCTATTAATTTAAATATTAACTCTAAAAAATCTGATCAAAACATCCGAAATAGCGCTATTTTGCCACATGGTACTGGAAAAACTATAAAAATAGTAGTTTTTACTACAGGTAAAAACGTTGATATTGCTAAATCACTAGGAGTAGAATATGTAGGACTACATGATTTGTCAGATATAATAAAATCAGGAAAAATAAACTTTAATGTAGCAATTGCTTCTACTGAAACAATGAATGTTGTTAGTAAATTAGGTCCAATATTGGGACCTCGAGGTTTAATGCCTAATCCAAAATTAGGTACGGTAACAGACAATATTGAAAATGCTATTAAAAATGCTAAAAAGGGTCAAATAAATTATAAAAATGACAAAAATGGAATAGTACACACTTCAATAGGAAAAATTAACTTTACAAATAAAAATATACAAGAAAATTTAAATACTTTGCTAATATCCATAAAAAAATCAAAACCTAAAAATTTAAAAGGATTATACATAAAAAAAATAACTATTTCTACAACAATGAGTTTAGGAATAAATGTTAATATCAACAATTTAAGCTAAATAGTTCTCTGATTTTTTCTTTACGCTAGAAGAAAAGTTCTCTATAATGGAAAATTCATATCTAAATTAATATCTATAATTAATACTTTTAGTCTAAAATAAATATAAATAATGCTTAAAATGCTAAAAAATCTTAAAACATATGATTTAAGTCATCTTATTATTACTCAAATGAATAGAACAGTAAAACTTTAAATGTACACAAATAAAATTACTAAATCTTTTTGTATTCATTTTTAAAAGGAATCATTTTAAAAAAATTTTAGCTAAATTTAGGAGTATATCAATTAATGGTATTAAATTTTCAGAAAAAAAAAGAAATTGTTACTGAAATTCATAATATAACTAAAAAATCACTATCAATTGTTTTTGCTAATTCAAGAAATGTAAAAGTAAATAAAATTACTGAATTACGTTCTTTATCACGAAAAATAGGTGTAAAAATAAGTGTTTTTAAAAACACTCTAATAAATTTAGGTATTAAAAATACTCAATTCGAATGTCTAAAAAAATTATTAGTAGGTCCAATATTAATTGGTTATTCTATGGACCATCCAAGAAGTGCTGCAAGATTATTCAGAGAATTTTCCACAAAAGATACTAATTTTAAAATTATTGGAGCAGTTTTTGAAAAAAGAATATTATCTGCACATGATATTAACATACTAGCAGATATACCTACATATAACGAAGTAATATATCGTTTAATAATGATTATGAAAGATATAACTGTAGGAAAATTCATTCGCATGCTCATATCTATAAAAAATCTAAAAATGACAAATAGAACATAATCTATATTCTTAAAAATAATGTTTAAAATTTCATTTAAGTATTATTAGGAACAACATACTATGTCTATAACTAAAGAACAAATTTTAGAAGCCATATCAGAAATGTCAGTTACAAATGTTGTTGAACTAATTTCTGATATGGAAAAAAAATTTGGTGTATCACCCGAAATATCTTCGAATAGCACATCTCCTTTAAAAGAAGAAATCTCTGAAGAAAAAACAGAATTCGATGTCATATTAAAATCTATTGGTGGAAATAAAGTTTCGGTAATAAAAGCTGTAAGAAGTTCTACTGGATTAGGATTAAAAGAAGCAAAGGATTTAGTTGAATCAGCTCCTACTATAATAAAAGAACATATTACTAAAATAGAGGCTGAATCTCTAAAAAAAATATTAGATGAAACTGGTGCTGAAGTAGAAATTAAGTAAAAATTTTTAAACTATTAATTTAGATTATATGTTAGTCGCTGGTGATTCTAAGTCACCAGCCTTTCCCGTTCAATTATTTTAAATAATAAATTACCTTTACGTTTATAAAATTCTTTAATTATACCAGTACTATTTTTACCCTTTATTTTTTTAAATATATAAGTCGAAATTACTTTTAAAAACAATAACACTACTATAAGTATTTTAAACAAAAATAATAATAATTCGATTGATTAGCTAATCGAGGAACCCTATGGTTTACTCATATACTGAAAAAAAACGTATCCGAAAAGATTTTGGAAAACGCCCACAGGTACTTAACATACCGTATCTCCTTTCCATTCAACTTGATTCATTTAAAAAATTTATACAACGAGATCCAAATGGTTTATGTGGTCTGGAAGCAGCATTTCGTTCAATATTTCCAATTTTCAGCTATAATAGTAGTGCTGAATTACAATATATAGAATATTACTTAGGTAATGCTACGTTTAATGTTAAAGAATGTCAAACTCGAGGAATTACGTATTCAGTACCGTTACGAGTTAAATTACGTCTTGTTATATATGATCGTGAAACATTAGATAAAACAATTAAAGATATTAAAGAACAAGAAGTTTATATGGGAGAAATTCCATTAATGACAAAAAATGGGACGTTTATAATTAATGGTACTGAAAGAGTAGTAGTATCCCAACTACATCGTAGTCCAGGAGTGTTTTTTGACAGTGATAAGGGGAAAACGCATTCATCTGGAAAAGTTTTATATAATGCACGCATTATTCCATATAGAGGATCATGGTTAGATTTCGAATTTGATCCCAAGGACAACTTATTTATTAGAATTGATAGACGTAGAAAATTACCTGTAAGCATTATTCTAAGAGCACTAAATTTTACTACAGAAGAAATTCTTAATATATTTTTTAAAACAAATATTTTTAAAATTCTTCCAACAAAAATTATAATGGAATTAGTTCCTGAAAGATTACGTGGTGAAACTGCAACGTTTGATATTCATGCTAATTACAAAACATATGTAAAAAAAGGTCAACGTATTACTGCACGACATATTTACTTATTAAAAAAAGATAAAATTAATTCTATAGAAGTTCCAATAGAATATTTAACTAGAAAAATATCGGCAAAAAACTATTATAGAAAAAAAACAAAAGATATTATTATATCTGCTAATGCTGAAATAACTTTTGAAATAATACAACAATTAAAACTTAATGATATCCTGGAAATTGAAACAATATTTACTAACGATTTAGATCATGGGCCATATATTTCCGAAACGCTAAAAATAGATCCTACTCACGATAGATTTAGTGCATTAGTTGAAATTTATCGAATGATGCGTCCTGGTGAACCACCGACACGAGATGCAACAGAAACTCTATTTGAAAATTTATTCTTTTCTGAAGAAAGATACGATCTTTCTCCAGTTGGTCGTATGAAATTTAATCGTTCTTTATCAAGAACAAACATACAAGGTACTGGTACCTTAAATAAATTAGACATAATTGACGTAATTAAAAAACTAATTGATATTAGAAATGGAAAAGGAGACATCGATGATATCGATCACTTAGGAAATCGAAGAATAAGATCAGTAGGAGAAATGACAGAAAATCAATTCAGAATAGGATTAATAAGAGTTGAAAGAGCTGTAAAAGAAAGATTATCTTTAGGTGATTTAGATACATTAATGCCACAAGATATGATTAATGCTAAACCAATTTCAGCAGCTATAAAGGAATTTTTCGGATCTAGTCAATTATCTCAATTCATGGATCAAAATAATCCATTATCAGAAATTACTCATAAACGCCGAATTTCTGCACTAGGTTTAGGAGGATTAACTAGAGAAAGAGCAGGTTTTGAAGTAAGAGACGTACATCCTACACATTATGGAAGAGTATGTCCTATCGAAACTCCAGAAGGACCTAATATTGGTTTAATTAATTCTTTATCGGTATACGCAAGAACAAACGCATATGGATTTTTAGAAACACCGTATCAAAAAGTAAAAAATGGAGCTATCACTAATGCAATAGAATATCTTTCTGCTATCGAAGAGGGTAACTTTGTTATTGCACAAGCTAATACAAACTTAAATAAAGAAGGGTATTTTACTGACGATTTAGTAACATGTAGACATAAAGGTGAATCGAGTCTATTTAATCCATCACAAGTAAATTATATGGATGTTTCTACTCAACAAATAGTTTCAGTAGGAGCATCATTAATTCCATTTCTAGAACATGATGATGCTAATAGAGCTTTAATGGGGGCTAATATGCAACGACAAGCTGTTCCTACACTAATTTCTGATAAACCGTTAATTGGAACAGGAATGGAACGCACAGTTGCTGTTGATTCTGGTGTAACAGAAGTTGCTAAAAGAGGGGGAAAAATTCAATATATAGATGCATCTAGAATTGTCATAAAAGTTAATAAAGAAGAAATGTATTCTGGGGAAGCAGGGATTGATATCTATAATCTTGTAAAATATACAAGATCTAATCAAAACACATGCATTAATCAAATACCATGCGTATCATTAGGAGAAAAAGTAGAAAAAAATGACGTATTAGCTGATGGACCATCTACAGATTTAGGTGAATTAGCATTAGGTCAAAATATGCGTGTAGCATTCATGCCTTGGAATGGATACAACTTTGAAGATTCTATTTTAGTATCTGAAAAAGTTGTTCAAGACGATAGATTTACTACAATTCATATTCAAGAATTAGCGTGTATTTCTCGAGATACAAAATTAGGTTCTGAAGAAATTACATCAGATATACCTAATGTAGGAGAATCTGCATTATCTAAATTAGATGAATCAGGAATCGTTTACATTGGAGCAGAAGTAAACGGAGGAGACATTTTAGTAGGCAAAGTAACTCCAAAAGGTGAAACACAATTAACACCAGAAGAAAAATTATTAAGAGCAATTTTTGGAGAAAAAGCTTCTGACGTTAAAGATTCATCTCTAAGAGTTCCTAATGGAGTTTCTGGAACTGTTATTGATGTGCAAGTATTTACAAGAGATGGTGTAGAAAAAGATAAAAGAGCTTTAGAAATTGAAAATACCCAACTCAAAAAAGCACAAAAAGATCTAACAGAGGAACTGAAAATACTCGAATCCAGCTTATTTAGTCAAATTCAATTAGTTCTATTATCATCAGGAATAGATATAAAAATATTACAAACATTATCTAAAAAAGAATGGTTAAAAATTTCTATAAACGATAAAAAAAATAAAAAAAAGTTAACACAATTAATCTTACAATATAATATTCTTCAAAAAAAATTCGAAAAAAAATTAGAAATTACACGTAAAAAAATTACTCAAGGAGACGATTTAACTCCTGGAGTTTTAAAAATAGTTAAAGTTTATCTAGCAGTAAAAAGACAAATTCAACCAGGAGATAAAATGGCTGGTCGTCATGGAAATAAAGGAGTAATTTCAAAAATTAACCCTATTGAAGATATGCCATATGACGAAAATGGAGTTCCTGTAGATATTGTTTTAAATCCTTTAGGAGTACCATCTAGAATGAATATTGGTCAAATTTTAGAAACTCACTTAGGATTAGCATCAAAAGGAATTGGAGATAAAATTGATAAAATGTTACAAACTCGAAGTTCTATTACAACTATTAGAAATTTTATTCAAAAAGCTTTTAATTTAGGAGAACAAACTAAACAAAAAGTTGATTTTAATACTTTTTCTGATGATGAAATATTATGTCTAGCAAAAAATTTTAAAAATGGATTACCGATTGCAACACCTGTTTTCGATGGAGCTCGAGAAAGCGAAATAAAAGAATTTTTAAAACTAGCAGATTTTCCGTCTTCTGGGCAAATAATACTTTTCGACGGGAGGACTGGAGAAAAATTTGAAAGACCAGTGACTGTAGGATATATGTATATGTTAAAACTAAATCATCTTGTTGACGATAAAATGCATGCAAGATCTACAGGATCGTATAGTTTAGTCACTCAACAACCATTAGGAGGTAAAGCACAATTTGGAGGACAAAGATTTGGCGAAATGGAAGTATGGGCGTTAGAAGCTTACGGGGCCGCTTATACTTTACAAGAAATGTTAACAGTTAAATCTGATGATGTTAATGGAAGGACTAAGATGTATAAAAATATAGTAGATGGAAATTATAAAATGGAACCAGGAATGCCGGAATCCTTTAATGTTTTATTAAAAGAAATTAGATCACTAGGAATCAACATTGAGTTAGAAAACGATTAAAAAAACAATGTTAACATTTAATTCTGAAAATTTCTTATTAACTAATTTAATTATTTTCAAATATTTCACTTCGGCGGGAACTAATTCGTGAAAGATTTATTAAAATTTTTAAAATCACAAATTAAAACTGATGAATTTGATGCAATAAAAATTTCTCTTGCTTCTCCAGATATGATTCGATCTTGGTCATTTGGAGAAGTTAAAAAACCAGAAACAATTAATTACAGAACATTTAAGCCAGAAAGAAATGGATTATTTTGTGCACGTATTTTTGGCCCAGTTAAAGACTATGAATGTCTATGTGGGAAATATAAACGATTAAAACATCGTGGAGTAATTTGTGAAAAATGTGGTGTAGAAGTTACTCAAAGTAAAGTTCGAAGAGAACGTATGGGACATATTGAACTAGCTTCTCCTATTGCGCACATTTGGTTTTTAAAATCGTTACCATCAAGAATTGGATTATTACTAGATATGCCATTACGAGATATTGAAAGAGTTCTTTACTTTGAGTCTTACGTTGTCATCGAGGAAGGAATAACTAACCTGGAAAAACGTCAAATTTTAACTGAAGAACAATATTCAGATGCATTAGAAGAATTTGGAGATGAATTTGTAGTTAAAATGGGTGCAGAAGCTATACAATTACTTTTAACTAATATGAACTTAATTCAAGAATGCGAAACGTTAAGAAAAGAACTACGTGATAGTAATTCTGAAACCAAACGAAAAAAATTAACAAAACGTATTAAATTACTAGAATCTTTTATACAATCGCATAACAAACCTGAATGGATGGTTCTTACAGTATTACCTATTTTACCACCCGATCTTCGACCATTAGTACCATTAGATGGCGGGCGATTTGCTACATCAGATTTAAATGATTTATACCGTAGAGTTATAAATAGAAACAATAGATTAAAACGTTTATTAGAACTATCAGCTCCTGATATTATTGTAAGAAATGAAAAAAGAATGTTACAAGAAGCAGTAGATGCATTATTAGATAATGGAAGAAGAGGTAGAGCTATAACAGGATCTAATAAACGTCCGCTCAAATCGCTATCTGACATGATCAAAGGAAAACAAGGTCGATTTAGACAAAATTTATTAGGGAAAAGAGTAGATTACTCAGGAAGATCAGTAATTACTGTTGGTCCTTATTTACGTTTACACCAATGTGGCTTACCAAAAAAAATGGCTCTGGAATTATTCAAACCATTTATTTATGGAAAATTAGAAATAAAAGGACTAGCTACTACAATTAAAGCTGCAAAAAGAATGGTAGAACGTGAAGAATCAATTGTATGGGATATTTTAGATGAAGTTATTCGAGAACATCCTGTATTACTAAATAGAGCTCCTACTTTACATAGATTAGGCATTCAAGCTTTTGAACCAGTATTAATTGAAGGAAAAGCTATACAACTACATCCATTAGTATGTGCGGCATATAATGCAGATTTTGATGGAGATCAAATGGCTGTACACGTACCGTTAACTTTGGAAGCTCAATTAGAAGCACGGTCATTAATGATGTCTACTAACAATATTTTATCACCTGCTAATGGGGAACCAATTATTGTACCTTCTCAAGATGTCGTATTAGGGTTGTACTATATGACTCGAGAAAAAATTAATGCAAAAGGAGAAGGTATGATATTGAGCAATCCTAGAGAAGCAGAAAGAGTATATCGTATGGGATTAGCTGAACTGCATGCTAAAGTACGAGTAAGAATATCAGAATACGTTCCTTCAGAAAATAAACAGTTTCTAAAAACAAAAAAAATAATATCTACTACTATAGGAAGAACAATTTTATGGATGATTGTCCCAAAAGGATTACCTTTTTCTATAGTAAATCAAATTTTAGGTAAAAAATCTATTTCTACAATGCTAAACATTTGTTATCGCATATTAGGATTAAAGCAAACAGTACATTTTGCTGATCAAATTATGTATACAGGATTTGCTTATGCTGCACGATCTGGCGCATCAGTAGGAATTGATGATATGGTTATTCCAAATCAAAAAGCTAACATTATTACAGAAGCTGAAATTGAAGTAGCAGAAATACAAGATCAATTTCAATCAGGGTTAGTAACTTCAGGAGAACGATATAACAAAGTTATTGATATTTGGGCTGCAGCTAATGAACGTGTCTCAAAAGCTATGATGAAAAATTTATCTACAGAATCCGTAATTAATAAAACAAACGAAATAGTACAACAAACCTCTTTTAATAGTATTTTTATGATGGCAGATTCTGGTGCTAGAGGATCAGCTGCTCAAATTCGACAGTTAGCTGGAATGAGAGGGTTAATGGCAAAACCTGATGGTTCCATTATAGAAACTCCAATTACAGCAAATTTTAGAGAAGGATTAAACGTATTGCAATACTTTATTTCAACTCATGGAGCTCGAAAAGGACTAGCTGATACTGCTTTAAAAACTGCTAACTCAGGTTATTTAACTCGTCGTTTAGTAGACGTGGCTCAAGATTTAGTAATTACTGAAGATGATTGCAAAACAAATGAAGGTATTATTATGACTGCTGTAATAGAAGGAGGAGATGTCAAGGAACCGCTTCGAGAAAAAGTTTTAGGCCGTGTAACAGTCGATAATATTTTAGATACTTATTACACTAATATATTAATACCTAAAAATACGTTGTTAAACGAAAAATGGTGCGACATTTTAGAAAAAAACTCTATTGATAGTGTTAAAGTCAGATCAGTAGTAAATTGTGAAACTAATTTTGGCGTATGTTCTCACTGTTATGGTAGAGATTTAGCTCGAGGAAATATAGTAAAAAAAGGAGAGGCAATTGGAGTTATCGCTGCGCAATCTATTGGAGAGCCAGGTACACAACTTACAATGAGAACATTTCACATTGGTGGAGCAGCTTCAAGAGCAGCGCTAGAATCTAGTATACAAGTAAAAAATTTTGGTACTATCAAACTTAATAATGCTAAATCTGTTGTCAATTCTGAAGGAAAAATTATAATTACTTCACGAAATGTTGAACTAAAAATTATTGATAAGTTTAGAAGAACAAAGGAAAGTTACAAAGTTCCATACGGAGCTATAATAGCTAAACAAAGTAAAGAAATAGTAAAACCAGGAGAAATAGTAGCAAAATGGGATCCTCATACTATTCCAGTCATTTCAGAAGTCAATGGATATATTAAATTCGTAGATATGATTGATGGACAAAGTATTACTAGACAGACAGACGAACTCACAGGTTTAACATCTATAGTAATTCTCGACACATCGGAACGAACAATAATTGGAAAAGATTTACGTCCATCATTAAAAATAGTTGATTCCGATAATAACGATGTTTTAATTACTGGTACTGATATGCCAGCACAATATTTTTTACCGGGAAGAGCAATAGTACAAGTTGACAATAATATCAAAATTAGATCTGGAGATACTTTAGCTAGAATCCCTCAAGAATCAGGTGGTACTAAAGATATTACCGGGGGGTTACCAAGAGTTGCGGATCTTTTTGAAGCACGAAGACCAAAAGAGTTAGCAATTTTAGCTGAAATTAGTGGTTTTATTTCTTTTGGAAAAGATACTAAAGGAAAACGTCGACTAATTATTACACCATATAATGGAAACAATCCTTATGAAGAAATGATTCCAAAATGGAGACAACTCAATGTATTTGAAGGAGAAAGAGTTGAAAAAGGTGATATCATATCTGACGGGCCAGAATCTCCACATGATATTTTAAGATTAAGAGGAATTCAAGCTGTAACAAAATACATCGTTAATGAAGTACAAGAAGTATATCGTCTCCAAGGAGTTAAAATAAATGACAAGCATATTGAAGTTATAATACGACAAATGTTAAGAAAAGCAACAATTATTGAATCTGGAAACTCAGAATTTTTAAACGGAGAACAAGTAGAGTATTCTCGAGTTAAGATATCTAATCAAATACTAAACTATAAAGGACAAATATTAGCAACTTTTTCTAGAGATTTGTTAGGAATTACTAAAGCTTCTCTTGCAACAGAATCTTTTATATCTGCAGCTTCATTTCAAGAAACAACAAGAGTGCTCACTGAATCAGCAGTAGCTGGAAAAAAAGATGAATTACGTGGGCTAAAAGAAAATGTTATTGTAGGACGATTAATACCTGCAGGAACAGGATATGCTTATCATCAAAAACGTTTAGACCATCGTAGAAAGGAAAATACTAATGCTAATTTATCTCCGTCTATTAGTGTAGAAGAAGCATCAGCTAATTTATCAGAATTATTAAATTCTACAGTATAAATTCAGATAAAAAATAAACATTTACTTATTCCTGTGAATGTTTGTTTTTTATATTTATTACTTAAAAAATTTATAATTAAAATAATGCTTTGCAATATAAAACTTGAAAAACATTAAATAGAAATTAAGTAATAACTATGCACTTTACTTTTTTAAAAATATTAAAAATATATACTATATATTAAGTATATTTATGAAAATATTATAAATTATTTAAAAAAACAATTACTATTTAAAAAATAGTACTTAATTATAATTAACTTCTATTTTCTATGCAAAAAAAATATTTTAAACTGTTTTATAAAACCAAATATTATCGAGAAATAAAAATGAATAAAACTCAACTTATTAACGTAATTTCTAAACAAACTAATTTATCAAAAACGAAAATTAAGTTTATTTTAGAAACAACATTAATGACTATTATTGATTCACTGAAAAATGGGAAATCTGTTCAATTAGCAGGATTTGGTACATTTAAAGTCAACAAAAGAGCAGCAAGAATTGGAAGAAATCCTAAAACTGGAGAAAAAATGCATATTTCAGAAACAAAAATTCCAATGTTTACATCAGGTAAAACTTTTAAGTCAGAAATAAAAAACAAAATATAAAATTTAGAATAATATAATATTTTAATAATACATGTATATCACTAATATATTCTATATTACTTATTCAATATATTAAAAATATATAATATTAAAAAATAAATTTAATTTCCAATATATTATTAGAGAGTATATTAAAAATAAAAATTATGAATAAAAATACAAAAATAAAAAATGCATTAATTAGTGTTTTTGATAAAACCGGGATTGTAGACTTTGCTAAAAAACTTATTCAAAACAATGTTAATTTGTTTGCTACCTCTGGAACAACAAAAATATTAAACAATTCAGGTATTAGATCTAAAAATATTTCTGAATATACTCAATGTCCTGAAATAATGTCAGGAAGAATTAAAACTCTTCATCATAAAATATATGCTGGAATATTAGCACGTCATGAAAACGATCAAAAAGCTATAAATAATTACGAAATAATTCAAATGGATTTAGTTGTAGTAAATTTTTACCCATTTTCCGAAATATGTCATAAAAAAAATATGAATCATAATGAAATAATTGAATTAATTGATATCGGTGGGCCAGCCATGGTTCGAGCTGCTGCAAAAAATCATAATTATGTAACTGTTGCAACTCAATTTCATGATTATAATCGTATAATAAACGAGATGAGCATTAATAATAATTCTATTTCTAGTAAATTACGTTTAGAATTAGCGTTATCTGCATTTCAATATATATCAAATTATGATTATTATATTGCAGAATATTTTTCAAACCTTATCAATAAACCTCACTTAAATCTTTCTTTAAACTCTTTACCTCAATATTTAAATTTCACTTTTAAAAAAAAACAAAACTTAGTGTATGGAGAAAATCAACATCAAAAAGCGGGATTATATGTTAATGTATTCCAAAATAGTAATATTATTCAAATGCAAGGAAAACCTTTATCTTATAATAACGTATTAGATTCTGATATAGCTACATCATGCGTTCAAGAATTTGATCAACAAGCATGTGTAATAATAAAACACGGAAATCCTTGTGGTGTATCAGTATCAAATGATCAACGTTCTGCATATATTTCTGCTTATAATACTGATCCTATTTCAGCTTTTGGTGGCGTAATTGCTTTTAATGATGTATTACATAAACGCACAGCTGAAACTATAATTAATAAACAATTTGTCGAATTAGTTATAGCTCCAGATATTACTAGTGCAGCTTTAATAATATTTTCCAAAAAACCAAACATCAGAATTTTAAAATATTGCAACAAATATGAAAATAGAAACATATTACACTTAAGATCACTTAATGAAACTGTATTAATTCAAACAAATAATAATAATTGTATTGATACAAAAAATTGGAAAATAGTTAGTAAACGTCTACCTTCTTTGAATGAAACAAATAATGCTATATTTGCTTTAAAAATTGTTAAATATCTTAAATCCAATGCTGTAATATACGTACGAAATTTAAAAACAATTAGTATTGGAGCAGGACAAACTAGCCGTATTGATTCTGTTAAAATTGCAAGCATGAAAGTTCAAGATAATATAACAACTTTAGAAAAATCTATTATGGCATCAGACGCATTTTTTCCGTTTAAAGATAGCATCGATATTGTTGCTAAACAAGGTGTTTCATGCATCATTCAGCCTGGTGGATCAATTCGAGATGCAGAAATCATTTCTTCTGTTGATCAACATAAAATTTCTATGATTTTTACACAACGCAGATATTTCAAACACTAAAATTTTTAAAAATTAAATTTATTAGTACTGTTTCAACGGGGGTTAGATTATGATATATAGCATGACAGGATATGCAAAAGAAAAAATAAATAGAACATGGGGAAGCGCTATTTTTGAAGTACGTTCGTTTAATCATCGTTATCTAGAAATTAATCTTAGACTATCAGAAGAATTTCGAGAATTAGAACCATTAATACGTCAATATATTAGATCTAATTTAAATCGTGGTAAAATAGAATGTAATCTACAATTTGAATCCAATAAATATACAATACCAACTAAATCTATAAATACTGTTTTAATTAAACAATTAATAAAATATATAAAATATATTAAATTAAACATACCCGATGGAATTATAAATATAATTGATTTGTTAAATTGGCCAGGAGTAATAAATTTAAAAAATCATAATATAGATAAGATTTCTTCTGAACTATCAGATTTATTTCAAAAAACTATAAAACAACTATTAAAATTTAGAAAAAATGAAGGTATTCATCTTAAAAAATTAATAGAAAAAAAATTATTTGTTATAAAACACAATATTAAAATTATTAGAAATAACATAACACAAATTATACAATGGCAAAAAAAGAGAATTTTAGAAAAAATAGAAGAACTAAAAATAGATATTGATCAAAATAGATTAAATCAAGAACTCTTTTTTATAATACAAAAAACTGATATTGCAGAGGAATTAGATAGAATTGATATACACATTTCAAAAACTTTTTCTATATTAGAAAATAATGAACCTATTGGTCGTAAATTAGATTTTATAATGCAAGAATTAAATCGAGAAATTAACACATTATCTTCAAAATCCTCAAATTTTGATATTCATTCTTCTGTCATAGAAATTAAAGTACTAATCGAACAAATTAGAGAACAGAGTCAAAATATAGAATAAATACTAACATTATAGTATAAATAATTAAATATCATTTTAATAAATAACAATCTTTAAGAAAAATATAACTAATTATATTAATATTAATATACATAATTATTAAAATGTAATATTAGAAGTACATATGTTATATTTTAATACATTTTATAATATTAAAAATACTTTTAATACTTAAGATAAAAATTTAAAAATAATTAAAATATGATCATGTATATTAATAATTAATATTATAGTTAACTTTTAAAACATTAATCATGAAAAAATATTTTAAAATTTTGTTTAAATAATGAATTGAATATTTTACAAAATACAGTAAAATTATGTAAATTTTACTTTATAGTAAATTTTAAACATGGTTAAAGCAGCAAAAATTATTAGAAAAAGTTATAATTAGTGATAATATAAAAAAAAACGATATTGTTAACATTAACAATATCGTTTTTTTTTTATATTATCACTAATTATAACTTTTTCTAATAATTTTTGCTGCTTTAACCATGTTTAATAAAGAAGATCGAGTAATATTCCAATCTCTTGTTTTTAATCCACAATCCGGATTAACCCATAATTTTTTAATTGAAATACAATTAACAGCTTTCTTTAGTAAAGTAACTATCCATTCTACATCAGGTATACTAGGCGAATGAACATCATAAACACCTGGTCCAATATCATTAGGATATTTAAAATCTTTAAAAAATTCTAATAATTCCATATCAGATCTTGATGTTTCAATGGTAATAACATCTACATCTAACGATACAATAGCATCCATAATATCATTAAATTCACAATAACACATATGCGTATGAATTTGAGTATCATCACGAACACTAGAATAAGTTAACCGAAAAACTTCAGTAGTCCAAGATAAATATTCATCCCACAAACTTCGGCGTAATGGCAAACCCTCTCTCAAAGCTGGTTCATCAATTTGAATAATAGATATTCCTTTACTTTCTAACTCTAATACTTCATCACGTAAAGATAATGCTATTTGCTTCGCTATATCTTTTTTAGATAAATCTTCTCGTAAAAAAGACCAACACAAAATAGTTATAGGACCAGTTAACATGCCTTTAACCGGTTTGCTAGTTAAAGATTGAGCATAAGTAATCCAATCCACAGTTATAGATTTAGAACGACTAATATCCCCTACAATAATTGGGGGCTTTACACATCTTGATCCATAACTTTGAACCCACCCATTCTTAGTAAATGCAAAACCATTTAAATTTTCTCCAAAATATTCTACCATATCATTTCGTTCAAATTCTCCATGAACTAAAACATCGATATCCAATTTTTCTTGAAAAGAAATAACAGATGCTATATTCTTATATAACTCACTTTGATATTGCTCAAAACTTATATTTCCTAATCTAAAATCCAAACGTAATTGTCTTATTTCTTGAGTTTGTGGAAAAGAACCTATAGTAGTAATAGGCAATATAGGTAAATTTAATTTAATTCTTTGTTTCTTTACTCTAGAAGAATATGAACTTTTTCTAAAATTATTATTCCATAAAATTTTATTAACTCTATTTTTAACTACAACATCATTAACTAAATTTGAAGTACGACGAGAACAAATAAATTGACTCCAATTTTTTATCTCTTCAACAATATTATTATTCAATGCATTTTTTAACAGAAATAGCTCTTTACATTTTTGTAATGCAAAAGACAACCAATTTTTTATTTCACTGTTTAATACAGTTTCACACTGTAAATCTATAGGAGAATGCAATAAAGAACAGGAAGGGGCTATCCAAACATGTTTTCTCAACATTAAAAATGACTTTATTTTTGTAAACCATTCAAATAAATTTGTACGCCAAACGTTTCTTCCATTTATAATCCCTAAAGATATTAACAAATCTTTAGATAATTTCGAATTTAATAAAGATAAATCACATTTTTCAGAAATTAAATCTACATGTAAACCTTGTACAGGTAACTTAGATATTATATCAATATTATGATGAATACCTCCAAAATAAGTAGTTAATAATATTTTAGTATGTCCAAATAATTTTTCATAAACATAGTAAAAAGATTCTCTCCATCTTTTAGATAATTCTAATACTAAAATAGGTTCATCAATTTGAACCCATGTAATATTTCTTTTTTTAAATTCTAATAAAATGTTATTATACACTGGAATAATCTTATCTAATAAGCTTAACTTATCAAAATAAGAACCTTTAACTTTTCCTAACCACAAATAAGTTAATGGACCTAAAATTACAGGTTTAACATTTTTATAAAGTAACAAAGCTTCATCAACTTCTTCTAATAACTGTAACCAAGATAAACTAAAATTCGAAGTACTCGTAAATTCAGGAACAATATAATGATAATTAGTATTAAACCACTTTGTCATATCTGACGCAGGTACTGATTCTTCATTAATAGAACTTCCACGAGCAATACGAAACATAGTATTCAAAGTCACAGTACCATCTTTATTTTTATGTCTTTTAGGTATATTTCCTAATAACATAGTCATTCCTAAAACATGATCGTACCAAGAAAAATCACCTACCGGGATAAAATCAATACCTTCTTTCTCTTGCTGCTTCCAATGACGATGTCGTAACATTTTTCCAACAGATAATAATTCGTCTTGAGAAATTCTTCCAGACCAATAATTTTCCTGTGCTATTTTTAATTCACGATTCACACCAATTCTGGGAAAACCTAATGTATGACTTATTACTCTCATATAACAGTTCCTATACATAAATATTTAACATACTAAAAACACTATAAAAATATTTTCTAAAGTTTAAAACTTTAAAAATAATTCGTTATTTATATAATAGACTGTTTCATTTATTTAAATACTTTAAAAATATTAGTAATACCATATAATATATATACAATACTTATAAATATAACTTTAGTTAAATAAAATATAATTAAATGGATATTAAATATATATAAACTTCGTAACAATTTGTAAATTTATTAATAAACTTTTCTTACCTTAAACAAAACTATATATAAAAATATAGTATACTTTATCAAAATTATATTGTGATATAAAATGCAAAAACCTATATTAAAAGAAAAAGTAATAAAAAATTCAAACATATATTTATAAATATGTACTATTTATAATAAACATGAATTTTCAATACATTACAACAATACAATTAAATCCATACTTTAAAATATATAATGCTAATAATCTACAAAACAATTCAACAAGTATTAAAATCAAGTGTTAAATTTATAAATTAAATATCTTAATTAAATAATTAGCTACCCCATTTTCAGAGTTACTACCAATAATTTCACAATTAGGAAGACTTTTCTTAAGAACAGATTGTCCATTTTTCATAATACATCCTTTACCAGACATTTCTAACATATCTTTATCATTCATTCCATCACCAAAAGACAAACAATCTTTTAAAGACAAACCCAATACATCTGATAATAACTTTAAAGCATTTCCTTTAGATACTTGACAGGAAACTATTTCTAAACAATGCGAATCCGAAAAACTAACATTTACCCATTTTTTAAATGTATTTATAATATATTTTTCTAATAGTAGTAATTTTTGTACATTACTGCTAGTAAAAAATATCTTGATAACATCAAGATACATCAAACTTTTTAAATTAAATAATTTATGTTGCATACCAAATGAACAATAAGATTTTTTACTATTAAAATAATTCTTACTAATATACCAACTATCATGAGAATATAATTGAATTAATATGTCTTTTTCTAATAAACATAATTGTATTAACTGTAATACAATATTTTTTTTGAGGTTACAACTATATATCAATTGATCATTAAGATCATATATCCTTGCTCCATTTGCAGTAATAAGAAAAACTGAAACTCCTAAATTATTCTTAATTTTTAACGTTTCAATATAATGCCTGCCTGTTGCTATTACAAAATAAATGCCTTTACTAACTAATAATTGAATAACATTTTTTGTATATTCTGTTAAACAATTATTTAAAGACAACAAAGTTCCATCTAAATCGGATGAAATAATATGATAATACATAGTTTCCTTAATGTATACTAATAACTAATATTATCAAACTATAATAAAAATACTAAATATACATAATATTTTCAAATACAGTTAAATTAACAATTAAATATTTTTTATATCTTTTAAAAAATATTTATATATTTAATAACATTAATTAAAATTAGGAAAAAAAATGCTCGAAAAAAAATTAAATATTATTATTCTTGCAGCCGGAAAAGGCACAAGAATGTGTTCTAATTATCCAAAAGTATTACATCTACTAGGCAACAAACCTATTTTACAACACGTCATTAACTTAGCAAATTCTATTTGTGCTAAAAAAATTTATTTAATATATAGTTATCAATACAAATTATTTAAATCAATTATTACTGATAATAATTTAATCTGGATTAAACAAAAAAAAATATTAGGTACTGGAAATGCAATATTTCAAATATTAAATATTTTAAAAAATAATGAAAATTATCTTATTCTTTATGGAGACATGCCATTAATATCAAAAAAATCTATAGAAAAATTAATCACTTCTTACAAAAAATCCTCTATTAGTTTACTAACAGCCAAAGTAAATGATCCACAAAATTATGGAAGAATCATTAGAAAAAAAGGAAAAATAACAAAAATCATTGAATGTATAGATACAAATGAAGAACAATTACATATACACGAAATAAATTCTGGAATTTTTATAACTACCGGAAAAAATCTAAAAACTTGGACAAAAAAAATAACTAATAAAAATAAAAAAAGAGAATATTATATTACCGATATTGTTCATTTTGCATGTCAAAATAAACATGTAATACATTCTGTAACTCCTATAAATAACTTTGAAATAACAGGCATAAATAACAAACTTCAATTATCAATAGCAGAACAATTGTACCAAATACAAAAAACCAATAATCTGATATTATCAGGAGTTATAATCCATAATCCATTAAATTTTAGTCTGAGAGGTACATTAAAACATGGTAAAAATATAGAAATCGATAATGGAGTTATTTTAGAAGGTTCTGTTATCCTAGGGAATTCTGTTAAAATTGGGCCAGGATGCATTATAAAAAATAGCATTATTGGAAATAACTGCTATATTAAAGCATATACAATTATTGAAACAGCAATAATATCTGAAAACTGTATTATCGGGCCATTTTCTCATTTAAGAAATAAAACTAAACTAGAAAATAATGTTCAAATAGGAAATTTTGTAGAAATTAAAGAAACTAATATAGGATATACATCTAAAATTAAACATTTAAGTTATTTAGGAAATTCTAACATTGGAAACGAAGTTAATATTGGAGCAGGTACTATTTTTTGCAACTATAATGGTAAAGAAAAATTAAATACTATCGTAGGAAATAACGTTTTTATAGGATCAAATTGCCAAATAATTGCCCCTATTAAAATTGCAAATAATACAATTATTGCAGCAGGTACTACAGTTACAAAAAATGTTAATCAACCTAGTTTAGTTTATAATAAAAAAGAAGAAATACAAAAAAAACACAATACTAATAATAAAAACACATAAAATTCATACTGCATAAAAATATAAACTGTATATAGGACATAAAATGTGTGGAATTATTGCTGCAATTGCGCAAAAAGACATAGTACAAATCTTAAAAAAAGGAATAATACGGTTAGAATATCGAGGATATGACTCTTCAGGATTAGCTATTATCAATAATGATCATAAAATATTACGATTTCGAGCAAAAGGGAAGGTAAAAAATTTAATAAAAATTATTGATAAAAATAATTTATCTGGAAATATAGGTATGGCACATACTAGATGGGCTACACATGGAAAAGCTTTAGTTAAAAATGCACATCCTCATATATCTAGTAATATTTCTATCGTACATAACGGAATTATTGAAAATTATAAAACGATTAAAATACATCTAAAAAAAATAGGATATCAATTTTCATCAAATACCGATACAGAAGTTATTGCTCATTTAATTCATTTTACTCAAACTACAAACAAAAAAACAAATTTATTAACTACTATTCAAACAATTACTAAAAAATTAAAAGGAAATTAT
Source organism: Buchnera aphidicola (Schlechtendalia peitan) (assembly GCA_039830055.1). Classification (GTDB taxonomy): domain Bacteria; phylum Pseudomonadota; class Gammaproteobacteria; order Enterobacterales; family Enterobacteriaceae; genus Buchnera_B; species Buchnera_B aphidicola_BB. The sequence goes on along the minus strand of CP140043.1, from coordinate 26,466 downwards.
AGTATGGTAATTATGGATTCTAACAATCCAAGAATGTTATTTGCAGTAAGATCAGGTAGTCCACTAATTATAGGAACAGGGAAAGACGAAAACTATGTTGCTTCTGATCAATTAGCATTATTAGACTGTGCAAAATACTTTATACATTTACATGAAGGTGATATTGCAACACTAACATATAATCATATTAATATTTTTAACAAAAACGGGATACCTAAAAATAGAAAAAAAATTAAATCTACAGCTAACAATTGTAATATTAACAAAGGAGAATTTCAGCACTATACAGAAAAAGAAATATATGAACAACCTATTTCAATAAAAAATACAATTCTAAATAGAATAATAAAAAATAAAACTATTTTTTTTTCAGAATTAGATTCTAAAGCTGATGAAATTTTTCTAAAAACAGAACATATTCAAATTATAGCATGTGGTACATCTTATCATGCAGGACTAGTCTCAAAATACTGGTTTGAATCATTATCTATGATATCATGTGATGTTGAAATAGCATCAGAGTTCTGTTATAGAAAATTTGTAGTACGCAAAAATAGCTTATTGCTTATATTATCACAATCTGGGGAAACAGCTGATAATTTAACTGCTCTAAAAATTTCTAAACATTTAGGATACTTAGGATCATTAACTATATGCAATTCCAAGAACTCATCTTTAGTAAATAAATCCGACTTTTCATTATTAACTCATGCAGGAATAGAAGTAGGTGTTGCATCTACTAAAACCTTTACAACACAACTAACTGTATTGCTGATGCTAGTAACTAAATTTATTCATTTGAAAAACCACAATCCTAAATTAGAAGAAAAGATAGTAAATGCACTTAATATACTTCCTAATAGAATCGAAGAAATTTTAAAATATAAAAAAATTATTTATTCTTTAGCGAAAAAAATATTTGATAAAAAGAATATTATATTTTTAGGAAAAGGAGAACAATATCCAATTGCATTGGAAGGAGCACTTAAAATAAAAGAAATTTCATATATTCATGCAGAAGGATATCCAATAGGAGAACTTAAACATGGACCTTTAGCATTAATTGATTCAAATATTCCAATTATTATTATTGCTCCTAACAATCATTTATTAGAAAAAGTAAAAATAAATATAGAAGAAATTCATGCTAGAAATGGTTTAATTTATATTTTTTCAGATCCATTTTCTAAATTTAATAACAATGAAAACGTTATAAGATTCCCATACATTGAAAACTTGATCTCACCAATCTTTTATTCAATTCCATTACAACTTTTAGCATACTATACAGCATTAATTAAGGGTGAAAATATAGACCAACCTAGAAATTTAGCAAAATCAGTCACAGTAGAATAAAATATAAATTCAAAAATATTGAAATATAAATAATAAAAAATCATATAAAAATAGTATATAATTTCTATTACAAATTATGTTCTATATCTATTTTGAGTTTCTTCATTGCATTTTTCTCTAATTGTCGAACTCTTTCTGCAGAAATTCCATAATTATTAGCAATTTCTTGTAAAGTAATTTTATTACTTTCATTTAACCATCTTGCTGTAATAATATTACGACTCCTTTCATCTAATTTCAAAAGAGCATTATTTAATTTATTATAAGAATATATCTCCCAATTACTTTTTTCAACTTTGTTAGCAAAATCAGATAAATTATCTTTTAAATATGGTACTATATAATTAAATTTTCCCTGTTCTAAATTCTCATTTTCAGTAGAGTGTAAAGCTACATCTTGAGCAAACATACGAGATTCCATTTCTTTTACATCTTCACTTTTTACACCTAACTCACGTGCAACAAATTCTAATTCATCATTATTAAACCAACCTAACTTTTTCTTTGTCTTTCTAAGATTAAAAAATAATTTTCTTTGCGATTTAGTAGTAGCTACCTTTACAATTCTCCAATTTTTTAGTACATACTCATGAATTTCAGATTTTATCCAATGAACAGCAAAAGATACTAAACGTACTCCTATCTCAGGATTAAAACGACGAACAGCTTTCATTAACCCAATATTTCCTTCTTGTATTAAATCGGATTGCAATAATCCATATCCCGTATAACTTTTAGAAATATAAATTACAAATCTTAAATGAGATAAAATTAAAGTCTTAGCAGCTTCTAAATTACTATGGTAGTATAACTTATTAGAAAGTATTTGTTCTTCTTCTAAAGATAATATTGGCCATGAATTAGCTACTCTAATATAAGATTCTAAATTACCTAACGACACTATTGCTAATGCTTTTACATTTTTATTCATTGATCATCCAAATATTTAAAAATTTAATGAGTAATACAATGATATACTATACAATGTTATCAATATAATACTGTGACAAATTCAAAAATAAAATGTATATTCAAAATATATCATTACTTCAATAAATAAAAAATTCTAATTGTAATAAAATTTTTTTAAGTGTGTTCTGAAAAAATAGCGTCTACAAAATTTTCACTATTAAAATCATGAATATCTGAAATTTTTTCTCCAAAACTAATATATCTAATTGGAATAGACAATTGTCTAGCTATAGAAAAAATTACTCCACCTTTTGCGGTTCCATCTAATTTTGTTATAGATAAACCAGTAATTCCCAATGCTTCATTAAAAATCTTAGCTTGTTTAATAGAATTTTGTCCTATGCATGAATCTAATACTAACATAATTTCATCAGGCGCGAAACAATCAATTTTTTTCATAACTCTTTTTATTTTTTTCAACTCTTCCATTAAATTAATATCATTATGTATTCTTCCTGCAGTATCTGCTATCAAAACATCAATATTTTTCGCTTTTGCAGCAGAAAAAGCATCAAATATTACTGAAGCAGGATCAGATCCACACTTTCGTGCTATTACTGAAACTAAATTTTTATGCCCCAATATCTTTAACTGATCAATAGCAGCAGATCTGAATGTATCTCCGGCAGCTAATATAACTGATTTTCCTTGATTTTTAAAATTATTAGTAAGTTTTCCAATTATTGAAGTTTTTCCTACACCATTCACGCCTACTACTAATATTGAAAAAGGTTTTTTAGAGATTATATTTAATGGTTTTTCAACTCTCTTTAAAATATTAACCATATTTTCTTTTAATAAAGATAAAACTACTTGACTATCGTTCAAACTCTTTAAACGAGACTCTTTCATTAAATTATTTATTAACTCACTAGTAGTTTCTAAACCAACATCAGATAATAAAAGTTGTTTAGAAATATCCTCATAAAATAAATGTTCTATTTTTTTTTTAAAAAATAAATTTTTAATCTTTAATCCAAAATTATTCTTAGTTTTTGATAATTTATTAATAAGTATTGATAAAATTTTATTTTTGTTAGGTTTTTCAAAAATTGGAATATCACCTACATCTTTTTTTGTAATATCTGAAATACTAGGAATATTAGTTGATTTACCGCATAAGACAACATTTTTAGAAACTGTATCGTGCTTTAAAACGATGTCATCAACCTTATGTTTTGCTACAGGCTTGTTATTTAAATTAAACCAAGAAAAAAACCGTTTAATTTTACTATTATTTTCTTTTGACATTATAATGCCTCTATATTATTATAAAAAATTTAAAAATTACACTTAAAATAACATTAATTATATGAGTATATATCCTATTTAAAATACTATTAAAAAATTGAACTAAAACCTTTTTTTTGTATATAATTATATAATTATACATCTATTCAATATAAAATACTAAAATGAAAAATAATAAGAAGCATACAATTCGAATTATTAGTGGAAAGTTTAAAGGATCAAAAATTCTGATAAAAAAAAAATGTAAAATACGCCCCACTACTGATTGTATGCGTGAAACACTGTTCAGTTGGATCAATAAAGAAATCATTAATGCTAACTGCTTAGACTGTTTTTCTGGAAGCGGAGCATTAGGTATAGAAGCAACTTCTCGTTATGCTGCATCTGTCACTTTTATAGAAAAAGATACAAAAACGATACATGAACTCAAAAAAACAATGATGAAATTTAAAAAAATTAATATAAAAATTATACATGCTAATACAAACGAATGGCTTAAAAAGATAAGAAAATCTTATGATATTATATTTTTAGATCCTCCATTTAAAACTGAATTATTACAAAAAACAATTTTCCAATTAGAAACATACAAATATGTTAAAATACGTTCATTAATATATATAGAACGAGAAAAAACATCAAAACAACTATTTATACCTAATACTTGGACATTATATAAAGAAAAAAAAACATCAAAAACTCATTGCCAACTCTATATTCGAGAAAAAAACATATAAACATACATTTATTAATTTTATATTTAAAAACAAATGTCATAGTAAAAGTTAAATTCTCATATACTATTTATACAAAATATTTATAATATAAACTATTAATATTTTAAAAAAATTTATATTTTTAATATAAAAAATATAATATTTATCACTTAAATGCAACAAAACCAATCTTAAAAAATAATGAATAAAAATTCAAAATTTTTAAAACGACTTAAATGTTTAATACCTAAACATATTAAACCTAAATTCGACAACGATGAAGATTTATTAGCATGGAATCAAGAACAAGGAAGATTGTCATCAAAAAAAATTTTAAAAGAAAATAAAGCAATGAAAATACAACGTATTTTAGGACGATCGGGTATTAGAGAACTATATATAAACTGTTCTTTCGACAATTATCGTATAGAACATGAAGGTCATAAAAAAGTAGCTAAAGCAGCAAAAAAATATGCAGAAGAATTTAATCAAAACATAGCAAGTTTTATTTTTTCAGGAAAACCTGGTACTGGAAAAAATCATTTAGCTTCTGCTATAGGTAATTACTTAATATTGCATGGAAAAAGTGTACTAATTGTAACAGTTGCAGATCTTATGTCCAATATGAAAGGTACTTTCAAAGGAAACAGCGATATTACTGAAGAAACTTTATTAAATAATTTAAGTAATGTGGATTTACTCATGATAGATGAAATAGGTATGCAAATAGAATCACGATATGAAAAGGTAATTATCAATCAAATTGTAGATAGACGATCATCATCTAAACGTTCAACTGGAATGCTGTCAAATCTAGATTACAGAGGATTAAAAATACTATTAGGTGAACGTGTTATTGATAGAATGAGACTAGGAAATAGTTTATGGTTAACATTTGAATGGGAAAGTTATAGAAGACACATACAAGGAAATGAATATTAATGTTTATAATACATAATAATATTATCTATATAAACCTCGTTTAATTTATATTAAATATATACTAAATTAAGAAATTATATTCTATAAAAATTATTCTTTTACTTGTCCAACTTAAAATTCTTTAACTAGAATCTATTCAAAGATCTTTTTATTCATAAAAATTAAACTATAATTGTCCAATAAAAAACAACTTATCTACATTACAAGATTAAATTATTTCAATTAAAACTCTGATCAATAATTATACAATTACATATTGTCTTCAAAAAAATAATATGTATCGCTTTAAAATTTTAACAAAAAATATAATATTCATACTATTAAACATTAAATTCTACATTTGTAATAAAAATAGTTTAAAAAAACTTAATATCTTTATAAAAAAATAATAATTTTAATATATAATTAGTATTTAAAACATTATATTGTAAAAAACTCTTTAAATTAAAAATTAATTATATAAAAAGTAATATTTCTCTCCTAACACTCTAATCGAAAAGGAGAGAAATATTAAAGTAATATATTAAAAAATTCTAAACAATTACATCATGCCACCCATTCCACCCATTCCAGGAGTAGAAGGTGAACCACCTAAATCAGATTTTTCTTCTTTTGGTAAATCTGTCACCATACATTCTGTTGTTATCATTAACCCAGCAACAGAAGAAGCATATTGTAATGCTGAACGAGTTACTTTCGTAGGATCTAAAATACCAAAATGTATCATATCTCCATATTCATCTGTAGCAGCATTGTATCCATAATTTCCTTTTCCATCTTTAACATTATTAGTAACAACAGAAGGTTCCTCACCAGAGTTAGAAACAATTTGACGTAATGGAGCTTCCATAGCTCTTAATGCTACTCGTATTCCTACATTTTGGTCTTCGTTTTGTCCTAATAAATTAGAAATTTTTTCTGCTACTCTAACAAGTGCTACTCCACCACCCGGTACTACACCTTCTTCTACAGCAGCACGAGTTGCATGTAATGCATCTTCTACACGAGCTTTTTTCTCTTTCATCTCTACTTCTGTAGCAGCACCTACTTTTAATACAGCTACTCCACCTGATAATTTTGCTAAACGTTCATTTAATTTTTCTTTATCATAATCAGAAGTAGCTTCTTGAATTTGTTGACGAATTTGACTAATTCTATTCTGAATATTAAATTTCTCGCCTATTCCACCTATAATTGTTGTAGTATCTTTACTTATTACTACACGCTTTGCTTGTCCTAAATCTTCTAAAGTAGATTTTTCTAGCTCCATAGCTAATTCTTCAGATATTACAGATCCTGCTGTTAATATAGAAATATCCTGTAACATTGCTTTTCGACGATCACCAAATCCTGGTGCTTTTACTGCTGCTACTTTTACAATTCCGCGTATAGAATTTACAACTAAGGTAGCTAACGCTTCGCCTTCTAAATCTTCTGAAATGATTAATAAAGGTTTTCCAGATTTCGCTACTGCCTCTAATATTGGTAATAATTCGCGAACATTAGATATTTTTTTATCTGCCATTAAAATATAAGGATTATCTAATTCTACAATACCTGTTTCTGTTTTGTTTATAAAATATGGAGATAAATAACCTCTATCAAACTGCATACCTTTTACTACTTCTAATTCATCTTGTAATCCTGTTCCTTCTTCAACAGTAATAACTCCATCTTTTCCTACTTTTTCCATCGCATCAGCAATTAAAAGCCCTACTTTTTCATCTGCATTAGCAGAAATTGTACCAACTTGAGTTATAGCTTTAGAATCTGAACATGGCACTGATAAACGTTTTAATTCTTCTACTGCTGCAATAACTGCCTTATCAATACCTCGTTTTAAATCCATAGGATTCATGCCAGCAGCTACAGCTTTTAACCCTTCGTTAACAATTGCTTGTGCTAATAATGTTGCTGTTGTAGTACCATCACCTGCTGCATCATTTGCTTTAGAAGCTACTTCTTTTACCATTTGAGCACCCATGTTCTCAAACTTATCTTCTAACTCTATTTCACGTGCAACAGACACACCATCTTTAGTAATACTAGGTGCACCAAAAGATTTATCTAAAACAACATTTCTACCTTTTGGTCCTAAAGTTACTTTTACTGCATCAGCTAGCACATTAACACCCCGAAGCATTTTAACACGTGCTTCATTTCCAAATTTTACATCTTTAGCGGCCATTTATTTTTTCCTTAAACTTAAATATGGTGTTTTTAGAAAATAACAATTTTAATCTTCTACAATTGCTAATATATCACTTTCAGTTAAAATTAATAATTCTTCGTTATCAATTTTTTCTATTTTTGCACCATAACCTTCATTAAAAATTACTACATCTCCTACTTTAATATCTAATGGTTTTATAATTCCATTATCTGAAATCCGACCTTTACCAACAGCCAGTACTTTACCCCGGGTAGATTTTCCTGCAGCTGATCCAGTTAATACAATACCACCTGCTGATTTAGATTCTGTTTCTTGACGTTTAACAATTACGCGATCATGTAATGGACGAATTTTCATGTAATATTTTCTCCTTTTTAATAATTAAAATCCATGATTTTTTAAAAGTTTTAATGTTGTATATTATATAATATATGGATTCTAGTTAATACTTTCAAGTATTAAAAAAAAATTATTGTATAAAACAATATATTTAAACATATAACTTATGGTAAACAACAAAAATATAAAATTTCAAAATTTAAAATATAAAATATCTATGCTATTAACATAATAGCATATATTTACACATATTCCATAGAAGTATTCATTTTATCTAAAAAAAGTATTGACATCATTAAATCATTGATGTTTAAATAAATATATTATGCCTAGATAGCTCAGTCGGTAGAGCAGAGGACTGAAAATCCTCGTGTCGGTGGTTCAATTCCACCTCTAGGCATAAAATTTTTATAAAAATTTTTTATAAAATGCGTTTTTAAGCAATGAATAAGTAAACTTTTTTCTAAAATAAAATGCTCGTGGAACAGTTAACGATATCTTACCGTATTCATTAATATATTTAGTTAAAACATTACGTTTAGATTTTTTTTTTACTTGAAGAACACTTCCATATTGAGATTTTATCTTATTTACTTTTCCTAAAATAATATAATCCATAAATTCTTCCCAGTCTTTTTTCAAATAATTATCTTCAAGTATACTAGGACTCCATATAAAAGCATGTCCAACTTTTTTGTTAAAAAATTCACTATTTCGACTGCCTTGAATAGGAATCCATAATATTTTTCGTATTTTTTTATATATATATGAACTTTCCCATGTTAAACCAATATTTTTAAATAGAGGCACATAACAAATAAATGTGTTTTCTAATGGATATCCTTCAGAACATATCGGAATTGTTTTTAATTCTATATTTAATTCACAAAAATCTGGACTAATTCTATTATTAGTTATTACACCTAAAAGAGATTCTATAAGTATTCCAATAAACCCTTTATTATTTTTTAAACACACAGGAAGAGGTTTAGATATAGAATATGCTAATTCTTTTATACTATATCCATGTAATCCTTGAGCATTTATTAATAATGTGTCTTCTTCAGAAAAAATGTTACAATGTGTCATATGCAATTATTAAATGTTAATTACAAAAATATATTACTTACCAATACAAAAATTAGAAAAAATTTGAGATAATAATTGATCGGAAGTAAAAGAACCAGTAATGCTGTTTAATTCATTTTGACAAACACGCATATCTTCTGCTAACAATTCAATATTGTTATTTATTTTCCAATTTTTTTTACTATCTTTCATATAATTTAAAACTTTTTCCAAAGCATCTATATGACGACGTCTAGCTAAAAATACATCCTCACTATTATTACAAAAATTTTTCATTTTAAAATTATCATATAAATACTGGCGCAATTTTTCAATACCTTCTCCAGTTTTTGTAGATACAAAAATATGATTACTATTTTTAAAACTTTCAATATGTACTTTAAAATTTTGAAGATCTAACTTATTAAAAATGACAGTAACATTAGAATTTTCTGACAATATTTTAATAAAATTAGAATAATTCTTTTTTTGAGTATACAAATCGCAAGCACCATCAACTACAAATAATATGTGATCAGCTAAATTTATTTCTTTCCAAGCAAGTTTTATTCCAATTTTTTCAATAACATTTTTAGTAAAACGTAAACCAGCTGTATCTACTAAATGAAATAACATTCCGTTTATATGTACATCTTCATAAATAATATCACGAGTAGTACCTGGAATATTAGTAACTATTGCACGATCAAAACACAATAAAGAATTTAATAAACTTGATTTTCCTGAATTAGGATAACCACATATAACTACTTTTATGCCTTCACGTAAAATATTACTTTTTGTAGAAATATTATAAATATTTTTTAATAGTAAAATTAATTTGTTAATTGTATATTCAATATCATATTCATAATCTAAACCTATGTCATCTTCAGAAAAATTAATTAATGTTTCTATAATCATTCTAAACTTAATAATTTTTTTTACTATTTTTTTGATATGTATAGAAAATGATCCTTGCAATGATTTTAATGCAGCACGTATCGCTTGTTCAGAAGTAGAATTAATTATATCAATTATAGACTCAGCCTGTATTAAATCTATTTTTCCATTTAAAAAAGCTCGTTCAGAAAATTCTCCGGGTTTTGCTAAACGAATGTTAGGAATAGAAAGTATATTAGAAATTAACATATTAATTATAATTGGATTTCCATGTCCTTGTAACTCTAAAACATCTTCTCCCGTAAAAGAATTAGGATTAGGAAACCATAAAGCAATTCCATGATCTATAATCATACCATTTTTATCTAAAAATGGAGAATAATAAGCATATCTAGACAAAGGAATCTTGTTTAAAATTTTAATAGAAGCTCTAGATGCTAAAGGTCCAGACACTCTAATAATTCCAATATTACACCTTATTTCAGGCATTACTCGTGATACGATTGTATCGTTTTTAAAAAACATATTCTAAATAATATTCCTTTAAAAATATAACAATTTTTTATACAATCATTCTTTCAATTTTTTAAATATTTATTAAATGTTAACTGTTTATTTATTAATATTATCAAATTGATTAGAAATTAATTTTTGTTGAATAATAGTAACTAAATTACTAACAATATAGTATAATACTAATCCAGATGGGAACCATAAAAAAAACGTAGTAAATATTATTGGAACAACATATAACACCTTTTTTTGCACAGGATCTGATATATTAGTTGGAGTAATTTGTTGAATAATAAACATTGTAATACCCATTAAGATAGGCAACACATAGTATGGATCTGAACCTGATAAATCTTTAATCCACCAAATAAACGGAGCATGCCTCAATTCTACAGAATTAATTAACATATAATATAATGCTAAAAAAATAGGCATTTGTATTAATAACGGAAAACAACCCCCTAATGGATTAATTTTTTCGTTTTTATATAGTATTAGCATTTCTTCACTCATTTTTTGTCTATTATTTTTATAATTGTGCTTTATTTTGTCTATTTTAGGTTGCAGAATCTTCATCTTAGACATAGTTTTATACTGAGCTTTGGTTAAAGGATACATTGCTCCTCTCATAATAAAAGTAATTAAAATAATTGATACACCCCAATTTCCTACAATGTTATTTAATAATTTTAATAATTTAAATAAAGGTTGAGAAAGAAACCATAACCATCCATAATCAACAGTTAAATCAAGATTAGGTGCTAATACAGCCATTTTTTCTTGTATCTCTGGTCCTATCCATAATTTTGAACTACATGTCATTGTGCTTTTTGGATTTACATACATTGTATTGGAATAAAACCCAATTTCAATTGTATTACTATCAATATTATTAGTATAAAATGTATTTAATTGAATATTATTTGGAATCCATGCTGATACAAAATATTGTTGTAACATTGCTATCCATCCATTATGTGTCATAACATGCAATTTTTTTTTCCTAAAAACAGAATCAAATTGATATTTTTCATATTTGGTATTATCTGTTGAATATGCTGCACCTCGAAAAGTTTGTAAATAAAAGTTATTGCTACTTTTATCGTCAGGAGTTGAAATAGTCTGTCTTAATCCACCAAACATAGACATTTCTAAATTCCTATTTGTATTGTTATGTATTGTATATTCAATTTTTATATCATAAGATTTAGGCTTAAATATAAATGTTTTGATGTATTTTATTCCATCATGTGATGTATAAACTAATGGTATTCGCAATTCTTCTTTACTATTACTCAATTCAAAACATTTATATTGAGTTTTATAAACAGGTCTCGTTATAGTATTCCAATTATCTAAACCATCTTTTCCTATCAATCCACTTCTTGTCTGATATAAAAAGTTATCTTGAGTATCTAATAAAATCAATGGTTCAGAAGAATTTAATTTATTTTTAAAATTTAATAATTTAACTTGTTCAATATCTCCACCTTCTAAATTAATTTTTATATATAGAACATCAGTTTTAATCGAAATAATATTTTTATTTAGATAATTTTTCGAATTAACATGATAATTTTGATATAACGATTGATTTGTATAAGAATTAACACTAAATTTCCAAATTTTCCAAATTATAAATATAATTATAAAAAATCCTAATATAAAAAAAACACGTCGCAAATCCATATTTAATGTTCTCTTTTTTTTCTAACTGTTTTTGATATATTATCATAACCACCAGAATGAAAAGGATGACATTTCAAAATTCGATTAATAATTAAAAAACACCCTTTTATTAATCCAAAATGTCTTAATACAGATAGAGCATAATATGAACAAGTAGGATAAAATCGACAATGAGGTACAAATAAAATACTAATAAAACGCTGATAAAATAGAACAATTAAAATAATAAATTTAGTAATTATTGATAATAATATATCCATAATTTTCCTATTTTTTCTGCTAACAATTTTTGACTTATATTTAAAGACTGTGCATTTATAACTACTATAAAATCTGAATTAATTAACTGATTTTGAATTAATCTAAAACTTTCTCTAATTATTCGCTTAATATGATTTCTTTTACATGCATGTCGTATTTTCTTTTTAGATATACATATTCCTAAACGCGAAAATGTTAATTTATTCGTTCGTTCTAATATTATTAATTCTTTACAATAGATTTTATTAAATTTGTTGAAAACATATTTAAAATGTGCAGAATTTAACAATCTTACTCTTTTTTTAAAAACATTAGTCATTGTTATAATTATTTTTTTGAAGATACTGTTAAACGCATTCTAAGCTTAGCCCTCCGGCGTGCTAAAATATGACGACCATTTTTTGTACTCATTCGAACTCTAAAACCATGAGATTTATGTTTTTTTAATAAAGAAGGTTGAAAAGTACGTTTCATTTTATTAATATCCTATAATTTTTATATATTTAAAATTTTATAATTATTAAATTTACAATTTTTAAATACCAATCTATAAACATGACTGTTAATAAATTTATATTTTATTAATACCATCAATATAAAGAAATATAATGTTTGTAAATTTTTATTTTAAAATATTTACAATATAAAATAAATGAATTACCAAATTAACAAATAATTAACATGATTAAATTGTAGTTATACTAAATTATTATAATAAATAATATTTTTATAACTTTAATTATTCTGAAAAAATGTAGTATACATATTTACAAAATTTTATTAAACTAAAAAAATAAATAGAAATTTAATACAAAAAACAGAAATTCAGAAGTAATATATAATTTGTTTAACATATGATGTATTTTATTACTTTTTTAAATATATAAAATACCTTAAAAATAGTGCATTTAAAAAATTTAATATCGAAGCAAATGATTCCCTACTATAATATATCTTAATGTATTTATATTTAAACTTAAACATTAATAGTTAAAAATTAATTTTAAAATAAATAATGTCGAAATTATCTTATAAAAATTTTAAAGTTTAAAAATGTATATAATATACATACATTTTTAAACTTTAAAATTTTTAAATAATATTTAAAATAATTTAAACTTTATAATATTTATATATCACATTTGAATTTTTAAACATTTTTAAAATATACAAATAATATAAAAATACATCAAGACCAAACATTATATTTGAATGAAAAAAATATATTTAAAAATAATGTGTTATAATTTTTTCAGATAAAAAATTTAAATTTTTTATTAATTAATTCTAATTAACACAATATACCTTTTCACAAAAACTACTAAATAGAATTCATAATTATTGTACTTATTAATATCTTTAATATAAAAATGATCATTAAATAAATAATCAAACATTAGATATTATTTATAATATAACATTTTTATTGAACTAAACTTAAAACTAATTTTACTAAAAACTACTTTATACAAAATTTTAACAAAAATAATTATTAATGTTAATCTTATATAAATAACTTATATTATACGAATACGTTTAAAAAAATCATTCTATAAACTGTAATTTACTAAAAATATATTTTTAATACAAGCAATTATCTAACTTTAATGAAATATATAAAAATAGTATAACTTAATATAAAAAACTATATTATAAAAATATATATTCGAATTTACTTACAATGCTATATCAACAAATTTATGAAATTTGAAATAACAAAAAAAAATCTTCTCAATTCTTTACAAAAAATAAATAGTTTAGTAATAAAAAACACTTTGCATCCTATATTAGAAAATGTTCTTTTAGAAATAAAGGATAACACCTTATTTTTAACTTCTACTAATTTAGAATTAGAAATTCAAGCAAAAACGTCAGCAATTCTTTCCTATTCACCAGGTAATATTACAGTATCTGGGAAGAAAATATTATCTGTATGTCGTCAATTACCCAATGATTCTAATATTGTTCTATCATTAGAAAAAAATAAGTTAAAGATTCTTTCAAAAAATAGTTATTATTCGTTAGCAACGTTACCAGCAGCCAATTTTCCTGTTTTTGAAAAAATAAAAAATCAAATTGAATTTTCTATAATGCAAACAATGCTTAAAAACATAATTTTTATTACACAATTTTCTATGGCCGTTCAAGATTTAAGATATTTCCTTAACGGATTATTACTAGAAATAAAAAATCAGCATTTATATGCAATAGCTACCGATGGTTATCGCATAGCTATATCTAAAACACCATTAAAACACTCTTGTCAATATTATTCAATAATATTACCAAGAAGAGGAGTAATTGAATTATTACGATTATTAGATGATTCATTAACACCAGCTTTTATAAAAATAAATGAAAATTATTTCCAAATTTATATAAATGATGTTATCTTTACTAGCAAAGCAATTCAAGCACACTTTCCAAAATACTCATCTATCATATCTAAATGTTCTAATAATAAAATTATTATTGATACACTTTTATTTAAACAAGCGCTATCACGTATAGTTATCTTATCAAACGAGCTGTTTCAAGGTGTTTTACTTAAAAACGACAAATATCAACTCAAAATAACCACTAGTAATCAACACGACGAACAAGCCTATGAAATTTTAAATATAATTTACACTAATACCAATATTGAGTTATCTATTAATGCTAACTATATGTTAGATATTTTAAATGTAATTAAGAATAATGAAATATGCTTATTAGTTAACAACTCTAATACTAGTATACAAATTCACAACAACTATACAAATAATAATTATAGTTATAAATCAATATACATTTTAATGCCATTACAAACATAAATACTCGGAAATATATTTAATACATTTAAAACTACTATTGAATATACAATAATTTAATGATATATAAATCACCATATATTTATATAATATATTTTTTAAAAGTATACATATTACATAATCATAAATACAAAATTTTATGCAATGCCAAAAAAAGAATTTAAGATAATTTATCTTATTTAAAACATTGATCTTGTCTCATGAGGTTATTAAGAATAAAAATGCCAAATTCTTATAGTTCAATTAATATAAAAGTATTAAAGGGTTTAGACGCAGTTCGAAAACGTCCTGGAATGTATATAGGAAATACAGATGACGGCACTGGTTTACATCATATGGTTTTTGAAATAGTTGACAATTCTATAGATGAAGCATTAGCTGGTTTTTGCAAAGAAATAATAGTGACCATGCATGATGATAATTCTATATCCGTTCAAGATGACGGAAGAGGCATTCCTACTGATATTCATAATGAAGAGGGCATTTCTGCAGCAGAAGTAATTATGACCGTTCTTCATGCTGGAGGAAAATTCGATAGTGATTCTTATAAAATCTCTGGAGGATTACATGGAGTAGGTGTTTCAGTAGTTAATGCTTTATCTAAAACATTAGAATTAAATATTTACCGAGAAAATAAAATATACCAACAAATTTATCACAATGGAAATCCTAAAGGTCCATTAAGTATCATAGGACAAACCAAACTAAAAGGTACAAAAATACGTTTCTGGCCTAATTTAAATGTTTTTACAAATATTATTAAATTTAATTTTGACATTTTATCTAAAAGATTACAAGAACTATCCTTTTTAAATTCTAAAGTATCAATACATTTATATGATATATGTAATAAAGCACATGAATATTATCACCACCAAGGAGGATTAAAAGCATTTATTCAATTTCTTAATAAACAAAAAAAATTAATCCATTCCAAAATATTTTACTTCTTATCTAAAAAAGATGATATCGGGGTAGAAATCGCTATGCAATGGAATAATGAATTTAAAGAACACATATGTTGCTTTACTAATAATATTCCTCAACAAGATGGAGGTACACATTTAGCTGGTTTTCGATCGGCATTAACTAGAACAATAAACAACTACATAGATAAAGAAGGATATACTAAAAAAAATAAAATAAATATCATCGGAGAAGATTCACGGGAAGGACTAATTGCAATTATATCTATTAAAATTAGTGATCCAAAATTTTCATCTCAAACTAAAAATAAATTAGTTTCATCAGAAGTCAAATCAGCAATAGAATCTCTAGTAAATGAACATTTAACAGAATTTCTCCTAGAAAATCCGCACGATGCTAAAAATATCATTACAAAAATTCTAGAATCTGCTCGAGTAAGAAATGCAGCCCGCCGTGCTAGAGAAATTACTAGAAAAAAAGGATTTTCAGATCTAACAACGCTGCCAGGAAAATTAGCAGATTGTCAAGAAAAAGATCCTGTTTTTTCAGAAATTTATTTAGTAGAAGGAGATTCCGCAGGGGGGTCTGCAAAACAAGCTAGAAATAGAAAAAACCAAGCTATTCTTCCTCTTAAAGGGAAAATTCTTAATGTAGAAAAAGCAAAATTTGAAAAGATGTTATCTTCACAAGAAGTTACTTCACTTATAACAGCTTTAGGATGTGGAATAGGAAATAACGAATATCACCCAGAAAAACTACGATATCATCGTATTATTATTATGACAGATGCTGACATAGATGGATCGCATATTAGAACTTTATTATTAACATTTTTTTATCGATATATGCCTGAAATTATAAAACGCGGGCACCTATATATCGCTCAACCCCCATTATATAAAGTCACAAGATACAAAAAAGAAAAATATATTAAAGATAATATATCCATGGAAAAATACAAAATAAAACTAATCTTAGAAGGAGCAACACTGAAAACTATTAACAATTCTGAAATACTCTATAATTCTACCAAAATACTAAAAAAAATTATATTACAATATTATTTTATTCAATCAATATTGAACCAAATGAATCATAATTTTCCCCTAACTATCTTAAATGAATTACTTTATCATCCTAAATTAAATCAATTGAATAATAAAAAAGACTTAAACAATTGGGCAAAAATTTTTACAAATAGTTTAAACGTAAAAATAAATGATAATTCTCATTATACTTTTGATACCATATATGATTCTATCACACAAACTCATACATTAGTTATTATAAAAAACATCAATGGAGAGCAGAAAGAATACAATTTTCATAATACATTTTTAAATAGTCATGAATATCAAAAAATCTGTACTTTAGGAGAAATATTACAAAAATTAATAAATAATAATATGTTTATAGAACGTGATAAAAAATTCTATTCAATTAATAATTTTGAAAAAACTTTGAAATTATTAATAGACGATTCTTTAAAACATGTATTTGTACAAAGATATAAAGGATTAGGAGAAATGAATCCAGATCAATTATGGAAAACAACAATGAATCCTGATACTAGACGTATGATTAATGTAACTATTAATAATATTGATAGTACTAATAAATTATTTAATACTCTTATGGGCGATGCTGTAGAACCTAGAAAATTATTTATAGAATTGCATGCACTAAAAGCAACTAATATTGATGTATAAATCTTACATATAATCATTTAAAAATTATATATTTAACATTAATATTATGTACTCAACTTAGCACGCGACAGGAACAATTATATCTTCATATTCTCTGCCGCTAAATTATAAAATTTTTTAATTGATCATTATTTTACATATTAAATAATCTTAACATTATACTTTAATATATATTTTAAATATATTAGACAATTTTTCTAATAATTTCTTCTTATTTACAATTAAACTATTATTTATTACATGTCTAATACTATTTTCTATTATCACAATTGATGTTTTATCAAACTTTGAAATTTTAACTGCAATATCAGTTATAATATTTACAATTTTAGGTTGAACTTCTATTATTCCTCCTGATATATAAATAAAATGTTTTTTATTATTTTTATCAAAAAAATTTATAATTCCTGATTGAAGAAACGATAATAACTGTAAATGACCTGGATAAATACTTAATTCTCCTTTTTCTCCTGATACCTGAATTTTATTTATTGGTCCAATATAAATATATCCGCAATGGCTTGCTAAGTTTAAACAAAAAGTCATAATTTATACCTAATTTACAATTTTTTCGATTTTTTTATAACTTCTTCAATAGAACCTACCATATAAAACGCTTGTTCAGGATAATCATCCAATTTACCCATTAAAATATCTTTAAAACCATTAATTGTATTTCTTAAAGATACATATTTTCCTAAAATACCAGTAAAAACCTCTGCTACAAAAAACGGCTGCGATAAAAATTTTTGAATTTTCCTAGCTCTCGAAACCAATAATTTATCATCTTCTGATAGTTCATCCATACCTAATATAGTTATAATATCTTTGAGTTCTTGATATTTTTGTAAAATAGACTGAACACCTACAGCAACATCATAATGTTCTTGTCCTACAATTTTAGGATCTAATTGTCTACTAGTAGAATTCAATGGATCAATAGAGGGATATATACCCAATGATGCAATTTGACGACTAAGCGTTATAGTGGAATCTAAATGTACAAATGTAGTAGCTGGAGAAGGATCTGTTAAATCATCAGCAGGGACATATACAGCTTGTATAGAAGTAATTGATCCTGATTTTGTTGAAGTAATTCTTTCTTGTAATAAACCCATTTCTTCAGATAGGGTAGGTTGGTATCCAACAGCAGAAGGAATACGTCCTAATAATGCTGATACTTCTGTGCCAGCTAAAGTATAACGATATATATTATCAATAAATAATAAAACATCTTTACCTTCGTCCCTAAATTTTTCCGCTATAGTTAATCCAGTAAATGCTACCCGTAACCTATTTCCAGGAGGTTCATTCATTTGACCATATACTAGAGAAACTTTATCTAAAACATTAGAATCTTTCATTTCACGATAAAAATCACTACCTTCTCTCGTTCTTTCTCCTACACCAGTAAAGACTGAATATCCTTTATGTTTTAAGGCAATATTTCTAATTAATTCCATCATATTTACCGTTTTTCCTACTCCAGCACCTCCAAATAAACCAACCTTTCCTCCTTTTGAAAAAGGACAAATTAAATCGATTACCTTAATACCTGTTTCTAAAATTGTATATGAATTTAATTGTTCTTCATATCCAGGTGCTGATCGATGAATTTCCCAGTATTCTATTGCATTATCATCTTTATTACGCAATGGCCCATTCATATCTATAGGATGACCTAGTACATCTATAATTCTACCTAATGTTGACGTGCCTACAGGAACTTTAATACCATGACCTAAATCTAAAACTGATAAACCTCTCGTTAATCCATTCGAAGAACCCATTGAAATTGTTCTAACTATACCTGATCCCAGTTGTTGTTGTACCTCTAAAACTATTTTTATCTCTTTATGTTGAACAGATAACGCATTATATATTTTTGGTACTTGATCATAAGGAAATTCAACATCAACTACAGCACCAATAATTTGAACTATTTTTCCAAGAGCCATATTCAAGTATACTCCTTACTATCTATTAATATAACGAAACTGCAGCAGCACCTGAAACAATTTCAGTTAACTCTTGAGTAATATTATCTTGACGCGCTTTATTATAAATAATATTTAATTGCTTTATTAAATCCTTACTATTATCTGTTGCTTGTTTCATTGCTATCATTCGAGATGCTTGTTCACATGTATGATTTTCTAAAATAGCCTGATATATTTGAAATTTTATATAATCATTTAACAATGTATCTAATAAATCTTCTGAATTAGATTCATATATATAGTCCCAATAATAATTATTATTCAATTTTTCTTGAGATAACGGCAATAATTGTATAATTGTAGGTATATGAGTTAAAGTACTTTTAAACGTGTTGTATGCAAGAAATAATTTATCAATTTTTCTTTCTCTATAACGTTGTAATGGAATTTGAATAAATTCTAAAAAATCAGACAAAGTATAATTACTTTTTAACATTCTTCTATAATGTCTTACATTATAAGATAAAGATTTAAAATATGATGCTCCTTTTAGTCCTAAAATAAATAAATTATTAATAACATTTTTATCTTTATTATTTTTAATAAATTGTATGATTTTTTTAAAAAGTAGTATATTTAAATTACCACACAAACCTCGATCTGTTGAAATAACAATAATTTCAATACTTTTTGTAAATCTTTTATCTAAAAATTCATGTTTATATTTAGCATTATTGTATATAATATTATTGATAATTTTTTTTATAGTTATTAAATATGGACGTTTAGAGTTCATTTTAATTTCTGATTTTTTCATTTTTACAATAGAAACCATTTCCATAGCTTTTGTAATTTTTTTTGTACTATTTAAACTATTTATTTTATTTCGAATTTCTTTGATTTCAGACATATTTTTCACCATTTATATAATAGTTATTATTAAAAAATTACCAATATTGAGACGATTTAAAAGATTTTATTATAGTAATAATTTTATTTTTAATAATTGTATTAAAATCACCGGTAATATTAATGCCTTGCATAAAATCAGAAAATTTCTCATTAGAATAAGAAATTAACAATCTTTCAAAATCTTTTATTTTATTTAAATTAACATCATCTATAAAACCTTGCTCAGCTGCATAAAAAATTAGTGCTTGTTCTGAAATTGACATTGGTTTATACTGTTTTTGTTTTAAAATTTCGATTAACTTTTTACCATAAACTAGTTGATTTCGAGTTACTTCATCTAAATCAGATGAAAATTGTGAAAAAGAAGCTAATTCTTGATATTGAGCTAAAGCTGTACGAATTCCAGACGATACTTGCTGAATAATTTTATGTTGAGCAGAGCTACCTACTCGAGATACTGAAATTCCAGGATTAATAGCTGGACGAATTCCAGAATTAAATAAATTTGATTCTAAAAATAATTGTCCATCGGTAATAGAAATAACATTAGTAGGTATAAATGAAGAAACGTCCCCCCCCTGAGTTTCAATAATAGGTAATGCTGTCAATGAACCTGTTTTATTTATATTTTCTACTTTCATAATTTTATTAAGATATAAATTATTTACTTTACATGACCTTTCTAATAATCTAGAATGTAAATAAAAAATATCGCCTGGGAAAGCCTCTCGGCCTGGAGGTCGTCTTAATAACAAAGATATTTGTCTATACGCTATCGCATGTTTTGACAAATCGTCATAAACAATCAATGCATCTTCTCCACAATCTCTAAAATACTCACCCATAGTACACCCAGAATATGGAACTAAATATTGTAAAGAAGCTGCTTCAGAAGCAGATGCAACTATAACAATAGTATAACTTAATGCATCATGATCTTCTAATTGTTTAACAACATGAGAAACAGTAGAAAATTTTTGTCCTATAACAACATAAATACATTTTACATTAAAAAACTTTTGATTAATAATTGTATCAATAGCTAATGATGTTTTTCCAGTTTGGCGATCTCCTATAATTAATTCACGTTGCCCACGTCCTATAGGAATCATTACATCAATTGATTTATAACCTGTTTGTAATGGTTGATTTATTTTTTCTCTATCAATAACACCAGGAGAGCAAACCTCTATTGGAGAAAATTTCGTTTCTTTAATAACACCCTTTCCATCAATAGGCATTCCTAAAGCGTTCACTACACGTCCTAAAAAATTAAGACCTACTGGAACTTCAAAAACACGACCAGTACATCTTACTGTAGTTCCTTCAGAAATATATCTATATTCACCCATTACTATTGCACCTACAGAATCTTTTTCCAAATTTAATGCAATAGCATATTGATTATCAGCTAATAAAAGCATTTCTCCTTGCATAGCATTAGATAAACCATAAATTTTTATAATTCCATCACTTACTGAAGTTATTACACCCTCATTGTAAGTATCATGAGTAATATTAAATTGGGAAATTCTTTTTTTTATTAATTCGCTAATTTCGCTAGAATTCAATTGCATGCTTGTATTCCCTTAATATTGTAAAAAATGTAATAAATTTTTTAATTGATATTGAACAGATAAATCAATAACTATATCGTTAAATTTTATAATTAGTCCATCTATTAAATTTTTATTAATTTCGCAAATTATATTAATATTTTTTAGAAAACGTTCTTTTAAAATTTTACGAATATAACTTATTTGTTTTTTTTGTAGAGGATAAGCAGAAACAACTTTAATACATATGATGTTTTTATAATTATTATATAATAGAATAAATTCTTCATATATATCTTCTAATAGTATTAAACGTCTATTATGCACTAAAATTTTAATAAAATTTCGTCCATATTTATTAATTTTATCACCACAAATAGAAATAAAAAAATCAGCTAATTGTTGAAAAAAAGACATACTTAAAATTATTTTTTTTATTTCTTTATGATTAGACATATTTACCATATGTTCTAGCATATTTTTCCAAATATCAAGTGATCGATGATCAATCGAAAATTCATAGATTGCTTTAGCATATGGATGTGCAATACTTTTAAATGACATCATTAATTAATTACCCTACTTTATAACTTGTGAATTAAATCATTAACAATATTTTTTACTGTTTTATTACTAATATTATTATCCAATATCTTTTTAGAAATATTTATTGCAATTTGACTAGTATCTTTTATTAATTGATTTTTCAGTTTTTGGTATTCTATCGCAATTTCAGATTTTACTTTGCTTAAAATTTTTTCTTTTTTTTCTTTTGCCTCTATATCAGCTTGTTTTAAGATCATATCTTTTTTTTGTGTAGCTTGATCTATCATTTCACGTGTTTGTTTTTTTATAATGTTAACTTCATGATGCATTTTTTCTCGATAAGACTCTAATTCTTTTTTACTACTGGTAATATATGACAAAGAATCAGATATTTCTTTTTGTCTATTATTTATAGTAAGCATAATAGAGGGCCATATATATTTCATACAAAAAAATGTAAATAAAAGAAATGAAATAGCTTGACCTAAAATAGTTGCATTAAGATTCATAATCTTCCCATTTATAAAAATATATATCTCTACGCTAACTTAAAATAGATAACGTAAAGATTATATGAAGAATAAAACATAAATTAATATTAGATATATAAAATACTATACGATTGCAAATAACATATATAAACCTAATCCTACAGCAATCATTGGAATAGCATCTACCAATCCCATAATTATAAAAAATTGAGTGCGTAATAAAGGAACTAAATCTGGTTGTCGCGCAACTCCTTCTAAAAATTTACTACCCAGTATTCCGATTCCAATTGCTGCACCTATTGCAGCTAATCCTATCATTACAGCCACTGACATATAAAGCATATCTGAATTTATACTTTGCATATTAGTTTCCTTGATGAATTTTAACTAGATATTATCTTAATGTTCTTTAGTAATTAAAGATAGATATACTATCGTTAATGTCATAAATATAAAAGATTGAAGTAAAATGATTAATACATGAAAAATAGCCCAAGGAAGACTTAAAAACCATTGCATCCACCATGGTAATAATCCTGAAATTAAAATAAAAATCATTTCTCCAGCATACATATTCCCAAATAAACGTAATCCTAAGGAAATTGGTTTAGATAATAGTCCTATTACTTCTAACAAAAAATTAAAGATAAAAAATAATGGATGCTGAAAAGGTTGTACTACAAAATCTTTTAGAAATTTATTTATACCTTTTACTTTAATACCATAATAAATAATTAAACTAAAAATAACTAATGCCATTGAAATAGTGATGTTAATATCAGCTGTTGGAACAACTCTGATAATTGAAAAGCCAAAAAAATAATTACATATTAATGGTATACAATCAATTGGTAAAAGATCCATCAAATTCATTAAAAAAATCCAAGAAAAAATTGTTAAAGACAAGGGCGCAAGTAATGTATTGGAGTTTTTACAGGTATCTTTAACACTTTTATTAACAAAAGTAACGATTAATTCAAGAGCTACTTGCACTTTATTAGGAAATTGGCTATTACAATTGTTTGAAATTTTAAAAAAAGAAATTAAAAATATTAATCCTAGAATAATAGAAAAAAACATTGAATCAATATTTATAGTCCAAAAATTAGTAAAATTTTCATTTAAACTCGATATTTTAAAAGTACACAAATTTAACTGTAAGTGGTGCAAATGATGATTAATATATTGTGATAAATTAAAATCTTTGTCTAAAATCATTTTAGGTATTACCTTTTGAAATGATTTAAATTTTAAAAAATATATTATATAAAAATAGTTGATATTTAAAACATTTTATTGCATAGAAATATATTTTAATAATTTTTTCTATAAGCAATCGGTATTAATTTGATTTATCTAGCATAAAAAATATTAAATTTTTATTTAAAATTACAAATTTAAAAACATACAAAAATTAAATATCTTAATTTTATTTTAATGTGATATTTTTTTATATTGTTTGTGAATAGTGTTTTAAAAACATCAATTAATTAGCATAAACTGTTCAATATTTTTTATTTATAATTTTTTTTTAAATAAATTAATAAAATTGAGATAGCTGCTGGTGTAATACCAGAAATCCGAGATGCTTGTCCAATAGAATATGGTTTATAATAATTTAATTTTAATATTACTTCATTAGATAAACCCTTAACATCATAATAATCTTTTATTTTAGAAAGTATAATATTTTCTTTGTTAAGCTGTTGGACAATTTCTTTTTTTTGTCGAAGTATATATCCTTTATATTTCTCTTGAATCTCTATTTGTTGTGTTGCTTCTAAATCTTGTATACCTGGCCCAAAACTTGTTAAAGACATTAAATAATGATATGTGACTTCTGGACGTTTTAATAAATCCCTTGCATTTAATTTAATATTTAAATCTGTTTTTAAAAATAAATTTAATTTTTTAATGTCATTTGAATTAGGATTGATGGTTATTTCTTTTAAACGTTTTAATTCATTTTTAATATTATTTAATTTTTGATTTAAACGATTCCATCTCTTTTCACCTATTAAACCTAATCGTCTCCCAATTTCAGTTAAACGTAAATCAGCATTATCTTCTCTCAGTGTTAAACGATATTCAGCTCTTGCAGTAAACATACGATAAGGTTCCTTTGTGCCCTTTGTACACAGATCATCTATTAGTACGCCCAAGTAAGCTTCATTGCGTTTAGGAAACCATCCATCTTTATTCGATGTATATAAAGATGCATTTACTCCAGCGAGCAATCCCTGAGCAGCAGCTTCTTCATAACCTGTGGTACCATTAATTTGCCCAGCTAAGAATAAACCTGATATAAGTTTACTTTCTAAAGTTAACTTCAAATGTCTCGGATCAAAGTAATCATATTCAATAGCATATCCAGGACGAATAATTTTAGCATTTTCTAAACCTTTTATTGATTTAATCATTTTCTCTTGAACTTCATGAGGTAAACTGGTAGAAATACCATTAGGATATATTTCAATTCCAGATAAACCTTCTGGTTCTAAAAAAATTTGATGCGAAGATTTTTCAGAAAATCGAATTATTTTATCTTCAATAGAAGGACAATAACGAGGACCAATTCCTTTAAGTATACCTGAATACATTGCGCTGTAATGAAGATTATCGTTTATAATAGAATGTGTTTTACTATTAGTATGTGTTATATAACATGGTATTTGTTTTGGATGTTCTGAAACATTTCCTATAAAGGAAAAAACAGGTAAAGGATTATCACTATATTGAGGTTGTAATTTTTCAAAATTAATAGTTCTTCTGTCTAATCGAGGTGGCGTCCCTGTCTTTAATCTTGACATGTTAATAGGCAATTCTCGTAATCGACATGCTAAATCAATAGAAGCACGATCTCCTATTCTACCACCACTAAAACTATTTAAGCCAATATAAATTTTTCCATTTAAAAAAGTACCAACAGTCAAAATAACTGATCGTGCAAATATTTTTGTACCATCGTTCATCAAAATTCCCTTTGAACAATAATTGTCAACAATAAGATCTTTTACTTCTCCTTCTAATACTGATAATTTATCCTGTAATTTAATAAAGTTTTTAATAATTTTACTATAAATTTTTCTATCTGCTTGAGCTCTTGTAGAACGAACTGCAGGTCCTTTTGTAGAATTCAATATTCTAAATTGAATACCTGATTGATCAATAGCTCTCGCCATAATTCCACCTAAAGCATCAATTTCTTTTACTAATTGACTTTTTCCAATTCCTCCGATAGCAGGATTACAAGATAATGCTCCAATAGTATCCATGTTTTGAGTAATTAGTAAAGTAGAACTTTTCATCCTAGAAGAAGCTAATGCTGCTTCAGTTCCCGCGTGACCTCCACCTACTATTATAACATCAAAGTTTTTCTTTAATAACAT